>VXSG01000057.1 GCA_009838075.1 Boseongicola sp. SB0665_bin_10 | reverse complement strand
TCATTGCGAGGGGCGCGCATTCCCCTGTCGCCTGAATGCCGCAGTCCCCAGAGCGAGTCCTATGGGGCAGGATGAGCGCACATCGATCGGTACCGGTGATCGATGCGCTCTCAGCCGCGATGGCCAAGGTCAACAGCCTGACCCTCGTGGCGCGCAACCTCGCGGACGTGGCGGGCTTGGACGCGGACGTCCTGAATCCGTTCGAAGCGTGAGGTGGCGCAGTGCGCGGAAGATGGCTTCTGGCCCCTTGGTCAGGCCGGACACATCGACATCATGCGCACATCATATTGATTGCGTTTCTGACGAATATGGTATAGGCGGCGCTAATCCCGGCCGGGAGCCTGATTGGCCCGGCTGTTTTTCGTCCCTCGGGGGCGGCAGGAAAGTACCGGGCTTATCGATCCCGAGGAACAGGTGAGGAATGGACATGAGCGACATCGCAGATCGCACGCGCAAGATAGTGGTCGAGCATTTGGGCGTCGAGGAGAGCAAGGTTTCTGACAGTGCCTCGTTTATCGACGATCTCGGCGCCGACAGCCTTGACACCGTGGAGCTTGTGATGGCTTTCGAGGAAGAGTTCGGCATCGAGATTCCGGACGATGCGGCCGAAGCCATCCAGACATTTGGTGATGCCGTTAAGTTCATCAAGGATGCCACCTAACCACCTGTAGTGACTGCGAGGAAGTTCGGCTCCTGATGATTCGGGGGCCGTTTTCTTGATTTGATGACCGTTCCTGTTGCGGCCCGCGGCGGAGGCCAGCGTGCTCGACCGGTCGGGCACGACAAGCGTGCATGACCAAGGACAGGTCCAGTCACCTGCAGCAGTCGATGTGGAGGCCTCAGGCGGTTTCACAGAGCCGGGCGGCAAAGCTCGTTCATTCCTTTTGCGCGCTAGGCCTCGCTCATGTCGTTGGAGGCTCGGCTCCAACTTGTCGGATTCGCGAAGTACATGTTGCGAGCGAAATGTGTTGCGGCCCGGTCCTTGCCGTAGATTCAAGCTGTTCCGGGTGCATGCGGAACCCTTGGTCGATTGCGGAGCAATTGGGGCGCATGTATGTCTCAACCCGAGAGCAGTGAATCGGGGATCGGGCATGCGTCGGGTAGTCGTTACGGGCATGGGGATAGTCTCGCCGTTGGCGTGCGGAATCGAGGAGACATGGTCCCGCCTCCTGGCCGGCCAGTCTGGCGCGGGCCCCATTTCAAGATTTGATGCGCAACACCTCGCGACCACGTATGCCTGCGAAATTCCAAGGGGTGACGGCAAGGACGGCACGTTCAATCCGGACGACTGGCAGGAACCTCGGGAACAGCGAAAGGTTGATGAATTCATCGTCTACGGGATAGCCGCGGCCGCACAGGCGGTTAAGGATTCTGGATGGGAACCTACGGAGGCAAGGGACCTTGAGCGGACCGGCGTGATGATCGGCTCAGGGATTGGCGGTCTCCAGTCGATCGCCGAAACCGCCATCATTCTCAAGGAACGGGGTCCGCGAAGGGTGTCGCCGTTCTTCATCCCGGGTGCGTTGATAAACCTGGTTTCGGGGCAAGTCTCGATCAGGTTCGGGTTCAAGGGTCCGAATCATGCCGTCGTTACGGCTTGTTCAACCGGCGCTCACGCAATTGGCGACTCGGCACGACTGATCATGCATGGTGACGCAGACGTGATGGTGGCGGGCGGAACAGAAAGTCCGATCTGTGAAATCGGAATTGCCGGTTTCAATGCATGCAAGGCCCTCTCCACGAAGAGAGGACACGAGCCGGAGAAGGCCAGTCGTCCCTACGACGCTGACCGAGACGGGTTTGTCATGGGTGAAGGCGCGGGCGTGCTGGTGCTTGAAGAGCTTGAGCATGCCAAGGCGCGTGGCGCGAAGATGTATGCCGAATTCCTGGGCTATGGCCTCTCGGGCGACGCGTTCCACATCACGGCTCCTTCCGAGGACGGAGATGGCGGGGAGCGGGCCATGAGGAACGCACTGGCTTCCGCGAACCTGCAGGCCGGTGACGTTGACTACATCAACGCGCACGGCACCTCGACCATGGCGGACACGATCGAGCTTGCAGCCGTCGAGCGGGTGATGGGCGATGCAGCTGGCAGGGCAACGATGACGTCGACAAAGTCCTCGATCGGTCACTTGCTGGGCGCCGCAGGTGCCGTTGAAGCAGTGTTCTGCATCCTGGCGCTGCGCGATCAGGTTGCGCCGCCGAACATCAATCTGGACAATCCGGATGTCGAGCCGATGCTCGACTTGGCACCCAATGCGAAGCGCGAGCGGGAGATCGGCGTTGCGTTGTCGAACAGCTTCGGATTCGGCGGTACCAACGCCTCGCTGGCAATGGGGCGGATCGATCGCTGATGTTGCGGAGCATAGCCTCCAATTTCCTGACCTTTCTGCTTGTCGCCCTCGTGCTGGTTGCGGCGCTCATCGCCTGGGGACAGGGCAAGTTCGTCGGTCAAGGTCCCTCGACCAGGGCGATTTGCCTGAAGGTCCCTCGTGGTGGATCGATCGCCCACGTGGCTGAGGAACTGCAGGCAACGGGCGCGATTTCCAATGCGATGATCTTCAGGCTGGGTGCCGAGTATGCGGGACGTGCGGCACACGTGAAGGCCGGGTCGTTCCTGATCCCGGAAGGTGCGTCCATGCAGGACATCGTGACGGAAGTCACCGGCAACGGACAGTCAACCTGTGGTGTTGAAGTCGTCTACCGGATTTCGGTCAGCGGGCAGGAAGTTCGCGTGCGCGAGTTGAACGCGTCGACCGGCGAATTTGCGGTCACCGCGGAATTCGATCCCGCGTCAGTTTCCGATGTCCCGGCTTCCTACACGACAGCCCTGAACGACGTGGCGACCAGGATTCGCATCGTTGTGGCGGAGGGCGTGACCAGTTGGCAGGTCGTTGAAGCCTTGAAGGTCAGCGACTTGCTTGAAGGCGAAGTCGGCGACCTGCCCGAAGAGGGATCCCTGGCACCGGACGGGTACGAAATTGTTTCTGGAGCCAGCCGTCGGACCATCCTCGACGTGATGCGCGCGAGGCAGCAGGAACGACTTGATGCGGCATGGCTTGCCAGGTCCGAGGACGCGCCTGTCAAGACGCCCGAGGAGGCCCTGATTCTTGCCTCGATCATCGAGAAGGAGACCGGTCGTGCCGAGGAGCGCCCGCTGGTCGCGAGCGTGTTCGCGAATCGGCTTCGGAAGGGAATCAGGCTCCAGACCGACCCAACGGTCATCTACGGGATCACTGAAGGCCGTGGCGGTCTCGGACGGGGGCTCAGGCAAAGCGAGCTGCGCCGTGACACACCCTGGAACACCTACTTGTTCGAAGGTTTGCCGCCGACACCGATCGCGAACCCCGGCAAGGCGGCCATCGAAGCCGCGCTGTCGCCCGCAGAGTCGGACTACCTGTTCTTTGTCGCGGATGGCACGGGCGGGCATGCATTTGCCGAGACGCTTCGCGAGCATAACGCGAACGTTGCCCGCTGGCGGAGATTCCAGGCCGATCAGGCCGGTCAATAGCAATCTTCTGGTGCCACGCTCCCAAATGGATGCGGCGAACGTTCCGAAATCCGGCTTCGTTCCTGGCGATTCACCTGTTTGTGAATCTGAATGAACGACGGTTGCGACGGGCGCTGTCCCGTGCGGCTTCATGCACCGGTCGCACAGGAGACGCAGGTCGGGACGGTCGGGTCGAGATCAAGGCGCTCCCGAGCGATGCCGTCGCCGCATACCTGGCAGAATCCGAATTCGCCCTCGTCGATTCGCCGAAGGGCCGCATCGATTCTTGCACCGCGCGCCGCACGTCGGCGCATGGTCGCCTGTGCCATGGCCTGACGCTGCAAGGCGTCCATGCGACTGAGCCGGCCAACCGATTGCTGGTCCAGCATCACCGTGCCACGGTCCTCGGCTGATGCAGCGTCCTCGCTGGCAAGCTGCGCGCGCTCCGCCAGGAGGGCGTCGCGGTATGCCCTTGTTTGGGAATCACGCGCGTGAGTAGCCATCGGTCTTTTCCGAACTGGATTCACGGACCAGACGAGGTTGCCAACGCAAATGCCACTCGCCGCGCAGATGCGACAATCCCGGACGCCTCGTTCTGTATGGCCCTGGCACTTGGCGACCGCGGCATGGCCACGCAAAGCCGTGCCGAAGATCGGCGGGAGACCCGCCCTTCCGGATTGCGCCATGAGCGTCCTGCACCATTGTTCGAGTCAACCAGGTTGCGCCCCCGATGAGCCGTTGCTCACTCACATACATGATTTCCCTTTATTTCCAATCTGTTCAATGGTATCTTCCCATCGACGATCAATTGTTCCTTGGTGCGGCACGCTATCTCATCCAGGGTCGCCGGGCCAGTCGAGGAGTCCGTCATGGCAAAGGACAAGCCACAGATTTCATCACTTGATCCGGTTTGGGACCGCATCAAGGAGGATGCGCATGCAGCGATTGCCGCTGAACCACTGATCGGCGGCATGGTCCATGCGACCATTCTGCATCACGGTTCGCTCGAAAGCGCGCTGGCTTATCGCTTCGCGTTCAAGCTCTCCTCATCGGAAATGACCGGACAGCTCATGCGCGAGATTTCGGAGGAGGCCTATTCCGAGGATCCTTCCTTGGGCGAGGCGGCTCGCGCCGATCTCGTCGCGATCTACGAGCGCGACCCTGCCTGCCATCGGCTGATGCAGCCCCTTCTTTTCTTCAAGGGCTTCCAGGCGGTTCAGGCATATCGAATCGGGCACTGGCTGTGGACACAATCGCGCAAGGACCTGGCATATTTCATCCAGGCCCGCGTGAGCGAGATCTTTGGCATAGACATTCACCCGAGTGCCAGGATCGGAAAGGGGCTGATGATCGACCATGCCCATTCCATCGTGATCGGTGAAACGGCAGCCGTTGGCGACAATGTCTCCATGCTTCATTCGGTCACCCTGGGCGGCACCGGCAAGGAGGACGATGATCGGCATCCGAAGATTGGAGACGGTGTCCTGATCGGGGCTGGTGCCAAGGTGCTGGGCAACATCCGGGTTGGCGACTGCAGCCGAATCGCGGCCGGTTCCGTGGTCCTGCAGGAGGTTCCTCCTTGCAAGACGGTGGCCGGCGTGCCGGCCAGGATCGTCGGCGAGGCCGGGTGTGACCAACCATCCCTGACCATGGACCAGATCCTGAACGGATTCGTCGCTGACTGAACTTCCGCTGTCCGGGACTGAGGGGAAGCCGCCAGTTTCGGTGCTACGCCAGCATGCCGATCGGGTTCTCGAGATTCGTCTTCACCGCTGACAGGAACTCGGCGCCGAGAGCGCCATCGATGACCCTGTGATCGACCGAGAGCGTGAGCGACATGACGGTGGCGACGGCAAGGTCGCCGTCATCGTTGACGACCGGCATCTTCTCGCCGGCCCCGACCGCCAGGATCGATCCGTGGGGCGGATTGATGACGGCGTCGAAGTTCTTGATGCCGAACATGCCCAGATTGGAGATCGCGAAACTGCCTCCCTGGTACTGGTGCGGTGCCAGCTTGCGGTCGCGTGCGAGTGCCGCCAGTTCCTTCATTTCGGTGGACAGGGTCGAGAGCGACTTCACGTGCGCGTCCCTGAGAACCGGTGTGAACAGGCCGCCTTCAACGGCTACGGCGACGGCGACGTCGGAAGGCTTGAGCTTGATGATCCGGTCTCCGGCCCAGACTGCGTTGGCTTCAGGTACCGTTTGGAGGGCAAGGGCGCAGGCCTTGATGATGAAATCGTTGACGCTGAGCTTGACGCCACGTGCTTCAAGTTGCTTGTTGGCCTGCGAACGCAGGGCGAGGAGATCATCAAGCAAGATGTCCCGGCGAAGGTAGAAATGCGGGATCGTCTGCTTGGCTTCGCCAAGGCGCGCCGCAATGATCTTGCGCATGCCGTCGAGCGCGACTTCCTCGAATTCCCGGTCCTCGAACATCGCCTTGATAGCTTCGGCGCCAGGAGTGCCGGGCACAGGTGCGGCTGATGGGGCCGCAGGCAGGGCTTGCGCGCTTTCGACATCGGCCCTGACGATTCGACCCTTGGGTCCTGAACCCTTCACCTGGCTCAGATCTATGCCCCTGTCGGCGGCAATTCGCCTGGCGAGCGGCGATGCAAAGACGCGATCGCCTTTGGAACTTGTGGCGGGATTCGCGGGCGATGCGCTTGCGACCGGTGCCGGGTCCGCGCTTGCGGGGGCAGGGGGCGCAGCCTCGGAGGCCGGTTCAGGCGGGGCGGATTCGGCGGCTGCGGTTGCGGAACCGATGTCGGCCTCGCTTTCGCCCTCGACGAGAAGGACGGCAATCGGCGAATTGACCTTCACGCCTTCGGTGCCTTCAGGGACGAGGATCCGCCCCACCGTTCCTTCGTCGACGGCCTCGAATTCCATCGTTGCCTTGTCGGTTTCGATCTCCGCGAGCAAGTCGCCGGCAGATACGTCGTCGCCTTCCTTGACCAGCCACTTCGCCAGCGTGCCTTCCTCCATGGTTGGCGAGAGAGCCGGCATCAGGATTTCGGTGGGCATCCTTCTCTCTCCCTACCTGTAGGTGACGGCTCTGACGGCATCGATCACTTCCTTGACCGAGGTCAGGGCGAGTCTTTCGAGATTGGCCGCATATGGCATGGGCACGTCCTTGCCAGCGCATTTGAGCACCGGCGCGTCGAGATAGTCGAACGCTTCGCGCATGATCTCCGAGCCGATGTGATCGGACATCGAGGCAACCGGCCATGCTTCCTCGACCGTCACGCAACGATTGGTCTTCTTCACGCTTTCGATCACCGTTGCCATGTCGAGCGGACGCAGGGTCCTGAGGTCGATGACTTCGGCCGAGATCCCGTTCCTCGCCAGTTCATCCGCAGCCTCGAGAGCATGGCTCATGCCAATTCCCCAAGACACAAGCGTGACATCCGAGCCTTCGCGCCAGACGCGGGCCTTGCCGAAGGGGATCGTGAAGTCATCGAGTTTCGGCACATCGAAAGCGCGTCCATAGAGGATCTCGTTCTCGAGAAACACAACCGGGTTGGGATCGCGAATGGCTGTCTTGAGGAGCCCCTTCGCGTCAGCTGCAGAGAAGGGCTGCACGACCTTGAGCCCCGGTACGGATGCATACCAGGCGGCATAGTCCTGGGAATGCTGGGCGGCCACGCGGGCTGCCGCCCCGTTCGGGCCCCGAAAGACGATCGGCGATCCCATCTGGCCACCGGACATGTAGAGCGTCTTGGCGGCGGAGTTGATGATGTGGTCGATTGCCTGCATGGCGAAGTTCCAGGTCATGAACTCCACGATGGGCTTGAGACCGCCCCAGCTCGCTCCCACGCCCAGACCCGCGAAGCCATGCTCGGTGATCGGCGTATCGATCACGCGTCTTGCGCCGAACTCCTCGAGAATGCCTTGGGTGATCTTGTATGCTCCCTGGTATTCCGCAACTTCCTCACCCATGATGAAGACGGTGTCGTCGGCCCGCATCTCCTCGGCAATGGCATCGCGGAGTGCGTCTCGCACCGTCGTCGAAACCAGTTCGGTGCCTTCAGGATAGTCAGGCGAGCGGTCGACCGCTGGCTGGGCGGGGCGCGCGTTTGCCGCGACTTCCGGCGCAGGCGTGGTCTCATCGGATTCGGGGGCCGAAACCGGGGCGGCGGGTGCGGCGATGTCATTCGCGCTTTCGCCCTCTTCGACAATGACCGCGATAGGCGTGTTGACCTTGACGGCCTCGGTGCCTTCGGCGACGAGAATCCTGCCCACGATGCCATCGTCGACGGCTTCGAACTCCATCGTCGCCTTGTCAGTCTCGATCTCGGCCATGATGTCACCGGCCGAAACGCTGTCGCCCTCCTTCACCAGCCACTTTGCCAGCGTGCCCTCCTCCATGGTGGGTGAGAGGGCCGGCATGAGAATTTCGGTTGCCACGTCGTGCCCCTCCCTCAGGCGTCTACTGTGATGTCCGTCCAGAGCTCCGAGGGGTCGGGCTCCGGGCTTTCCTTGGCGAACTCGGCCGAGGCGTTGACGATGTCCTTAATTTCCTTGTCGATCGCCTTCAACTCGGCTTCGGTGGCGCCTGCGTCAAGAAGGCGCCCGCGGACCTGCTCGATCGCGTCGCGCTCTTCGCGGATCTTCTGCACCTCGTCACGGGTCCTGTACTTTGCCGGGTCGGACATCGAATGGCCGCGATAGCGGTATGTCATGATCTCGAGGATGTAGGGGCCTTTCCCGGCCCGGCAGTGCTTGACGGCTTTCTGGCCGGCGGCGCGAACTGCCAGCACATCCATCCCGTCCACCTGTTCGCCCGGGATCGAGAAGGCGGTGCCCCGCTCCCAGAAGGAGGATGACTTGGTGGCACGCCTTACGCTTGTGCCCATGGCGTACTGGTTGTTTTCGATCACGAAGATCACGGGCAGCTTCCAAAGTTCGGCCATGTTGTAGGTCTCGTAAACCTGCCCCTGGTTGGCCGCGCCGTCGCCAAAATACGTGAAGGTGACGTTCTTGTTGCCCTTGTACATGTCTGAGAACGCAAGACCCGCACCCAGGGGCACGTTGGCTCCGACGATGCCGTGCCCGCCGTAGAAGTCCCGCTCTTTCGAGAACATGTGCATGGAGCCGCCCTTGCCCTTGGAATATCCTCCGATCCGCCCGGTCAACTCTGCCATGACACCGTTCGCGTCCATGCCGCATGCGAGCATGTGGCCGTGATCGCGGTAGGTGGTTATCCGCTTGTCGCCTTCCATGGCAACGGATTCGAGGCCGACAACGACAGCTTCCTGTCCAATGTAGAGATGGCAGAATCCTCCGATCAGGCCCATGCCATAGAGTTGCCCCGCCTTTTCCTCGAACCGCCTGATCAGGAGCATGTCCCTGTAGTACTTGAGGAGTTCCTTCTTCGGGGCGACCAGGTTCCTCGATGCCCGTCGAGCAGCCATGGGTGCGATCCTTCCTGTTCGGGAGCAGATTGTTCAACGTTAAACAATCTCATACACCGGCAATTTCCGAATTGCACGGGCAAAAGTCGCTGATGCATGCAGAGCCGCCATGCAACCGCTGCAAGGATTGCGCGGACCGCGTCAGTTCAGCACGATCTCGTCTGGGCGGATCAGACCGAGAACGTCACGGGCCTGGCTGTCGAGAAGATCCAGGTCAAGATGGGTGCCCGACAATCGCCCGGTCTTGTTTTCCAGCGCCAAGACTTCCGTCGCGAGCCGGTCACGCTCGCTCTCGAGCGCGACGAGCTCGGCCTCGATCTGTATTCGGCGAAACAGGCCGAAATCGCCCTGCACGCTGGCAAACATGAAATAGGCCGCAAGCAGGAACATGACCGTGAAATACGCGAAATCTCCGGCGCCGGTTCGCATGCTGCTACGCATCACTGCCTCTTTGCTGCCTCTATGCTGCCATCTTCGCGGCATTTTTTTCAGTCTGGCGCAAATGTCGTGCGATCGCAAAGAATTTCTGCACGGTGACGTGGAGGGCCATGGCAAAGCGAACTTTCCGCAGCGTGCATCCAGAATCCTGTACCGGCGCCTCGACGCCTGGCAGACATCCGGCTGCGCCACGCTTCACGCGTCCGGTGCCGGTCTCCGGCGAAGCGCCCGGTCCGCGTCGTCCGTGCACCCTTGATCCCGAACGCCTGCAGCATTCCCGCCAGACCGCGTCGACCCGCTGCCCGCGCGTATCCGGACGACGGTCCGCACAAGCGCCATGTCCGTACGCGCCCGCGCGCGCCCGACGGTCCGGTGCATCCGTGAAGCGGCGGTCAGCGACGGTCCACCGCCAGCAGCAAGGAAGGAAGAAGCAAAAAGTCGCAAACCAGGGCGAGCGCGATAACCAAAGCCGTCAATTGCCCCATCTGCCCTGTAGGAGCGAAACTGGACATGCCGAGTACCAGGAATCCTGCCACAAGTATGACTGTCGTCGCGTACAGGGCACGCCCGACGGTCTGAAAGGCATAGCGCACTGCGTCCTCCGGGGATTTTCCGAGTTCGCGTCTCGCGTGGAGATACTTGCTGAGGAAGTGCACGGTATCGTCAACCACGATGCCGATCGTCATGGCCATGACGACCGAAAGCGCGAGACCGACCTCGCCGACGATCAGTCCCCAGATGCCGAATCCCATCAGTCCAGGAACGAAGTTCGGCACGAGGCTCACGAGGCCGAGGCGAAGCGAACGGAATGCGAAAATCAGAAGAGCGGAAACTCCCAAGAACGCAATCGCCGTGCCCAACAGCATCGCGCGGATGTTGCGCTGTCCAAGATGCGCGAACATCAATGCAGCCCCCGAACTCTCGACGCTGGCGAAACTTGGCGCATTTCCCGCCAGCCAGGACTTTGCACGAGCATCGAATTCGAGGAGATCCTTTGTGGACAGCGTCTTTGCAGTGACGGTCATCCGTGTCGCCGACCTCGACACGTCGACCCGGTTGTTCACGTCGAGGCCGAACGGAAGCGAGAATTCGTAGAGAAGCAGGAACTGCGCGGCTAGTTCGCGGCTTTCGGGAATCCGGTAGTGGGCTGGATCATCGCCATGCATGCTCTCGTTCAGTTGTCGAAAGGTATCGCTGATGACAAGCACGTGCCGCGTTTCCGGTTGTGCCCTAAACCATTCCGCAAAGGCGGATACATCTTCGAGAAATTCCGGGTTGGCGATATCGCCCGGACCACCAGCCTCTATCGAGTATTCCACGACGGTGTTCCCGCTGAGATTCTGGTCAAGGAACTCGGTATCCTTGCGCAACTGGAAGCTCTCATCGAAGAAATTGGTCAATACGTCATTCAGTTCGTTACGTGGAACGGCTGCCGAAAGACCGACGACGATTCCCGCCGAGATCCACAGAAGCAGCGTTCTGTGGCGCAACGTAAATTCTGCAATGGCGTTCATCCCGAACCGTGATCGCGGGCACCGGCGCGGCCGCATGGGGAGCAGCGAGAGCAACGCTGGCAGGAATGTGACCGAGAGGACGAACGAAACGCCGGCCCCGATTGCGACGAGCGTGCCGAGGTGCCGGTAAGGCGGAACCTCGGAAAAGTTCATCATGAGAAAACCGAATGCCGTGGTCAGGTTCGCGAGGAATATCGGCTTCAGGTTCTCCCTGATTGACTGGACAGCCGCCTTGTGCCTGGGACAGTCGGCTCCCAGGCGTTCCTGTACGGCAACCAAGACATGCAGGCAGTTGGCCACGGCCAGGGTCAGCACGATGATCGGTGTCGCCGACGTGGACGTGGACAACGGAATGCCGACCCAGCCCGCCAAGCCCATCGCAGCCACAATGGACAGAAGGACAACGCCACCCGTCGCCGCGATTCCGGCAATGCCGCGGGTCAGGATACCGAGAATCACCACCATTATCGCTATGGAGGCCGGCAGGACCGTCCCCACTGTAGCCAACGTGGCTTCCGAAAAGGTTTGATTGACAATCACCGTGCCGACGGGCCGGAAATCGATTCCAGGAAACCTTTCCTTCGCTTCTGCCACAATTGCGCGCGCGAATTCGGTAACCTCGGCAATGCTTGCGGCATCGTCCCCATCGGGAAGCTTGACGGTCACGTTGACGGCGCTGACGGCGCCGTCACGCGCAAGAAGATTGCCTGCAAGCCGTGGGTCCGCGAGCGCTGTTTCTCGGACGTTGCTGCGCTCCTGCGGGTCGCCTGTCCTTGCCGGGTCCACGAGATCGCGCACCACCAGCCCGTCATCGTCCGCCGTCGTGTGCTGGAAGTTGGCGATGGAATCAACGCGCGAAGCGTAAGGGGTTTGCCACGCGCGTTCGGTCAACCAAACCGCTGCCTGAAGTGCCTGTTCCGACGTTGCGTCGCGGTCTTCCGGCACGATCATCAACAGGACATTGTCGCTTTTCTCGTACGTGTTCTCCAGTGATTGCAGCGTCAGGAGCTCCGGACTGTCGTCGTTGAAGAATGCACGGTAATCCGTTGAAGGTTTTAGGAAAATGGAGCCACTGGCAGCCATGCCCGCCAGCAACAATGTTGCCGCGATGACAATGTAGCGGGCCGCGACGACCCATTCGCAAAGCCGCGTCTGGAAGTCTCGGGATTCAACGTCTTGCGTTTGCGGCATCACCTGATCCCTCGTGCTTCATGATGCGTCCGACCTAGCGGTGTCGCCAAGGCTGTCCGGCGCATAGCCGTTTCCATAGCAGAAGTGACGGATATCCGCGCGAGCGAGATCGAATCGCACGCCCGGCTGGCCTCCGAAGCGTCAGGAATGGCCATTGAAAGATCAGCTCCCCGCTGCAAATCCGCCGGGGAGCCGGGAAAACCGCCTCTTAGCAGCAGCAGCGGCCCGCCGCGATCGCCTCGAGCTGCTCTTCGCCGATCTCGCTGACCGGAAGGGACAGGTGGAGGGTCTGCGCATCGCTTTCGTGGACCAGGACGTTGATGTCTTCTGGCAGGTCCACGCCCAGTTCCTGTGCAATTGCACTCTTGGGGCTCGACAGCAGGAGGCTCCGGAACTCGTCGTCGCTGACGGCCCTGTCAGTGATCTGACGGCGCATGTCCTCTGCCGACTGCAGGGGTGTTTCTGCGAACGATTGCCAATCCATGGCTGCACCTCTTTTTTCAAGGCGGTATGAAATCTTCCCTTATCCGGTCGCCCGATCAATATCAATCCCTCCCGATCCAGGGCTCGGTGTGGACGGGATTTGCGTGGATAGCCAGCGCATCCGGAGGTCAGGTGACGTGACTTGCCACCGGTGAAATGCCGCCTGGCTGGCGCAGGTTGTGAGACCGATGCCGTTGCCTCAAACTGCCGACCTCCCCCTCGTGCATGTATTCGCTGTTGAGGGGCAGTCGATTCTGACGCCGTGACGGAGGGCCGCCAGATCAAGTCTGCGATTGGTGAATTCGAGAGAACCGGACGTAATCTGCGTTGCGCATTGACTCGGACCCGGTCCGTGGCCCCCCAAATTTCTGATGTCTGAAACGCAATGCCTGATCCCGTCCGCTCGTCGGTTGACATATGGTGACGCATACGCCGGACACGGCAAGCGACCTCCGCGGGAAAAATGACGGGAAGGATTCTTGCGCCGCTTGAACTGTGCAGGTAATGCCAGTTCATGACCGCACCAGAAGACTGGGCCTATACCGAGGAACGACTCGAGCTTGTCGCGGCCTCTATGGGACAGCTCTTGGCGCTTCTCAGGCCCTGGATTTCCACCCGCCTCGTCAATGGCGCAGGATGGAATCAGCTGCTGGAACGGGCTGCCGAAGCGCCGGCCACGATGGGCGCGTTTCCTTTCGGGTTCGAGATTCCGTTGCAGGATGCGAGGCCGGTCGCGGATTTTGGTGTCACGCTTGTTGGCGGCAGCAGGACGGCGGCCGGCTATCACGAGGCGAAGCGGTTGGGCGGTGCCGGCAAATCGACGGCGGCGCTCGCCGAACTGCTTGAGGCGACCGACCGCGCAGATTCACCGCTTCGCCATGTCGTGGGCCGGAAAATGCTGCTCGAATACGATATCGACCCGACGCCTGGCGGTGAACGGCCCGATCCAGGGATATTCCTCTATCCAGTTGGCGATGTGCTGGCAGGCGGCGGCGACGCTTTCCCGGAACTGACCGCAGTTCACGACGCGGTCACGCGTGCGGGCGGCTGGACGTCGGATCCTGCGGAACGCCGGGAACTGGAGCGGCTGTACCGGACGTTGCAGCCGGACACGCTGATCAGGGCATTCGGCACCTTTCCGTCGCGCGACAGGACAATGAGGATCGCGGTGACAAGCTTCAGGACCGCGCGGTGCGTTGAGGCGTTCCTTCAGCGCGCCGGCTGGCCGGGAAAGCCCAAGGCCGTCCACGACGTCCTGTCGTTCTTCGAGGAGCGCAATGCCTTTGCCTATCTGGGCGTTCATTTCGACGTCACGAGGGACGGCGTCGGCCCGAGGCTGGGACTGAGTTTCTTCGCTCGGGAGCAGGAGTGGCTGAGGCACGTTCGATTCTGGAAGGCGCTTATCGACGGCATCGACGAGCAGGGGTACGCCTTCTCCGACAAACTGGAGGATCTCTCCAATCGGTCTGCGGGCGCGACGACCCTGATCGCAAGGTCTGGTCCGATCGCGCTCGTGCGCGGTATACATCACGTCAAGCTGGGGATCACCGAGGACCGGGTCGAAGAGGCAAAGGCCTATGTTTTCTTCCTGATGACGTGCGCTCGGCCCAGGGGCGGTGCCCGTTCGAAGTAACTGGCGGCAACGCTTCGATCCCTGAAATGCAACGCAAGGGCAGCCGAACGGCGGTCGTCCGCAGCGCCTTGTTGGTGGTGATGCGCCGGATTGAAGGCACGGCGACATGAGCGGCGCGTTCCGGCGCTCCGGAACGCCTGGACAGGTTGGATGGAATGAACTTCGAAGACGAATGGGCCGCAAACGAAGACTGCCTCGCCAGGGAAGCGGGCACTCTGGGAGAGCTTCTTGGCCGGATGAGACATACCTTTTCCCCGACGCTGTTCTGCGGCCGTCAGCTGGAAGAGCTGATGGCGCACGCGCACGACCTGCCACCGACGCTGGCCGGCTTTCCTTTGTGGCTGGGGCTCCCGATCGACAATTCACCACCTTCAGCCTGTATGGATGTGTCGCTGCTGGGCGGCACCCAATCGGCAGCGCGTGTCAAGGCAGCGAAGCTCTCCGCCGATGCTGGCCCGGCGGCCGTCGTCGGCGCTTCTCTTCTTGAGGAGACGGGTCGGAAGGGATCTCCCGTGCGTCGCGTGGCAGGCGACAGGGTTTTGCTGCACTACAGCGTCGATGCCGGCCAACCCGGGCAAGTGGAGTCCAGCGCCTTGCTTTATCCCGTTCGAGCGACGCTGGCGGGCGGCCACGCCAGCGGGCGCCTGGAGGACTTCAGGCTGGCGCTTGACGCCATGGCCACAGCCGCCGGCCGGCGACCAAGCGAGGATCTGCGTCTCGGTCAGGAACGTGTGTTCCTCGCAATGGAGCCCGACACGCGCATTGGCGCCATAGGCGTCTCGCCCGCCAGGGAAGGTGCGTTTCGACTTACCGTGTTGGGATTTTCCGGGCTGGAAGGCGTCATGTCTTTCCTGGACCGCGCTGGTTGGCACCGGCGTGCATCGGCAGCCCGCGAGGCGCTGGCACGCCTCAAGGCGCGGGGCGCGCTAGCCGGAATGCAACTCGGGGTTCAGTTTGACGTTGCCGCGGCAGGCGTCAGGCCGCCGCTGGAACTTCAGATCTTTTCGGCGGCCACGATTCATGACGACGAAGGATGGTTCAGGGACAAGCGTTGCTGGACGGATTTGATGGACGGCCTGCATGACGAAGGCTTCGCCGACCCCGGAAAACTGCCGGAACTCAACGAATGGGCATTTTCGGCCAAACCGTTTCTCGGCCGTTCCGGGCTTCTCCTGCTTCTTCAGCGGATTCACCATTTTGCGATTGTCGCGGACGATGAAGGCGGGAGGCGCATAAATGCCCACGTGTTCCTTCTGCTGTCGCGCTGGCCGCACCGCGCAAGGGACTCCAGCTAGGGCAATCCGGAGGCTGGCGCTATCCTGGTTTTGTTCCCGATATCAGGCGGTAGGTAAAGACGCCTTCCCTCAGCCCCTGATCGAAGCCGACGGTGGCCTGCATGAACTCATGGTAGGTCAAATCCTCCGCCTTCGGCGGGGGCGTCAGGAATACACGCATCTTCCACCAGTTGCTGAGACCCTTGGTGGACGGCGCAACTTCCGCGTCCAGGTTGCGCTCCCATATGTTCTCGAAGCCTGTCTGCTCCATCATGGCAAGGGCTTCCTGACACTCGACGAGCGGCTGTATGCGCCAACCCCTGTGCACGCCGGCATTGACCGCCTTCTGGGCTTCTGACATCGGCTTGCCGCTTAGCAGGCCTTCTGCCATGCGGCACGATCCGCCTGGCTTGAGCACCCTGATCGCGCCTCGCAGATAGGCATGCTTGTCCGGCGCGTAGCAGAAGGTCTCGTGATTGATCACAATGTCGAAAGAGTCTTCGGGGAAGGGCATTTCCATGAAATCGCCATGCCGGAATTCGACGAGATGATCTACGCGACGCCTTGCCGCGAATTCTGTCGCCTCAGCGACGTGCGGTTCGCAAATGGTCAGGCCGGTGACCTGCACGCCATACTTTCTTGCCAGCGCGACCGCCGGTCCGCCGAGGCCGCAACCTGCATCCAGAACCCGCTTTCCCGGGCCAAGCCCGCATCCCTCGACCAAAGCGTGCACGGCGCGCATTTGGGCGCCCTCTTCGGATTTGACACCGGGACCCCATAGCCCAAAGTGGATCATCCTCAGGTCGCCATTCACCTGAAGAAGCCGCTTTGTCATGTCGTTGTAGCAGGCGGTAACCGAAGCGTCCCGCGCCAGTTCGGACTCCGTCCCAAGGCTCATGCATCAATGTTGCGCCGCCGACCTGCCATCGTCAAGAGCGGCAGCAAGAACCGAACATGCAATCGCTTGACCTGGCGAGAGTGATGACGGTCGCAGCTGGCTGCCCCGTTGCGCAGGCGCTTGCAGAGAAAGTGGAAGGCATCGGCGACCGCCGAAAGATGCATGGCGTCAGGATGCAACCGGTGCAAATCGTCAAGTTCCTTGCTTCCGGCCAATTCGTGCGCGAGCGTTTCCCATCTGCATCCGAAACCGCTCACTGCCGCCGGTCAAGCGGAAGTCAGCCCGGCTTGACGGCACAGTATCGCCGAGTTTCGAAGGCGCCGTTCGACCATGCGAGGTAAAAGGTCCGCATTCGTTCAAAAAGAGCAAGAAACTCCGGCGACTTGGCGCCGGCAAGCAGCGAGAAGCAAAAGTTGTCGCGGCTGTTCTTGATGAGTTTCAGGTTGTCCATCTCCTTGCCGCCGAATCCCTCGAATTCCAGAATTTCGAGGCCCGCCCTGCGCAGTTTCTCCGAGTATGAGGACGGACTGTCGAGGGACTTGATGACATAGGCGGAGAGCATCGGCTGGAGGAATTCGTCATGCTGCTCCGAGGTCAGGCCGTCAGGCGCCATCCAGTCCATCGCCGCCAGTCGCCCGCCGGGCTTGAGTACCCTGCGGACTTCGCGCAGGAATTGGTAACGGTCGTGGTAATGGCACGCACTTTCGACGTTGACGACCACGTCGATGGAGTCGTCTGGAAAGGGGAGTCTGCGTGAGCAATCGGCGTATTCGAAGCGAACCAGTTCCGACACGCCTTCGGCGACCGCTTTCTCTTCCGCGAGCTTCAGGTGCACGGCGCTGTTGGAAACGCCGGTGACTGAGCATCCCACCTGCTTTGCGAGCAGGATGGCCGTGCCGCCCACACCGCACCCGGCGTCAACCACGCGATGATGCGCCTCGATTCCGGCGGGAGCAACGGTAAGCTCCACCGTGCGTATAAGGGCGCGGGCGAGACCTTTCGACTGCCAGTTCATCTCGCCGGGTTCAGGGCACTCCCCCGGCTCGAACACTCCGAGGTGAATGTGGTCCCGGCTCCAGTTCAGGTAGAATGACTCGGTCAGTCTGTCATAGTGGTCCCCGACCTCTTTTCCATGTGCGTCGCCTGCCGCGGTCGACCGTGCTTCGGTTCCCGGGTGCGTTCCGTCCTGCCGGTCGGCACTGTCTTCGCCGCAGCCGTCAACCGGGTGGCTTGACCGCCCCGCAGTCACCGGCTCTCCCGCATGCATGGCGGCGCCAACAACATGGATTCGGCAGCCTGCGTTGCGCCATATTTTGCAGAACCGACCACCATGGCCACCACCTCGCGAAAATTTCGTTCCTGACTTAGCCAATCCCGAAATTGCGCGTCAAGCGCAATCGCCTGTCATCGCGCAGTCGCAGCAAGGGCTCAATTTCGAAGACCCGTCCGAGCCTCCATGGTAGGCGGCCATGCGTCTTCTGCGGACGATGCCTTTGCATCATCATCGGTAGCAGAACGACCGTTCGATTCCGGGAACCGCGAACTGATTGGCGAGCCCGTAGCGATGCAACGGGCGGGGAAACTCGATCACGCATTGCCGATGCTCCCGTTCCCGGCCGTCGATCGGCGGCGAATCCAGGAAGCCTCGCATCCGGGCCGGCAGTCCTCCACGGACACCCGACACGCCGACCATCCTGTCCAGATTGGAAATTCACCTCTCCTCGAATCCCCTGGCGGACCTTCCCTGTCCATGATGCCAGCCCCGACGGGGGCGATGACATTGGTCGCTGTCGCGATGCCTGCGACCGGAAAGGCATGAAACCCTGGAAAGGCGAGGCGTCCCGCCTATGCGCCGGCCACGACGATCACGACCGCTTTTTGGCGGCTGCACGCGCCTTCGCGGCCTTCAATTCATCTGGCAACTGTCCGCGGAGACTTGCGATCATGGCGGCGTCAAGCAGTTGCAGGAACGGATCATCCTTCCAAAGCCGCGCAATGGCTGGAGCAAGGTGGCCAGGCATCTTCTGCAGACGATTCCTCAGGCGCATCAAGGGCAACAGACCGGCTGTCCGCTTGTGGGGAAATTCGAGCCGGTCGGCGAACGCGTCGCCAAGAAGCGCACGGGAGAGCTGATACCCATGTTCGATCATGGCCCGTTTCTTGGCCGGATCAGTCAACTTTGCGACTTCCGGCAGGAGAGCAATCATTGCGTTCGCTATCACGGTCGTGATTGCGTCGGCCGATGGTTCGCAGACATGGCCGATCCTGGACAGTTCGGAAGTCGCATCCTCGTCGCCTTCGCACAGCAGCGTATCGGGAGTTCCCATCAACCAGGACGCGTAACGCCATATCTGCATTATGCTGGAGCGTTCGCAATCGCTCAGGTTCGCTCCAAGTCGATCAACATTTCGGATTAGCGATGCGGAGAAATTGGCTGATGTGAGCGCCATGTTTGCAGCGCTGACGGGCACGCCGTACTTGATCACGCTCCACTGCCCCGAATTGCTTAGGCCCCGCCGGACGCGTGCGTGCACCAGGCGGATCCGAATGGAGAACTTCCAGCCGTCCTCCCAGGGATCCAGCGCCTGCGGAAGAATGAGCGTCTGGGTCAAGTATCGCATGTTCTGCCGGATGACCCGCAGTCCTTGTTGGGTCGTGCCCTCGCCCGTCAAGAAAAACACCCGGCTCATCAGGCTGTCGAAGTTTTGCAGGCTGACGTAGAAGAGCCCGATGATGAACAGGTCCATGTGTCGGTGCAGGGCCAGGCGACCAGGCAGGACCGCGTCGTCGTCGAACCACGTCGGAACGACACTAAGGGATTCGATGAGGTCGTTCAGCGCCGACGGCGTGTTTGGGAGGGCCCCCGCATTCCGGTCCATGCAGGCGTTCACTACGCGACTGATTTCCTGGGCCGGGAGCGATGCCAACGCCTCAACGACGGCATCGGCGAGCGGGTCGCCGACAGTCGTGCTCGCGACATAGTTCGTGGCGATGTCCGGGTTGAGGATGGCCGCCTTGCGGTATCCGTCCCGATAGGCCGAAGGAATGTCGAGTTCGTTCACGCCGCCACCCGAATCCTGCCGCCGCGAGCGTGGACGGCCGGAGCGCTGGAACAGTCAGCCGATCCTGCCTGCGCCCAGGCCGTACCGACCCGGTGACATTCGTTGACGATTGTCATGGGTCTTTCTTGACGGGAATCCATGCTGGCGTGCATCTGTCCCTCTATCGTGAGCCCCGGCCCGCCGTTTCCTTGCCAGGCCGCGTGGACATCATGAGGAAGAAAACGTAACCATTCACCGGCCCGACATTGTCACCGATGATCGACATTTCAACGTGGTGTATGCCGCGAACCAAAATGATTGGTCCGGCCTCGGAATACATGGTCGCCGTCCCGTTCGACCACCTCGCCAGCGCCTCCAGCTTCCCGGGGAGGGCCAGCTTCCGCTCGCCGATGGCTTCGATCAAGGGCATCCAGCACTCCATGTCCTTGAGCCAGTCCGATTCATGGGCATAGAAGCTAAGGCCCAAGCTTGGCCCGAGCCCATTCGCAGTGACGTCGAATTGGAGACCGAGATAGACGAAGGTCTTGTATTCATCGAAGAACGAAACCACCTCGCCAACCGCCGAGGCGTCACCTGGCCAGCCCGCGCGCTCGAGATATGCCATCACTTCGACCGCCGTCCTGAAATCTGTTGCGGTCGTCCGGATCGTCCTTTCCTGCGACGGGAACGCGCCGACCCTCCTGATGCGCCGTTTTGGCGGCAGCGCCGCATAGAGACGATCGAGTTCGCGGCGTTCCGCGACATCCGGGTTCCAGCCGCCGGCGAAGACCAGCGCGTCGTGTACCGCACCCAGTTCCTGGAACCGGCCCGCGCCGCCCTCGAGCACATCGCCTGCTGGAAACAGGAAAATGCCCGGGTCCGTCCGCGACGGGCTTTCCGCGAGGCTGATCTCGAATTCGAGCCCCATCTTCCTGCCAATGACGCGGCGCAGAGTTGACGTCTCCCGGTCCGTCTCGTCCAGTATCCATGCAACACCAGCAGACGACTTCTCGGTGTCCTCCGCATTTCGCCCTTGCTGGAAGTGTCTAGCCGTCAGACTGTCTCCGACAAGCGAAATGCCGAAATTCGACCGTGGCTCCGGCACATGCAGCGGAACCTCGATCCCAAATGGAAATGCCGCCGCGGTAACCGGAAGGTCGCTCGCGCAGTCGAGCAGTCGCCATAGTGCCGGTCCGTCGAGAATTCGAGCGGAAATGTGTGGCCGCATCCGCGCCAACAGATGGCCCATGGAATCCGCCACGAAAGGCAGGCACTTCTCTGTACGGGCCCAGTCCTCGTTGACGCTCATCGGCCAGTCTCCGCAAGATGCCCGTCGCGGGTCAATGCTGAACGGGCGACGGATGAACAAATCTCACATGCAGGCGGAAATGTCATGCCGTTCCGTGCATGACTTCAACCGATGACCGGGGCAGTGTTGGCGTCCGCTTCAGCGATGCAGCGCTCCTTCCATCCCATCTCGACCGGGACGTCGAACAGCCGCCCTGGCGCCAGACGTGCCCAATAGTGACGCATGCCCGGCACAATGACCCGCACGACCGGCATGCCGATGTCTGGACGGGTCTGATCAAGCACGAGAAATTCCATGCCCTTGGCTTCAACGAGGGCCCGGCATCGTTCCAGATCGTCCCGCAGATCGTCGGTTTCGACGACGGGGTAACTGGACTTTCCTCGCGGCGAAGCGTCGGGCGCGGGCACAAGATAGGGCTGGTTCTCGATTGTCGCATGCCGCCACCACGCCAGGCACTGCGGGTCGTCCACCTGATAGCCGGCACCCCCAGGGCCCGTGCCCTGGACCCAGTTCAGGAACTGATTGAGCTCGCACACTGCGCGGAGGAGCGCGATATGGGGGTCCATGTGCGCCCCGGCGCCGTAGATGATGTCCTCAGGCTTCCTGTCGGTCCGGCGCGACAGGGCGACAAAGGCCGGAATTCCGAAATCTCCAGTGACATCAAGCACCCACAGGTCGCGGTTCAGAGCGCGGTAGTAGTCGCGCGCCATCGCCAGATATTCGTCATCGAAGCTGTCGAGGTCCACTTCCGGGATGCGCAACTGGTTGTACCACCAGACCGCGAAAGCGTCGCGTTCCACCAGTTCGAAGAATCCCTGCAGTATCGCTTCCTCCAGCGTGTTTCCAGCCGCACAACCGTTGGAATCCGCGACGAAGTCCTTGACCCTGCGATTGTCAGTCGATGCGCCGTAGTAGAGCAGGGACGTCGGAAGGTATCGCGGGCAATCCCCTGTAAGCGACCACACCGGCGACCAGTCCGTCTCGGCATCCGGGTCAAGGCGCGGCGGCACCACGTTGTAGGGATGGCCGCTTGCGTTTATTCGGTCCGCATCGTCCAGCTGCGCTTCGCTGAACAGTTGCACGCTGTTCGGATGGATGGCTTCGGAACCGTCGGAGTCAAAGTCCGCGTATCGTTTCCGACAGCGGATCTCGTCGCCGTGAAAGGCGCCGCAATAGCGCTCGAGCGCCTCGCAAAGGGCGCTCGCCTCCGACTGGCGAGGCGTGCTGCCCTTGCCGGCACTCTTGGTCCGCAGGCTGAGACGCAGCACGTTCAGCGCCCTGTTCTTCAGCGCCAGGTTGCTCCCGGCCCAGTGGACGTGCAGCCAAGGATCGGATTCGCTGGTCGTGCGTCTCAACCACGTCACCACACCACCCACTGGATCGACCAGGTGACGATATTTCGCAAGGGTCGCCTCTGGCGAGACCGAGCGCACCCCGCCGCTGTTGCGAAGGTTCTTCGGGCTTCTCTGCAGGCGGACTGGAACCGGTTCACGGTCGGCGCGGTGGAGCGCACCGTCGCCGCAGACGAGGCATTGCGGCCTGCGCGTCACGGGGTGGTGTGCGAGCGAGAGATCAACGGTGTCGAGGGAGATCGCCTGTTCATGAATGAACGCCGCCTCGCCGAGCACAAGCCATTTCACGAGCTCGACCGCAGCGACGCCATGAACCGCATCCTGGCTGGCCGGCGCGGCAGCCCTGGGAGCGAGGGCGATGTCTCCGTCGGTCACGTTGCGGAGGAAGTTGTGGATTTCCTGGTGGCCGCGCAGGCGATAGGCAAGACATGCCCAGCATGGGCCGTGCGCCGCAGGGCGGAACACCGGGCCGAACAGTGGCTTCAGGCCGCCGGGCTTTACCAGCATCCACGGCCTGTTGGACGCGACATGCCGCAGATTGATCTCGGCGTGCCGCTCGTCCAGATAGTCGTTGCAGAAGACGACGGAGATTGCGGCGGCACCCAGGTCATCGGTGACCGCCGCGCCCAGTGAGGCAAGCCGCTCGGCGAAGCTGCCGGCGCTGCCGGCAATCGCCACGCGAGAATTTGCGAGGCGTTCCTCGGCAAATCGGGGCGAGGCACCCAGCGAGGTCCAGAACGCCGCCAGTCCAGTTTCCAGAGCGTGTTCGCCTGACACGACATATCCCTTGGACGCCAGCGAGACCAGCGCCGTCCGGACGCTTGCTTCCGGGTGCTTTCCGGCCAGGCTGGCGACGATCTCCGAATATGTGTGGCGACCGTTGAGAAGCGGCAGCAGATCGGGATGGATTTGCCCGTGGAGCAACGTGTTGACGGTTTCGGAGACCAGGAATACCTGCCGGTCGTCAATCGCGTGGAATCCGAAATGCGGTGCGAGCGTCGGCCTTTCAACGAGACCCGTGTCTTCAGCGGTCTTCCGGACGACCCTTTGCGGAACAGGCATTGGCTGCGGTGTGGCGGACAATTGCGGATGCACCTAGCGGAAATAGTCCGGACCCGGGCCCGCACTGGAGAACACGACCTGCCAGAGCTGGCTGGCGCCGGACCGGAAAACCCCGGCGAAGCTCTGAAGATAGTAACTCCACATGCGCTTCAGCCGGTCGTCAGGGCCGCCGTCCAGACTCTCCCAAGCGGAGGGAAGATTGGCATGCCAGCACATGAAAGTGCGGTCATAATCCTGGGTGAAGCTGTGCCAATCTTCCAGGACAAGCACGCCCTCCGCGGCCTCGGTGACCTGTTTCGGCGAGGGAATGTGGCCACCGGGAAAAATGTACCGGTTGACCCAGGGATCCGCTTTCACCGTGCTGTTGCTGCTGCCCGCGGTTTGCACCAGGTGCAATCCACGGGGGCGGAGGTTGCGTTTCACGGCTTCCATGTAAGCCCGGTAGTTTCGGCGTCCGACGTGGCCGAGCATGTCAATCGAATAGCTGCAGTCGAACCGCTCGTCGACCTTTCGATAATCCTGCAGCCGAATTTCCACCGGCAGGCCCCTGCACAACTCCCGGGCCACCTCATACTGATCGGGGGATATGGTCACGGCCATGCCCGAAACGCCGTAGCGTTCCGCAAGGTAGTGGATTGACCCGCCCCAACCGCAGCCGATGTCGAGCACTCTCATGCCCGGCTCGAGTCGCAGTTTGCGGGCCATCAGGTCCAGCTTGTGCTCCTGGGCCTCATCCAGGGTCGCTGCGTCCTTCCAGTAGCCGCAACTGTAGATCATGCGCTTGTCGAGCATGCGGCGATAGAACTCCCGGCCAAGCTCGTAGTGGCGTTCGCCTTCCCGGGAACCGCGACGGCCGCCCATCGGATCCATCAATCGCGCCTGCACTGCAAGCAACAGGTCCGACGGACGCATCTTCTTCTGGAGATCTGCACCACTGGCGCGGCTGACCAGCTCGTCGAGTTGATCGCAGTCCCACCAGCCATCCATGTAGCTTTCGCCCATCCCCAAGGATCCATACGCAAAGAACTTCGCGAAAGCTTCCTCGCGGTGCACTTGCATGTCCCAAGGCCGATCACCGCCAATGCGAATGTCGGCAACGGCCAAGAGTTCCTCGAAGCGCCTTTGGAATCGGGAATTAGCCATGACTGGAAGCCCTTGGAATGACGGGCCGATGCGCGATGGGTGGACCAAAGAAATGCAAGGCAGTGATTCTCGACACGTGCAGAAACCCCGGTGCTTCAACTGCCAGTCAACAGGCGGTCGTTCAACCCTAAACTCGCGATCGATTTGCCGATTGAATTGCAGTCACATTTCGAGAGCGAGGCAGGGAACTCGACCGCTGGCGCGGTTTCGGAATCTGCGTGCAGCGCATATTGGCCGCCCCGGCTCCTTGGTCGTTCTCGGGTTGCCGGCTTTCAGCCACGCAGTTCATGGATGCCAGATGCAGCAGCGGTTGCGGTCTTCCGGACGCTGGCGGTCAGCGCGTCGAAACTGTCTTCGCCACAGGCACGCGCCACAACGGCCCTTTGTGTTCCGGATGCCGTGTCGACGGACCCGCCATGCTCTCCGACCAGTCGCAGGATGCCACGCAAATCCCTCCAGAGCTCGGCGGCGGCCGCCAGACGGGCTGCGACATCGGTGGGCACCGTCCCACGCTCTCCGGCAATTCGAAAGACGGAAACCGACTCGGGGGCGAGAATCGCGGGGGTCGTGGCGGCATGGGTTAGCTGCAGGTGGCGTGCCGCCAATTCGACGTCCCTGTAGCCGCCGGCCGCATCGAGGACGGATGACAGCGAGTCCGACTCCGCGTTGCGCGTCGGCACGCTGGGGCCCAATTCGGCAATCGCCGCGTCACGCGCGTTGCTGCGGCGCAATATTTCGAGCCGAGCTTCGTCAAATCGCCCGCCGATCTCCGCATTTCCGCAAGTGAAGACGCGACGCGCCCGGATGAGGTCCAGCGCTTCTCCGCCTGGCGCTGCGGTCTTGAGCCTCTGCGAGAAGTCGGCCAGGGATTCGGCGGGCCGCGGTTCCTCGCTCCGCGGCGGAATCGGGGCAAGGAGCAGGTTGTCTCGTGACAGGACCTGCAACGCTTCCCGGAAACGGCGAAACATGGCGTCGTGTTTCTTCGTGCGCTTTCCCTCATGCAGGAGCAACACGTCCAGTTCGGCCTGGAACACGGCGTCGCAGCTTGCCAGGTCGCCAAGCATCGCAACCACGATCCCTTCGTCAGGACGCAGATGAGCAAAGTCCTCACTGACGGCGGACAGCACGGCGCTGACCGTGGCTTCCGCGATGTTGGACAGCGCCGTCCCGGCCTCGCCCGGCGACAGGTTGCCGCGCAACACGTGAACAGATACCTGAAAGACCTTGTCGTTCGACCAGTTTCGCACGGCCTCGATCGCGTCCTGAACGTCTCGAACAGGAACGTCGGCGATCCTCGCCCGCATCTCGGCGACGTCGAGTTCATGCGTCCAGTAGACGCGTGCAAGGCCACGGCGTGCCAAGGTCTCGAACGCCGTGTCGGGTCCGAATCCGTCCGGCAGGTCGAGATCCGTGAATTCGCGACTCTCGAGGCCATCGAGCAAGCCCGGGTCGCGGTTTATCCAATCCGCAAGATCCGGTGCCGCACGACAAATCTCGTCTATCTCTTCGAACGCGTCCGGGCGCGCTCGGTATGCGGCGCTGTCGTAGGCGCGCCAATCATCGATCTCGGGATAGAAATGCGCGCGCCATTGGTCGACCAGCGGATCCATCTTCTTGAACCAGCGCTTTGGATGGAGGACGAGGTTGCCCATCTCCGAGTAGCTTCCCGGAAGCTGCGGCGCTTCGTCTGGCCCGGAATGCTGCAGCAGAGGGTAAAGCCGGGTCGCGGACATGTGGTGGTCGGCGTGGCGCTGCGCGTTGTAGTAGAACCAGTTGGGCAGCTTGTAGGCGACGCTCCATGAATGTCGCGGGCGCACGCGTTCGAAACGGCCGCCGGGAAGGCGCACGCGCTGCAATCCGTAGTGCTGGATGTAATCGACCATCCGCAGCTGGAATATTCCCATGGCGCAGATGGCGGCGAAAACCAGCAAGCCGTAGACCCCGCCGATCCAGTAAGCCAGCGCATACCAGGCGGCGGTTTCAAGAACGTAGCGCCAGACCGGGTTCGTGTGGTGCCAGACCGGCAGGCGGCGGCGGGCCAGGCGGTCCCGTTCCACGATCCAGGTGTCCTTGTAGCTGCGGAACACGGATTGGGGGAGGTACTGCCAGAAACCCTGGCCCTTTGGCGCCGATACGGCGTCCTTGGGCGTGCCGATGTGGGCGTGGTGGACAAGAACGTGCTCGGTCACTTCCTGCGGAAAGGAAACGGAAGCCATCACGATTTCGCCGATGCGGCGTTCCGGCATCGTGCGACGATGCATCATGTCGTGGCCGACATTGAGCGTCAGTCGGGCCATGCCCCCCAAGGCCAGCACGATCAGGACGTCTTCCCAAAGGGCAAGATGGTCAGCCACGAAGACTTGCCGGAACGCGAAAATGAACGCTATCGGGTAGATTGCCACCCAGCACCACACCGCCAGCTTGTACCAGAACAACTGGCTGTTCTGCTGGTTAGGGTTGAAATTTATCTCGTCCGTACCCAGTGCGGTGTCGAAAAAGTCGACAAGCCACAGAAAGACGAACGGTGCTGCCAGCCACCATCCTCCGTACAACGCCGCCACGGCGACAAATGGAAAGATGGCGATCGAGGAAAAGTAGGGAATGGCCTTGAAGAACGACAGTTCGGACGGAGCGCCTCCTCCGATCTTCCCGCCTGCGTTCAGAGAATCATGAAGCGTTCCACTGTCCGCCATGCCGATCTCCGAAACGTGCCACCCCGTTCAGTGTTCGTCGGCCGCCGCGCGGCCAAAGGAGCCAACGAATCTCCGGCTCCCCCGCGGGGTCTCCATCAGGGGAGTCCGGAATCTTGTTTTCAGCAGCAGCAGCGGCCTGCCGCGATCGCCTCAAGCTGCTCTTCCCCGATCTCGCTGACGGGGAGGGACAGGTGGAGGGTCTGAGCATCGCTTTCGTGGACCACGACGTTGATGTCATCAGGAAGGTCCACGCCCAGTTCCTGGGAGATTGCATTCTTGGGGCTCGAAACCAAAAGGCTACGGAACTCCCCGTCGCTGACGGCCCTGTCCGTGATCTGACGGCGCATGTCTTCCGCCGACTGCAGGGGCGTTTCTGCGAACGATTGCCAATCCATGGCCACACCTCTTGTTTTTGGGTCAGTATGGACTCCGAATCTATCCGGTCGCCCTGGCACTTTCAACCCCGCATCCGCACCTTTCGTTCCGCCGCCGGTGCGGCCAGGATCGTGTCCGATCGTGACAGCGTCGCGATCATCCTGACGCCGGCCACCGCGATTCTTGCGGCTGGGCGATGTGTCTGCATGCCGCGCGAAGCATGTCGGCCTCGGCGGATGCCCGCCGGAGGAAAATCCGTCACTGCCACGCAACAGATTGATAATGAACAAAAAGAAATTCTTCGGGACTCGCTGTCTCGCTGTCCGCCGAATTGCAATTCAGCTTGGATCATGCCATCAACGGCCATTGATTCGATGTTCTTCGCGTCAGGGCTGCGGGCACATGATGCAGTGCCAGTTGACGTCGCCGAGGTTTCGGAGTTGCGCAGATGTTGGGATTGCAACGTCTAGACCAGGCCGCCTCAAGCAGGAACAAGCTCAGGCAGTTTGATGTCCTGCTTACGGTGACAGCGCCCCACGAGCGGATCATTTTCATCGCAACGGCCCTTTTGATGCTCGCGCTGCTCGCTTGGGCGGTGTTCGGCCGCATACAGCATGATGTCATGATTGACGGCGTGCTGATTGAACCGGGCGAGCGGCACGAAGTGACTTCGACCGAACCGGGACACTTGCTCGAGTATTTCGCGTTGCCGGGAGACCGTGTTGCAGCAGGTGGACGGGTCGCCCGGCAGAGCGTGCCCGAACTGGACCGCGAAGTGGAGGAACTGCGGCGCCGGCTGGGGGTTGTTGGAGGAGAAGCGAAGGAGATGCTTCAAGACGACCCGCCGTCGCCCGCCTTTCTGGAGGAGATGCGCGTGGCGCTCCTGGCATTGGAGGCGCGGCGGGCTGCACGAGAGACCATCGTCTCGCATGTTGCAGGCGAGGTCACGGAGTTGCGCGCCGCGCCCGGAGAGTTCGTTGCCGCCGGCAAACCTGTCGCGCGGGTCAGGAGCGGCGGCGACGCCGAGGCCGGACCGGTCCACGCGGTTCTGCGGGTCGGCCCCGACATTGCGCGGCGCGTTCGCCCGGGAATGCCGGCGACCGTGGAAGTGACAATGCCCGGCGGTGGCACGCAGAGACTGGAAGGGGAGGTGGTTTCCGTCGTCGGCGGATCCATGCCGGAATGGCTTGCGTCCGTGCCGCCGGCAGTCGTGGAGGGCTTGCATCGGATCGATGTCCGGCTTCGCCAGGCGCCCGACGGCTCCGTGCCCGACGGCACCGCGTGTCGGGTTCGGCTGGTTCTTGGCGAAGGTTCTCCAGCCTCGCTGTTCGTTCCCCGCATGCTTTGATGTCGCTTTTCTCTCGAGGCAAATCGGTGCAATCGCGGACGGCGCCAGCCAGGACGGCACGCCGGGTTGTCACGCCGCTGATGATGCAGATGCATATGACGGAATGCGGCGCCGCGTGCCTGGGGAGCGTGCTCGCGCATTTTGGGCGCTGGGTGCCGCTGACCGAACTGCGCCAAAGGTGCGGAGTCAGCCGGGACGGCTCGACGGCCGCAGGCCTGGCGCGGGCCGCCAGGCATTATGGGCTGAAATGTACCGGCAAGAGCGTGAATGCGCGCCATCTCCTGAACATGCCGCTTCCGCAGATACTGTTCTGGGAATGGAACCACTTCTTGATTCTGGAGGGTTTCGACGGACAACGTGCGTATCTGAACGATCCGGCCATTGGTCGCCGCAAGCTTTCCATGGACGAATTCGCCAGGGGGTTCTCGGGAATCGCCTTGCAACTGATGCCGGAGTCGGGATTCCAGCGCGGTGGAAATCCCCCCGGGATGCTGCGGCGTCTCCCGCCGTGGTTGCACGGAAGTGCCGGTCCGATGTTCTATCTCCTGGCGTGCGGAATCATGTTGGCCATGCTCGCACTGGCCGCGCCGGTGGCACTTGGCCTGTTCGTGGACCGCGTCTTGGGCGAGGACGGCCAGTGGGGCATCGCGGCGGCCGGCATCGTGGCCATTGCCGGCGTCCTTGTCTACGTGCTGAGCTGGCTCAAGCAGCGCTGCATGAAGCGGTTGTCAATCCGGATGTCAGTCGTGTTCGGGGATCGCCTTTTGTCGAAGCTGCTGCGGCTGCCGATCGAGTATTTCAGCCAAAGGCTCTCCAGCGACCTGACCGAGCGAATTCTGTCGGTGGACAGGATTGCAAAGGGACTTCAGGTCCATCTGGTCGAATTGGCGATCGAATTTGCAATGAGCGCGGTGTTTCTGGTGGCCATGTTCGTCTTTGACGCTGCGCTGGCGCTGGTCGTTCTCGGCCTGGCGGTCTTGAACGTTCTTGCGGCGCGGGCGGTTGAGCGCATGAGATCCGAAGAGAACCACCTGTTGCGGCGCGAGCAGAGCATGCTGACCGGGCACGGCATGTTGATGCTGCATCAAGCCGACAATCTGCGGATGACCGCTTCGGACGATGGCTTCTTCTCGCGCTGGGGCGGCCATCAGGCGCGCGAGCTCGCGGCGCGGCAGCGGTTTGTCGAGTTCGGTCACGTTGGCGCCGCCCTTCCGGGGTTGTTCCTGATTCTCGCCCACGCCGCCGTGCTGGCCCTTGGAGCGGTCCAGGTCATGTTCGATGACATGACGGTCGGCGCACTGGCCGCGTTCTATGTCTTGGCAGCACTGTTCCTTGCGCCCGTCGGGAAGTTTGCCGAGTCCGCCGATGGCTGGCAGGCGCTCGCCATCGGATTGCAGCGTGTCGAGGACATTGCCGAAAGCGATGAGGATGCCCGGTACGGACGCCGGCATGTCGGATCGGACGCCACCGCGACGCTGAACGGGCGCCTGCAATTGAGCGGCCGCGTGGAGCTCCGTGGCGTGACTTTTGGATATGATCGCGGCCGTCCACCCCTGATCACAGGCATTGACCTGGTCATCATGCCAGGCCAACGGATCGCGGTGGTCGGCGCGAGCGGGTCCGGGAAGTCGACCTTGGCGTCTCTCGTCTCCGGTGCCTACGAGCCCTGGTCCGGCGAAATAATTTTCGACGACCTGCCACGAGAGGAGATTCCCGACGAGGTGTTGGTGCGTTCCCTTTCCGTGGTCGATCAGAGCCCCGTTCTTTTCTCGGCCACTGTTCGCGAAAACATCACCTTGTGGAATCCCGCGGTACCTGACGAAATGCTGGTTTCGGCAGCGCGGGACGCTTGCATTCATGACCGGATCCTCGACCGGCCGCTCGGATATGAGGCACAGGTTGACGAGGACGGCGGCAACTTCAGCGGCGGAGAAGGCCAGCGGCTCGAGATTGCCCGGGCGTTGGTGGGAAATCCGACCGTGTTGATCCTCGACGAAGCGACCAGCGCATTGGATGCCGAAACAGAAAGGGCGGTTGATGATGCCCTGCGGCGCCGGGGCGTGAGCTGCCTGGTCGTGGCGCACCGGTTGAGCACGATCCGGGACTGCGACGAGATCGTCGTCCTGGATAGGGGGGCGGTGGTGCAACGAGGGATCCATGACGAACTCATGAGTGATTCGGACGGCCTCTACTGCCGGTTGGTCAGGGCGGGATAGGGTTGGTGCGATGCAGGAGCTAGGCAAAGGGTCGTTCGCCGGTCTCGCCGCCGAGTCTGGCACGGCAGTGCCTTGCGCGGGCAACTTGCCGCTGGACATGGCCGATGCCGGAAGCGTGTGGTTCGTCGAATCGGGTGCGGTCGACATCTTTCTTGTCGAGCGGCAGAACGGCGTGGAGCGGACCGCCCTGCAGTTGCTGACGCGCGCCGACGCGGGTCGCCTGCTTCCCGGCGTGGTGCCACAGACAGAGGAAACGACGCTGAGCCTGACGGCGAAGGGCCTGCCGGGCACTGTCCTGCGGCGGTTGCCGGTCGAGAATCTTGCGGATGTGCAAGTTTCGGAGCTGGCGTCGCTGGTCGACGCGTGGATCATGGATGTGTCCGCCGCCCTATCCCGGGACCCGATGAACCGGCCGCTGCCAAACGTGCTTCTCGAAGCCGGGCAGTCGCCGTCAATGGAAGGCCGCACGGTTTCAGCACGGCGCGGAGTGGCATGGGTGCGCATGCCGGCCTCGTCCCCGGGTGCAGGTCTCTACATGGATCTGGTTGACGTCGGAGACGGGGGGCCGGATTCGGTCTCCGCGACCGATGCGTTTCCACTGACGCCGGCGAGCTGGCTGACGCTGACCCCGCCGCAGCGGCTTGCGGCACCGTTGTCCTCGGACGAATTGGCCGCTGATGGCCGCCTGCTGCCTTCCTTGGCCGGGTTCCATGGGCTGGTGCTTGCCACTGAGCGGATCAATCGGATGCTCGCGGTCGTGGATCAAGCCCATCTGGAGCGTGCCAGCACCGTTGTCCGCCGCGTCGACGAGACCCGGGCCCGGAACCAGCTCCTGAATGTTTCGGGTTGGCAGGAACCGACAAGCGTCGACGATGATGGGTCACCTTTGGCAAAGGCTCTCAGAACCATCGGCAGGCATGAAGGAATCAGGTTCCTGTGGCCGAAGAGAACCGGCTCGCTGGAAAGCCCTCCCGATCTCATCGACGTTCTGGATGTATCCTGCGTGCGCGGGCGAAGGGTTCAGCTTGACGCGATCGACCGCTGGTGGATAGGCGACAGCGGTGCGATGCTGGCGTTCCGCGCGGAAGACGGAAGCCCGGTGGCGTTGTTGCCCGGAGCATTTGGGCGCTATCGGATGTTTGACCCGGCGACCGAACGCACGACCGCAGTCACCTCGGAGTGCGTCTCTTCGCTCGGCAACGAAGCCTGGCACTTCTATCGGTCGATGGGGTCCGGCTCCGTCCGCCCGAGCGAGCTGCTGCACATATTCGGAAAGGGGCTTGGTGCGGGTCTGGCCCGCTTCGCGGCGGCTGGACTGGCAGGTGGCCTGGTCATGCTGCTGCCGGCCCTGGCACTGGGGTTCGTCGTGAACCGTGCGATCCCGAACGGTGAACTGGGCCTCCTTGTTCCCATGGCGGCAGGGCTGGCCGCGGTTGCGTTGATTGGAGCGTTGATCCATGTCCTTCAGGGGATGTCGCTCATGCGCGTTGAAGGTCGCATTGCGTCCCGGATCGAAGCCGCATTCTGGGATCGCCTCCTCAGGCTCCCTCTCGGCTTCCTCCATCGATACACGACAGGCGACCGCGCCATGCGCGGCATGGCGTTCCAGCGCCTCCGCGACGCCGCCCAGGGCGTGGCCGCCAACAACGTGCTTTCGATCGTTTTCCTGCTGCCGGCACTTCTTGTCATTTTCCTTTACGATGCCGTTCTGGGCGGCATCACTTCCGCGTTCGGCCTGTTTGCACTGGTCGTGACGGTAACCATTGGTCTTCGGCTGGTCTCCCCCTACGCGCGAATGATTCGTGCGTCGCACCGCCTCACCGGCGTCCTGTTCCAGTTCATCAATGGAATTTCCAAGCTGCGCATCGAAGGTGCGGAAGGGTCTGCCTACGCGGTGTGGGCACGGCATTTCGGCGAACAGCAGCGCGCCGAAATCGAGCTTGGCATCTGGGACGCGCACCTGCGGGCGTTCGGGGCCGCGCTGCCGCTGCTGGCGGCGGCGACGCTGCTGGCTGCCATGACGCTGCGCGGTCCGGAAGCCTTGTCCGTGGGGGATTTCCTGTTTGTCTATGCCGCGTTCATGCTGTTCGTGACGGGGGTGGTCCGGCTCGGGGCTTCGTTCGCGGCGGTGGCCGCAGTGGGGCCCGAGCTCGCCCAGATCCGGCCGTTCCTCGACGAGCCTCCGGAAGCAAGCGACGGCCAGGAACCGGTCGAATTCCTGGGTGGAGACCTGAAGTTCGAGCGCGTCTCCTTCGGCTATGATTCAGCGAGTCCAATGATCCTTGACGACGTGTCGATCCACGCCCGACGGGGAGAGTTCATCGCGATCGCGGGGCCGTCAGGATCCGGAAAGAGCACGTTGTTCCGCCTTGCGCTTGGCCTGAACGAGCCGAATGCCGGCACGGTGTATTACGACGGGCGCGACCTCCGGCAGTTGAACGTCCGGCAGCTGCGTCGCAAGGTCGGGGCTGTTCCCCAGAAGGCGGGCCTCCATCCACAGGATCTGTGGGACAACATTGCCGCCAACCAGGACGACATTGACGCCGAAGACGTATGGTGGGCTGCACGAACCGCATCTGTGGCAGACGAAATAAAGGAATTGCCCATGCAGATGCTGACCTGCGTCGGCGACAACCAAAGCGTCCTGTCCGGGGGGGAAACGCAGCGGATCACGATTTCCCGGGCGCTGGCACGAAAGCCCGGCATACTTCTGCTCGACGAAGCAACGAACTTTCTTGACAACGAGAACCAGTCTCGGGTCATGAGCGAGCTGGCGAAGCTGCCCGTGACGCGGATCGTCATCGCCCACCGGCTGTCCACTTTGCGTCAGGCGGACCGCATCTACGTGTTGCAGGCCGGCAAGGTCGTTGAGCGCGGGACGTACGAGGAATTGAACGCAGCTGGAGGCGTGTTTCATGAACTCGTTCGTCGCCAGGTGGCTTGAGCGGCTCGCGTGCCTGCCGCTTCGCACCGTTCGACCGGCCGCGGACCTGCGACCGCGTTGCGCAACTGCAGCGACCGGCGTGCCATTGCCGGATGCCTGGGCGCCTCGAAGAGCAAGGGATCGCGGGGGCGCTTCGTGTTCGCAAGGGCGCTGGCGAAGGTGGTGCAGGCAGCACGTTGTCGCGATGACGAGTCATTGAGGCCCGTCCGATGTTGTGGCTGACAGGGATCGAACGGAACGCATGATTGCCGAGGGACCGGATCGAAATGTCGAATGACCCGTCGGTACTTGTCGTTGGCGCGGGTCTGGCCGGACTGGCGGCCGCCTATGAACTCCGGCGGAACGGCGTCAACGCCCAGGTGCTTGAGGCATCGGCGCGCCCTGGCGGCAGGACAAAGAGGCAGATGATAGGGGGGTTTCAGGTCGACCTTGGCGCGAACCTGTTTCTGGAAACGTACGGAACCGCCAGGCAGATGGCGGACCGACTCGGCGTTCCATTGGCACGGACGCCTTTGCCCGTTCACAGCGGCATATATCGCAACGGCCGGTTTCACGGCCTGTACGGCGGCGGCGGACCTGTCAGCCTGTTGAAGACCGCCAAGACAATGCTGTCCTTCCAGTTGCTTTCTCCAAGGGGAGTTTGGCGGGCATCCAGGCTTGCGCGGTTGCTTGAGGCGAGAAAAGACGCCCTGGACTTCGATGACCCTTCGCGGATTCTGGACCTAGACACTGTCGAAAGTGCGGCCCGGTTCCTGGAAGCGGAGGTCGGAACGGAATCCTTGGAATGGCTGTTCGGTCCAGGTCTGTCCGGCTACACTTTCGCGCATCCCGAACAGGTTGGCGCAGCCTATGCAATGGCAACGCTGTGGCACAACGGTCTGAAGAGCGATGCCTGGCCGTGCTTGCCGAAGGGCGGCATGGGTGCGTTCGTCGACGCGCTTGTGGATGCCTGTGGCCCGTGCATCAGCTTGTCCACGCCGGTTCGCCGGGTCGTGCTTGAAGGCCAGGTGGCAAAGGGGGCCGTTACGGATGCCGGCCTCGTCGAAGCTGACGCCGTAGTTTGTGCCACGACCGCGAGCGAGGCCCTCAAGATCGTGCCTGGCCTGCCGTCCAACTTTCGCGACACCCTGCACAAGGTCACCTATTCCAGATGTTGCCGCGTGTTCTTCGGAGTGGAATCCAGCCCGCTTCCCCCCGACTGGTATGCCGTTGGCATTCCCAGGCAGACGGGGTCGCTCATTGCCGGCATGAGCAACGCCGCAGTGCTGGCGCCTGAAGTTGCACCGGAGGGAAAGGCACTCATTGACGCGCTTGCGATCGACAGTCAGGCGGACGAGCTGTTCGCGTTGAGTGACGGAGGCATCGAGGAGCGGGTACTTGCGGAAATTTGCAGATTCGCCCCGCGGATGTCCCGTGAACCGATTTTCGCGCACGTCCACCGTTGGCCGGAAGCCGTGTGCCTGTCTCCCGGAGGCACCATGTCCGCGCTGCATCGCATGCGACAGGAGGGGGGCGTCAGAGGCCTGTTTCTCGCCGGCGAATACATGGGGGTTCCTTCGGTGAACGCTGCATTGAGGAGCGGGCTTGACGCCGCAGGCGCTGCGCTCGAATGGCTTGGCACGGGTCGGCGAGGCACCGGCCCCGGTCCCTGGATTCCAGTCGGGAAGTGAATCTCAAGTCGGGCATCGAACGCTGCTGCCGCGTCCGGTTGGTGTTCGGGGGGAGCGCCGGCTGGCCCTCGGCGTTTGGTCTCGCGTGGCTTCCAGTTGCAGGAGAGGCGAGTTGACGAAGGGGCCGGCTACCTGCCGGCGACCCAGGACGCCGCGGTCCTGCCGTTCCGGTTGATCGAGCAGCGCCTCGCGCGGGCCTCCATCGTGCGAACTCGAACAACGCCGCCACGCATCCCGTTCCGACCAGGACATCGCATGCGGTGCACCGCCTTCTCCTCGGCTCATGGATGTCGCCGGCTGCAGGAAAGGCGGGAATTCAGAACGTTCCGACTTCCCGCTCGATTGAAGAGCCGGCGACATGTTGGCCCGGGACCAATCGAAAGGCGGAAGAACCTGCAGGGTCCGGCTGGAGAAGGACGGGCGCAAGCGGCAGAATGAGACTCCGCGAGGCGCACAGGCAACCGGGAGCGTTTCGCCTGTCACTGCCTGGAAGCGACGCCCTCGGAAGCCGACGCTTGCGTTAGCTTGGTACAACCGGCCAGCGGGCACCGAGGTCACGCAGGCCCGCTGAGATCAACTCACGCAAAACGTCCTCATCCACAGCGTCGAGCCTGTTGATGTACAGGCACGACCTGCCCGTTCTGTGCTTGCCAAGCCTTTTCAGAATGTCTCCAAATTCTGCGTAGCCGGGCATGATGTAGACCGTGAGGCTGGTCTTGCGCGGACTGAATCCCGTGGCCAGGAAGTCACCCTCGCGGCCTGACTTGTAGACGTAGCGATAGGATCCGAAGCCGACAATGCTGGTTCCCCACATGACCGGCTCAAAGCCCGTGACCTCCCGGAACACCTCGTTGAGCCGCAAAGCGTCAACCCTGCGCCTCTCTGGCTCGACAGCGTTCAGGAACGCCATGACGTCCGCATCATTCGGCTTCGTCTTGTTTTCCGACATTGACGTTTCCAATTGACGACTCAATTGTCGCGGCATTTCGGACAATGCACAAGGGCTGCGCCCTTGGTCACAGGGCCTTCCCACGCTAGATTTTGTCGGATTTTCCTTGACGCCGGGCATCCA
>VXSG01000063.1 GCA_009838075.1 Boseongicola sp. SB0665_bin_10 | reverse complement strand
ACGCGAGGCGAATCAGCCGCAAGCGAAAAGCCCGACACGGCTCATGGCATCTATGGGGCGCGGCGGGCCCGGTCAATCAGCGGAACGTGCTTTTTCTTGTGGCGTTGCCGATTCGCCCGTCGAGAACGAGGAGCCCCACTCCCAGAAGGGCGAAGCCGAGATAGGCGCTGGAAGCGAGAGCCTCGTCTCTCGCCAAGGCGCCGAGGATGATGGCGATTGGAGGGATCATCAACGTCACAAGAAGCAGATTGCCCGCTCCGGCCGCAGCAAGGATGCGGTAATACAGGATGTAGGCCACTGCCGTGCCTGCCAATGCATAGTATGCAATTGCAGCCCATGTCGACAGGCTGAGGTTGAACTCAAGCGGTCCTTCGATCGCCCAGGACAGCGGCAGCATGAAAAGGGTGGAGCATGTGAGCATGGCGGCCGCCGCGACGAGCGGAGACTGTTCCGCGAGCTGTGCGCGTGCCCAGCAGCCTGCGAACGCATAGCTGACCGTGCCCCCGATCACGGCCAATTGCGCCAGGGAACGCAATTCTAGACTTGCGAAATTCTGAAGCCCGATCGCGGCGGAAACGCCCAGAAATCCGATCAGGACGCCGATGACCCGCCGCATGGTCAGGCGTTCGTCGGCAAAGAACAATGCCGCTGCAAGAACGGCCCAAACTGCCGTTGCGGCATTCAGGATCGCCGTCAGCCCGCTCTCGATGCTCAGTTGGCCCCAAGCCATCAGCGAGAACGGGATCACGTTGTTCAGGCATCCCATGACGAAGAACGCGCCCCAAGCGCAGAGGCTTCGAGGAACGGCGACGCGTCGCACGGCCACGAGGACCCAGAGCGCGATAGACGCCCAGAGCACCCTGTGCGCGACCGACGAAAGGAAGCCGATTTCGTCGAGCGCCTCGCGAATCGCGAGAAACGAGCCGCCCCACAGAAGGGCGAGCAGCACGAGGTCTATCCATGCGCGGACGGGAATCCGGTTCTCGGCCATGAGGCCGCCTATCTGTCTCAACCGCTGGAAGCGACCCGAAATTTGCGGGTATTTCCTCGGTCCGCGCGCGGTTCCGAAGGCCCTGTTCGCCTTGGCCCCGGGGCGGACACCCGCCGCCGACGTTTCGCGGCGCGGCGACTGCCGGCTGCGTTGTTGCGCAGCGTGTCGATCAAGGATGCGGACGCCATCCTCGGAATGCCGCTGTGCCGCCTACATGCGTGCGCGAAGGTTTCCCTTGGCTTCGTTCAGCAAGTTCGCGTAGTTGCCGCTGAAGATCAGCGCAGCGCCGACCAGCACCCAGGCATCCAGCGGTTCGGAGTAGAAGAATGCGCCGATGATCGCGATTGCGGGGAGGCGGACAAAGTCCATTGGCGTGACGACGATGGCTGGCGCGACCGCGAGCGCGTTCGTGACGCATGTGTGCGCCAGGAGCCCTCCGCACCCGAACACGACAACCCAAGGCCATGTCTGGGGCGAAGGCCAGGCAATGTCGCCGTCCCAGCCCGCGGTGACGATCCCCATGACCGCCTGCATGACGGTCAGCCAGAAGAGCACGCCGAGGACGGTCTCGGTTCGCATGAGAACCCTGGTTGCGACGATCGAGCACGCAAACCCGATGGCGGCGGCCGCAGCGATGGCGAGTCCCAGCGCATCCCCTCCGCCTTCAGGGCGGGCAACGCAGAGAACTCCGGCGAAGCCGAGAGCAATGGCCATCACGCGGGCGCGGGACAACCGCTCGCCCGCAAAGACAAGCGCGAATACCACAACCCAGATCGGTGTCGTGAACTCCAGCGCGAAGAGTTGCGCAAGCGTGATCAGGGACAGGGCTGAAAACCAGAGATTCTGGCCGACGAAGTGCCCGATGTTGCGCACGAGGTGGAGAGTCAGCCGGTCAAGCCGAATTTCGCGAATCTTGCCGGTGGCGCTGCCCACGGCAAGCACGATGGCAAGGCCGATGAACGAGCGGTACGTCATCACTTCGAAGCTGTCGAGCTCGACAGCAGCCGCGCGACCCGCAACCGCCATGGTCGAAAAGCTGACGACGGCACCCGTCATCCACAGGGCCGCGAGAAGTGGCCTTGACTCGTCCGTCATGCGAGACGCACCCGGCAAGGTTCGGACCGGGCCCTGTCGCGCGTGAGCCGCCATTCGCAACGGGTGCCGCGGGGCGCCCCGACGTCCGGGGGGGCAAGTCGGCCATGGGCTGCAACATGCGGCGCGATTTCGCGTCTTGAACGGTTCGCGGCCGCTATTCCCATTCGATTGTTCCCGGCGGTTTCGAGGTGATGTCGTAGGTCACCCGATTGATGCCCTTCACTTCGTTGATGATCCTTGTCGCGGTTTCGCCAAGGAATTCATGGCTGAATTGGTAGTAGTCGGCAGTCATGCCGTCGACGGACGTGACCGCCCGAAGGGTGCAGGCATAGTCATAGGTTCGCCCGTCGCCCATGACGCCGACCGTACGCACCGGCAGGATCGCGGCATATGCCTGCCAGATCTCGTCATAGAGCCCGTGGCGGCGGATCTGGTCCATGTAGACCGCGTCGGCCTGCCGAAGAATGTCGAGCTTGTCGCGCGTGATCTCGCCTGGACACCTGATGGCGAGGCCGGGACCGGGGAAGGGGTGGCGGCCAATGAACTCTTGCGGCAACCCTAGCTCCCGGCCAAGGGTGCGGACCTCGTCCTTGAACAGTTCGCGGAGAGGTTCGATGAGCTTGAGACCCATCCGTTCCGGCAGGCCGCCGACGTTGTGGTGCGACTTTATCGTGACAGAGGGTCCCCCGGAAAAGCTCACGGACTCGATGACGTCAGGATAGAGCGTTCCCTGGGCCAGGAATTCAGCGCCATCGATCTCGTCGGCACATTTCTGGAAGACATCGATGAAGAGGCCCCCTATGATCTTTCGCTTGGTTTCCGGGTCGCTCTTGCCGTCAAGGGCGGAAAGAAAGAGCTCGGCTTCGTCTGCATGGATCAGCGGGATGTTGTAGTGGTCGCGGAACATCGCGACGACCTCTTCCGCCTCGTTTTGGCGCAGCAGGCCGTGATCGACAAAGACGCATGTGAGCTGGTCGCCGACCGCCTCGTGGATCAGCATTGCTGCCACGGAACTGTCGACGCCTCCCGAAAGGCCGCATATCACGCGCGACTCGCCGACCCGTTCGCGGATTTTCAGGATCGCCTCGTTCTTGTAGCTTGCCATTGTCCAGTCGCCCGAGAAGCCTGCGTGCCGAACGAAATTCTCGAGGAACTTTGCGCCTTTCGGGGTGTGATGCACTTCTGGATGGAACTGGACCGCGTAGAAGTCCCTCTCCGTGTCCGCGATGATCGCGAACGGCGCATTCGGCGATGTGCCGAACGACTCGAAGCCCGGTGCGAGCTTGGATACGTGGTCTCCGTGACTCATCCAGACTTGTTCGCGGCGGTCGTCGAACCAACCCTTCAGAATGGGCAGCGTGCCCCGCGGCTCCACGAAGGCACGGCCAAACTCGGCAGTGCCCCCGCCGCCCGAGATCTTGCCTCCTTCGACAGTGCCGCCGAGCATGTCCATCATGACTTGCTGGCCATAGCAGATGCCGAGGATCGGCACGCCGATCTCAAAGATGCTCGCGGGCGGGCGAGGTGCATCGCTGTTCAGGACGCTCGCGGGACCGCCCGAGAGGATGGCCGCCTGCGGCGCGAATTCCTTCAGGAACGCCTCGGTCACGTTCTGGAACGGATGGACTTCGCAATAGACGTTCAGTTCGCGCAGCCGTCGGGCGATGAGTTGGGTCACCTGGCTGCCGAAGTCCACCACAAGAAGGCGTTGATTGGGGGACACGGGCATGGCGTCGGAATAGGTCCGCTTTCAGAAAGTGACAAGAGGTGGTCCGGCCTCGCGATTGGCGGCGTGTGGACGGGCAGGGTCTCCACGTACGTGGGCCTGACATGTCGCATTCCTGTGGCAGAGGACGCAATTTGCCTGAATTTCCGGGTCGCTTCGTGCGAAGTGACTGAGTGACTTGGGAACTGGAGCGGAGCCGATGATGGATGGCAGAGCGAGGCGCGGCCGGGGCGGCGGCGCCGCCCGGAGGGCGGAGCGAACGGCAGTTCGGACAGATGCGGCGAAGTATATTGAACGCCAGGTGCCGAACTTCGAGATCCTGAACGAGGAAGCGCTTCAGATCATCGAATCCAACGCGGAAGGGATCCTCGCGGAGATCGGGGTCGTCTTTACCGAAAACCCGGCAGCGCTCGAACGCTGGCGCGATGCAGGCGCCGATGTCGACGGCGACCGCGTGCGCTTGCCGAAGGGCCTGGCCCGCGAGCTTTGCGGCTCGGCACCGTCAAGCTACGTTCAGCATGCCCGAAATTCCGAGCGCAGCGTGGAGATTGGCGGCGACAATCTCGTGCTGGCCCCCGTCTACGGTCCGCCTTTTGTGCGCGATGCGGCGGGCGGGCGCCGCTACGCGACGATCGAGGACTTCAGGAACTTCGTGCGCTTGGGCTGCGTGTCGAAGTGGCTGCATCATTCGGGCGGCACGGTCTGCGAGCCGACCGACGTGCCGGTCAATGTCCGCCATCTCGACATGCTCCACGCCCACATGACGCTGTCCGACAAGCCGTTCATGGGATCCGTGACGGAACCTGAGCGGGCACGGGATTCGGTGGAAATGTGCGAAATCCTCTTTGGGAAGGAATTCGTCGCCGAAAACACGGTAATGACGTCTCTTATCAACGTCAATTCACCGCTAACCTTCGACAACACGATGATGGGTGCCATGGAGGTCTATGCGTCGGCAAACCAGGCCTCGATAATCTCGCCATTCATCGTTGGAGGCGCGATGTCGCCGGTTTCGGTGGCCGGCACGCTGGCGCAGGTGACGGCGGAAGTGCTGGCGGGCGTTGCCTACAGCCAGCTTGTTCGCAAGGGAGCACCAGTCATCGCGGGAACGTTCGTGGCATCGATCGACATGAACTCCGGCGCGCCGACCTTCGGAACGCCAGAAGCTGCCCAGGTCACGCTCGGCATGGGGCAGATCGTGCGCAGGATGAATCTTCCCTATCGTTCCGCAGGCGCATTCTGCGGCTCAAAGCTTCCCGACGCACAGGCGGCATACGAAAGTGCGAACACGCTCAACGTCGGGCTTCTTTCCGGCGTGAATTTCATGCTGCATGCCGCTGGCTGGCTGGAAGGCGGACTCGTGGCCAGCTTCGAGAAGTTCGTCATGGATGCCGACCAGTTGGGCATCTTGCACAAGCTGGCGTGCGGAATTGACATGTCGGAGAACGGCCAGGGAGTGGACGCGATGCGTGAAGTCGGGCCGGGAGGGCACTTCTTGGGATGTGCCCATACCCAGGAAAACTTCCAGACAGCGTTCTGGCGCAGCGACCTGCTCGACTACAAGCCGTTCGAGACCTGGGCTGAAGAAGGTGGACGCGACACCCAGGATCTTGCGGCAGAGCGCGTTGCGACGCTGCTCGCGCATTACGAACAGCCGGCCATCGACCCGGGCGTCGCGGAGGGGTTGGAAGCATTTGTTGCAGAGAGGAAAGCAACTGCACCCGTGGCATTTGCTTGATGAATCGGCGCACCTCTATACGGCCATGACCCGAATTGGGCGATCGATTGCATGACGCACGTGGCCTGCCTGCATGCGATGCGCATTTCCGGACCACGGCCAACTTGGCGTGACTTCAGTCTCATAACCTGAAGGCCGTAGGTTCAATTCCTGCCCCTGCAACCAAAACCGGCCGAAAATACCCCGCTAACACAGATAGTTAGCGGGGTATTTCATTTCAAGCCCATATGGGGCGGATTTCTCCAGGTACCATCCAGGTACCACTTTTTTGTAACCTCCAGACACCTCCAGACCGTTCAAAGGAGTCGCGGGAGGTCGGCGACGACGTGAGAGGTCTCGCTGTAGAGTATCCACCCGGCGTAGACCGCCTGTTCCGTTGGGGTGAGCTTTGGCAGGCTGAGCGCTCGGGAAGTGGGTGCTTCGTAAGTGTCCACTTCGATTTAGGTGGACACCTAGCTGATGTTGATTGTCGAGGAGAAGCCTGGCGCGGCTGGCGGCGGATCGGTTGGCCGCCGGCGTCGACGGTGGAGCGATGCGCAGAAGCGGCAGATCGTGGCGGTGTGCCATCGTTCCCGAGCTCGGCCATCTCGCGCTCTCGGCGGTGGACCGCTCCCACGTGTCGGCGCTGCATTACAGGATGCGAGACAAGCCGTACCGAGCCAACCAGACGGTGGGCGTTCTGGCGAAGATGTTCTCCCTCGCGGAGGCCTGGGGTCTCCGCAAGGACAGTCCCAACCCCTGCCGCTTCGTGCAGAAGTACATGGAGAAGAAGTGCGAGCGGTTCCTGACCGACGAGGAGTTCCACAGGCTCGGGCAGGTGCTGAACGAGATCGAGCCCGACGGCTGGAGACGCTCGCCGCAGTGACAGCGATCCGGCTGCTCATGCTGACCGGCTACCGGTTGAGCGAGATCCAGACGCTACGTTGGGAGGACGTGAACCTGGAGGCGGTCGAGGTCAGGCTCCGTGATGGCAAGACGGGTGCGCGGATGGTGCCGCTCTCCGGCACGGCGGTGAGCGTCCCTTCCGCCCTTCCCCGCCCGGAGGACAACCCCTGGGTGATCGTCGGCAGGAAGCCGGGCGCCCATCTGACCGATCTTCAGCATCCCTGGTGCCGCATCCGCGCCCGCGCGGACCTCGACGACGTCCGAATCCATGACCTGTGGCACTCCTTCGCGTCTCGCGCTCTCGCCCTCGGAGAGAGCCTGCCGATGATCGGGAAGCTACTCGGTCACTCCCAGGTCCAATCCACCGCGCGCTATGCACACTTGGCGAATGAATCCGTTAAGGCGTCGGGTTTGCGCGTCGGGGACAGCATCGGTGCCCACATTGCGCCGTCGGAGCCGGCGTGGGCAGTTGTCCGAAGAGCCGCTGCGGCTGGCTATTCCCGCTCAGCCAATAGTCTCGTCATCATCGTTTCGCCGGAAGCGCGAACAGGCGCATCCCCGGTCCAAGGGTCACCGGCCCGGATTTGCAGCCGCCCGCCTCGGCCGTCACGCCGGTACATGGTCCAGCCGCCGTTGACAGCGGAGCGAGGTTCCAAGGCCGCGGCAAGGAGTGCGCGTCATAGTTGATCCACTCGGCTCAAGGCCCAAAAGGTATTTCTTTTCACCTGATAGTGAATATGTTATCGTTTTTCGTGATCAGTTATTGTTTTGCACGAAATGGCAGCGAGCTCGCGCCGCTACGGGAGCGTAACAATTTAGTCATGGACACCCCCGCTCAGAATTGTTTTTCGGGTCCTGTTACCGTCTTTCAGGAACGGCGTCTTCCCGTGCCAGCGACGCTAGCGGGATACGCTGCGCTGGTTCGAGCATACAATCTGCGAGTGCCGCTTTCCCGGAACCTCAGCGCCATTGGTGAACGGCACAGGTTCATCGAGCAAGACGGCTGGCGCATCTATTCACCGCGCTACACGCCGGACGCAAGCCTGGAAGGTCATCTCACCTTCGCTCTGAAACATGAAGGGCTGGACCTGGCCGTCCTTAGGAGGCTGTTTGTCGCGACCGGCCCGGCCCCTCTGGCCGACCTCGTCAAGGCCCAACCAACGGGCGCCTACGCCCGGCGCATTTGGTTCCTCTATGAGTGGCTGACCGGGGCGCAGCTCAATCTCCCAAACGCCAGTAGGGGGGTCTACCCACTAGTCGTCGATCCGAACCAGCAATATGCCGTCCCCGCGGAAACCTCCCCGCGGCACCGGGTCAAGAACAATCTTCCCGGCACGCCGGCATTTTGTCCGTTGGTGTTCCGAACCGAAGCACTGGAGGGCTTCATCGCCACAGACCTGAAGGCGCGCGCGGAGCAGGCCATTGCGGCCGTGCCGCGTGATCTGCTCGCGCGCACGGCCGCCTTCCTGCTTCTCAAGGATTCGAAGTCTAGTTTCGCCATTGAGGGCGAGCATCCTCCGCAGGACCGCATCCAGCGATGGGCCCGCGCCATTGGCCAAGCTGGGCAGCAATCGATCGATCATGATGAACTCCTGCGTCTGCAACGCATCGTGATCGGAGACGACCGCTTCGTTCATCTCGGTCTCCGGACCGAAGGCGGCTTTGTCGGTCAACACGACCGCGAGTCGCGCATGCCGATCCCCGACCACATCAGCGCCCGACCGGATGATCTGCCGCAGCTGGTAGAGGGATTGGTCGCTTTCGATCGAGAATTCGCCCAGCAACTCGATCCGGTAGTTGCCGCATCGGTTCTGGCCTTCGGCTTTGTCTACATCCATCCTTTTGACGACGGGAACGGCCGGCTGCACCGCTACCTGATTCACCACGTCCTGGCCCAGCGCGGTTTCAACCCGCCGGGACTCGCATTTCCGGTATCGGCGGCGATTCTGGATCGGATTAACGACTACCGTGCCGCGCTCGAAGAGTACTCGCAACGCTTGCTGCCGTTCGTGCGGTGGGAACCGACGGAACACGGCAATGTTCGGGTGTTGAACGATACCGGCGACTTCTATCGGTATTTCGATGCCACGCAGCAAACCGAGTTCCTGTACAGCAGCGTGCAGCGGACTATCGAACTGGACTTGCCGCAAGAAGCAGAATTTCTGAGGCGGTACGACGCGTTTCGGAACGACCTCAACCTGATCGTCGATATGCCAGATCGCCTGTCGGATCTACTATTCCGGTTCCTGCACCAAAATGCGGGTACGCTTTCTCGCCGCCGGCGGGAAAGGGAGTTCGCTGCGTTGACAGACGACGAGGTCGCGCGTATCGAAGCCATTTTCCGGGAAGCATTCGCCGGCAACCATTGTTGAACGCGAATAGAAATCGGCCAGCGAAAGTGAGTAGCCGCGGTGCTTGTCGTCGGCACGGAACTGGAGTGTGCGAAATGATCGCCACCGCGCCAGCGGCGGGACGACGATACAATCGAGAGGGACTCGGCCATGTCAGTTGCCGATAGCGAAGATGGAGGCGCTGCCGGGATGTCGCCGATCAATCTCATTGACTGCAGTCTGGAGGATTTGGTCGCGGCTCTGCTGCACAAGCACCCGATCGCCATGCCGGAAGGCGGCCTACCGTTCATCCTTGAGAACGACAACGCGCGCACGGGGGATGGCCATGCCTTGCAACTGGACCCAGCTCTTCGGCATGCGGTCGGCCTGGCATCCATGTCGGTCGAGGATTCTCAACTGGCGGTCCGCACGCGACGCGAGCAGCGAATCCCCGGCCAGCGACCCTGCCTTGCGCGGATCGCAATTCGACGATTGCGGTTGCTCGGCAACCACCAGCCCGGGATTTGAAGTTCAGTGTTTGAGAGTGCGCTTCCAGTCCCACCGCAGCGGTCGCAGCCAGACTCCGAGTCGATCCACGAGCCTTCGTCCATAGGGGCAGACTGCGCGGTGCCGGAAACTGCGCGCCGGCGCGGTTTCGTGCGTGTTCCTTGCGCCGCGCAGAATTCCAGAGGCCAAATTGGAACGACATTCAGGTCTTGAACGCCGGTTGCGGCATCGACGCAAAACTGTCGCGAAGAGACGCAATGCTGCCGTCCGGCCCCTTTCCAGATCTTCGTTTCTGCGGAAATTACGGAGACTGTTCCGAGATTTCGGACGACAGGCGAATGCTGCTTGATTTCAAGTGCAGGTCGCGCTGCGGGAAGGGAACCTGGATGTCGTGTTCGCGGAACAGATCCCAGACCTGCAGCAGCACCTCGCTGATGACGTTGGCACGGCCCTTGGCTGGATCATCGATCCAAATGCGGATCTCGAGGTCTATCGCGCTCTCCCCGAAACTCCTGAGCAGGCATCGGGGCGGCGGGTCGGCCAACACCCGCTCCACCCTCCCCGACGCCTCGCGGCACAGGTCCATTGCGAGCCGGACGTCGCACGAGTAGGAGATTCCAACTGGGATGCAGAGCCGCACCGCCTGGTCGCTGTGCGACCAGTTCTCGACTCGCTGCGTGATCAGTTCCTCGTTTGGGATGAGATACTCGACGCCGTCGCGCGTCCGGACCGCCGCGTAGCGCGCGCCAAGCGAAGCGACCCAGCCATATGTGTTGCCGACCGCAATTACGTCATTCGGCTTGATCGACTTGTCCATCAGCAGCAAGAGGCCGCTGATCAGGTTGGACACGATCTTCTGCAGGCCGATCCCGACGCCGATGCCGAGCGCGCCGCTGAACACCGTGAGCGCCGTGAGGTCGATTCCCAGGCTGCCGATGGCAACCAGGAATGCAAAGGTCACGAGCAGGATCTTGACGATCTTGGAAACCAGCACCTGGACCGTCGGCGTCAGGTTGTTCGACTGCTTGATTTGCCGTTCGAGCAGGTTGGATAGCATCAGTACGAGCCACAGCAGAACCCCGAGTGCCAATGTGCCCTTCGCTATGGCGAGCAGCGAAATTCGCACCTGCCCGAAGGTCATCCCGATGCCGTCGAGAAGGGTGATCGTTAGGTCAAACAGTCCAAGTGCGACCAGCGCCGCCAGAATCCATGCGATCCAGGCAACCAGCCGGGCAACCAGGTCGTTGCTGATGAATCCCGAGATCAGTCGAATCGCAACCCAGGCGCCGGCAAGGCTCGCCGCGATCTGAGTAAGGCGGTGGCCAAACAGTTGAGTTTGCGCCCCTGCTTCGACGGCAATCCACAGGAACACGAGGATGACGATCGGGGTGGACAGTGCGGAGAGACGATCGACGAAACCCAGCAACTCGGCATGGCGCATCCGGAACCTTGCCGTCGCATCGATGGCACGACGCAGTCGCGGGCCCAGCAATCGGCCAAGCAGCAGTGCCATCAGGATCAACCCGGCCTGGACCGCGTTATCGGCCGACAGGACGTCGGTGACGAACCACTCTTCGAGGCTGGCACGGAACTCTGGAAGGTTCAGTCTCTGGAAAACCTCGTTCATCAGGTCGACCCTACCATTCACAGGTACAAGTCAGAAATGAAAATTGAGCGTGGCAAACATCCGGTCATTGTTCCCGATTTCGCGAAACGGCGCCTGCGCGCCCGAATGGTAGGTCACCAGCCCGGTCGACAACTGAAGCGCATCGGTCCAAGTGTAGTCGAACTGGAGCCTGCGGACGGCGCCGAGTTCTCCGGCCTTCCCGAAGGTCAGCGCAAGGAAGGTAACGTCAAGCGCATCGTTCAAGTAAGTCTGCTGGATTCGGAGAGCGGTTGCCGGTTCGTTGCGCCGACGGTCATCCGGAAAGGACGCAAGGTCGTCGTCAAAGTCGCGAATGTGGTGATTCCGGGCTTCAAGGGCGATGGAAGTGTCGGCAATTCCGGAATACTCGACGCCAGCCAGCATTGCCAGGCGCGAGAATGTCCTTGCGCCCACGTTGGAAAAGCGCAGGCCGGTGAACAGCGCGGCTTCCGCCTTGATGAGCCAGCTGCCGCGCACGAGGTTCCCTGCCGCGCCCGCCATCGTGATCCGGCCGTGACGCAGCAATGGTTCTCCGGCAGGCGTCGCAGACAGGTGTGGACGATCGTCGAACGTTCGTGCGGCATAGAGGGAAATGTCCCAACCGGGAAACGTGCCGTTCAGCGCCAAAGCCAGTTCAGGCGCGCCAAACGTGTTGCCCGGCGAAGTGCGCGGCCGCGGCGGGCCCCCTCCGACGAAGAAGTCGCTGCCGGGCACGGGAAGCTTGTCGAAGCGGCGTTCGGGAATGGCGATCATGCTGACGGACCAGGGATCGGCATAGTGGTCCAGCCGGAATGCCGTGACCGGCAACCGATGGTCCTTGATGTCGGTCAGGCCCGGAACGCGGTTGTCGACGGGATTGAGCACATCCGTCACGCGAAAGAGTTCCGATCTGCCCCATGCAAGGATCTGGCGCCCGAAAGTGAGGTCCAGGTTCCCCGAAACCGGCCCCTGAAGGAAGAACTCGTCGATCCCCGCCTCGCGTCCGTATGCGTCGGAGAAGCCCGGAGGACGCGCTCCCCCGTCAATTGCCCCGTAGGCGGCCGGATCGAGCCAGAGATGCCCTTCAATGCGGGCTTTCCATGCAGGTCCGAGCCAGGCGTCCGCTTCGAGATCCAGCCGCGACTGCATCGAGGACAGGCCGCGATGATCAACACCGGAGGGCGGCGGGGCATCATGGGCGACATTGACCACGAACCGCTGGCTGAGTCGTCCGCCGAACCGAAGCCGGGCGGGGGGCCCTGCGGGCAGCGGCGGTTGCCAAGATGCTTGGCCGGCATCGGTGTCGAAGCCTTCCAGCACGGTCCGGATGTCATCCGGCGGTTGAAACGCCGGCACGTCGCCGAATCCCTCAAGCACACTGTCAAGTTCATCCTGACCGAGGACAGGGCCCGCTGCGAGGATCAGGAAAAGGACGACCCGCAGTGTCATGACAACGTTCAAGGACCCCTTTCGAGCCGCCGCAAGGTGAAGATGTCCGCGCCCAGATCCTGGTTGTAGCGAACGTCTTCGAAGCGCAGCACGGTGCGATGCTGTGTCGTCTCGTTTCGCACGGTGCGCATGTCGAGTTCGACCCGGGTCCAGATTCCGTCGATACGTTTCAGGCCCGTGACATCGAGGTATTTCAGGTCGCCGCCCTTCGTCAGCCAGTGGACCGCCCGTACCACGACGTCAATGTCCTTGCGGACGAACACGACCGACTTCGCATAGCCGTATCGCGCCCTGACCGCTGCCGACGCCGGCGTCGCCTCGATCAGCCAGGCCGGCTCACCGCGCACGTCACGTTCGCCCAAAAGCCTGTACTTCCATTCCTCCGTCACGCGCCGGGTCATGTCCGCATAGGAGAAGTCGGTCCCCATGAACGATTGCGACTTGCTGGATCCGGCGATCCGCTTTGTCTTTCGCAACTCCGGCAGATAGAGCCATTGTTCGTCGTCCCGGCTCGGGTCGCGGAAATCATGGGTCAGGAATCCCGTGTTGCGCACGTTCGCGGGCGAAAGGAAGAACATGAGGTTGAGGGTGTCCCGGCCCCGGTCCTTCATGAACGTCTGGAGCCGCCGAGCCCGGGTGCTGCCGTTGCGGTCGATCAACGTCATGGACATGCGCGCCGTCCGATTGTCGCCGTCATCGACGGCATCCACCCGCCGCATGATCTCCAGCGCCTCATTGCCGGCTGCCTGAGCCGCGGGAAGTGGAAGGAGCATGCAGGCGATCAGGACGAATGCGGCCTTTCTCATTTGGCTTCTCCCTGTTGTGCGGCTGCTTCCGGCCGCCGCAGGTTGCGATAGCGAAGCGCCATCAGCGCGGGCGCAAGCACGAAGTCCGCGGCTAGCGCGGTCACGATGGTGACGCCGGTCAAGAACCCGAAATCGACCAGGTTCCTCATGTCGGCAAGACAGAAGATGAAGAAGCCTGCGGTCAGCACGGTGGATGTCAACAGCATCGCGCGGCCAGAAGTCTGCAATGTCTCATGCACGGCGGCCTCCACGGAACCGGTGCGCTCGAGATACCTGTGAAAGTGGTGCATGAAATGGACCGTGTCGTCCACGGCGAGGCCGATGGCGATCGAGCCGACCAGCATGGTGAAGAGATTCAGGGGGATCCCGGCAACCTGCATCAGCGCGAGCGTGAAGAGAATGGGCGTGAAGTTGGGAAGCATGCTGATCAGCCCGGTTCCGATGCGCCCGATGAGCGCGACCATCATCAGCGTGATCACGACACTGGCGATGAGATAGCTGCGGGCTGCGGAGCGTATCGTGTTCTCGAGGGTCCTGCTCAGCAGGCTCATGATGCCGGTCACCGTCACGTCGGCGGAATCTCCGAAGGCGTCGGCAAATCGTGCCTCCACGTCCCGAATGAACGGCGGATAGGCCAGAGTGTCCTGCCAGGGGACGCGCATGCTGAAGCGCGCGCGGCTGAAACTGAAGTCGACGAGATCCTCGAGGTCATCCGAGCCGGAATTCTCGAAGAGCAGGAATTCCTGTGGAATCAGCGCGGGGTTTTCCGGGATGCGGTGAAACTCCGCACGGTTCTCGTTCAGTGCCTGGTGAATCTCCTTCAGCAGATCGGCTACGGACAGGACGGCTCCCACCTTCGTCGGACCTGCGGACTCCGATTCGATGTCCCGTTTGAGCGCGTCGAGCTTGAGCAGCGTGTCCCGGTCGTGCAAGCCGTTTTCGGCCCCGGTGTCCAGCACGACCTCGAGCGACACCGACCCTCCGACATTGCGATCTATGGCGCGGGTTGCCTGTTGTACCGGCCAGTGTTCAGGCAACCATGACAGGACGTCGTGCGAAAAGCGCAGTTGCACCGCGAGCCCGAAAGCGACCGCCGCCGCCACCAGGAAGGCGCAGACGATCGGAACGGCGTTGCGAACGCCAAACCTGGCGAATGCGGCCAGCACTCTGTCCGTCATGGCCGACGCCCTGTCCGCCGGCGCGACGGCCCGCACGGCCCAGGACGGGATCAATGCAAGCCCCGCAGGCAGCAAGATCAGGGTGTAGACGAGCGCGATAAGGACCCCGATGGCGGAATACTGGCCCAGGTCGGCGATCGGGGCCACGTCGGCGACGGCGAAGGACCCGAGGCCGGCGGCAGTGGTCAGGCTGGTCAGCAGGACCGGCAGTCCGGCGTGTCCGACCGCCGCGATGATTGCTCGCTCCCGTTCGTGTCCGGCCCGGATGTTCCTGGAATGGATGGCCAGCAGGTGAACCGCCGCGCCAACACCCACGGCAAGCAGGAAGGACGGAAGAATGACGATCGGCAATGTCACCGGGGTGCCGAGGTGGCCCATGAGTCCGAGCGTGCTCAGCAGCGCCAGCACCACCACTCCCAGGGGCAGCATCACGGCCGCAACGGAGCGGAACACGGCGCACAGGAGGAGCGCGATGACCGTGACCGCCAGCAGCACGGAGCGCCTCATGTCGTCCTGCAACGCCGCCTTCAGGGATTCCGTGACCGCCGGGGTTCCTGCGGCATGCAGGACGAAGCCGTCGCGTCGATGCTCTGCCACAATTTCGCCGACGGCTTCGATCACCTCCTGGGTCTCTTCTTCGCCGAGGCGCTCACGGGGACCCGCATCGGGAGGAGACTCGTCGAACAGGGCAAGCGCGTCGTCGACCGACTGTTCCTCGAATTCGGCATGTCCTGCCAATTCGAGCACGATCGTGGTCACCGTGCCATCGGGCGAGATCAGCAGGTTGCGGTACAGCGGATTGGCCAGAACCTGGGACCGAAGGGCCGCAAGGTCCGGTTCGGATTCCGGCCAGGATTGCAGGAGGTCCTCGACAATCAGACGGTCGCTTTCCCCTCTTGTGCTGCGCGCGTTGATCATCGAGGTGATGCCCGCAAGGTTGGGCACTCCAGAGGCGAGGGAGTCGTGCAGCGCCTTCAGTCCGGTCAGGGACTCCAGGGTGAACAGTTCATCCGGCGTGACGGACACGATGATCACGTCGTCGCGGCCGAACTGTTCCCGGAAATCTTCGTATCGTTCCAGAACGGGATCCCCGGTCCGGAGAAAGGACTCGGTCGACGTGTCGATGACGAGGTAGCGCAGCCCCGACGCGGCGGCAGCCGTGGCAAGCAGCACGACGATGATGGCAGGGATTCTCCTTCGGCAGAGAAAGGCCGCCAATGCTTCGAACCACTTCTCCACCCGCGCCTTGATCCCTGTCACGATCAGTTCCCGTCTCGTCCGCGGAACGGTGGGTCGGAGCCGCGCACTATGTCGGCATCGCCCGCAGGAAGTCCGTCTTTGATGGTGATGGTGCGCATCGGCAGTCCAGAGAGGTCCGTGTGGACGCATTCAGATCCTACATTGGCGCATCGCGGCAAGTCAAACCGGGATGGATCGTCCGATGCAGCCTGGGGTCCCCGGGCCGAATGCGATATGCGCAGCAAGCTGCGCCGTGAGCCCGTCGGGTGCCACGCTGACGCTGAACCCTTGAGTGCTGATCTGAACTTGCCTGCAGGTCAGGACGGTCTCGCCGCGAATCCCGGCAAGACCCGTGTACAGGAAGCGGGAACCGGGCGAAGCGCACCCTGGCCTTGGTTCTGGGGCTGGTTCGCGGTGGAAGGACCTGGCACTGCGACCACGAAGATCCGGTCACGCTTCTTCAGCGAGAGCGGCAAGTGCTGCCCCGAGGTCTCCGTAGCCCGTGATGCGATGCTCGAAGTCCAGGCCCAGCCGCTTGGCGCAATCACGGGCCTTCTCGACAAGCGCGGGGTCGTCAGTCTGGGCTTGGTACACGAGCGTCCTGTAATGCCCGAAATAGCTTTCCCGCAACTCGGGATGCCGGTCGAGGCCGAGAGGTTTCCAGACAAACGCGTCAAATTGCCGGACCAGAAAGTCCGTGAGGTAGAATGACGTGAACTCCTGGCCGGCCCGGTCGAGGAAATCCTCGGTGCCCTGGTAGAAGGCGAAGCAATGCGGTCCGGCCATCATCTCGATGCCGAGTTCCTCGGCGACCCTCGCGAGTTCGCCGCCCGTGCCGCAATCGGCGTATGCCAGGAAGATGCGATCGTAGCCGGCCGACTTGGCCACTGCGCTACGCACGGCAGGCACGATCTTCTCAGGATGGTTGTGATAAATGGCTGGCAGGCAAAGGAGATCAATGTGATCGAACTTGCGGGTCAAAGCCAGGATTTCCCGGGCGAGGGCGCCGCAGCCGAGCACGAGGATCCGGCCGTGCCCCGTCGGGCGCAGCCCGTGTTCGGTCAGTTCGCCGTCACCTGGAATGTCCATGGCGTTGCCACCCGCTTTGGCATTGGTGGAAGAATCCGCGACGAAGGTGCAGAATGCAAGCTCGGATGTCTCGACCTCGCGGGTCGAATTCGCGCGCACCAGGCACGGAACTTTCCGGCACGCCGCGTGGCCCCGTCCGTGGCGGGGAGCGGTCCCGGCCGGCCCGGATGTCTGGCACTGAACCCGACCCAATGGTCAATCGCGGCGCTTGCCATCCCCGATCCGCGGAGATCGGCGATGAGGCGAACCGCACCGCAGCATTGGCCTGGCCGGAAAGGCAGGTGGCGCACCCCTCCCGGGGCCCGGATGGTTGCACCTGAACGACCTGCTGCATTGCTCCTGGAAGTCAGAGCACCCGGAAGTTTTCCCAGACATCGCGAAGATATCCGCCTTCGAGCAGAAGCTGGCGCGCCTCCGACTCGATGCTTGCCTTTTCGAGGGCGTGCGGGACGACTTCGGGTATGTGCTTTCTTGGCACTACGGTCACACCGTCGCTGTCACAGATCACGAGGTCACCGGGAAAGACCGTCAGCCCGTAGACACAGACCGGCACGTCCCATTCACGTATCGCGACCCGCCCCAGCGCATCGGTTGGACGGGCACCGCGGGCGAAGACCGGAAACCGGTCCAGTTCGTTGATTTTCGCGACATCGCGGGTCAGCCCGTCGATCAGCGCGCCGCGTGCGCCTCTGCCGGCCGAGGCCGTGGAGAACAGTTCGCCCCATGCTGCGGCTGGCGCGCGCGAGCAGTCGAGCACCACGAGATCGCCATCGCCGAGCGAATCAACGAAGTCGATCTCGCCGCCATAGGGGCGTTCCGGAATCTCGTCCACCGGCATGGAGATTGCCGTGCGTGCATGCCCGATCAGCACGCAATCCGGCCCGGCGACGTGGCGCGCACCGGGTTCCAATGTCCGAAAGCGCATGCCGAGCGTGTCGCAGACGTCGGAGTAGACGGCCGAATAGGTCTCCCGTGCCAACGCATCGAGATCAAGCGTGTTGCCTGCGGGAGCCGTGTCTGATTGCATCGGTTGCGCCTTCCTTGCGAGCCCGTGAAGTTGGGCATTGACCGGGTTTCGGGCCCGGGATCAGAACGAGGCCAGCAGGCCACCATCAACGAGATGGTGGGAACCGGTAATGAATGAAGCGTCGTCGCTCAGCAGGAAAGCCGCGAACCGGGCGACCTCCTCGGGCTTTCCAACGCGGTTCAGCGCGTGCAGCCTGCCCCAGTCGGCAAGCTGCTCTTCCGGCGCTTCGGGCCGGAAGTGCCTGGCATTCGCTTCGACCAGCGGTGTCTGGATCGTGCCAGGGCAGATCGCGTTCACGCGAATGTTCCTGTGCCCGTGGTCCAGCGCCATGACACGGGTCATGGAAATCACCGCTCCCTTGCTCGCTGCGTAGGCGGCAACATCCTGTTGCGTGGCCAGCGCCTGGATCGAGGACATGTTGACGATCGACCCGCCGCCTGCGGCCTCCATGGCCGGCACCGCATGCTTGCACATCAGGAAAATGGCCTTGAGATTGACATCGATCACCGCATCGAAATCCGTTTCTGACATGGTTACGACCGTGCCGTGCAGCTCCTGTCCGGCGCAATTGAAGACGCCCCTGAGCGGTCCGCATGACGCTGCGGTCTCGACAGCTTTCAAGCACGCGGACGATTGCGTGATGTCCGCTTCAATCTTGGCGATGTTGTCCGGCAGGCTCGCTAGACCCTCGCCATTGCGGTCTACGCCGAAGACATCTGCACCGAGCTCCGCGAAGACCAGCGCAGAGGCGCGGCCAATTCCCGAAGCGGCGCCCGTCACGATTACACTGTCGCTCAATGAGGTCATTGTCATCCTCCACCGGCGCGTTACTTGTTATTGACAAACGCCGTTTGACATTATTGAACTACTCCGGAGCCAGGCAGAGGTCAAGCAACACTTGGTTCAATCGGAATCTGCACATCTGCTCGCTTGAGAAGGCAGGCCCCTGTCGTTGGCGCAGCGAATGAGGATGCTGACGAGAAACCTGCGGGATTTGCAAAGAGGGAGGAATCTGCGTGCCCGATGAACGCCGGGGCGGAACACGCGCCAAGTCGGACGAGGAGATGCCCCGGACGAGCATGCCGAGCATCGACAAGGCGTTGCGGGCGTTGCTGACACTGGCCGAAGCGGGCCCGGCGGGTCTGTCGCTTGCCGACATCGCCAGCCGTCTCGAGCTGAACAAGTCAAGTCTGCATGTCACGCTTTCGGCGCTGCGCTTCAGGGATTTCGTCGAACAATCGCCTTCGACGGGATTTTACCGTCTGGGCCCGGCGCTGGAACAGCTCTCGCAGACCTATTTGAGCTCGCTTGACATCCGCGCGACGCTGCGGCCGGCGTTGCAGCGGCTGGCCGGGCAGGTCGACGAAGTTTGCCATATTTCGGTGCTCGACGGGAGCGAAATCCTGTACATCGAGAAGATCGAGTCCACCAAGGCGATCCAGCCTGGCACCAGGGTGGGCGGACGCCTGCCGGCGCTCACAACCGCAATGGGCAGGGCAATGATTGCGCATGAGTTTCCGACCTACAGCTCCTTTCGGGCGCGGTTCGAGGGAGCGTTGATCCCGCGGACGCTCAATGCGCCAAGTGACCTGGACGAAGAATGGAAGTGCATCTGCGACGCACGGGAACGCGGCTATGGCGTCGACAACCAGGAAAACGTCGTGGGACTTGTTGGTGTTGCAGTTGCCGTGCTACGTGGTGGCCGCGCAGTTGCCGCCGTCAGCGTCGTCTCCCTCGCGGATGACAATGTGGATTTTGAGCGAAACGCGCAGTTGATCAGGGATGCGCTGGGAAGTGTGATGATTCCGCCGTTGCATTTGCCTGGGCCGGCAACCCGATCGTCAACGCTGTAGGGAGGGCCAGGGTCCTGCCGCCAAACGGTGACCTATACACGCTGCAAGGACCACGCGGGGTCGAACAATCCGGTCACCGTCATTGGCTGATGGGCGAGGCGACACGGTTATTCGATTTCTGCCAGGCGGGATCAATCGACCCTCGCGGCGGGCGCTTCGAACTGGATGACCGCGGCGAACCCCTGCCCACAGGCTGGCCGCCGGCACCGGAGCCGACCCGCAACCACTTTACCACCACCCGCCTGATCTGCTGTTTCGCCGTCGGGCATCTGATGGGCCGACCGGGCGCGGCCCGGATCGTGGACCATGGCGTCGAGTTCATGCTGAACGGACATCGCGACCAGGAGCACGGCGGCTGTCACTGGGCGACGGGTCACAACGGATCGACCAACGGTGCCAGGGTGGCCCATGGGCATGCCTTTGCCTTGCTGGCCGCCGCCAGCGCAAAGGCTGTCGGGCATCCCGACTGGACGCCGGTTGAATCGTATCGCGGGCAAAACTCGAACATGCATCTGACCGAGGCGCTCATGGCGGCGCATGAGGTTACGGGCGACGGCGAATACCTCCGGAAGGCGGAACGGATTGCCGCCTTGCTGATCGAGAAGATCACGGCGAACAACAACCGGCGCCTCCCCGAACATTTCAGGTCCGACTGGTCGATTGACTTCGACTACGATCGCGACGTGTTCCGCCCCTTCGGATCGACGATCGGCCACTGGCTCGAGTGGTTCAGGCTCCTGCTGCAACTCTGGGTGACATGCCATTCCAGGCACGACTGGATGAAGGACGCCGCCCAGACCATGTTCCGCCAGGCAACTGAAGAAGGCTGGGCCGACAATGGCGGGGGATTCCATTTCACGGTGGGTTGGGACGGAAGCCCGATGGACCGTGACCGCCATTGGTGGCCATGCACCGAGGGCATTGGCGCCGCCTGCTGGCTGGGTGAGCATGTCGGTCGTGACTTCCACGAACTCTGGTATCGCCGCGTCTGGGACTGGTGCGAGACGCATCTGATGGACCGCGAACTGGGCTCCTGGCATCACCAGCTCAATGATGACCTGGTGACGGTGACCGACCCCTGGTTCGGCAAGCCGGACCTGTATCATTCGCTTCAGGCGACGCTGATTCCGCTCTTGCCGGCAACGGGCTCCATCATCCACGGCCTGAAGACCGGCGGCATCAGGATCTGAGAGGTTTCATGACGTATGACATCCAGTGTATTGCTCCTGCGGGCGATGTGTGTGGCGAAGGGGCGCTCTGGTGTGCCTCGGAAGCTGCGGTCTACTGGACCGACATCAACCGCTTCCTGGTTCATCGCCTGAATTCCGGGACGAACGCCGTTGAGAGCTGGCACTTCGACGAGCCGGTCGTGGCGCTTTCCCTGACTACCGAAGAGGGACGCCTCCTGGTCGCGCTTGCCTCGAAGCTGGTCTGGTGGTGGCCAGCGACCGACAGGCGTGCGGATCACGGATTCGTCCTGCAGGGCGCGCCCGAAGTGCGCTTGAATGACGGACGCGCTGACCCTGAAGGCAATTCCTGGGTCGGCTCGATGAGGAACAACGTCCTGCTCGATGGCGAGGCCGGAGAGGCAGGGGGTACCGATGGCGTCCTCTACAGGATTGCGCCCGACCGGTCCGCGAGCGTGCACATGGACGGCCTGGGCATTTCGAACACGCTCTGCTGGAGCCCCGACGGCAGCACGTTCTACACCGCAGACACGCTGGCAAACGAAATCTACGCGTTCGACGTGACCAGGGATGGAATCACGAACCGGCGAATGTTCTTTGGCGCAGACGATCGCGGACTTCCGGACGGATCCGCAATGGACGGGAATGGAGACCTCTGGAACTGTCGATTCTTCGGCGGGGCAATCCTGCGCATCACCTCCGATGGGACATTGCGCGAAGTCATCGAAATGCCCGTCCGCAACATCACCACCGCGACGTTCGGCGGTCCGGATCTGAAGACGCTCTACATCACTTCGGCGTCGGCGCTTCGCAACCCCGGCGACAGGCTTGCGGGATCCCTCTGGGCCATACGTACCGGAGTTGCCGGCCAGCCCGAGAATCGCGTGAAGATCGCGTAGGATTCAGTGACTGCCGGAAGGGAATGGCGGGCTAGTCGACGGCATCGAGCAGCGCCTTGGCAGTCGTACGATCTGTCAGGAACGAGTAGCAATGCCTCCCTCGGAGGATCGCGAGAATTGCAGCGACGCGGCCGGTTCCCGTCACGGCCAGCACCACGTTGGGAATCCGGCGCAAGTCCTCCGGCAGGATCCCGATGAAGTGTCACGTTCGGCGAGATCGCCCAACTCCCGGGTCAAGCTCCCAGGGCTTGGGCATGTGATCGCTGGACCGGACGGGGCGATGCCGGGTGCCGGAATCAACTTCACGCGAGCAGGTGTCCCGGTCGCATCCTGGTCTGACCTTCCGTATCCTGACCGTATCTTGCCGGCCACCTGCCGCGAGGCTGCCGCACGAACTTTGGTCCGCTGCGGGTTCGTTCCACGCAGGACGGGTCTCGGGGACATCGCCGAGGTGGTGGGCGAGGTGGGCGTCAAGACGCGAGTCCGGAACGTCCGAAGCTGCATGATGCCCCGGGTGAAGATGCGGTCAACGCGTGGCGCGCCCCCCAACCCATACCTGCGCGATCGCTCGATCGTCACCCATCATGATCGTCGGGAACAGCGCTTCCCAGATGTCTTCTGCACGGTTGGCGCGTTGCGCGATCGCCGGGGTCGAGGCGAGATCAAGGGCTATCAGGTCGGCCTCGAGACCAGGGGCAAGCCTGCCGATCTTCCCGTCGAGGCGCATTGCCCGGGCGGATCCCGCCGTGGCCAGCCAGAAGAGCTGTGCCGGATGCAGCGCTGCACCCCGGAGCTGGGCCACTTCGTAGGCGGCCGCCATCGTACGCAGCATCGAAAAGGACGATCCGCCGCCGGTATCCGTCGCGAGCGCGGTCCGGACGCCGCATGCGGCAAGCCCGGTCAGGTCCAGGAGACCCGAGCCGATGAACGTGTTGGAGGTCGGGCAATGCACGACCGATGCGCCGGCTTCCGAGATTCGGACGCGTTCACGCTCGGTCAGGTGGATCGCGTGGCCATACAGGGCGCCTTCTCCGAGCAGCCCGTGCAACTCGTAGGTCTCGAGATAGTCTCGGGCGTCCGGATGGAGGCTGAGCGCCCACTCGACCTCGTCGGTCTGTTCAGAGAGGTGGGTTTGCATCAGGCATTCAGGGTGTTCGGCCCAGAGGGCGCCAAGTGCCTCAAGCTGCTCTGGCGTTGATGTCGGCGAAAAGCGCGGCGTGATCGCGTAGCCGAGGCGGTCCACGCCGTGCCAACGCTCGAGCAGCCGCTTGCTGTCGTCATGACTTGACCGGACCGTGTCTTGCAGGTCTTCGGGCGCGTTCTGGTCCATGCATGTCTTTCCGGCGACGGCGCGGAGCCCCCGCTTCCGGGCTTCGACGAAAAACGCGTCGACGCTTTCGGGATGGATCGTGCAATAGGAGCAGACGGTGGTCGTGCCATTCATGAGCGTCAGGTCGAGGTAGCGCCCTGCTGTCTCGCGGGCATAGGCCGCGTCGGAAAAACGTGCCTCCTCCGGAAAGGTGTAGGTGTTCAGCCAGTCCACAAGCCGCTTGCCCCAGCTCGCGATGATCGCGGTCTGGGGGTAGTGCGCATGGGAATCGACAAAGCCGGCCGTCAACAGTCGTGAGCCCATGTCGTTGACGGTCGCGTCCGGATGCGCGTGCAGAAGGTCGTCGCCTTGCCCGATCGCCGCGATCATCCCGCCCTCGACGAGCACACCTCCACGCGGCTCGTGCATTGCGGCCTCCGCCACCGGCACCTTGAAGGGATCGTCCGCAAAGGTCAGCGTCTGACCCAGTATCAGAGTCCTGGCCATCATTCTGTCGACCCGGGCCGGGTGATGCGTCGGGCACTGGGAAGCGTCGGAAAATCCCAGCATCCGTACCGGTGCGATTCGGTGCCGGAACGCCGGACGTCGCGACAGGGGCTGGCACTGCAGGGCGGTCGTTGCCTGGTCGGCGGTGCCACATTCACGCGTTGGCCTCCATTTCGGTTTCCGCAGCCGGGGAATTTGACAGCCATTCGGCGGCGAATCCAACTGCAACCGCCTGCGGGTGCTTTCCCAGCATCGGATCGCCGATCGGACACCTGATTCGCGAGACCTGCGCGTCCGAATGCCCGAGCGACCTGAGCCGTGATCGGAACCGTGCCCACTTGGTCGCCGAGCCGATCAGCCCGGCTGCGCGGAATCCATGGCAAAGCAGCTGGTGGCAGATCTCGAGGTCGAGCGCGTGGGAATAGGTCAGTATCAGGTGCTCGGCATCGCCAGGCGCGTGCCGAACGACGCTCGCCGGGCTGACCGCCAGGAGCTTCGTGACACTGCCAGGGATTTCGCCGGGGAACCGGTCGGCGCCGGTGTCCACCCAAGTGATGGCGATGCCCGGGAGCGGCGCCATCACCTCGACGATGGCACGGCCGACGTGGCCCGCACCGTAGACCCAGAGTGGCCGCAGGCGCGGCGCGATCGGCTCGATCAGCCATCCCGATTGGCAGATCGTCTGGGGGAACTCCCCTGAGCTTCGGTTGCGGGCTGCTGCACGCTGCATCGGGAGCGGCGGGTCCGCGTGTCCCGTGACGCGGCGCAAGTAGGCACTGCCCGGCACGCTGGCGAGGCGCGCCTCGTCATAGATTTCAGTGGCCAGAACGACAGCGCCGCCGCAGCACTGGCCAAGTGCAGGGCCGAGCGGGCGTGAGACGAGCGAATCGTTGCCGTTGGCCAGGGCGTTTCGTGCGTGTGCCACCGCCTCGAATTCAAGGGCGCCGCCGCCGATCGTGCCCGACTGGCCGTCCGGCCAGACGAGCATTGCGGCGCCCGGCTCGCGGGGAGCCGAGCCTTCGACTGATGCCACGACGACACGTGCAACACGGCCATGCTCAGCCACGGCCCGCTCAAGACCTCGAATGTCCATGCTCATGGTGCGTGCATCCGGATCACCGCGTTCAAGAGCCGTTCGGGCGTAGCCGGCGCGTCGAGTGCCGGATAGCGGCTTCCGCAAGCGGCAACCGCGTCGGACAACGCGAGAAACGCCGAGATGCCGAGCATCAGCGGCGGTTCGCCAACTGCCTTGGAACGATGGATCGTCTCTTCGGTGTTCCGTCCCCTGGACCACAGCGACACGTTGAAGATGTCAGGCCGGTCGGAGCAGGCCGGAATCTTGTAGGTCGATGGCGCATGCGTGAGGAGGCGGCCCTTCCGGTCCCAGACCAGTTCCTCCGTGGTCAGCCAGCCTGCGCCCTGAACATATCCCCCCTCGATCTGCCCGATGTCGATCGCCGGGTTCAGGGAAGCGCCGGCGTCATGCAGGATGTCGCTGCGCAGAATGCGGCTCTCGCCGGTGAGCGTGTCCAGCACCACCTCGCTCACCGCGGCCCCATAGGCGAAATAGTAGAACGGCCGACCCTTTCCCCTGATGCGATCCCATTGGATCCGGGGCGTTTGGTAGAACCCGGTGGCTGACAGGCTGATGCGCCCTTCGTAGCACTCCCTTGCCGCTTCGGCGAAGCTCATTTCATCGGCGCCGGCCTGCACCCGCCCTGCGTGAAACTGCACGAGCTGCGGCCTTATCTGGCGCGTTTCGGCCAGATGCGCGGCCATGCGTTCACGGATTTCGTCGCAGGCCGACTTTACGGCCATGCCGTTGATGTCCGATCCGGAAGATGCGGCCGTCGCGGACGTGTTCGGAACCCGTGCCGTGTCGGTGGCAGTGATCTTGACGCGTTCCAACGGCACGCAAAAGCTGCTGGCCGCCACCTGCGCCACCTTCTGGAACAGGCCCTGGCCCATTTCGGTGCCGCCATGGTTCATGTGGATCGAACCGTCATGGTACACATGCACGAGCGCACCGGCCTGGTTGAGATGGGTCAGCGTGAACGAGATGCCGAACTTGACCGGTGTCAGGGCGATGCCCTTCTTCAGCACGGGACTTGAGGAATTCCATTCAGCGATCGCGGCGCGGCGGGTGCGGTAGTCCGATATTTCCTCCAATTCATCGACCATCTCGTGCAGCACGAAGTCCTCGACGGGCATGTGGTAAGGCGTGGTCTGAAGTTCCCTTTCGGCGGGGTCGAGCGCGGCCGACGTGCCGCCTGTCGTCGCCTTTCCGGCAGCAGCGTAGAAATTGATCCTGCGAACATCCAGCGGGTCGATGCCGAGATGATGGGCGACATGATCCATCACCCGCTCAATGCCAACCATTCCCTGCGGGCCGCCAAATCCGCGAAATGCGGTTGCAGACTGGGTGTTGGTCTTCAATCGGTGCGACGTGATCCGTGCCGTCGGCAGGAGATAGGCGTTGTCGGCATGGAGCATGGCGCGGTCGGCGACGGGCAGCGAGAGATCCTGGGCCCAGCCGCAACGACAGTACTGTATGAAATCGACACCGGCCAATCGCCCTGCATCGTCGAATCCGGCCCTGTAGTCGATGCGGAAGTCGTGGCGCTTGCCGGTGATCAAGAAGTCGTCATCCCTGTCATAGCGCATCTTGCACGGGCGCCCGGTGGCGCTCGCGGCAACGGCGCAGGCGACGGCGACCGCATTGGCCTGGCTCTCCTTGCCGCCGAATCCGCCTCCCATGCGTCGCACCACGACCTGAACGGCATGCATCGCCACGCCGAGCGCATCGGCGACCTTGTGCTGGATCTCGCTCGGGTGCTGCGAGGAGCAATGCACGATCATGTCGCCGCTGTCCTGCGGCAACGCGAGCGCGGCATGTCCCTCGAGGTAGAAATGTTCCTGCCCGCCCAGCTCGACCGAACCCTCGATGACATGCCTGGCAGCGGCGAGCGCGGCTTCGACGTCACCCTTGAGATAGGTGCGCGGCCCCTCCTCGAAGCGGCTGTTGGCGGCAAGCGCGTCGTCGATGGAGAGAATCGCGGGCAGTTCCTTGTAGCCGACCTTGCCGATCCGAGCCGCCTTGCGGGCTGCCAGATGCGTGTCTGCGACAACGAGAAAGAGTGGTTGCCCGAGGTAGTGGACCTTGCCATCGGCGAGCAGCGGTTCGTCATGGACGGATGGCGAGACGTCGTTGGCGCATGGCAGGTCGCCTGCGGTCAGCACCGCGATTGTTCCCGACGCAGAGCGCACGTCCCCGAGATCCATGCCGGTGATGCGTCCATGCGCCACCGAACTGGTGCCGAAGGCGAGCGAGAGCGTGCCGTCCGGCACCGGGATGTCATCCACGTAGTGCGCGGCGCCGGTGACATGCAGGGCCGCCGCGTCATGCGGGAGGGCGGTGCCGACGCTCACGGGGCGATCTCCAGAACGTTCGTGTCGGCGCCTTGGTCGTCCAGGAAGGCGCGCGTGAGCATGTTGCGGGCCGCTTCGAGGCGGTAGGCGGCCGATGCACGCATGTCGGTCAGCGGCGTGAAGTCCCTTTCCCAGGCGTCACGCGCGGCCCTTATGGTGGCGTCGCTCCATTCGCGGCCGGAGAGCGCGGCCTCGACGTGCCTGGCCCGTTTCGGGATGCCTGCCATGCCTCCGAAGGCAATGCGCGCCTCTTCCACCCGCCCGGATCGGAGGCGGATGTTGAAACAGCCGCAGACGGCGGAAATGTCCTGGTCGAACCGCTTGGACAGCTTGTAGCATCTCAACCGGTCGGCCTGGCGCGCGAAGCTCACCGCCTCGACGAATTCTCCGGGCACGCGATCCTGGACGCCATAGTCAAGGAAGAAGTCTTCGAGCGGCAAGTCCCGGCGTTCGTCGCCGCGCCTGAGGTGCAGCGTTGCGCCGAGCGCGATCAGCGCCGGCGGGGAATCTCCGACGGGCGAGCCGTTGGCGATGTTGCCGCCGATGGTCGCGGCATTGCGGACCTGCACTGAACCGAAGCGCCGGATGAGTTCGCCTAGTCCGGGATGCAGGTCGCAGATCGCGTCGCCCACCTCCGCGAACGTGGCCATGGCGCCGATGCGGACCGCCTTCGGGCCGACATCGATGAACTTGAGATCCTGGACGCTGCCGAGAAAGAGGAACCTTTCGGGATCCTGCAGCGCCTTGGTGACCGCAAGGCCGACATCGGTAGCGCCAGCAACGAGCACGGCATCGGGATTGGCGGCATACAGGGTTGCCAATTCGTCCGCGCTTTCGGGCGCCAGGTCGGATGCGCCAATTTCCGAGCCTCTCGCGATGTCTGCAGGCAGCGTGCCGTCTTCAGCGATCCAGTCCGGGACGGGTTCCGATGCCGCATCCTCGGCAGCACGCACAATGGGCGCATAGCCGGTGCAACGGCAGAGGTTGCCGGCGAACTGGACGTCGAAGTCGCTCCTCCCGTTCCTGTGTGCGCACGCCATCGCAACAACGAATCCCGGCGTGCAGAAGCCGCATTGCGATCCATGGTGCCGGACCATGGCCTTCTGGACCGGATGAAGCGATCCGTCCGGCCCCGAGACACCCTCCACGGTGCGCACGGCCTTGCCGTGCAGCTGCGGCAGAAACAGGATACAGGCATTCAGGGTTCTGGTGCCCATCCCGTCGGAGACCATGACCGTGCAGGCTCCGCAATCGCCTTCGTTGCAGCCTTCCTTCGTGCCGGTCAGGCCGCGGTCTTCGCGAAGCCAGTCAAGCAGGGTGCGAGTCGCGGGGACGCCATTCAGTTCCACCCGCTCTCCGTTCAGGAGAAACACAATTTCGTGCATCGTATGTCCGATGCCGCTTTCTGTTCCTGCGGTAGGTCCCGCGCACCCCCGTCCCGATGCGGCGTAAAGCCGGAGGCTTCCTGTCGGCCACCAAGCAAAGCCTTGAACTTGCTGGTTTGCAAGCGCTGATTTGGCGTCGTGCTGACTTGGTGTGGCGTATGGTTGCGACGGGTGGGGCGCGTGGTCTTGCCGCCCGAATCCTGATCAATGGCGATGTCCGCCGAACGGGAACCACTATTTCCCTTTCGTTCGCGAGAGGATCGTCATGGGCAGTCCCGCTTCCTCCAGCATCGTCGCTCCCGCCCGGAAGCTCTCGTCCAGGGCGCCATCAACATCCGGTATCGGCGGGCAAACCAGCGTGCCAATGCCGGCTTGGATGATCGCGCGGCTGCAGTCCGCGCACGGAAAGCGGTTCACGTACAGGGTGGCTTCGGACAAAGAGACACCGACACTTGCGGCATTGTAGATTGCATTGCGCTCAGCGTGTTCGAACCAGAAGAACTTCTCGCCGCTCTCCCTGTCGAATCGACTCGGGTCGCGGCCCTGCACGCCGCGCGGGAACCCGTTGTAGCCCGTCGAAAGGATCACATGCCTGGCGTCGACGATGACGCAACCGACACGGAAATGGGGATCTTCCGACCATTCAGAGACTTGATCGCACAATCCCATGAACCGGGCATGCCAGACCTGCGAATCCGCCATCCCGGGCTATCTCCTGAACTTGCTGGTTGCCATTGAGTTTCCGCAGCGACGGTGCCGGTAGACTTGCCTCCTTGTCCGCCGCAAGGGGGTCGGCGAGTCAAGCCGGCTTCCTGATCGGCATATGACGGTGGTCAATTTGCGCCCGACCTGCGGCCGAGCTTCCGTCATCGGGGCGCTCTCGTCAGCCCTTGGCCAGCCACCGGAAAGTCCCGAATCGCTGCAGGGTCCTTTAGCGGCGCGTCGCTTCGTGACCAGCCGCCAGGCTGGTCCAGTTCACCCTCCGCATTGCGGAACGGATCGCCGTTTAGCTTGAGAAACTGCGCATCCGCCGGAGAGACCTCGTCATCATATCGAATCGCGTCCACGGGGCAGATGCTCTCGCACAGGCTGCATTCGATGCACTCGGTGGGGTGGATGTAGAACATCCGCTCGCCCTCGTAGATGCAGTCGACGGGGCAAACTTCCGTGCATGTCCCGTCCTTCACGTCAATGCATGGGGAAAGTATGACAAGCGTCATTTCCTACCTTCCGCGCCAGACGGGGGCCCGCTTCTCCCGAAAGGCCGCCACTCCTTCAATCGCATCCTCCGACGAAAGCGCATTCAGCAATTCGTCGCTGTGCCGAGCATAGGCATCGTGGGTCGGCAAATGTGCCGTCCTGCGGGCCACAGCCTTGATCGCCCTGACGCTGAGCGGGGCGCAGGCGAGGACATCCGCAACCCAGCGCTCGGTTTCGGCGTCCAGGTCTTCGTGAGGCACGACTGAATTCACCAGCCCGAAGGCGGCCATTTCCCTTGCGGATGCGTGCCGGCCCGTAAGCATCATCCCCAACGCGATGTTGCGGGGAAGGACTCGCGGCAGCATGACCATGCCGCCATCGAGTGGAACGCGCCCGACCTTCGCCTCCGGCAATGCAAACGAAGCCGTCTCGGACGCGATCACGATGTCGCATCCGAGCACCATCTCGAAGCCCCCGCCCAGAGCGAGGCCGTTGACGCGAGCGATCACCGGCACGGACATCGATGCTCTCAACGAGATGTCGCGGAACTGGTCCTCCATTGTCTTCCGCCAATACTCCACGCCGCTTGGTCCGCCGGCATCCTTGAGGTCGGCTCCGGCGGAGAAGGCCTTGTCGCCAGCTCCGGTCAGCACGACGCAACGGATGTCGACATTTCCTTCGATCTCGTCCCAGATCGCGGCAAGCCGGTCCGCTGCCGCCCGGTCGATCGCGTTCATGCGCTCCGGGCGATCGATGGTCACGCGGGCGACATGGTCGGAAATGTCCAGCTCGATGCTCACTGGGCCGGTTCGCTTTCTGGAGCTGTCGCCGCCAGCTCTCCCAGAACGTCGTCTGTGTGCTCTCCAAGGAGCGGAGGTTCATGTCGAACGATCAACGGAGCGTCACTCAGGTGCACGGGTGATCCGACGAAATTCACCGGCCCATGGCAGTGCGTCTGGACGGTGACCAGCATCTCGTTGATTGCGGTTTGCGGGTCTTTCAGCGCCGCCCCGAGATCACGCACCGGTGCGCAGAGCAGATCATGCGCCTCAAGCCTGCCCAGCCAATGCCCTGTCGTGTTTGTTGCCAGGGTCGTCTGGAAGCGCTTGTGGAGATACGCCTTCGCTTTCCTGTGGCTCGCCAGGTCCGGATATTCCAGGGACAGGTCGTCGATGCCAAGCGCGCTGCATATGTCCTGCAACGGATTTGCCTTGAATGCGCCAACGAGGACGAGCGCTCCGTCCCTTGTTTCAAACAGCCCTGTCAGAGGCATTGCAGCCCAGTTCAGGACTTCGCCGTGTGCGTTCCACTGTGCGGCTTCCTGCATCTGCATCGCGATCATGCTGTCGTAGAGGGAAACCTGAACCCTCTGGCCTCGCCCTGTTTTTTCTCTCTGAAGAAGCGCGGCCAGTACGCCTTGGACGAGGTGCATGCCAGCCGTGTAGTCGCACAGGGTCGTGGGATAGATCGAACGTGGTATCGACGGGTCCGAGGTCTTTTCCATCACGCCGGTCAATGCCTGGGCGAGCACGTCCTGCCCGCCCTTGTGCGCATAGGGGCCGGTCGAGCCAAATCCTGTCCCCGACGCGCAGATGATGCCCGGATTGATTGCGCTGAGAGCCTCGTAGCCCAAGCCGAGTCTTTCCATGACCCCAGCCCGAAAATTGTCGACGACAACGTCCGCGGTCCGCACGAGTTCATGGATTGCCTTCAGCCCCGCTTCGGACTTCATGTCGATCACGACCGATCGCTTGTTGCGGTTGAGCGAGCCAAAGACGACGTTGTTCCGATCTTCCTTCGACGCGCCGCCGAAGAACTGGCGCGACAGGTCACCCGAGCCGTGACGTTCGATCTTGATCACGTCAGCGCCGAAATCGCCCAGCATTTGCGTTGCGCACGGGCCGAGCATCACTTGGGTGAAGTCAATGACGCGCACACCGCTCAAGGGAAGCAAGTGAGCGCTTGCATCTGGCCGCGCCTTCATGTCGCCACCGCCGGTTCTTCGACCAGGGCGTTCGGGGAAGGGATGTCGCCCGGGTCGGCGCCCTGGGCCCGCATCTTCTTCTGGATGTCGCGGTAGTTCACGCGTCGCAGCGGTGTGGCGCCCTTGACCGCCAGGGCTGCAGCGATCCCTGCGGCCTCGCCCTGCGCCATGCAGGGCGGGATTTCGCGCGAGAGCTTCTGGGCTTCGCTTTCTACCGAATAGTGGCGGCCTGCCACGATCAGATTGTCGATGCCCTTGGGCAGCAGGGCACGGTAAGGCGTGTAGTAGTCCCGTCCGCGACAGACCGTGTCCCGGAAATGACGGCGCGACGTGATGTCATCCCTTGTCACGATGTACTCGCCCTGAAGCAGCCGGGTCTGGCGTATGCCCATTTGCTCTGCCGCTCCCAGCATCTTGGCGTTCTCGAAGCCCGGCAGGTTCTCTCGGGCGAATTTCAGGAGATTCATCATGCGATCGCGGCCTTCGCACTCGGCCGCGACCATGTGCTCGACCGAGATGCCGTCGTATCCAGGCATATGCGGACAGTTGCACCAGACGATGCCCGGCAACGGGGTCTTCAGCCACCACATGCCCCAAGCTCCGCCGATTTCCCGGCGCGCGGCGCGGTCGAGTTTCTTGTACTCTTCGGGATTGGCGTATTCGAATGCCTCGGCCCTGTCGGTGTCCACGTCGCAAAGCCGGAACACGGTTGTCACGATGTACTGGCCGTCAACATAGGCTGCACCGGCGGCAAGGCCGACATCAAGATCGCCGGTTGCATCGACGAACACCGCCGCGCGGATGGCTTGGCGGCCGGTCTTGGTCTGGACGATCACGCATTCAATCCGGCCGTCGGTCACAACGGCATCCGAAAACCAGGAATGCAGCCTGAGATTGACGCCCGCTTGCCGGACGATGTCCAGGCTGACGCGCTTCCATGCGTCGGGGTCAAAGGCCACGGCGTGTATGATCGGCTGCGGCATGCCAGTCTTGTGGAAGTCAATGCATCCCCAGCGGGACCACCTTTGCCACATCTCCCAGTTGGTCTGGCAATCCTCAGGCGGCGGATAGACCGCGGCATCCTGCCGTTCCATGCGTTCCACGAATTCGGTGACGAGGCCCGTGGTGACGATCTCGTTTCCCTCGTTGACCATGTCGTCGAGGACCAGCACCATGCCACCCGATGCCATCCCTCCCAGGTGGTGATAACGCTCCAGCAGCGTGACGCGTGCGCCGTTCCTGGCTGCGGACGCGGCGGCGCACACGCCGGCTGACCCGCCTCCGACCACCAGGACGTCCGTGTCGTCCACGACCGGAAGCTGCTCGCCTTCGATCTGCATCAGGGTGTTTTCTTTTGGCGTCATTGGCTTGCTCCGTCATTCACGTTTCAGCGGTTCGGCACCTACCAGCGCACCACCAGTTTCTCGGCGATGGTAACCAAGGCAAAAAGCATCACGGACAGCCCGGACGACAGGAAGACCGTCGCGTAGAGAAGCGATGACCGGAAGTTGAACGTGCTGTCGATGATCAGCGCTCCAAGTCCCGAGTTTGCGCCGACCCACTCGCCGACGATGGCTCCGATGACACAGGTTGTCGCGGCAATCTTCAGCGCCGAGAACAGGAACGGCAGCGAGGAAGGCAGGCGGATCTTCCAGAAGACTTCGGATCTTGATGCCGAAAGGATCCGCGCCAGTTCCAGCGTCTCCGGGCTGACCGCCTGCAGGCCGCGCACCATGTTCACCAGCGTCGGGAAGAAGCAGATCAGAGCGGCGATCACGACTTTCGCCGTAAGTCCGGCGCCAAAGATCAGCACGAGGATCGGTGCGATGGCGAGAATCGGGATTGTGTTGATGAAGACGGCGATCGGAAAGAACGCCCGTTCGACGGTTCGGCTATGCACGAATGCGACCGCAATCAGGATTGCGGCCATGTTGCCGAAGAGAAATCCCATTATGCTCTCGTAGAACGTGGGCCAGAAGTTCCTCATCAAGAGAGGCCACTGCTCGACCAATGTCCGGCCCACGTCACTGGGGGCCGGGGCAATGTAGGTCGGCACCTGGAACACGCGCACTCCCGCTTCCCAGATCAGGAAGATGCCGATCGCGGTGCCGACCGGGATGGCATGTCCCAGCAGACGCCGGAGGGCGGGGTCGGCCACTCCTGTCTGTCGAGGAAGTCGGAAAGCGTCTCTTTGCGGCACGACAATGGCACCGTGGCGTCCTCGAACGGAGACCATCAGGAAAGTTGGGCTGAACCAACGCTGGAACTTCTTGCTGCCTGCACTCGCTTTGGGAGTCGGCGGGTCCCTGTCGTTCGCACCAGACATCAGTCCGCCTCCAGGAGTCGGCGCAAATAGGCCGTGTACTTGGTGAATTCCTGGGTGTCGCGGACCTTGATCGCCCTGGGCGAGGGGATGTCGATGTCAACGATTTCCCTCAGCCGGCCGGGGTTCGCCCCCAGCATCAGGACCTTCTGCCCAAGGAAGACGGCTTCCGGAATGGAATGGGTGACGAACAGGATCGTCACGCCGGTTTCCGCCCAGATCTGAAGCAGCTGCAGGTTCAGGTGATCGCGCGTCATCTCGTCCAACGCGCCGAATGGCTCGTCCATCAGCAGCAGCTTGGGCTGGCAGACAAGCGCACGTGCGATCGCGACGCGCTGCCGCATGCCGCCGGAAAGCTCACGGGGCAGTGCATCCTCACGGTCTTGCAGGCCCACGAGAGCCAGAAGTTCCCTGGGTGACCGGTCGCTGACGGGAATCTTGATGTTTCGCCGGCGACCGATCTCCAAGGGCAATTCGACATTTTTCAGAGCCGTTCGCCACGGGAGGAGAGTCGCGTCCTGAAAGACGAAGGCGAACTCGCGCGCCAAGCGCGCCTCTTCCGTCGACTTTCCCAAGACGGAGACCTCGCCGGACGCGGCCGGGACGAGGTCGGAAACAAGGCGCAGCATTGTCGACTTCCCGCAGCCCGAGGGGCCGAGAATTGTCCAGAAAGCGCCCTGTTCCAGTTCAAGGCTGATGTCCTGCAGTGCGGTGAAGTTGCCGAAGCGTACCACCGCATTGCGCAGGACCGCCGCGTAGTCGTGCGCAGCACCTGCAGGATCAGCAGCACCCACCAGGGCTACCCGAGCTTCGGCCGCACATCGGCGGTGGCTTCGAGGATCTCCAGCGTCATGACGTCCTCAAGTGCAGGCGCTCCGCCGGCAAACTGTCCCAGCTGGTTGTAGATGTCGATTTGAGCCTGCCAGTTCTCTCGGGTCATGGTGCCCCAACCGTTTGCTGCCGTTCGGTCATTGAAGGAATAGCCGATCACGAGGTCAACGGCCCTGAGTTCTGAATCGCGGTCAAGATTGGGATACCGTTCGACCAGGTAGTCGACCGCACCTTCCGGATTATCGTGAGCCCAGCCCCATCCGCGCGCGATCGCCCGGATGGTCGCCTCCACCATGTCACGGTTTTCCGAGAGCACCGAGTCCGTCGTGTAGTACGGGTTTGCGTAGAGTTGAATCCCGGTGTCCCAGAGCGCCATGTCGACCCTTTCGTCTCCAAGGATCGACAGGGCGTTCACGTTCGTTTTCCAGCCCGTAACGACATCTACTTGTCCGGTCATGAGCGGCCCCATGTCGCCACCCATCACGGAAACCTCGATGCTGTCCTCGGAAATGCCGTTCTTGGCGAGGAGCGCCCGCAGCAGGATCCGGGCGGTTCCCTGCGTCGCGACCTTTTTCCCGACAAGGTCGGCGGGCTCTCGAACCGGCGCCCGTTCCAGGGAGAAATACGTGAACGGATGCTGCTGATAGCCCGCCGCGACGCACTTGACCGGGATGCCTGCCGATCGGGCGAGCATCAAGGACGGGCTGGAGGAAATCGATCCGAAGTTGTTGGCGCCGGACGCAACGGCCGCGACCCCGTCGATGTTCGGGCCACCGGGCATGATTTCAAGCTCGAGCCCCTCTTCAGCGAAATAGCCCAGCCTGTCGGCCGCCACCTCGCCGAGAATGCCATTCGAGGCAAGCCAGCCAAGCTGCAATCGGATCTTGCGGGTATCGGCCGCGCGTCCGGGCGTCACCGAGATGAATGTCCCGGCGCCCGCCAGCCCGCCCAGCGCGGCCAGCCCGCCAAGCACGCTTCTGCGTTCGATCATGTCCTGCGATTTCGCCATCGTGATGTCCCTTTCTGTTCGGTGGCCGCCAGCCGGCGGCCATTGACAGGCAGAAGACTAGCAGTGCATATTTTGTTGTATATGCAGCATGGCAGTGCATTTTTTGCATCGGTACACGGAGCCGCGCAGCCGAATGGTCCATTCAAAGTTCCTCGGGTATTTCGACGCCGTCGCGCGCCAGGGGTCGATCCGCAAGGCGGCGGCCGTCCTCAACGTCTGCTCGACGACGGTCACGCGGAAGCTGATGGACGTCGAACGGGACCTGGGCGTCAAGCTCCTGGACCGCACGTCCGACGGCGTGGTCCTGACCGCCGCAGGATCCATCGTCGTGGAACACTGCCGCAAGACCCTGTACGACTTCGAGCGGCTCCGCGCGGTCGTGGACGACATCCGTTCGGCCCGGAGCGGGCACATCGGGTTGATGGTCATCGACTCCGCCGCGCTGGGGCTGGTGCCTGACGTCCTGCGCGCGTTCTCGGCCGACTGTCCGGGCGTGACGTATTCGGTGACGACCGGCCAGCCCGACGAGATCGTCGATGCCGTCGCCGAAGGAACCGTCGACATCGGCCTTTCCTTCTCGAACGAGAACCACCCGGGCATCAGGTCCATGTTCGAGAAGGCGGCGCCGATCGGGGCCGTGATGCGATCGGACCATCCCCTGGCGGAACGCACCGAGCTGACGATCGGCGACCTGGAGAACTATTTGCTTGTGCGGTCGATCGACGGTCGGGGCCATCATTCCCTGTTGGACGAGGCGATAGCGGGTGCGACCGCGAGCCTGGCCACGAAGGTGTTCACGGACTCCCTGCCGGTCGCGAAGAGGACCATCGAAGGCGGCCAGGTGATCGGGCTCTACACCAAGCTTGGGTTCAGGGACGAAATCGATGCCGGCGCATTGCGGTACCTGCCGGTGGCCAACGACTTCCTGAAGTCCCTCAGCGTCGGAATACTGATCTCGGCAAAGCGCTCGCTTTCGCCAATGGCTCACATGCTCGCCTCGCGGATCGGGAAGGCGCTCACGCGCGTCCAGCTGGACTACTGA
>VXSG01000122.1 GCA_009838075.1 Boseongicola sp. SB0665_bin_10 | reverse complement strand
TCTCGTGCCATTTGCGGAATTGTCGTGACTGTCGCCAAACAAGGTTGGGGAGCGCCAGGCCAGTACAGGCATTGCGGCCATCTGGGCGCAAGGGAGATGCGGAAACGGCGGTTGAGGCTGCCATGCAAGGCGTGCCGACAATGATGGCCGGAAGAACCGGACAGGCTCGTGCTTTCTGGCCGTCAGCGGGCGGCAGCCGGCAGCCGGCCGGATCGCACGGCGCGTGCGGCGAAACTCGGCTTGCCAGCTCAGTTCGCGATTTCCGTCACGAACGCGACCAACGGACCAAATCCACGTGCATCCACCGACCGCAGCGCCCAATGCCGCGATCGCACTTTCTCAACTCCGCTCCGACCATTCTGCGGAGGCTCATGTCAAACTTCCTGTTGCTGCTCGTACAATGCGTCGTCGCTCGCTTCCTCGCCCAGCAGGCTCCGCGTAGCCGTCCTTGATGCCGCATGTGACCTTGCAAACAAGTTCTCGCAACTGCCGAGCCAGCCAATTGCGTCTGAATCCTGTCGGCAGGGGGCGGTGGAATGGTGGGCGATGAGAGACTCGAACTCCCGGCATCTTCGGTGTAAACGAAGCGCTCTACCAACTGAGCTAATCGCCCGCCCGCGCCTCCTTTAGCCAACTCGGGGAAGTGCGGCAACCAATCTCGCACGAACGGCCAATCGGCAGACGGCCGAGATGCCCCATGACGAGGCGCACAGGCAGGCGCTTGAGGCACCGGGAAGCTTGCCTTCCGGCCCGCGATTGCAGCTGGAAATGAGGGGCAACGCCAGGATGCACCCGGCCTCAGGAAATTTGGTGGGTGATGAGAGATTTGAACTCCCGACATCTTCGATGTGAACGAAGCGCTCTACCGCTGAGCTAATCACCCGCCGAAACCGTGATCTAGCGCCCGGACAGGATGCGTGCAAGCGGGATTGCCACATTCCAGAACCCGTCATTGCGCGCGACATGCGCCCCATGGCCGGTCGCAAATCCTGCAAGGTCAGTTCAGTATGGACCTGCCTGCATAGACGGCAGTGCCGTCAAGGATTTCCTCGATTCGAATGAGCTGGTTGTACTTCGCAAGGCGATCGGACCGCGAAAGCGAGCCTGTCTTGATCTGCCCGCAGTTCGTTGCCACGGCGAGGTCGGCTATGGTTGCGTCCTCGGTCTCGCCGGATCGATGCGACATGACCGTCGTGAACCCTGCCCTATGGGCCATGTCCACGGCCCCGAGGGTCTGGGAAAGCGTCCCTATCTGGTTGACCTTGACAAGCAGCGAGTTGCCGGCCCGTTCCTCGATTCCCCGCGCAAGGCGCTCGGGATTCGTCACGAAAAGATCATCGCCCACAAGCTGCACCTTGTCGCCGAGCTCCGCGGTCAGCGCCTTCCACCCGTCCCAGTCATCTTCGCTGCAGCCGTCCTCGACCGAGAACACGGGATAGTCGGAGACCAGCGCATTCAGGTAGGAGACGTTCTCGTCCGGGCTCAGAGACCTGCCTTCGCCTTCCATGACGTATGCGCCGTTCCTGAAATACTCGGTTGAGGCGCAGTCAAGCGCTAGCATGATGTCGTCGCCTGGCTTGTAGCCGGCCTTCTCGACGGACTTCATGATGAAATCGAGCGCGTCCCGGGCGCTTGAGATGTCCGGCGCAAAGCCTCCCTCGTCCCCGATGCCGGTCGAAAGCCCCGCCGACTGGAGCTGCCCCTTCAGCGTGTGGAAGATCTCGGATCCCATGCGCACGGCATCGTGCATCGATGCAGCCGACACCGGCATGATCATGAATTCCTGGATGTCGATCGGATTGTCCGCGTGCTCGCCGCCGTTGATGATGTTCATCATCGGGACCGGCAGGACATGAGCCGCCGCGCCGCCCACATAGCGAAAGAGCGGCTGGCGCGTGAACGTTGCGGCGGCCTTCGCAGCGGCAAGGGACACGCCGAGGATCGCGTTCGCCCCAAGACGCTCCTTGTTGGCCGTGCCATCGAGCTCGACCATGATCTCATCGATGGTCATCTGCTCCGTGACGTCCAGCCCGACAAGCGCCTCGGCGATTTCGACGTTCACGGATTCAACGGCATCCAGGACCCCCTTGCCCAGATATCGCTTCTTGTCGCCGTCGCGCCTTTCGACCGCCTCGTACGCGCCCGTGGACGCGCCTGACGGCACGGCAGCCCGACCTTGCAGGCCGCCTTCCAGAGTCACGTCGACCTCGACAGTGGGATTGCCCCGGCTGTCGAGGATCTCGCGGGCGAACACGTCGATGATCAAGCTCATCCCAGGCTCCTTTTCGCAACTCGCCGGCTCCTTAGCAGCCGTTCACGGGAATTGGAATGCGGGTCAGGCGGGTCGGTCCGGGTCGCTGCATTCACCCGCTTGCCAGGCGATCATCTTCGGGCCACAACCACTCTTGCGACCGTTCGACCGGGCCTTCGGTCTCGGAAGCCTGCAGCTTCGGGATCATGACAGATGCCTCAGGCATGCCGTTCAAGACCGGCGATTTCGTTGGCCAACTTGCCCGCATCATCGAACGCACCGAGGATCCTGTCCTGCAGCGTTCGGGTCGGTGCCGGTCCCACGTTCCTTGCCGCTTCGGGCGGCAGGCCCATGGCGGCGGTGATGAAGGCCGCCATCAAGTGCCTGAGGCCGGCAACACTGATTGCGAACGAGATTTCGGCACTGCGGCTTCCGGGCGAACCCGTGACCGGCGCCGTCGACGCCTCCTGGCTCTGCATCGTTGTCCGCGACCCGTCGAATGGCGCAGGGAAACGGCCGCAACGACCGGCCCTTCCGTCATGTCCGCCGTCACTGTCCGGCCTCCGCGAGGAGACGCTCGCGCCAGAAGGCGTACAGGCCTGAGCAGACAATCAGCGTGACACCCGCCCAGGTCATCAGGTCGGGAATTTCGCCGAAGACAAGATATGCGATGATCAGCGCGAACAGAATCCGCGAGTAACGAAACGGCGCCACAGACGAAACCTCCCCGCTCCGCATTGCCGTGGTCAGCGTCCACAACGCCGCCGCGAGCGCCAGGATCATGCCGAGATACCAGACTGCCGTCTCGAGGCTCACGGGCCGCCAGCCGCCCTGAAAGGCCATCATGAGCGCTCCTGCCAGCGCCATCGGCACCATGGACCAGGCCACGGCAAACGATGTCGAGATCCTCGTCGGCAATCGACGGCTTGCAAGGTCGCGAGTCGCAAGACCAAAGACGTAGACGAGAACCCAAAGGAGATTGGGGTCAAACGCACTGAAGCCCGGGCGAAGAATCAAGAGGACGCCGATCAACGCCAGCCCAACCGCCGCCCAGCGACGCCATCCGACGTCCTCCCTCAGAAACAGGGCCGCGCCCAAGACGACCGCGAGTGGCTGCGCTTGCGCAAGCGCGATCACGGAGGAGAGAGGCGCCAGGCCAAGCGCGACGACAATGCCGATGCTTCCCGCGACTTCGCCAGCCGTCCGAATCAGGAGCGCAGGATTGAGCGTATCGGGCACGAAGAGCCGCTCGCGAGACCGCCACATTGCCATCCAGAACAAGCCGAACGTTGCCACCGAACTGATGAAGATGACCTGTCCGGCGCCCTGGGATTCGCTGGCAAGCTTGACCAGGGCATCGACGACCGCAAAGCACGCCATTGCAATGATGGTCAGGAAAATTGCCCAGGTGCCGGATGTGCCGTGCTTCATCTATTGGCCGTGCGCAAGTGCACCGGCGGTGCCGCGAATGGCCGCGTCATCCCCGAAGGCACCGGACCGCCGGGCGCCGACCCCTCGCCTGAAGCTAGCGCTCGATCGAAACGTCAAGCATGACATCCGGGACACCCGTCACGGCGCCGTTCGGACCCGTACCGCGCTTGATGGCGTCAACCACCTCCATGCCCTCAATGACGCGACCCACAACCGTGTACTGGCCGTTCAGGAAATGGCCGTCCCGAAACATGATGAAAAACTGGCTGTTGGCCGAATGGGGGTCTTGGGCGCGCGCCATTCCGACAATTCCGCGATCGAAGGGAATGTCGCTGAATTCGGCCGGAAGGTCGGGCCTGCTCGAACCGCCGGTGCCGGCCCGGCGCATGTCTCCTTCGGATCTGGCAAACTCCACGTCCCCGGTCTGCGCCATGAATCCCTCGATCACGCGGTGAAAGAACACGCCGTCATATGCGCCCTCTTCCGCGAGTGCCGCAATTTGCCCGACATGGGCGGGCGCCACGTCCTCGAACAGGTCGATGACGACGCGGCCATTCGCCTCGCCTTCGATGTCGATGACGAGATTCGGGCCGGGCCCGTCTTCCGCAGCAAGGGCGGGAGAGGTCGAAATCGCGACTGCAATCAGGAACCTAAGCATCGGCTGCCACCTTCACGCTGATCATGCGGTCCGGCTTCGCCGGAGGCTCGCCCCGGGAAATCGCATCCACGAATTCCATCCCCGCGATCACGCGTCCATAGACCGTGTACTGGCGATCGAGAAAGTGGTTGTCGCTGAAATTGATGAAGAACTGGCTGTTGGCCGAATTCGGGTTCTGGCTTCGCGCCGCACCAAGCGTGCCCCGATCATGGGGAATGCGGCTGAATTCGGCCGGCAGGTCGGGAAGGCTCGACCCGCCCGTGCCCGCCTTCCGCAGGTCCAGGCCGTCGCCGTGGCATCCGTGCTCGACATCGCCGGTCTGTGCCATGAAGCCCTCGATCACCCTGTGAAAGATCACGCCGTCATAGGCGCCCTTGCGGGCCAGTTCCTTCATGCGTTCCGAATGGGCCGGCGCGATGTCCGGCATCAGCCGGACGGCGACCGTGCCCTGCTGCAACTCGATCAGGATCGTGTTTTCGGGATCTTCAAATTCCGCCAATGAACCCTCCGTTCGTCCAGGAATCGCGCGGACACTAGTCCGCGTGGGCGGAAAGGAAAAGCCCGCAACGACCTGGAGCAGGGCACGCGCAAGGGAAAGTCTCCTTGTCCGTTCGCTGACTGCGCGTCCCTGTTGAAGGACAGGAATCCGAGGCACGGACAAGACGCGAGTTTGCGCGACATCGGAAGAATTCCTGCCTTGGCCGAAGGTCGCTGCGCCGGTAGCGCGATCCGGCACGACACCTGGCCATCGCTGATTCCGGCGCCGCCACGCGCAAGGACCGCAAGCCTCATGACGATCACCCGTACAGAACAGGGCCCATGCGTCGGAACCGCGATTCTTGGCAAAGGGCATTGCCGGAGCAAGGCGGGCCGTCGGAGGCTCCGGTCTCGTGCTGACGGAGATGACTCGAAACGGGCGCAGCCTGCCGGCCAATTTGCAACGAGGGCTCCCGGTCAGCCCTGATCTGCCTGAATGGGTTGGCAGTCATCGGCGCCCGGAAATCCGCTTTGCTCCCGGCAAGGCCCCGAACTTGGTTTCTCGGATCGCCACGTAGATTCCCGACCCGAGGACGAGGAGGATTCCCAACGCGGACCACGTCCCCGGCAGTTCGTTCCAGATGACGTAGCCCCAGGCAACGGCCAGGACCAGCGTGCCGTACTCGAACGGTGCCACCAACCCGGCCTCGCCCAACCGGTACGCCTGCGAGATCAAGTAGCCTCCTGCAGCGCTGCAAATGCCCAGACCGACGATGACGGCCAGATCCTCCTTTGGCGGCCATGCCCACGCCCGCAACAGAAAGTCGATCGCGGGGTTTCCCGTGCCCGCAAATTGACCGCCGCCGAAGACCAGCCCCATGACCGAGCAAACTGCGATAAAGGTCAGCTGGATGTAGAGCGCCATGGTCGAGGCGCGTTCCGTCAGGCCCATGTTCCGGGTCATCGTGTGCAACGTGGCATAGCCAACGGCAGCCGCAATCGGCAGCAACATGGCCCAGCGAAACTCCACGGCGCCGGGCTGCACGATCACCAGCACCCCGATGAATCCGACCGCCAACGCCGACCAGCGTCTCACGCCGACCCGCTCTTTCAGAAACAGGGCCGAAAACCCGGTGACGAGGAGAGGCGCCACGAAGAACACGGCCGTTGCCTCGGCCAACGGGATGACCGCGATTCCACTGAAAAAGGCAAGGTTGGCCAGCACGACGCAACATCCCCGGAGAACGTGCATCATGGGCCGCCGTGTCCGGAGCCTTGACCAGCCTCCTTCCAGCGGCACCACGATCGAAAGCGTGAGCAACAGCGCGACAATAGACCGCATCAGGATCAACTGGTGCAATGGATAGTCGCCGCTCAGCCACTTTACCGAGGCGTCGTTGAGCGAGAAGGCGACGGACGCGAGGATCGCGCAGGAGATGCTGATCTCCCTTGACCGGTCGGACATCTCCAACAACTCCCCTGGACGCGCCTGAACTCGCCCGTAGCCGACCGGAATCCGACAAGTCTCTTCAGTTTGCGACGAAGCCTAGGCGTTTCAGGAGCACTTGTTTCGTTGGCCGCCAATTTTGGCACACCGGCGGCTTGCCCGATCCCTGGGACGGACCTGACACGGGCTGGCCAGATCCGGCCATCACGCAACACGGAGGAGATCGTGGTCATTGGCGCCTTGTGCAGCCCATTCCGGGGTCGCGTGGTCAATCCGGCGGTCGTCCGCCCCGTCACGGACTTGTCCAGGGCCGCGCACTCCCGCCGGCCCCATGCTTCCGATTTCTGCATTCCGCTGCGGCTGGCGCAGGCGTGCAGAAGCGTGGGTGGACCGTTCAAGCGCGATCGCCCTGCGACAGGGAATTCCGATCGCGGCGGCAGGTCCGGTTGACGTCGGGAAAGGGGCGGTTACTCAGGGCGAAAAAAATGCATTCCGGAGAAGCACGATGGCTTGGAAGACGCTGGACGACATGGACCTTGCCGGCAAGGCGGTCCTGACTCGCGTGGACCTGAACGTACCCGTCGAGGACGGATCAGTGACCGACACGACACGGATCGAACGGATCGCTCCGACGGTCCGCGACATTCTCGCAACGGGCGGCAAGCCCGTCCTTCTGGCCCACTTTGCCCGGCCAGGAGGAAATCGCGTGCCCGAAATGTCTCTCGGCCAGATCCGGGAAGACGTCGCACGGGTGCTTGGCTTGCCCGTGACGTTCGCGGAAGACTGCGTCGCCGGCGTCGCGGAGTCCGCGGTCGGGGGGCTGGGCAGCGGCGAGGTGCTCTTGCTGGAAAACACGCGGTTTCACGCGGGAGAGGAAGCCAACGATCCGCAGTTCGCGGCCGCGCTTGCCGAGCTTGGCGACGTCTTCGTCAATGACGCGTTCTCGGCCGCCCACAGGGCCCACGCCTCGACCGAGGGCCTGGCCCGACTCCTGCCATCCGCAGCCGGACGCCTGATGGAAGCGGAACTGAACGCACTGGAATCCGCCCTGACCGACCCGGACCGGCCGCTCGTTGCCGTCGTGGGAGGCGCGAAGGTCTCCACCAAGCTCGAATTGCTCGAGAACCTCGTCCGCAAGGTCAACACCGTCGCGATCGGCGGCGGCATGGCCAACACCTTTCTCGCGGCAAAGGGCTTCGATGTCGGCAACTCGCTGGCCGAGCGCGAGATGGCCGGCACTGCCCGCGACATCATGGCCAGGGCCGAAGAGGTCGCCTGCGAGATCGTCCTGCCGACGGACATCGTCTGTGCAGCGGAGCTTGCATCGGGTCCCGAAGTGGTCACTGTCGCCGCCAACGCCTGCCCGCCAGACCTCATGATCCTCGACGTGGGACCTCGAACCGTTGCGCGGATCAACGATGCATTCGCATCCGCAAGGACCGTCATCTGGAACGGCCCGCTTGGCGCCTTCGAGACCGATCCGTTTGGAACGGCCACGGTCGCCACCGCCCGCAAGGTCGCCGAGTTGACGCAATCTGGCAGCCTGATTTCGGTGGCCGGCGGCGGCGACACGGTGGCGGCATTGAACATGGCCGGGGTCATGGCCGACTTTTCCTATGTCTCCACCGCCGGCGGCGCGTTTCTCGAATGGATGGAGGGCAAGACGCTGCCGGGAGTGGCCGCCCTAGAACAAGGTTGAAGCGGACCTCGTCCGCTCGCGCGCCATTGACTCGCCGGAAGACGGCCCTAAGAGGGGCGCAATGCCAATTGAACGGGGGATCCGATGCCTGAAGTGACACAGTCTGAGCAGATGCGGACCGGCAAGGGCTTTGTCGCCGCGCTCGATCAGTCCGGCGGGTCGACGCCCAAGGCGCTTCGCCTCTACGGCATTGAAGCTGACCGATACGGTTCCGAAGGCGAGATGTTTGACCTGATCCACGAAATGCGGTCGCGCATCGTGCGCGCATCTGCATTTTCGGGCGACAGGGTCATCGGTGCCATCCTGTTCGAGCAAACAATGGACCGGGACATTGGCGGCAACGCCACGGCAACCTACCTCTGGGAAACGAAGCGCGTGGTGCCATTTCTCAAGTGCGACCAAGGGCTTGAGAACGAGGTTGATGGCGTACAGCTCATGAAGGACATGGGGGATCTTGACGGTCTCCTCTCGCGTGCCAATGCAATGGGAATCTTCGGCACGAAGATGCGCTCCGTCATAAATTCGGCAAGTCCAGACGGGATCGCTGCCGTTGCGGCGCAGCAGTTCGAGGTCGGTCGCCGGATTCTCGACCACGGGCTGGTCCCGATCATCGAGCCGGAAGTCACCATCACGATCGAGGACAAGGCGGCCGCCGAGGAAATCCTGCGTGACGAGATCATGAAGGGTCTTGATGCCCTTGACCAGGAGGTGATGCTGAAGCTGTCGCTGCCCAGCGAGAGCGACTTCTACACCCCCTGCATTGCGCACCCGAACTGCATGCGCGTGGTTGCGCTGTCGGGCGGTTATTCCAGGGAGGAGGCCAACCAACGCCTCGCGGAGAATGCCGGAATGATCGCGAGTTTCAGTCGTGCCCTGACCGAAGGGCTGTCCGAATCACTGTCAGACGACGAATTCGACGTCACTTTGGCAGAGACGATCTCATCCATCTACGAGGCCTCGATTTCCTGACCTGCGGCGATTCATTCGGATCGCCCCGTGTCGGCTGGAGCAGGTCCACGTCACGCGGGTTCTTCGGGGACTCTCAGTGACACTGACACCTGAAACGACGTGGGCATCGAAATCGGGAGGTCGGCAAGAGTGCCTGGAACCTGCTCGATCAGGCAAGGGTTGTGGGCAAGCGGCGAAGAATGCTCGTCTCTGGCAATAGGCATCAGTCCAATTCGGACGAATCTGCCACCAACGATGCCGGCCAACGTAGCGATCCAACCACAGACACTTCTTCTGTTCACAGGCCCCGGCTTCCCTCGTGAGCCTTCAGGGCTTCTCCAAGAAACCTTGCAAATGGCACGACATCCTCCCGAACGCTCGCCGCTTCGAGGTGGGTCGAATTTCCAAATTTCTGCGTCCGCTGTCTGCCCAAGCCGCTTGCACAACGAATGCCGGAACATTAGCCCCGGCAGCAGTAGCAGGGTTGGTGGCAAGTCGTGCTTTCAGGAACTGGAAGTTCCTGCCAATGCGATCTTCGAAATTCGGCGCGCGTAGTGTAACTGACTTCCTTGGAAGCGTGGATCGCGCCGGGTCAAGGGTTTGCCCCTGCAAGATCCATCCAGCAGGGGGAATCCGGCCCATTGGTCGGGCATTGAGACAGGAAAGCGGGGAGGACATCCATGAGAGACAAGGCAACCCGTCACCGCGACAAGATGAAGAAGATCAAGGCGGCGCGCGACCGGATGATGGAAACGAAGACCGGGGAAAAGGGCCTGATCATCGTCCATACGGGACCGGGCAAGGGCAAGTCGTCGTCCGGGTTCGGCATGCTTGTCCGCTGCATTGCGCATGGCATGCCTGCCGCCGTGATCCAGTTCATCAAGGGCGCATGGGGAACGGGAGAACGCGACTTTTTCGCCAACCACTTTGCCGACAAGGTGACCTGGGTGACCAGCGGAGAAGGCTTCACCTGGGAAACCCAGGATCGCGAACGCGACATCGCTGCGGCGCAGGCGGGCTGGACAAGGGCCAAGGCCCTGATCCGCGATCCTGAGGTCCGCTTCGTGCTCCTGGACGAAATCAACATCGCGCTCCGTTACGAGTATCTCGACATCGACGAGGTCGTCGAATTCCTCCTCTCCGAGAAGCCAGAGATGACCCATGTCGTTCTTACAGGCCGCAACGCGCACGACAAGCTCGTCGAATGCGCCGATCTCGTGACCAGCATGGAACTCGTCAAGCACCCCTTCCGGGACGGCATCAAGGCCCAGAAGGGCATCGAGTTCTAGCCTTGCGGCATTGTACGACGCAGCGACCGAGCGCAACACCAGCTCGCGCATCACGCTCCGGATCATCGCACCGGGCCGCGACGGCAGCAATGCCCGGCAAACCGTCAGACCATCCGGCCGGAACATGACCGGGGCCCTCATGCTGCAGGGCACCGGCTCCAACGTCGGAAAGTCCATCCTCGTCGCAGGCCTCGCACGCGCCGCCCGGAACCGGGGCATCTCCGTCGCCCCCTTCAAGCCGCAGAACATGTCGAACAATGCCGCCGTCACCGCAGACGGCGGCGAAATCGGCCGCGCCCAAGCGCTTCAAGCCCTCGCGGCAGGTTTGCAGCCTCACACCGACATGAATCCCGTCCTGCTGAAACCGGAATCCGAAACCGGCGCCCAGGTCGTCGTCCAGGGGAGGCGGCAATCGACCGTCAAGGCCCGGGAATACGGCGAACTGAAGGCAGATCTTCTGATCCCCGTCCTCGAAAGTTACCAGAGGCTTCGCTCGGCGCATGATCTTGTCCTGGTCGAGGGGGCAGGATCTCCCGCAGAGGTGAACCTGCGCGAGGGGGACATTGCCAACATGGGCTTCGCGCAATCGGCGAATGTTGCGGTCGTTCTCGTCGGCGACATCGATCGTGGCGGGGTCATCGCGCAGCTTGTCGGCACACGGGTCATCCTCGATCCCGGTGATGCAAAGCGGGTCAAGGGCTTCCTGATCAACAAGTTCCGAGGCGATCCAGCCCTGTTCTCGGAAGGCTACAGGATTGTCGAGGATCAAACCGGATGGACCGGCTTCGGCATCCTGCCCTGGTTCCAGAACGCCTGGAAACTGCCAGCCGAGGACGCGCTCGACATCAGCGACACCAAGGAAGGCGAATTCCACGTCGTCTGCCTGCGATTCGAGCGAATCGCCAACTTCGACGACCTGGATCCGCTCGCGCAGGAGGCTCCGGTACGGCTCACCATGCTCGGCGCAGGCCAGGCCATCCCCGGCGACGCCGATCTCGTGATCCTTCCTGGAAGCAAGTCAACACGTGGCGATCTCGCGTTCCTGAAAGAACAGGGCTGGGACATCGATCTCCAGGCGCATGCACGGCGGGGTGGCCAAGTCCTCGGGATCTGCGGCGGCTACCAGATGCTGGGCCGGACAATCAATGACCCAGCAGGGATCGAGGGCCCGCCGGGCTCAGCCAAAGGTCTCGGCCTGCTGGATGTCGAAACCGAAATGACGGAGCAAAAGCGCCTCATCGAGACGTCCGCGCGGCATGCAGCGACAAACGCGCCCTTTCAAGGATATGAAATCCACAAGGGCCGCACCATCGGCCCCGACACCATCCGCCCGTTCGCCGTCACGGCGAGCGGACCGGACGGCGCCACAAGCCCGGACGGGAAGGTCTCGGGCAGCTACTTCCACGGCATGTTTCGCGACGACGGATTTCGCGCCGCCTTTCTTGGGAGTCTCGGGCAGGAATCGTCCGGCCTGTCCTATGCAGCCACGGTGGATGGCACGCTCGACGAGCTCGCCCGGCACATGGAAGCGCATCTCGATCTGAACGGGCTGCTTGCGCTCGCCAAGTAGCTGCTCTGGGCGGCTTCACGCATAGACACCCGAATTCACGGCGTCGACATATGGCAGCACATGCTGCGGCCTGCCTTCGCGCGCGCACTGGATCGCGAATCGCCCATCGAAGCCCGACAGGTGCGTGATCGACATCAGGCATGAGCCAAGAGTTCCGAGCCAAGGCGTGGCGCCACCTTGTCAAGCACCTCGATCAGCTCGCGCAAACGATGCTGCGCCATGGCTGACTGAACCTGCTCACGGCGCTGGGGCGCGTTCCTTCCGAGACCAACTGTCGTGGCGAACTCCTCAGCCGTGCGAGGCGCGGAAGCGAACTCTCGGGGTCGACAAGTTCCGACCCTTCGAAGTGTTCTATCTGCACTTTCCCACTGCATCGGAAATCGTGCTGGCATTGGACGCAAGAGATGACCGGCTTGGATGCAAGCTTCAATCTGCCTTGCTGCACAAATCCGGCTGTTGCCAGACCTGCCCTCGAACGGACTTGCCCCACGGCCTCCGCGACAGAATCGGCCAATGGCTTTGCAACGGTTGAATTCGTGGATGCGCCCCAGACGAAGTCGCTCGGTACATGGGGGCGCATCTCGAACTGGACGGCATTCTGGCGATCAACCGGCTGGCGTTTCCGGCGCGCAGCTCGGGAAAAGTCATCATAGGAGAGCTGTTTCCACGCGCGGCCAGTGATCCGGGCCGGGAATTCCCAGGCGCAACCAGTCTTTCGAATAGGGGAACGTCCTGCTCCAGACCCGCGCCGAGGCGAGTTGCACCTGCACGTCGTCGGCATCGGCCACCCGATAAAGCCGGAACAGCTCGCTTCCACCGACCACCTCCCAACCTCCTGTCCTGGCAAGGTCGTCAAGTCTTCCCGCATCCCTTGCAAGCCTTGCCGTCGTCGCCTTGCGCCATGCACCATCGGCAAGCGCCACCTGCCCGACACGGATCGCGACTCCCGAAACGGGCCAAGGGCCCGCCAGTTCGGCCAGGGCCGCCAGACGGACCTCGCTGCCGAGAACGAATCCAAGGCGGAGGCCGGCGAGCCCGTAAAACTTGCCGAAAGACCGCAGCACGAGCGTGTTGTCTGGAATCTCCCGCGCCAGGGAAATGTCCGGGCGAGCATCGGCAAAGCTCTCGTCCACAACGAGAAGCCCGACCCGGGTCGCGATGGCTCGCAACTGCTCCGGCGCAAGGATTCGTCCGTCCGGATTGTTCGGATTGACCACGACGGCAGCGTCCGCTCCAGCGAGCGCGGTCGGACGCTCAACGGTCTCGACCGTCCATCCGCTTCGCGCGAAACTCGCCGCATGCTCATTGTAGGTCGGGCCGAGCACCCGCACCAGCCCGTGCTTGCAGGACACGGGAATCATCTGGATTGCAGCCTGTGCGCCAGCGACGGGCAACACTCCTGCCACGCAGTCGTAAGCCATGCGGGCCGTTTCGCGCAGCAATTCCAAGTCGGCGCGCATCGGCAGGTCGGTCCAGGCACGACCATCGAACCCGGGCAACGGATAGGGGCTCGAATTGATGCCGGTCGAGAGGTCGATCCACTCCTCGGGCCCGCCGCCCCACCTGGCCATGGCCGTATCGAGATTGCCCCCGTGATCGCGCATGGACGGCTTCTACAGCACCGCCAGCAGGACCAAAAGCACGGCCGCCAGCAAAACTGCCTTGCGATAGAGGCGAATTCCGGCCTCGATGTCCTCCGGACCCGGATCGTTGCCATCGGGATTCAGGAATGGGTCGCCGCCCGGGCCAGCATGACCTGCATAGGTTCGCGGCCCGGAGAGCTTCACATGAAGCGCGCCCGCCATGGCTGCTTCGGGCCAGCCTGCATTGGGCGAGCGGTGGCGACGAGCGTCCCGAAACACGTTCCGGAGAACGCGACACAACGCACCGGAAACGCAGGCAAGCAGAACCGCGGTCAACCGCGCCGGAACGAGATTGGCCAGGTCGTCGATCCGCGCGGAAGCCCAGCCGAACGCCTCGTGCCGGACAGTTCGATGTCCGATCATCGAGTCGAGCGTGTTGACCGCCTTGTACGCGGCGATGCCCGGCAATCCGAAGATTGTTCCCCAAAAAAGAGGGGCCACGACCCCATCGGAGGCGTTCTCGGCAAGACTTTCCAGCGATGCCCGCGCCATGGCGGGCGAATCCAGCATCGCCGGGTCCCGGCCGACAATCTTCGAGACGGCCTCCCGCGCACCGGATACATCATTGTCCGCGAGCGGATCCGCAACTGCCCGAACATGCTCGTCGAGCGATCGCGCGGCCAGGAAAGGCCAGGCCAGCACGCCCGTGATCGCCATGCCCAGAAGCCCGTCGGGCAGCACCAGGGTGACGCACCATGCAAGGCCGCCCGTGGCGGCAGTCACGGCAAGTGCAACCGCGATGCCGTTCCGCTTGCGGACGGCGTCCCGCAATTCGCTCCGATTGAGACGAAGATCCGCCTTGGCAATCGCCCGCCCCATCCAGCCCACGGGGTGCCCGATTCGGCGATAGAGCCAATCCGGCCAACCGATCGCCACGTCCAGCGCAAGCGCGATGAGCATTGCGACCGCGCTCATGCGGCGCCCCTCGTGGCAAAGCGCAGCACGTCGGCGTAGCCCTCGGCGCGCAACCGGTCTTCCGCCCCCGCCGGAACGTGGCCAGGCTCGAACAGGATGCCTCTGGCGGAACCAGTATGCGCCCGGCACCATCCGAGCGCATCGAGATCCTGCGCCAAAGACTCCGTGCGATCCTCCGCCGGGCCCCTCAAGGCCGTTGTCCGCTCGGCCGAATCCGTGGCAATGCGGGCAAGCTCAACCCTGGCTCCCGCCTCTCCAGCCGCAATCCAGTTCGGGACAAGATCCGAAATGTCGGCAAATCGCGAGTCGTCCGGCACCGTCTGGATCGGCGGCCCAAGAAACCCGCCAACCACCTCGAACGCAGGCGGTTGCGGCATTGAACGCACCGACTGCGCTTCCCTTGACGCCCAGAGCAGCGTTTCCGGCCTGTCCATCATCAGCGGGTCGACGGCACCCTCGGCCTCGAGACACGCATTCGCCAATGCCTCCGGTGAAGCTTCAATGCCCATGGCCCTTGCTAGCGCCAGCAGCATGGCTGTCGACATCCCGGTTCCGGCGCCCGGCCTCGTGTCCGCGATCACTTCAATGTCCGCCTCTGGAGGATCGACATCCAAGGCGCGCAGGAACGAGTCGACCACGGGAAGAGACAGCAGCGAAGGAAGGTCCGGACGTCTCCCTTCGGCCCGTACCAGGGAGATGCTGGCGCCGAGCGTCTCGCATGGCAGCGTCACGAGCACGACGGGGCCGTCCGGCCCGAGCAAGCCTTGCAACCACTCTCCGAAATGCCCCGTGACGCGATTTGCAGGTCTCACGCAGGCCTCCAGTTCACCTCTGCCACCGAAAGCGGCAAACCGCGCGCGCAGCGGATGCGCGTGACCGAAAGAGGACGGATTTCAAATGCAAGCCCTGCTGTCTCTTCGCCCAGCACCATCGACAGCGCGGCGCGGACGACACCTGCATGCGTCACCGCAACAGCCGGTCCGGCCTCCTCGGTCATCTCGGCCACGGCACTGAGGGCCGGAATGACACGCTCGCAGAGATCTCCGAAACTCTCGCCACCTTCCGGCCGCAGGTCCACGACTTCCGCGCGCGAAAGGTCCCCCAAGTCCGGAATGTCCTCATGCGACCTTCCCTCCCAGGCCCCGAAATCCTGCTCCTGCAGCCGCTCGTCCTCCCGCAGGCGTGCCATTGGCCACAAGTGCGACGCAGTCAGCCGGCAACGCAATGCCGGGCTGGTCCAGATCTCGTCGACCGGCGGCAGCAATTGAGCAAGTGCGACCATGTCCTTGACTGAGGATTCCGCCAACCCGACATCCGTACGACCGCACAGGCGTCCCCGGGTGTCGGCATCGGCATGGCGGATCAGGACCAGATCGGTGGAAGAGAACACGCCGCCCGCTCGCTTTTCTTCACAACGGATTTCTGCAATGTCATGCGGCCATGGGAATGTCGATACTCATTACCGGCGGCGCACGTTCGGGAAAGAGCCGGCTTGCCGAAGGCTGGGCCACGCGGGATGGCGCCGCGATCTACATTGCCACCTGCCGTGCCAGAAATTCGGAAATGACGGATCGCATCGCCGAACACCGTGCGCGGCGCGGCCCGGAATGGAAGACCCTTGAGGAGCCACTCGATCTTGTCGGCGCACTGGACGGCACGGATGGCCAGGGGGCGCGTCTCGTCGACTGCCTGACGCTATGGCTGGCCAACCTGATGGAGGATGAACGCGATTGGCAAGGGTCCGTCGAAGACCTCGTCCGAACGCTTCGTCGCCAGACATCCCCGGTCATTCTTGTCACCGGCGAAGTGGGTTCGGGAATCGTGCCTGCGAGCCCCCTAGCCCGCGACTACCGCGACGCTCTGGGCCTCGTGAATCAGTCCATTGCCGATGCCGCGGACGAGGTGTATCTGGCCGTGGCCGGATATCCATTGAAGGTCAAGCCCAATGCCTTTGGCTAGCGTGACAGCACTGCATCAAATCGCCAGCCTGATGCAGGAGCTTCCCGCCTTCGACCACGGCAGCGCCAAAGCGGCACTGGATCGGCAAGGCCGGCTCACCAAGCCACTAGGCGCCTTGGGAAAGCTCGAGGACCTGGCGGTCTTCATGGCCGGTTGGCAGTGTTCCCCCCAGCCCGAGATCGGGACCGCCCAAGCCCTCGTCTTCGCGGGCAACCACGGCATATGCGCCCAAGGCGTCAACCCGTATCCGCAAGCGGTGACCGCCCAGATGGTTGCCAACTTCGAAGCTGGCGGCGCGGCGATCAACCAGCTCTGCAAGGCGAACGGCGCAGTCCTGTCGGTCATTGCCCTCGACCTCGACCGCCCCACCGAAGACTTCACGCAAGGCCCTGCAATGACCGAGGCAGACTGCCTCGATGCCGTGAAACGCGGCGCCGAGGCCGTGGACGCTGACGCGGACATCCTGATTCTCGGCGAAATGGGCATTGGCAACTCGACCGTTGCCGCTGCACTGTCCGCTGCGGCATTCGGCGGGGATGCCCGGGATTGGGTCGGCCCTGGGACCGGTTCGGATGCGGACGGCATTGTCCGGAAGACACGCGTGGTCGAGGAAGGCTTGAAACGTCATGGCAACAAGGCGCCCTTCGACATGTTGGCCGCACTGGGCGGACGGGAACAGGCGGCCATCTGCGGTGCCGTGCTTTCCGCCCGGGAAGCCAGGCTCCCTGTCATCCTGGACGGCTACATCTGCACCGCCGCGACAGCACCGCTCCACGCGGTCGATCCAGAACTGTTGGCTCACTGCCTGGTCGGGCATCGAAGTTCCGAACCAGGACATCGCAGGCTCATCGATGCCATGGGCAAGGACCCCGTCCTCGACTTTTCCATGAAACTAGGAGAGGGAACGGGCGCGGCGCTGGCTCTTGGCATCCTCAAGAGCGCGCTGGCCTGCCACAACGGAATGGCGACGTTTGCGGAGGCGGGAGTGGCCGAAGCATGAACTTGGCCCGTGCGAGATGGATCGAGATCAAGCTTGCCTTCGCCTTCCTGACCCGATTGCCATGCAGCATTGAGCCAGGCGAACGACCGGAGATCGGCAACGCCGCATGGGCCTTCCCGATTGTCGGCATCGCCGTGGGGCTTTTCTCCGGATCTGTCTATCTTGCCGCATCGTTGGCGCTCCCTGCCCTGCCGTCGGCGATTCTCGCAATGATCGCGGCGATTCTGGCAACCGGAGCACTTCACGAGGACGGGCTTGCCGACGTGGCTGACGGGTTTGGCGGCGGCACGTCACGGGACGACAAGCTTCGGATCATGCGAGACAGCCAGGTTGGCAGCTTTGGCATGGTCGCGCTGATTGCAACTTTTGTCCTTACGGCCAGTGCCATGGCAACCGCGCCGGCGGAGGCGCGCGCACTTGCCTGGTTCGCCGCCATTGGCGCCTGCAGCCGTGCCGCGATGTTCGTTCCCATGGCGCTTCTGCAGCCTGCCCGGTCGGACGGCCTCGGGCATGCCGCGGTGCTGACCTTGGGCTGGCGATTCTGGATTGCAATTGCATTCGCCACGTGCGCCGCGCTCGCGACGGTGCCAGAGCTGATTCTCGCGACGGCATTGATTGCGGCGTCCATGCTCCTGCTCGCGAAACGGCAGGTCGGCGGCCAGACTGGCGACGTGCTCGGCGCGACCCAGAAAGTCGCCGAATGCGCTTGCTGGCTTGCCCTGGCATTCCATGTGAACGCTTCCTAGACGCATCTCACTGTCGATCCTGTAGGAAGCCGGCGCCGGGCAGCGCCGAAATTGCCGCTCTTACAGGAAAAATGATCCCGCCGCCGCCCGCTTTCCTTCCAGCGTCACGCACCCCGTCTCGTTCTCCAGCAACTGTTTCACAAGCATCGGCAACTCGACGGTCGCCAGCACGATCGGTCGTCCGCTGTCCGCTAGGGCGACAAAGAATGCATCCCCGCTCCGCAACCCAATTGCTCACGCGCTTTCGGGTCATGGCTCGCTTCCAACGAAATTGTTGGCAACAATTCTGTTGTTAACTTTGCCGTCTGGCTTGCCGGAATCCGTTGGAGCCTCGACCCAACCAGGAATTCTAACGACCTTCCCTGCCGCGCAGCCGGATCGCCGTCCGCGGTTCTCACCCGTTGCACGCCGAGAGCAACCAGACCGCCAACTCCACAATGCCCAATGCCAAGGCACAAATGGCCATTTGCCTACTCGCCCAAGGTTCTGAACCATTCCCCGTGATCACATTGGCGGTGTGCCCGACCTCAGTCACCGAATCCAGACGGCACTGCGTCCTGATTCTGGATCCTGCGGACGCGAAGGCACTTCGCCGGATCTTGGAAGTTCGGCCGACAGAAACCGCCTCTCGACCGGAGCCAAGCTACACGGGCACCCGCCTCCCGGACTGGGAGTCTCAATCGTGCGGCGCCGTTTCCCAAGGTCTCCGCAGAGCCAACTCGCCGTACTGCAGCCAATACCGTGTGTAGCAGCCCTCGCGCGTGCGGAACACCGCCGCGCCCTCCTCTCCCAGACCCTCCAGATACGCCACTGCGTCCTGATGCCGAGGAACGTGGTTCTTGTCGTCTTGCGTCATGACTTGCGCTTCCTGCCCAATGCCGCTGAAAGCGAGTCGTCGGCCGATTCGCGCCGCGCTCGCCCGACACGCCTACCAAGACAATGAGCAAAAAAGGCCGAAGTCAAAAAAGTTGGGCTACGCCCTCCAGGGGACGACTGCGTTGACGTCGTGCCCGCGGTTCGGCAGTATGATTGCACCGCAATCGACGGATTGCCGATTGCCCTGCAAAGAACGGAGCGCAATTACATGGCAAGCATCACGATTCGCAATCTGGACGACGATGTGAAGACCCGCCTCCGGGTTCGGGCGGCGGACCGCGGCAGGTCCATGGAAGAGGAGGCACGGCGGATCCTGCGGGATGCGGTTGGCCGAAGACCGGATTCCCGGAACCTCGTGAGCATCATCCGCTCGCACTTCGGGCCGAACAACGGGGTGGATCTGGAATTGCCTGCGCGCGAACCTGGACGCGAGCCTCCATCCTTCGATTGAACAGGCAGGTGGCCATGAACGTGTTGCTTGACACCAACGTGGTGTCAGAGTTGATCCGCAGAGCGCCGGAACCCTCCGTCGAGAGATGGGCCGCAGGTCTGCCTTTGGAATCCTTGTTTTTCTCTGCCGTCGGCGAAGCGGAGTTGCGCTATGGCGCTGCCATCCTGCCCGCGGGCCGACGCCGGGATACGCTATTGGTGGACATTGAGAGCATGTTGCGAAACGCGTTCGAGGACCGTGTGCTTCCCTTCGACAGCGATGCTGCTCGGGAATATGCAAACATTGCGGCCATGCGCCGTTCCATCGGTCGCATTGTCCCGCTTGGCGACGGCCAGATCGCCGCGATTGCCCGCTCGCACGGCATGACCGTTGCCACGCGCAACGTCAATGACTTCGAAGACACCGGTGTCGAGACCGTCAATCCATGGACGACGGCATGAACGGCAAGACGGAAGCCATTGCGCGGTTCAGGATCGACGCGCTGCTCGCGGACGCCGGATGGTACCTCACAGACGGATCGAACGTGCTGTTCGAACACGCGCTGCCGGACGGCTCGCAAGCGGACTACGTGCACTCTTCTCGGTAGAGGAATCGTTCGATGGCGGCAGCGGCTCGCTTCTGGTATGGAAACAGGCTCCGTGCCGGAATTACGGGCGTATTCGATGCCTCGTGTCTATCCGCGCGCTCAACACTGGCCACGCCTCCGAGAAATCCAACCAAAGCTCACCGAACAGCAGGCGTTAGGGAGCGCGCGTCTCTCCGGAGGCGAAAGGCTGTTTGGGTGCGCGCCTCAAGTTCCCCAATCTTGCTCTCAGGAATTGCGTCGAGAAGAACTTTCCGCCGCTTGTGATCGTCGACCGCCAGATCAATAGAAAGTACTTCGCCCAATATCGCTGATCGACCGGAATTTTGTAAACGTTCAGGAGCAACTATGGTGAGTAAGCGAAAGGCGCCGTCAGGCAGGATGCATTCAGCGCTTGCATCGTCAAGTCGATCAAAGACTTGTGACGGGCAAATGCCTGGGCTGTCGTTGCCGAAGTTTACTTGTGACATTTCGGGCACGCTATCCCAAGATCATGGACCTGACCCGTATCCCCGCTGCCACACCTAAGTGCAACGTTTGGCCCTTACAGGTCTCCCGACAAACCTGCAACCGAACATTGACCATGCAAGACGATCATTGTGGAATAGATGCCCACGTGCCGCCCCGACCGCTCAGCGAAGCCCACCCGTCACTTCCATCAATGGCATCTTGCGTGCCGTTTCGTTCCGGCGTGTGATGGCATCTGGATTCGGAAGGATGGAAACACATGCTGAACGGGCCAAGGAATGCCCTGTCGGGCGCAGAAGCGATGGTGCGGATGCTCGAAGCCCACGGAGTCCGGCACGTGTTCGGGCTCTGCGGGGATACGACGCTTCCCTTCTATGACGCCCTTTACCGTCTTGAACACGGGATACGCCATGTCCTGACCCGCGACGAGCGCTCGGCGGCGTACATGGCCGACGGTTATGCGCGGGTCACCGGGCGCCCCGGAATTTGCGAAGGCCCTTCAGGTGGCGGTGCGACCTATATCCTGCCAGGCCTGGTGGAAGCCAACGAAAGCTCCATACCGATCCTCTCCATCACTTCCGACGTCAGCACCCGCGCAAAGGGCCATTATCCCTTGACCGAGCTCGACCAGGAAGGGCTCATGCGACCGCTCACCAAGTTCAACCAAGTGATCCAGCATGCCGACCAGGTCCCCGACGCGGTTCGCACAGCCTTCCGCAAGATGACCACCGGACGCCCCGGCACCGCGCATCTCGGCTTTCCCATCGACGTTCAGCGTGGAGAGGCAAATCCTGAAGACATTTGGTCCGAACCCACGCACGCCACGTTTCCCGCATTTCCCAGCGGCCCCGACACGGCGGCCATCGACGCTTGCCTTGACGCTCTGCTTTCCGCTCGCTTTCCGCTGATAATCTGCGGAGGCGGCGTGGTGCTGGCACGTGGCGAGGACGAACTGAAGGCGCTCGTCGAAGCTCTCGACATTGCAGTTGCAACAACCATCAGCGGTCAGGGCGCGCTTCCCGAGACCCACCCGAACTGCATCGGAGTCGTCGGTTCGAACGGCGGAGTTTCCGAGACTCGCGAAGTGGTCGAGCTGGCCGACCTCGTGCTCTTCGCAGGATGCAGGGCCGGCTCGGTGACAACCGAACTCTGGCGCTATCCCTCGGAAGAGACACGGATTCTCCACATCGACAGCGATCCGGAAGTGATTGGCGCCTCGTACAAGACGGAAGTGGCGGTGGTGTCGGACGCGCGCCTCGCCCTGGCCGCGCTGAACGCCGCACTGGCCGCCCGCAACGTTTCGCACAGTTTCGGCGGCGCGGCTGCCGTCGCGGACCCGAAGGTCCGGAAATGGAAAAAGTTCCACGTGCTGGCAGAAAGCCTGGACGTGCCGATCCTGCCCGAGCGGACCATAGCGACGCTACGACGCGTTCTCGATGACGATGCCATAGTCGTCGGCGACCCCGGCACGCCCTGCCCATACATTTCGGCATACTACGAACTGAACGTGACCGGCCGCAGGCTCTTCTCCAACCGGGCGCACGGCGCTCTCGGCTATGCGCTCTCGGCGGCCGTCGGAGCCGCGATCGGGGCACCCGGGCAGAAGGTGGTCAGCCTCATGGGGGACGGCAGCTTCGGATTCACCTGTGGCGAACTTGAAACCGTCACGCGCCTGGGACTGCCAGTGACCTTCATCGTGTTCTCGAACTCGTCCTATGGCTGGATCAAGGCCGGCCAGAAATCCGCCTTCGGCGAACGTTACTACTCGGTCGATTTTGACCGCACCGACCATCGTGCGGTGGCGGAGGCGTTCGGGGTCACGGCGTTTCGCGCCGATGACCCCGAAATGCTTGAATCCATCTTGCGCAAGGCGGTCGAGCATCCGGGACCCACGCTGGTTGACGTGATCAGCCAGCCACTTCAGGACGCCAGCGCTCCAGTCAGTGAATGGATAGCCTGATGACCGTGGCCGAGCACCGCATAGTTGGGTTCCGGGTCCACGTTGTGCACGTTCCCGCAAGGACCACGCACTCCCATGGTTCAGGTGACGTCTCCGGCATCAACGCAGCCCTTCTCGAACTTTCCACCGACACCGGACTGGCCGGCTGGGGCGAGGCATCGCCATGGCCCGTCTTCACCGGGACGGTCGAAGGGTCGGCGGCGGCTCTCCAAACCTACCTGCGGCCGCACGTGATGGGCGAGGACCCGGTGCAGGTCACGCGACTGATGCATGTCGCCGACTCCGTCCTTGTGGGACATTCCGAAGCCAAGGCGGCACTTGAATGCGCCCTGCTCGACCTCTCCGGCCAGATCGCGGGACTCTCCATCGCGGAGATGGCAGGCGGCATCTCGCGCAAGGAGTTCATGTTGAGCTTTTCGGTCGCAAATCCCGATTTTGACGCCGATCTCGAGGATGTCGCGCGCCTATGGGAAGACGGTGTCCGCCTCTTCAAGCTGAAGACCGGGTTCAAGGATCACGGATTCGACCTGATGCGGCTCGAAAGGCTTCGTGCGATTTATGGCGACGAGATCGGCCTCCGGATCGACTACAACCAAGGCCTTGCCGCCCACGACGCCATCCGAACCGTGCGCGACCTGGAGGCCTTTCGTCCGGACTTTGTCGAACAGCCGGTCAAGCGGCACGAACGCGCGGCACTTGCCGCCATCACCCGGGCCGTGGACGTCCCCGTCATGGCAGACGAAAGCGTGTTCGGCGTCGTCGACGCCGTGGAAGGCGCGCATCTGAGGATCGCTGACATATTCTCGCTCAAGATCATGAAGTCCGGCGGCATTCGGCGTTGCCTTGAAGTGGCTGCCGTCGCGCGCGCTGCCGGAATCGGGGTCTACTGCGGCTGCATGTTCGAAACTTCCATCGCGCACGCTGCGGGCGCGCACCTGGCGGCGGCCTTGCCGGAACTGACCCTTGGCTGCGAGTTCTACATGTCCAGGTACTTTGCCAGCGCTGACATTGCCAACCCGAAGCTGCCGGTGTCAGGCGGCAAGGTCCGGTTGCCGCAAGGCACCGGCCTGGGCGTCAGGCCGGACCCCGATGCGCTGGCAAGGCACCGGGTCGAATTGCTGGACGGGCAGTGAGATCGGCCTTGCCACCTTGGCAGCGTCCCACCCGCACCGGTCGCGATTGACCTGAAGCACGCGGACTGGTCGATAGCGCACCCGGATCCGGAACGTCGGCGCCGGCGAAGCTCAGCGATATCGGGACGACGGGTTCCGGAGGAACCGAAACGTGACGGACCGGACCGCCGCTTCTTGCGGCTGCCGGTTGGACGAAAGAGGCATGCGCCTCCGCAAGAATGGCCATTCACGCCAGAATTCGCCCTCCCGATGTCGAAATCAAGCGGTCGCAGGGATTCAGGGCGCACGAAGAGTGGCGGAAATGCGCATGCTGATATCTTTCGCGGCCCTGCTTCTGTCAGTCCTGCTGCTGCAGCTCGGATCGGGCGGCCTCGCGCCGCTTGACGCAATCTCGGGAATCCAGCTCGACTTCACGCGTTCCGAGATCGGGCTCTTGGGTTCCGCACATTTTTTAGGCTTCTTCGTCGGCTGCATCTGGGCGCCGCGAATCTTGAGCGATGTCGGACACTCACGGACCTTCGCGGCCTTCACCGCCGCAGGCACGATCGGAATTCTCAGCCACATGCTGATCGTTGACGCAATGGCCTGGATGGTCATGCGCGTGCTTTCGGGGATATGCATCGCGGGCTGCTACACGGTCGTGGAAAGCTGGCTCCAGGCGAAGGTCACCAACGCAACAAGGGGTCGGGCCATAGGTGTCTATCGTGTCGTCGACATCAGCGGGTCGCTGGCCGCGCAATTGATGATTTCGGTTCTCGAACCTGCCAGCTACGTTTCGTACAACATCCTCGCGCTCATTTGCTGCGCCGCGCTCGTGCCTCTCGTCCTGACCCGAATCGAGCAACCGCCGGTGCCAAAGGCGCAACGCCTCCGACCCGGGCTTGCATGGGAACGCTCGCCGCTCGCGGTCGCCGGCGTCGTGTCGGCCGGCCTGACAACTGCCGCCTTCCGAATGGTCGGACCGATCTACGGAGTTGAAGTCGGGCTCTCGAACGACGAGGTCGCGCTGTTCCTGGCAGCCTTTGTTCTTGGCGGTGCGCTGAGCCAGTATCCGGTGGGTTGGGCAGCCGACCGTTACGACCGACGCATCGTGCTGATCGTGCTGTCGGTGCTGGCAATTTTCTCATGCGTCGTGATGGTTGCGTTTGCCGCAAACGGCACAGGCTCGGCATTTGCTGCCGCGGGACTGTTCGGCCTGATCACCTTTCCCATCTATTCCGTCGCCACGGCCCATGCCCACGACTTCGCCAGCCAGGACGAGCGCGTGGACATCTCGGCGGCGTTCATATTCTACTATGCCGTGGGCGCAATCGCTTCGCCATGGTTCGTGGCATCCCTGATCGACAGGTTCGGCCCCTCTGCCATGTTCTCGTTCGTGTCGGTGGCGCACGTGATCCTGATCGCGTTCAGCCTGGTCCGGATGCGAAGCCGCAGCGCAAAGACCCGCACTCGCTACGTCTACGCGCCAAGAACGTCGTTCGTCATCGGTCGGCTCCTGGGGCGAATTCGCGAAGGTAGGGACGGTTGAGGCCACCCATGGTCAGGGGGCGGTGGCGTCCTCTTCCAGGGATTTCGCGACATTGCGGCTGGCGCGAAATTCACGCAGTGCGGATCACCTTGGCAAAGGCCTCGTAGATTTCGGAATTCGCGGCCAGGATGTCTCCAGTTGCCATGGGATCGGTGTTCGCGACGATTCCGTCCAGGAACCCTCCCGCCTCGCGCACGAGCAGGATGCCCGCCGCGACGTCCCAAGGACGTAGGCCTCGCTCCCAGAAACCCTCGTAACGCCCGGCCGCGACGTATGCCAGTCCGAGTGCCGCGGCGCCGAACTGACGTACACCGGCCGTCATGGGCAGCAACCGGGACAGTTCCCGAAGCATGTCCGGCAGGTGGGCCCGGTTTGCAAACGGGAGGCCGGTCTCAAAGACCGATTCGATCATCTTGCGTCGGTTGCTGACACGCAGGCGCTGGGAGTTCAGCCAGGCCCCCTGGCCCCTTTCGGCGACGAACATTTCGTCCTTTGCCGGATCGAAGACCACGGCCGCAGCGATCTCGCCCTTGTGTTCCAGCGCGATGGAAATTGCCCAGTGGGGCATGCCGTGCAGGAAATTCGTGGTCCCGTCGAGCGGGTCCACGATCCAATGCCGAGTCGGATCCTTGCCCGCTTCCTCACCGCTCTCCTCGCCAATCCAGCCGTAACTCGGGCGGGCCTCTCCGAGAATGTCGCGAATGATGCCTTCCGCGGCAATGTCCGCGCGGCTGACGAAATCGCCCGCACCCTTAGAGGAGACCTGGAGGTTCTCAACCTCGCGAAAGTCCTTTGCGAGGCTCCTTCCGGCACTCCGGGCCGCCTTCACCATGACATTGAGATTTGCGCTTCCCTGCATGCGGAGCGTTTAGGCAGATTGCACAGGCCCATCAACCGGAAAGCGTGAACGAACGTGCACACGCAGAATGCGCGCGCACGTCGATTCGATCCATTGCGGGACGCGACGTTGTCCCGGCGCCGCATTTCGTCTTCATCGCCCAGAGGCGGAAGACGTCAAACCAGGTCTCTCAACGCAATTGAACAATGTCGGGACTGCCTCACGATCAAGCAACAAGCGCAATATTTCTCGGGCAACGACCCGTAGAAATGCATTTTTTCCTGCATTGTTTCGATGATTCGGACATGCACTTCGCGGCGCGCGGAAAAGACGAATTCCAAGTCGGATCATCGCGTTGATTGACGCTTGCGCGTTCGGGCACGTGCCATGCACGTCGCACGACAACTTGGGCCGCCGCGGCCCGGTTGGACCGCGGCTTTTCCGAGGGCGGGCGTTCTGGTTCGCCCATGCGGCCAAATGCGGCTACTTATCCTTGCCAACCGTGAAGTGGCCGACGCCAACAAATGGCGTTGTCTCGCCGCCTTCGATGCTCGTGCCGGAGATGCTCATTGTCCCGGCGAACGCATTCGCGTCCGGTCCCCAGAACGAGGCGTCATAGCTGGCAGTGGTCTGACGAAGCATTTCGCCCGAAACATCGAAGCTGCCCGAGAACGCGTCGGTGCCGAAGCTTGTTTCCGGCATCGTGAGTGTCATGTCGAAGGCTTCGCCACTGTCCCAGTCCTTGAAGTTCTGGATGCGGCCCGAAATCGTGCCGTTTGAGAAATTGGCCATGAATTCCATGTCGTCGGACCAAAACTTCGACCGATCCTCGTTCCAGTCAAAGTTGCCGGCTTCGAACGACGAGACATATCCTTCGAGCCATGCCCATCCACCGCTGTACGTGGCGGTCACGTCGCCAATGCGGCTGAAGTCGGTGGTCGGGTTGCCGAATATCGCGAAGGTTCTGAGCATCGGGTCCTGGCCCCTGACTGTCTCGTAGTCACGCCAAGCTCCCCAAATGGTCTGGAAATGGCCGCCGCTGTGTCCGGCGTCGAGATATTCGTGGAAGTCTCGACGCGTGTTGCCGTACACAGAGAAGTTGAAGTCGAATCCTTCTTCGTCGCGGCTGTCGGCACCCACGTCCGTTCGCTGTTCACGCGTGAATGTGTGCTCATGGCCAGCAAGCGTGACAACATATTCGCCGTCTTCCGTGCGGCGTATGCTGAAGTCGACCGGATCGATGAGTTCGGCCAAGCCTTCCTCCCCGGCCAGTCTCATCGCGGAGAGGTTTCGCGCGGTCAGGGTCTCGCCGTCGTAGAGAAGCTGCCCTGCGTCCCGAGTGTCTACGGCACCGCCCTGCGGCGGTTCGCCTCCCGACGGCGGTGTCGTTTCCGGTGGCCGATCGCCTGTGCCACCCCCGCCTCCACAGGCTGTCAGAAATGCGGCGGCCGAAAGGACCAGGCATGTTGTCGCGCAACGCAATGTCATTGGGCTTTCTCCTTGGTTGCCGCCAGCGTGGCGAGAGTCCTGTTGTTCATTGCAGGTTTCCTTTCGTCTTTGCTTTGGGCCCTGATCGCCCCTGTTCGCATGAACGGTTCCGGCGAAAGACAGGCACAAGGGACGAAACGATGCGCGAATCAAAGTCGTAGAGCAGAGACCTCGACACCAAGTGTCATCCGACGCCGTCCCCATCCGGAATTACGCTCGATAACTGTCACTATCGAGCGTAAAGATGTCAAGATCGCATTCCTGCCAGCGGCGCGCCGGACCCGCCACGGAGCACGGAGTACCGCGTCGATATGACGGCAATCCTCTGAACTGACAGGTCTTTTCCGGAACGGGATAGTCCCGTGCTTCCCATGCCGGCAGGATGCCGCGCCCACCGAGCGTGCCCGACGTTATGCTCGATAGCAACATCTGGATTCGTGCCGGTACGGCCCGCACGAATCGATTCCGGCCCCCGGAGTGCATTCACGGCCCGCGCTGGCCGTTGCGCCATCGTAGCACGAACGCTGTGCCCGTGCACTCCGGCGCCGCTTAGGCACGCTTCTGCTTCCGCGCCAGCTGCGCGGCCCCGCTCCGTCGCGCCAGCAACTGTTCCCCGTAGCGGTTGACCATGACCGCAGACTTCCAGCGCCCGGCGTGCAGGATCGCGGGCATCCCGATGCCGGCGGCGATCATGTCCTGCGTCGCGCCCACCCGGGCCGAGTGCCCCGAGAGGCCTGCTTCCACGGTTTCCGGAAGGCCGGCCTCGCGCGCCATCGCCTTGAATATCCGCGGCACCTGACCGGAATTCAGCCGCTCGCCGACCCGCCCTCCCTTGCGGACCGAGCGGAACAGCAAGCCCTCCCTGATCGCCGCCCGGCCGAGCCATGCGTGCACCAGTCGGACGGTGTCCGGCGCGAGCCAGACGGTCTCGCCCTTTCCCTCAGCGTCGGTCTTGGAGCGACGCACCAGGAGGCTGCCGTCGCCTTGCATTTCCTCAAGCAGGTCAGCGGCTTGCAGGGACACCAGTTCCGTCCTGCGCAGCAACGCGTCGTAGGCGACGGCGAGCAGGGCCCGATTGCGGTGGTCGATCAGCCTGTCGCCCGTCGCCTCAAGCAGCCGCTGGCGCAGCGGCCATGTCAGCCCCGTCGCTTGGTCCTGGCGACGCCCCTTCCTGCGGTGCATGCGCTTGAGCGCGAGTCCGACGGCCGGGTCCGTCACCGTCCTCTCCAGCCCCAGCGCCCTGTGGGCGATTCCGATGCTGGTGACGTAGCGGCGCACGGTGGCAGGCGCCCGGACCTCCGCCCTGTCGTCGACGAAGGCGGCGACGGTTCCGGGCTCCGCCGGCAGTGCCCTCTCTCCCCGTTCCGCGCACCACTCGGCGTAGATGGCGAGATCGGACCTCAGCGCCCGCTCCGTGCTCATCGAGAACGCGCCTCCTGCCGCGCGCACGAACCGTTCGAGCTGCTCCGCGAGCGCGCAATCCGGGTCTCGCGCCAGCGTCTCCGAATCGTTGAAGGGGGGTTCAGGGATCATTCGGGGCCTCCTGAGCGTCTGCGTCAAGGGCATCCGGATTGTGCGCGATAGTGACAGCTATCGAGCGCAAAATGGGGCCGGAGAGACCGGTTCCGTTGCCGCCGGGAGGGTTGCGCAAGCGGCTGGATTTTAATGCAATTCCGGCATCCCATGACCCTTCCCGCTACCCAGGGTTTGTTCCACCGCCCGATAATCCTGATGTCGTGCGCCAAGGACGGGCGTCGCCTGGTTCCACGCGTCCAGGCAGGGGCGCGATCCCGTACGGAGCCCGGCGGGCACGCGATCTCCTGACTGCCGGTCGCGCCAATCAGCGGCACTCGTCGGCGGAGCTCGCCGGGATCCGCAGGCGCCCTGCACCCTCCCGTCGAAACAGGTCCTCGCCGTCGAACCTGGGGCCGCACGGACAATGCCAGTCGCGGGGACAGCTGCACCATCGTCTCGGAGACCGTTCGCCGGTCTTGGCACATGACCTTGCGACCCGTTTGGCCGAAACTCCTCTGCATGGACATGCAGCCTCCCTTGCTCCAGCGCGACGCATCTCCGGATCCGTCACCGCAGCGCCGACGCCAGAAGTGACCGTAAGGCGCTGCCAGGATTTATGCGTCCCCAACCTTGAGGAAAACCGGGGAGAATCCGTGCCGCGTTCAGGTGAATTGAGCGAACGCATCTGCATTCGGTGCCGGGAGGAACGGTCAGATACTGCAGCCGCGGGTTCCGCGCGACCGCCGTGGCGCCCGGCGTCCGGATGCCAAAGCGGACGGCGAACTACTTGGAGGCAAGACCGAAGATCTCACTCCGTTTCCGCGGATCCCGGAGCGCTCGCAACCCATCCATGATCTCCCGGCAACGGTTCACGCACTGTCAAGTCCGGCGCTGCGGGGGCGTCACCTCATGGCCAGATTCGCGTGACGTGCTTCCGCAGTTCAGGTCAGTTCATTGCCGGCCTGCGCGACACCAGACTTCCCGTCAGTGCTCGAAGGTACGGAACTTGCCCGGATCGACGTAATTGGCGCCTTCCACACAGGGCTTTGCGGGGCTCTCGCCTTTCGGGGATCCGGTGCCGCGCCGGTCCGTTGGCAAACGAGTGGCAAACAGTCGAAATCGCTCTGCCGAATCCGCCAGGCAGTCCGTGTCCTCGACGACGGCAACCCTTCCGCAAGCGAAGGTGATCGTTCGAGCGGCGACACGGGCTGCCGGATTCGCCCGCTACGCCACCGGGAACAAGGTCTTGCGAAACCTTGAGCGGAACGGGCACTTCGGGCCGAGGCGGTCAGTCTTCAGCTTCGGTCTCTCCGGCATGCAAACTCATGAAGACCGAAATGCCCAGGCTGACCATCGCCAACGGCAGCATCAGGCATACCAGCACAAGGGCGTCTGGAGCCGCTCCAAGGACATGACCCGTCAAGGTCGCGAGAGCCGCGCCCGCAATCACGATCACCGCATCCGAAAGACCCGACGCGCTGGCTGCCCTGTCCGGACGCACGAACATCACCAGGGCGCTGGCGCTCGGCATCGTCAAGCCGTTGCCGAATCCGGCCAGGGACGTGCACCCGAAGAGAACGACGGGCATTTCCCACCCGACCCAAAGCAGGCAGACGCAAGCTGCCAGACCGACGCCAGCAGCGAGACGGCCCCACAGGATCACCGTGTGCGGACCGAAGGATTCAAGCAGCCTTCCCGAAGCGAAACTCCCCGCCAGGAACCCGACGGTTATCGTCCCCAGGCCCAGCCCGGTTTCGGCCTGGCTCATCATGAAGTGCTCCGTGGCAACGATCGGCACGCCGCTGACAAACACGTAGAACGTGCCCGTCGCCAACGTCATGATCGAGGTGTACTGCCAGAACCTGGAGTCCAGGAAGAGCGCCAACGCGGGACCCGAAGGGGACTCCTCCGGCCGTCCGCAACGCGTGTCCGTCTCGGGAACCTTCAGGCCGACCAGGATCAGCAGCAGGACACCCGACAGGAAGTAGACACCGAAGACGTGCCGCCAGCCACCCACCTCCGCCAGGATGCCGCCCAGCAGAGGCCCGAGGATCGGCGCCAGGCTCATTGCCGTCGCGATGTAACCGAGAACCTTCGCCGTCCTCGTCCTGTCGAAGAGATCCCTTACAATTGCGCGCGACAGGACCATTCCCGAAACGACCGAGCTTTGGAGGCACCTGAAGACCAGGAACTCGGGATAGCCGTCGGAAAGGAGGCATCCAACGGAAGAAGCCGAGAAGACAAGGATGCACCACATCAGGACAGGCTTGCGCCCGAACCTGTCAGCCAGGATTCCCGAGCAAACCTGAAAGACCGCCGTGAACGCCAGGTACAAGGAGAAGGTCAGCGCGATCTCGTCATACCCAACCCCGAAGTCTTCCGCCATCACCCCCAATGACGGCAGGAACATGTTCAGCGACAGCAAGGGCAAGGCAGAAAGCAAGGCAAGGGTGACGGCCATGCCAATGTTCAGCCTGCCTGCTGCCGGACGCGCGGGCCCGGGTTTCACGCCTCTGCCCCAGCCAGCCGGGAAGCTGATTGCCTGACCCGGTCAAGGAGCGGGAATTCGCGCTTTCGTTGCTGCGGAACACGTTCATGAAGGAACCGACGCCTCTTCGGGCCGTCAGCTTCATTGTCAGCCACGGTCGAAAGAGCTTCGCCGGACCTTGCCACCATTGCGGCAATCAGGGCCGCGCTTCCATCGAGGGCGTCAAGAGCGCGTGCGACCGCCGCGATCATTGACTGCCCGGCCGGCATCCCGATCTTGGCGACCACCACGTCAATGTCCCGGGGAACCGATGGAACCTGCCCGCCGATCGGCTTGTCGGAGCAACGACGTTCCCCTGTCACCGTCTGCGAGTGCTTCCTCATTGCCACCGAAACGGCTGTGCAGCCGCAAACTCCCGGGTCCCCGGGCGCCCTGAGATCCGCCTGGATTACGATCCCTCGTCCGCCATCCGTGTCGATGATCTCAAGCGCGTTCGGCACCATGTTACGTCCCGTCCAGACGCGGTTCAGGACGCAAGATGAAAGAGAGATCGGGGACATGTGCCATCTGCCTGTTTCCTCCGCCGGTCCTAACCGGTTCAGGTTCAATGGGTTCGCGGTCCGCCGCATCTCAGCCTTTGGGGGCACCCCAACAGTCGACCCTTGGGTCGGGTTCCGGCTCTCCGATTCGCTGGAAGAACGCAAGCGCCAAGTTCCGCAAAGGGCGTCAACGGCGCCGAACCGCATGAGCATGATGTGCGGAGCCGTCCGGCACTGGCCGCCGATCAGGTCGAACCACCTCTCGCAGTGACCGAAGAACCGTGTCAGAGGCGTGCGCGCCTCCCCGGACCGGATGTCGAAGGCCAGCGCTCCGAGCATCCTGTTCATCACGGCGCGAACCGTCATGAGATCCGTTGCCGTGCGCGACACCTCGGAGCGCGGAAGAAGGCTCGGCCGCAGCGATACCGGCAGCCTGCGTCCCTCGAAGGAGATGCCGAGCCGGCAAGCCGATCGTGGATTTCGTCCGCCGCCGCCCGGCAGGCGTCAGGTGTCGCACACTGCAAGTAGCGGGCCTCGAGGTCCGGCCGGGACGACGTGGCGGGAAGGGGAGTTCCGTTGAAGGTGATGTTCATCTGCTCTTTCCGTTCTGCAGTTCCGTGGAGAGGGGTTCCGGCAGCCATCCGCCGTGGCGGAACAGCAATGCGGAGATCAGTGCGCCGACCGCGGCCGTGACCGTCATCGCGATCCAGAGCGTCTCGGGGTTCAGCGCATCGAGGAATGCCAGCGCCAGCACGGCCGGCAGTTCGACCCCGAGATACATGGCGGCTGACGCGAGCAGCACGGGCATGTTGCGCCCGGCGCCCTCGAAGGCGGCGTTGAAGACGTGATGGGCGCACAGCAGGCAGAGCGCCACCGCCATGAACCGGAGATAAGTCCCGCCCGCGGCGACAGTCGCGGCGTCCTGCGTGAAGAGCCTGACCAGCTCGTCGCCAAGGAGCGCGAGCGGCAGCGCAACAGCGCCGAACGCGGCGGTGCCGGCGCCGGCGAACCTGGGCAGCGCCTGGCGCACCACGTCCGCCCGTTCGGCGCCAAGGTGCAGGCCGACCGTCACCGAGGCGCCGACGGCGATTCCGAACACCGCCATGAAGAGGAAGCTGCAGATCCGGGCGCCGATCCCGAAGCCGTCGCTGACGGCGGTGCCGAAGCTCACGACAATCGCGGTGACCGCGGCCTGCTCGAGATTGTAGAGCACCATCACGCCGCCCAGCGGCAGCCCGATGATCGCGATGCCTCGATAGAGAGGCGGACACCAACCGAGGTTGGCGGTGCTGAACACCCTCGCGCCGAACCGGTTCCTGGCAAGGGACCTTGCCGCAAGCACCGTCGCGACCGCCTGCGCGAACACGGTTGCCCAGGCCGCACCGACGATGCCCAGTCCCGGCCAGGAACCGACCCCGAAGATGAGCACCGGGTTCAGGGCCATGTTCAAGAGCAGGGCGAGCGCGGACGCGCGCGCGGCATCCGCCTCGCCGCCAAGCGAACGCAGCGCCGTCATCATGGTCGAGTACGCCGGGACCAGCAGCAGCGAAAGCCAGATGACTTGCCCGTAGGCCGCGAGATGGCCGCGGGCCGCGGCGTCGATGTCGTAAAGGGGCACCGCCCACAGCATGAACGCACCGAAGGCGAGGGCCATCACCGCCCCAAGGACAAGCTTGAGAAGCAGCGCCTGCAGGATGACGTGGCCGGTCCGTTCCCGGTCCCCGGAGCCAGCCGCCTGCGCGAAGAGCGGGACGGTGCCGGCGCCGACCACCTCGTTCAGCGCGAGAACGAGAAAGAGGGTTGAAGACGCTATCGCGATGGCAGTCGGCGCGCCGGCGCCGAGCCGCGCCACCCAGAAAATGTCGACGAGCTGGAAGGAGTAGTCGACGGCATAGCTCAGGGACGCGAAGGCGCCAATGCGCGCAGCGCTTCTCTGGAACCCGTGGCCCTGATCGTCCGGCATGGAAGCCTCCCGGCTTGAATCACCCGGGGCTCCTTCGCATAGTGCCGCTGCCAACTGTGTGTCAGCAGAGTCCGCGTACCGAAATGTCCCGTATCGACCGCCTCTTCGAGCTTGTGCAGATCCTGCGCAGATCCCGCCGTGCCATGACGGGGAGGGAGATCGCGGAAACGCTGGAGGTCAGCCTGCGTACCATTTACCGGGACTGCGCGTCGCTGCAGGCGATGGGCGTTCCGCTGGAAGGCGAGGCCGGCGTCGGCTACGTGATGCGGCGCGGCTACGACCTGCCGCCGCTCGCCTTCACGCGGGAAGAGGCGGAGGCCGTCCTCGCCGGCCTCAGGATGCTCGGCCGGACCGGGGACGGCGCCTTGATCGGCGCCGCCGCCAAGGCGGAATCGAAGCTCGTCGTCGCCAGGCAGGTTGCCGGGGATGCGGAGGACCCGCGACGTCTTGTCTCACAGGCCGGGGCGCCGGGCACCCGGATGGATGTGCTCCGGACCGTTCGCGATGCCGTCGACACGGAAACAGGGATCGACGCCCGGTACCGCGACCGCAACGGGCGCGTTACGCGCCGGCGGCTGCGCCCGCTGTGCCTGATCTACTACCCGGATGCGACGGTCCTTGCCGCCTGGTGCGAGCTGCGGCAGTCGTTCCGCCACTTCCGGGTCGACTGGTTCGAGGAAATCGTCCCGACCGGCGAGAGCTTTGCCGATGCCGGGAAGACTCTCCGGGAACAGTGGCGGACCCTGGAGGGCTGGTCACCGGACTATCCGGGAGCGATCGGGCATGGATGACAACCCTTCATGAACGAATGCGGCAAAGTCCAGTTGCCGCGGTCGACATTTGCTTGAATTCTGCGCGAATTCCGCAAGCGAACATGTCGCGGAGGAGCGAAAGAAGCTGGTCGGGAGATCGACGCAGTCGGCGAACGGGTCAGCGACCAATGGTCAGCACTTGCGTCCGGTGCCCAGCGCCAGATGCCAGATCCGTCACGGCATCGCGCACAAACCCTCTAACGGCATTGACGGCACGGCATCGCCGTACACACCGCCGTGCCTCTCGTGGCCCAAGTCCTTGCTCTGGTGCCTTGCCACTTTGAATTGCGGGCAGACACGTCCTGAACATTGCGCCAGCAACGCCAATTCCGGTTTCACTTCCGTCAACCATGAAGCCGATGCGGGTCTGCTGCCAACTGTCCTGACATCTGCCAAATGACATTCGCCGTGCGTCTTGGCGGCCAGGTCCTGCAGAGTGCGCAGAGGTTCTGCAAAACGCGTCGTCTGCACAAATGTTTTGTTTTCAGTCCAGACCGCGCCCCGCCTCCACGCGAGTTTCATCTCCACGCGTCTGTTCAGGGTACTGTCGCCGCTCCAGGAAAGCAGCCAGACATGCGCAACAACCTTCCTTGGCTGGAGAGCAAGATCATCGCCTCTCCCCCGTCTCACCGATGGCCACGTCACGCAGTACGCGGGTGCCGAAATGGCAAAGAACTATTCGCGTATGAAACTGGAAGTCTTGCTGCTCAGGCATCTCCAATGTGCCTGGCGACCCCTCGCTGTCTCGCTCGGCCCTTGCCTGACGCTCCATTGCCAATCTTACCACCGGGAATCGTCCGGAAACGTGACAAGGCACGCCCCTGCGGGGCATCTGCGTTGATTGCATCGCTTTGACAAATCGTTGGCACACGGGACTGACCGGCACCATTCCGGCAACTCAGCACCGCCGTCCGGAGAACGCGTCGCGCGCATCGAGACGATCTTTGCCGCCGGCTCCGTATCTGACGACAAACTCACGAAACGCACCCTCTTTCCGCTCGCGCGAGACAACATTGAATGCGACCCATGGCGCAATTTGACGAGATTCGCAGGCACATCCAAAGCTCGAAACGAAGAGGCAGCTTGGACCATTTGAGACTTGTGGAACTGAATTGGCGGCGAGATTGCGGCGTTCGGCTTCCGCTGGCTCACTGTAGCGGTTCTCGTGATGGCGCTTGGTGGGCTCTTGGGCAAGCGTTGCCACCGTCCAATGCAAGGCGCGGCCGATCTGGAACGATGTCTGCATGCCGAGAAGTGCAGCCGAATCAAGTCCAGAAGAACGAGAGGCTTGATCACTGCCCGCCCCTCGTCCGCAAGGTCGGCTTCAAATCTGTCCATCGGTCGTCCTTGCTGCTCTTGGGTCGTCTCGTTCGAGGCCATGTGGCCCTCCCTGTCTGGCGTGAAAGTCAACGGGGAAATGCCACTTCCGGGGGACCGCTCAACTCTTAGGTCAAGCTCTCTGGCTCATACTCGAATGCTGGCGCCTCCGAAGGACAGGCAAGCGTTCCCTCGGGCCGCGACAAGCGGATCTCGCGTCCCATGCGCATCCCAGGCAGGTTGAATCGCCTCAGGACGAGCGCTCCCACGCGTGCGCTGGACGGGAGGCAAGTTGACAATTGGTGGCGAAGTGACTTGCGGTTGCAATCTCCTGGCTGTCTGTTGCGCTATGCCGAGCAGTTGGGGTCAGGCGGTCCGGGGGTCCTCGATCTCGCAAGAAGGCAAGTGAATGCTCCGCAAGCCGTTGCCCCGGGCCGTGCCAACGCAGCCCGTCGACGGCATGAAGCGTCACGTCCGCGCCATGTAACAGGCCCGGGCCGGAGATGCATGACGGGCGCCGCGCCAGGCATCGGGCCCGGCATCACAAGCGCCCTGGCTGCGCCCGGTGCCGGACGCCCGGCCAAGCGTCGGCGGGACCGTCCGGCCGGCGTGCAGGGGTCACGCAAAGGGGGCGGCCGAATCCCCCCAAACTGCTAGTTTCAAAAAGATTTTCCAACCCCACGAAAAGCCATTCTTTGCTGTTGAAACCCCGTCCGACGCCCCAATAGCGTCCGCCCTGCCGCCCTGTTTTGGGGGCGGCCCGGCGACCCGAGGGAGGGCCCGCCGGAAACGCGGTTGGAACGGGAGTGAACAGGGAGATGATGAGACCGGAAACGGCGCTTGACTTCGGCGGGGCGGCTCCGCAATTCAACAGCCCAACAGCCCAGCGGCCCAGCGGCCCAGCGGCCCAGCGGCCCAGCGGCCCAGCGGCCCAGC
>VXSG01000058.1 GCA_009838075.1 Boseongicola sp. SB0665_bin_10 | reverse complement strand
GGAGCAGGGCGGGCATGCGGCATGCCGGATCTCGCCCGGCAGGGTCTACCTCGACTTCCTTTTCCGCCTGCGCACGTTTCCGCCCCGCTGGCCGGCCTTTCCGGCCGACGAACGGCCTTGAGCGGCACGCGAATCCTCCACGGCCAGCTCCACCTGCGATTGTCGTGCCAGCGGGTCGTCGGCCACCGCGAGTTCAACGGTCTCCAGCCGGTTGATCTCGTCCCTGAGCCGCGCCGCTTCCTCGAATTCCAGGTCTTCAGCCGCCTTGCGCATCTTCTCGCGCAACCCTTCCAGATGCGCTTGCAGGTTGGCTCCCACCAGCGGCTCGTCGACTTGGGCGGTGATGCGGGCCGTGTCGGTGTCGCCCTTGTAGAGTCCCTCGAGCACGTCGGCGACGTTCTTCCGGATCGTCTCAGGCGTGATGCCGTGTGCCTCGTTGTAGGCGAGCTGCTTCGCGCGCCGCCGCTCCGTTTCCTTCAGGGCGCGTTCCATGGACCCCGTGACGTGGTCGGCATACATGATGACGCGCCCGTCGGCGTTGCGAGCGGCCCGGCCAATGGTCTGGATGAGCGAGGTCTCGCTTCGCAGGAAGCCTTCCTTGTCGGCGTCCAGGATTGCCACCAGGCCGCATTCAGGAATGTCCAGGCCCTCGCGCAACAGGTTGATGCCGACGAGCACGTCGAACGCACCGAGCCGGAGGTCGCGCAGAATCTCGATCCGCTCGAGCGTGTCTATGTCCGAGTGCATGTAGCGCACCCTTATGCCCTGTTCATGGAGGTACTCGGTGAGATCCTCCGCCATGCGCTTGGTGAGGGTCGTCACCAAGGTGCGGTAACCGTCGGCGGCCACCTTGCGCACCTCGTCCAGCAGGTCGTCGACCTGCATTTCGACCGGACGGATCTCCACTTCGGGGTCGAGCAGTCCAGTCGGGCGAATGACCTGCTCCACGAACACGCCGCCGGTCTGTTCGAGTTCCCAGGACTGTGGCGTCGCCGAGACGAAGACCGATTGCGGGCGCATGATGTCCCATTCCTCGAACTTCAGCGGCCGGTTGTCGGTGCAGGAGGGCAGGCGGAAGCCATGTTCGGCGAGAGTGAACTTGCGCCGATAGTCGCCACGGTACATGCCGCCGATCTGCGGCACGCTGACATGGGACTCGTCGGCAAAGACGATGGCGCGGTCAGGAATGAACTCGAAGAGCGTGGGCGGCGGCTCCCCGGGTGCCCGCCCGGTCAGGTATCGCGAGTAGTTCTCGATGCCGTTGCACGATCCCGTCGCCTCGATCATCTCGAGGTCGAAGTTCGTGCGCTGCTCGAGTCGCTGCGCTTCAAGAAGCCTGCCCTCGTCGACAAGCTGGGACAATCGAATCTTGAGCTCCTCCCGGATGCCCTTGACCGCCTGCTGGAGAGTCGGCCTTGGCGTCACGTAATGAGAGTTCGCGTAGACCCGGATCTGTTCGAACTTGTCGGTCCTCTCGCCGGTGAGCGGATCAAATTCCGTGATGTCCTCGAGCTCTTCGCCGAAGAAGGACAGCCGCCATGCCCGGTCTTCCAGATGCGCGGGCCAGAGCTCGATCACGTCGCCCCGGACACGAAACGTGCCCCTGCGGAAGGCTTGATCGTTCCTCCGGTATTGCTGGGTGACGAGATCCGCGATGACCTTGCGGGGGTCGCACTCGCGCCCCGCGTGCAGGTCCTGGGTCATCGCGCCATAGGTCTCGACGCTGCCGATGCCGTAGATGCAGGACACCGACGCGACGATGATCACGTCATCCCGCTCGAGAAGCGCGCGCGTGGCGGAGTGGCGCATCCGGTCAATCTGCTCGTTTATCTGGGCTTCCTTCTCGATGTAGGTGTCGGAACGCGGCACATAGGCTTCGGGCTGGTAGTAGTCGTAGTAGCTCACGAAATACTCGACCGCATTCGACGGGAAGAAGCCCTTGAACTCGCCATAGAGCTGCGCAGCGAGCGTCTTGTTCGGCGCAAGGACGATCGCCGGGCGCTGGGTCGCCTCGATGACCTTGGCCATCGTGTAGGTCTTGCCGGTGCCCGTCGCACCCAGGAGAACCTGGTTCTGCTCGCCTTCGGTGACCCCTTCGACGAGTTCGGCAATCGCGGTTGGCTGATCGCCGGCGGGCTTGAACTCCGACTCCATGACGAGCGGATGGCCGCCTTCGAGCTTCTCCCGGGCTCGGGGTCCGGGCGCTGGGGACGTTAGGGTCGGGATGTCGGTTGCGGCCATGGATCTGGACTCTTCGGGACCGCGCCACATTCGGCCTTGGACGACTTGGTTGCAAGCGTGGAGTCGACGTGACGTCAACGAACCGCGCCAGGACAGGCTTGCGAGACTTGCGTAGAAATGTCCGGGCTCGATCTCCCGCTCAGGACGCTGCCTGTCCGCCGGGACGTGGCTTTCACGATCCGTCCTCGGCCGCCGAAGCGGCGGGGGGGCTGGCAAGGGGCGCGCGGTGCCTGCGTGCCGGACGGGGCCGGTTTCAGACCGCGCCAACCTTTGCGGGCGGCGTACGGCATCGGGCAGCAACTCCGCCAGGCTCTGCGTCCTCTCGGCGAGGTGTCGGCTGCCACAACGACACGACATCGGATGTTGTTGGTGTTGGCGCCAACTGTAAATCCGACATTGACCGCGGACGGTTCGGTGAGATCGATTTGCCCTGTACTTCCTTTCGCGCGGCACTTGATTCCACGGCTGCAATTGTCGATAGAGTGTCACGATGACTGCACGCATCTACCGCCCTGCGAAGTCTGCCATGTCGTCCGGCACCGCAAGGTCTCGGGACTGGGTGCTTGAGTTCGTGAGCGAGGCTGGTCGCGAGATCGACCCGCTGATGGGCTGGACATCGTCGGCGGACACGCGCGCACAGGTTCAGATGCGGTTTCCGACACGGGAGGCGGCGCTGGACTATGCCGAAAGGCATGGCATCGCCGCGACAGTGCATGAGCCGAAGGCGAGAAAGCCGAATGTCCGCCGCCGCGGATATGGCGAGAACTTTGCGACCCACAGGCGCGGCGCCTGGACACATTGACGACTGAAGACAGGCCCGCGGCTCGTTTGGCATTTCCTCCGGGCAATTGACGGGCGCATGCCTGCATCTTGAGCCGGAACCGGTTGTGTCGTGGCATGACGCGTGGCGCGCGCCGAGCCGGATCGAAGGCTGCACGGTGAGCGATTTGCATCAGTTGGATTTCATCGGTCCATGTTGTGATGGCTGTGGGTCGTGCTATGACGATGCATGCGGTCCGGTAGCTCAACTGGATAGAGCGGCTGACTTCTAATCAGCAGGTTGAGGGTTCGAGTCCTTCCCGGATCGCCAAAGGTCAAAGTGCAACAGGTCAATGTAGTCTGGAGGCCCTTGTTGGGCTCTTCGGCAGACATGCGAGCGGACAGCCTTTGGACGCCTTGGACGAGTGGCCCCTCGGCTTTGCCTGGACGTTCATGCCATGCGCCTCTCTCTCCATGTGCGGCGTAGACGGGTGCCGGACTTCGGCAATTGCAATCCAGAAATGCACAATCCCGTCGCCGTTCGCTGCGCGCTGGCCTCCGGTTGCTTCGCTCCCTGCATCCGGCGCGCAGCGCGGAGAAAAACTTGGGAAGGATCGCGCCCAAACTCGGGCCGCTCTTCCTGGAAAAGTGTGCAATTTTACCTTGACATCTGGGGTGCGCCCCTGCGGTTGGCATGACCAGACACCGAAGGCACAGCACTGCGAAGAAACGCGCGGTGGTTGGAGCCTGCCTGAACGGAGAGGCGCTCCAGGCCCTAAGCCAGCGTCATGATGTTTGCCGCAGCCTCTTCCGCATCTGGATCGAGAAGCACGAGCGCGGGGCCTGCGACGATGACGCAGTCGAGGCCGAACTGCTGTCCGAGTGCAAGGTGCGCATCGCGGCCCTGGAGCGGCTGGTTGGCCGCCAGGCGCTGGAGATCGAGTTTCCGGAGGGGGCCCGAGTGCGCGGACAGTCGCGGAGAGACGGATCTGGATCCGTGATCACCGGCCCGATTGCATCACGATGGGATTCTGACCCCAGGTGGGCAGGAAAGAAACGGGGCGGGCATTCGCCCGCTCCATTTGCCTTCCAAGCGTAGGCGTCAATTGGAAATTGTGTCGGAAAGCGCGGCGACCCGGTCCTGCCCGTGATGGGTCATTTCCCAACTACGCTTCCGATCACCCGCCCCCAGTTGTCGGTGCGCCAACCAAACGTAGCGGATTTCCACAGTCTGGCAAAGCGCGTCAACCGTTCCCTGGAACGTCGCGTCAGTCCTCGCGTCGGTGTCCAGTTGATGACGGTCCCTCGATGGCTTGGAATCCCTCAAAGCCAAGGGCAGCCCCCTGGAGCGTGTCGATACCCGGGCTGGCCATCCACCTCTAGTTCCGGTGCATTACGATCAACCGATATTCATGTGCCCGGGCGAATGTCGCCGACCGCCCAGAATTGCGGGTCAGCTTGTCCATCGACCGGCCCAGCAGCATTTTCAGCAGCCAGGCACGCAGCGGATGATTCTGTCTCAGCGTGGCACGAAAGCGCTCCAGGAAAGGAGCAACCTTTTCGTTCTTGAGGAATTCTTATGAGCCGTCCATTGTCAAGCCCTCTTCCGTTGCCGCTTCGAGGCC
>VXSG01000097.1 GCA_009838075.1 Boseongicola sp. SB0665_bin_10 | reverse complement strand
CGAAGCGGCAACGGAAGAGGGCTTGACAATGGACGGCTCATAAGAATTCCCCAAATTGACCATTCATGGCGCTGATCTTGACAAGCGCATCAGGCCCGCGGCACGTTGCGTCGATGTTGTCCCGGCGACTGATCCTGATGGGCCTCTGCGCCTTGCCCCTTCCTGCACATGCAATGCTCAGACGCTACGAACTGGAGCCTCATGCCTCGCGCGCAGGGTTCACCTACTTGATGAACGGAGCCATGCGGAAAGGCGAGATGCCAGTCGGGCGCGCCGATTTCCGGATCGATCCAACCGATCTGGCCGCCAGCTCGGCCGACGTGACCCTGCGCGCAGACCAGGTTCGGACCGGGTTCTTCCTCTTCACCGGAATCCTGAAGAGTGCGACAATGCTGGACACCGACCGGTTCCCCGCCATTCGATTCGTCTCCACCGCCGTCAAGCCGGCCCCGTCAGGTCGACTTTCGGACGGGGCGAAGCTGGCCGGAGACCTGACGATACGCGATGTGACGCAGGCGGTAACATTCGACACCGTCTTCACGCCGCGGGCGGGCAGCACGCCGAATGACCTTGACCGCCTGTCGGTCCGCCTGTCCGGCCGGATCAGCCGGTCAAGTTTCGGCGCCTCCGGGTACAAGGCGCTGGTCGGAGATGAAGTGGGCTTGAGCGTGTTGATGGCCATGCGCGCCATCAATTGACCGGCTCCTCCTGCAGGACATTGCGGGTTCTGGGGCAACGTCGGCGCGGCATGCAGCCTTGCGTCGTCCCAAGTCACAAACACTTCGCTGCAGTCCAGATTGAATTGCCCGGCGGCGCGGTCCCAAGCGGCACCGCGATCGATGACAACGAGGTTGCGTTCGGGCGGTCCGACACGCCATGCGCTTTTCCTTCGGGATCGCTTCGCCTAAAACAAGGTGCCGCAACGGAATGACAGGCATGACGGACACGATACTCCAAAGATGCGAGGCGCTCGGACTGCGCCTGACAGAGCAGCGACGCGTCGTTGCATCGGTTCTGGAAGAGGCAAACGATCATCCTGATGTCGAGAAGCTCTACGCAAGGGCCTGCGCCGTTGACCCGGGGATCTCGCTGGCAACGGTCTACCGGACCGTCAAGCTCTTCGAAGAGGCCGGAATCCTGAAAAAGCACGAGTTTCGGGACGGACGTGCGCGCTACGAGGATGCCGAGCGCGACCACCATGACCACCTGATCGACCTCAACTCCGGCGAAGTCTTCGAGTTCGTTGACGCCGAAATCGAAACGCTCCAGGAGAGAATCGCCGCCAGGCTGGGCTACCAGTTGAAAGGGCACAGGCTGGAGCTCTACGGAGTCCGGCGCAAGGACGGGTAAGCAAGCTGTCATCGGAGCGGGGCGCTCACTGCCACGTTTTGCGTCCTCATGAGCCACTGCGGACTGGCGGCACGTGCGTCGTCCTGCGCCCCTACGGAGATTTCAGTGCCAGCACCGCGTTCTGCCCGCCAAAGGCGAATGCGTTCGACAGGACATGGGAGACCTTTGCCTCGCGCGCTTCATTGGGAACCACGTCCAGGGCACATTCCGGATCCGGTTCCTCGTAGCCGATCGTGGGCGCGACTATCCCGTCATTGAGCGCCATGAGGCAGGCAAGGAGTTCCACGGCGCCTGTACCTCCGATCAGGTGGCCGTGCATCGACTTGGTCGACGAAATCATGACCTCGTCCGCGTGATGGCCGAAGACCTTGGATACCGCGGCACACTCGGTCTTGTCGTTTGCCGCCGTGCCCGTGCCGTGCGCATTGATGTACCCCACCTTCTCGGCGCCGATGCACGCATCCTTGAGCGCCCCCGAGATGGCACGCGTTGCGCCCTGCTGGGACGGCATCACGATGTCGGCCGCATCGGATGTCATCGAGAAACCCACGACTTCGGCGAGAATGTCCGCACCCCGCGCCCTTGCATGCCCGAATTCCTCGAACACGAAGATGCCCGCCCCCTCCCCCTGCACCATTCCGTTCCGGTTGGCGGAAAACGGACGACACGCATCCTTTGACATGACGCGGAGACCTTCCCAGGCCTTCACGCCGCCAAAGCAGAGCATGCTCTCGGACCCGCCAGTCACGATCGCGGTGGCCGCGCCCGACCGAATCAGCCAGAAGGCCTGCCCCATGGCATGGTTCGAAGAGGCGCATGCCGTCGCGACGGTGAATGACGGCCCCTTGAGATTGTAATTCATCGACACGTGGCTCGCCGCCGAATTGTTCATTAGCTTGGGCACGATGAAGGGATGAACCCGGTTCTTGCCCTCCTCGTACACGGCCCGGTAGTTCTCGTCCTGAGTGTTGAGACCGCCGCCGGACGTGCCGAGCACGACTCCCGATTCGGCGGCGACATGGCCGGAGAATTCAAGCCCGGACTGTGCAATCGCCTCCTCCGCGGCGATCAGGGTGAATTGGGTGAACCTGTCATACAGGGCCTGTTGCTGACGATTGAACCGATGATCCGGATTGTATCCCCTTACCTGCCCTCCGATCCGGATCGAAAGGCGCTCGACGTCACGAATGTCCAGTTCTCCGATTCCGCATCGCCCCTCGCGCATGGCTTCATAGGTTTCGGGTACGGAATGGCCGAGGGGATTGATCGTCCCGGATCCGGTGATGACAACCCGTCGCACTTCTAGCCGGCTTGCTCCGCGACGAGTCTCTCGACGGTGGCCACGACTGTCGCCACCGAGGAAATGTCAAGGTCGCTCTTTTCGGGCTCGTTCGCGTTGAAGGGAACCTGGATGTCAAAACTCTCCTCGATCGAGAAGATCGCCTCGACCAGGCCCATGGAATCAACGCCAAGATCCTCGAGTGACTGTTCGAGTGAAACGTCCGACGGCTCGAGGACCGCCTGTTCGGCGATGATCTCGATCACCCGTTCCTTGACGCCGCTCATAGTGTCTCATTCGCCAGATCGAAGTCGTTGGCTGATGTTTATTCGCCCTTGCCACCCATTGAAACTGCTTTCTTGAGCGCTTCGATGTCCTTGAGGATCCGGGGCAGTCTGCGCCAGTTCCTCGAAGCGACGATATATTGGTCCATCTTCATGGCAGGATAGCCGAGAAGAACCCGACCGGCCGGAACCCGCGAAAGCACGATCGCGCCGCCGCCTATCACGACATCGTCGCCTATCGTGACATTGTCGGTTATGCCCGCTTTCCCGCCAATGATCACCCGGCTGCCCACAACGGTCGACCCCGCGACGCCCGCATGCGCGCACATCAGGACATCCTCGCCGATCTGCACATTGTGACCGACCTGCACCAGGTTGTCGACTTTCGTGCGATTGCCGATTCGGGTCGCGTTGACCGTGCCGGCGTCCACGGCCGTGTTGGCGCCGATCTCCACGTCGTCCCCGATCTCGACCGAACCCAGCGAATGAATGCGACTCCAGCCGGACGTCACTGCACCGGTCTCGGTCCCGAGCGAACGCCGAACCTGCTCGACCCTGTCCGATTCACCCGCCACGAAGCTGAACCCGTCACCTCCTATGACCGCGCCCGGCTGGCAAACGAAGCGCTTGCCGATCCTGACCCTGGCACCGATCCTGACGCCAGCGTGAATCAGCGCGTCCGGCCCGACCACGACATCCTCGGCGATGCTGACATGCGCCGCGATGCGGGCGTTTGGCCCAATTCGCGCCCGGGGGCCAATCACGACCACGGGACCGATCGCCGCGCCCTTGCCGATTTCGGCGCTCGGGTCAACGACGGCAGATGGATGGATTCCGAGGCCAATCTCCGGCCCTTCGTCCAGCAGTGACGTCAAGGCCGCCATCGCCAGTCTCGGATGCCTCACCTTGATGGCGGCCTCCAGGCCAAGAGCCTGCCAGTCGGCATCGTGCCCGACAATTGCCGCACGTGCGCGGCCATCGGCAAGGGCCGACGCGTATTTCGGGCTCATGGCCAGCGCGAGTTCGTCTGGCTCGGCTTCGCTCGGCTCCGCAGCGCCCTTGACGGAAAGCCGGACGTTGCCGAAGGCATCCGCCTCCAGCGCTGCCGCAATTTCCTCGACTGTTTGGTTCATGTAAGACCCGCGAGCTTGCGATGCGGAATTCGTCCTGCCCGTCCTCAAGTTGCAGGCATCACTTCAACCCGACCCTTGGCCCCTGATGTCCTGAAGCGAAACCCCGGCATCATTCAGCGCATCCCAGATGCGTGCATCGCGCCCATAGATGTCGGGCCGAAACTGGATCTTGCCGCCCGCCTGCGTGAACGCGGTACGGTAAACGAGATGAACCGGCACATGCTCTTCGAGTTGAACCACGAGTTCATCGCCCGCTTCCAGGCGTTCGTGGATGAACACGTCCGGATCCGCGACCTGCCTCTTCAAGAGCGCGTAGGCAAAATTGATGGGTTCATGAAGGCGAATGCAGCCGTGGCTGAAGCTCCGGACATCCTCTCCGAACAGTTGTTTGTGCGGGGTGTCGTGGAGATAGATGTTGTGCCGATTCGGGAACATGAACTTGACGACGCCAAGTGCATTGTTCTCGCCCGGCAACTGTTTCAACTCGAAGGGAAAATTCGTCGAGTCGAACATGGAGATTTCAACGCTGTCCCGCTCCACGACCTCACCGGCGCGGTCAAACAATGTCAGGTGCGAAACCGAATTCGGATCAACCTTCAGCCGCGGGAAATATTCCTTGACCGTGATCGATCGTGGCACATACCAGGTTGGATTGATCACCATGTGCTCCATCACGTCCGAAAACTCGGGCGTTCGGCGGTTGTCTCCTCTGGCACCTACAACGGAGCGAGTCAGGAATGTGACCTTGCCGTCATCCACGAGTCGCACGTGAAAGTCCGGGATGTTCACCCAGACATGCCGATCACCGAGCGGCATGTTGATCCAGCGTTCGCGTTCCATGGCAACAATCACCTGCGCGAGTCGTTTCGTCGGCTCGACATTGATCTCGCGCAGCGTGATGGGACCGGCCAGGCCGTCGACAGGCAGCCCATGGTCGAACTGGAAGACGGCCACGGCCTGCTGCATCCTCAGATCATAGACCCTGCCGGCGTTCCGCCCGAGATATCCCATTGCGACAAGCCGGTTGCGGAGTTGCACGACTTCCGCGCCTTCCGCGCCGGGCTTCAGAAACCTGGACTGTACCTTGGGTCCCCAGCCACGGCGGCTGATCAGTCTCTCCAGGCGCGCCTTCGCTTTTCTGAGCTGCGCGTATTCCTGACTGGACGGCGGCAGAGCCCGGATGAATGCGTGGGGCGATGATCTCGAGAAGTCCGACAGGATCGCCGCACGATCCCTGTACGGCACCTCTCGCGCAATTTCCTCATCGACCTGGCCAGGCACCAGGATGCCTGTCTGCACGTCGCGCGCATAGCGAAGGAACAGGCGGGTCAACTCGACTTCAAGCCGACCAAGATCAAGTTCGGAACGTACGCGCCGAGGATTGATGTTCAGGATCTCGGGCCGGTAGCGGCCAGCCGGCAGTCCGTGGGAGGGTGCGTCACCTGCCGCCTTCAGGAACGCGGCCCGTCGCTGCGTCGCCTTGCTGCTTCTGTCCGTCCAGATCGGCCTGTAGCCCGTGGACTCGTAGAATTCGGCGATGACATGGTCCCCGGCCGCCGCCGTGGCCACGGCTTTCATGAATTCCGAAGATCCGTTCTGGGCAAGAACAGGATGCGTCCCGCCCGCCATCATGAACAGCGCACAAAGCGCGCCGAGAACGGCATGCCTCAAGTGGAACAGTCCGATTGCCATCATTCGCAATGCACCCGCATCTTGCCGCGCCATGGGATCAACGTCCCACATCTTTCCAAATACGCCGACGCTGTCCATTCACATCTGTGTAATTCCATTACAGTGAACCGATTCGACACAATCAGCTCCCTGCGTCGGCATTCGCTTAGGTGGCTGACTCCTAACGCAAAATTCAGTCGACAGAAACCGTTCGGAAATTTCATGCAATTTTCGGGTCGAGTTCGGTCAGCCGGTGTCCGCCATCTGCGCTCCAGCCGCAGCAAGGCAAGTGAAAGGCTGTTGGTGGCCGCCAGACAGACGAGTGCGACGACATTGCAGGTCTCGAAGTAGCGACAGTAGCTCGCGGCGGTGACCTTGCGGAGTTGTGTCACGTCCAGCACGCCCAGCACCGACACCAGGGAACTGTCCTTCACCAGCGCGACGAAATCATTTCCCAAAGGCAGCACGGTCTTGATCGCCTGCGGAAACACGATGGACCGAAACCGATGCCAGCCAGAGAGCCCCAAGGCCTTGGCGGCCTCGACCTGCCCGGCGCCAGAAGCAGCCCGACGCCAGCGCGAAACTGACCAGAGTGACGAAGACGGTGATCCTGGCGCCCTTCAGGAGCGTGAGGAGAACCTGCCGGTGCATGCTGTCCGACAGAACCTGCCAGAACGCGTAAGCCCCCAGCGCCAACACGGCAACGAGCCACCAGGGGAATTCATCATCCTGTGGCGCTGGAGCGTCCATCCGTGGCCCCGGCCGGAGCCGCCACTTCATCCCGAGCGGCGGAACATCTCTATTGACCCAACTTGTATTCGAGGAACCATTTGGTGTTCAGCGCATCGAGCGTTCCGTCCGCCTTCATTTCCGCGATCGCCGCGTTCATCGGGCCGACCAGATCGCTGCCCTTGGGAAGAATGAACCCGAATTCCTCGATGCCCAGAGGCTCTCCGACGATCTTCAGCCTGCCTTCCGAGGCGGAGACATACCCGTTCGCCGCCGTGCTGTCGGACAGGACAAGGTCGACATCGCCCGTCCGCAGGGCCTGAAGCGCGGCTCCGAAGGTCTCGAACTGAATGACCCGAGGATTTGCCTCATCGCCGTCGAGGATGTCGTATATCGTGACATAGAACGGCGTCGTTCCGGGCTGCGCACCTGCGAGCAGATCGGGATTGGCGGCAAAGCTCTCGTCATCATCGAAGCGGGCCTCGTCTCCGGCAACGACCATCATCATCTGGGACACCATGTAGGAGTCTGAAAAATCGACCTTTTCCATACGGTCCTCTCGAATTGTGATGCCAGTCATTCCCAGGTCATACTGGCCCTCGCTGACCGCAGCGATCATGGCGTCCCAACTGATGTTCTCGTACACGACTTGGATGTTCAGGCGCTTTCCCATCTCCGCCATGGCGTCGTATTCCCATCCGATCGCTTCACCTGAACCGGGGTCCACGAACTGCAACGGCGGATAGGCGTTCTCCGTCACCACCACCACTTCCCGATCCCCCAGGTCCGGCACCTCGGCCTGCACGGCTTCCGCCGAAATGATGCCGGCCAGAACAAGGGCCGTCAGCGTCGTCTTCACTTTGCCCTCTTCTTTGTCATGTGCCTGGCATCAAGCCGAGCCAGTTGATCCAGGGCGGCAAGACAGTTCCGCAGGCGCATTCCGGGCTCGTTTTGGGTGTGCAATCGCATCGTCATTCCGAGATTTCGCCTATCTTGTGTCCCGCAATGCCGCGTGACGCAAGGAAATGTGTCAATGGGCGGTTTCTTGCCGATTTTGCCGTCATGGCCGCAACACATGAGACAAAGAGGTTCACTCTGGCATCCATTTGAGTTATACGAACGCGGTGCCGGGGGGCAACGAAGCATCTGTCGGTGCAACGGTATCGCAGGGCGGAGATTACGGGACGTAAGCTTGAGCATGGAAACTTTCCATTCGAGCGGCTTGACGCGACGAGAATTGCTGGGAGCGTTTTGCGCCACGGCAGTGGTCGCGGCACCGAACTACGCCAACGCATTCGGCTTTCTGCGCGGCTCAGGCGACATTCGCAAGATCAAGATGTATTCAGGCCGGACCGGCGAAAGCATCGACACGATCTATTGGATCGAAGGCGAGTACATCCGTGAGGCCCTGAAGGAAATCAACATCTTCATGCGCGATGTTCGCACCAATCAGGTGAAGACGATTGACAAGCGTGCAATTGACATCCTCGCGGCGTCCCACCGGCTGCTGGACGCGGACGCGCCTTTCCTCCTGCTTTCGGGCTACAGGTCACCCAAGACAAACGCGATGCTGAGGCGGCGCTCCCGAGCCGTTGCCCGGAACTCGCTGCACATGAAAGGCCAGGCGGCAGACGTCCGGCTGCACGGGCGCAGCGTCGCCCAGGTCGCGAGGGCGGCAGTCTCTTGCTCCGCGGGCGGCGTTGGCAGATATTCGCGTTCCGGCTTTGTCCACATGGATTGCGGCCCGGTCAGAACCTGGGGGCGTTAGGCTTTCTTCGAGTAATTCGATACTGACGGCGGTCAGACGGCCTGTCCCATCTCGTCAAAGAAGTGAAGGCGGTTCTCCGGCGCGACGACACCGATCCGGTCGCCAATGCCCAATTCCGTCTCTCCGCTCGCCCGGATCGTGATCTGTCCGGCCGAGCCGCCATCCACTATCAGATACGTATCGGCTCCAAGATATTCCAGCACATCCACCGTGCCGTCCAGTATGCCCGCCCCTTCAGGCCCAATCTCGACATGCTCGGGCCGAATGCCGATCTTCGTGGCAGGACGCTTTCCCGTGAATTGGCCACCCCTTCCGCCGGACAGGCTGAACGACCCGTTCGACGTGCTGCATTCCAAGACGTTCATCTTCGGCGAACCGATGAACTGGGCAACGAACAGGTTGGCGGGTCGCCGATACAACTCACGCGGCGTTCCAACCTGCGCGATCCTGCCGAACTCGAGAACCACGATCCGGTCTGCAAGCGTCATTGCCTCGACCTGATCATGGGTGACGTAAATCATCGTGCGACGGAGCGATTGGTGCAACTTGGCGATCTCGTAGCGCATCTCTACCCGGAGCGCGGCGTCGAGGTTGGACAACGGCTCGTCAAACAGGAAGGCGGTTGGATCACGCACGATCGAGCGTCCGATGGCGACACGCTGCCGCTGGCCTCCCGAAAGTGTCTTCGGCCGACGGTCGAGAAACGCGTCCAGCTTCAGGATCCGTGCAGCCTCGTTCACCTTCGAATCGATCTCCGCCCGCGGCGCGCCAGCGGTCTTCAGAGAAAATCCCATGTTTTCGCGCACGCTCATATGCGGATACAGCGCGTAGGACTGGAACACCATGGTAAGGCCGCGTTTCGACGGCGGGTCCGCTGACTTGTCCTCGCCATCGATCAAGAGCTTCCCGCGGCTGATCTCCTCGAGGCCGCCGATCATTCGCAGGAGCGTGGACTTTCCACAGCCGGAAGGTCCGACGAACACCACGAACTCGCCATCCGTTATTTCCAGATCCAGGCCCTTTATGACCTGAAGCTCGCCAAACCACTTCTCGATCGCCTGAAGAGCTATCGCGCCCATCACTCCCCTCCCGCTGACGGCGAAGCCCAGGCCAACCAGACCGCCGCCGTCCAAGTGAATGTTCCCCCACCGGCAGGTGCGCCGGACATGGGATCGAAATACTCGGCGAAACCGTGCGACGCGATGAGTTTCCGGGTGACGTCACGCAGCCGCCTGGCTTCGGCGACATGGTTCGTGTCCTTCAAACCTCGGGCAATCAACGCGTTCATGACCGCCCATGTGGGCCCACGCCAATAGCGCTTGGGATCAAATCCGCGGGATGTTGCATCCTGGCTCGGCACGGGGTAGCGGCAGACATCGAAGGCCGTGTTGAGCGCGCCAAGCATCCAGTCATCGTCTAGCCCTCCGTACCAGCACAGGAAGGAGGCACTGGTCAGGTTGCCTGTTCGAACACCGGAATTCAGGTTGACAGCGTCAAACATGCCAAGCTCGGGGTTCTTGAGCCAATTGGCGCCGCCCTCTAGACGCGACGTCCAGTTCTCTACTTCGGAGATGTCCTCGCCAAGATCAGCGCCTAGGGTCGCCAGATCACGATTGGCCCTCAAAAGGATCAGGGTCATCGTCGGATCCGAGACGCAAAACGGCAAGTCGCGGGCAAGCGCGGCATCGTCCCAGCCCAGCCGCCGTCCGCGCTGCACCAGCCAGACATACCGGTCATAGTCTTCCTTGGTCGGCCGCATCTCGGGATCGACATGGGATGTGTCGCACCGCGCATAGTCGCCGACCCCGACAGGATTGATCGCGGCCATGGCTTCGTCCCAATCAAGGCAATTGTCCCTGCCCGCTTCCCAAGGATGAGTGACGAAGATCGCACCGTGTTCGTCGGTGCGCCACTCCATGAACCAGCGGTGCCAGGCCTTCAGCCTCGGGAACTGGGCACGCAGCCACGCCTCTCCTCCGGGACGGTCTGCCTCCCAGATGTCTCGAACGACCGTCGCCGCCACCGGAGGCTGGCTGATGCCGGAGGAGCGAATCGGCCCCCTCCCCCGACCCCAGATCTCGGGGCCCGGAAAATACCCGGGATCGTGGCCATGAAAGAGTATGTGCGGCACCATCCCGCTGGACCATTGGCCGGCAAGCAACGTATCGATTTCGGTGCGGGCCCTTTCCATGTCAAACGTCGCGAAGCCCATTGCGGCAAAGGCCGAATCCCAGTTCCATTGATAGGGATAGAGACCAGCGGTCGGCACGGTGTATCCTCCCCGGTCATTTCCTCGGAGGATTGCCCGCGCCTGCTCGTCACGCGCGATATGGTCGTGTCCGGTCATCCCTTGACCGACCCCGCGGTCAGGCCCTTCGTCATGAATCTTTCCAACCCGAGAAACAGTGTCATGATCGGAACGGTCGAGATCACGGCGCCGGCCATCAGGTGCTGTCGTGGAACTTCCGAGCTGTCGAGCGAGGCGATGCCGCGTGTCAACGTGAACTTGGACGGATCGTCAAGCAGCATGAAAGCCAGAAGAAATTCGTTCCAGGCAATCATGAAGACATAGAGGCTCACGCTTGCCAGCGCGGGCAATGCAAGCGGAAGCGTGATCTTCCAGATCACCTGCAATCGGTTCAGGCCGTCCATCAACCCCGCTTCCTCAACCTCGGCTGGCAGACCCCTGAAGTATCCCTGCAGCATGTAGAGAGCCACGGGAATTGTCGTGACCGGGTATATCAGCAAAATCCCGATCACGGTGTTCCGGAGTCCTGCCATTGAGAACGCGATGTAGATGGGAAGCGCGAGAACAATCATCGGCACCATGTAAATGAGCAGAATCGATCGGGAGAAAGCCTTCTGCCCCTTGAACCTGAGGCGTGCCACCGCGTAGGCGCCGGGCACGGAAAACAGGAGCGTCAGAAGGACAGTGATCACCGAGATGTAGAACGAGGTCCAGAGATAGCTCCCGAAATTGAAATCGGCGAACAGTTCCTGATAGCTCCGAAGCAGCTCCCAGCCCTTGGAAAGGTCTATCGTGAAATCAAGCGGGTTCTGAAGAAGCTCCGACTGGTTCTTCAGGCTTGTCATCACCATGACATAAAACGGAACCGCCACGATTGCGGTGAAGAAGACGTAACCGAAGCCGGTCAGGAACCTGATCACGGCCTCCTCGAACTCATGCCTTGTGGCGCGGCCATGCGGAAGCGGGCGCAGCATCGCGCGCACGGGCCAAACGGAGGCCAGAACGAATATCACCCAGGCGAGCGCCACCGCATGGACGGGCGTCGCGTCCGCCGCCGGCACGATCGCCGAGCCGAGAAGCAAGATTGCAAGCGCCGGAACCACGGCAAGCAGTCCCGCCCTCACGAGCCGCGGCGCGAGTTCGCGGCCGCGTGCCGGGAGCCCGGCATACCCGAGCCAGAAGCCCAGTGCCGCGCAGGGAATCAAGGTCGGTCTCAGCCCTTCGCCAGTCAGGAAACTGACGGTAATGCAGGCAACGATGGCCATCACCGGAGCCCAGAAGGCACCGATGAGCGGCCCAGCCACGTATCCGTATCTCAACACGTGCATGGCCTGCCACCTGAAGTGTGCATGCCAACGAGCCGATGAAGAAGAAATGTTCCCCCGGGCCGGAAAGTTGCGGCAATCGAGGGCATCCCGACTCGCGTGTTCAGCAATCGTCTCACAGCCCTTCCTCCTGGCTCATCGTGCGGAAGAAGACATAGGCGAACAGGAGCAGGCAGAAGAAGATCACGACCGCAACGGCCGCGCCGGCGCCGATGTTGGATACTGCGAACGCCTGTTCGTAGACGTTGACCGTCAACGTGCGCGTTCCTGCGTTTCCGCCGGTCAACAGAAAGATGTCGTCGAACTTGTTGAAGGTCCAAATGAAACGAAGAAGGAACAGGACCGAGAGAATGCCAAGCAACTGAGGCAGGCCCAGATACCAAAATTTCTGGAACGGTGAAGCGCCGTCCATGTCGGCCGCCTCGTACATGTCCGAATCGATTGACTGCATTCGTGCAAGAATGAAAAGAAACGAGAGCGGGAAGTACCGCCAGATCTCAAAGACCGTCACCATGATCAGCGCGAGCGGCCGATCCCCGAAGAAATTGATCTTCTCGTCGACGACACCCATCTGCACAAGGAGTTCGTTGACCGATCCCGAAAACGGATCCAGCAGGATGACCCAGGCAAACGCCACGGCAATGACTGGCGCCACGTAAGGAAAAAGATAGAGACCGCGCAGCACGCCCTGCCCCCGGAATTCCCTGTTGAGAAGCATGGCGGCGAACAGCCCGACAACCAGGGCGCCGACGGTTCCGAAGACGGTGTAGAACAAGGTCGCGCCAAGAACGCCCCAAAACTCCTTGCCGTCGAAAATCTTGGCAAAGTTCGCGAGCGTGAACTCAAGGTTCGTGAGGATGTTCTTGCCTGAACCCGTCATGGCGGGTTCAGAATCCTCGATGGCAGCTTCCGCAGCCGCTTCGTCGCCACGTATGGTCACAAATACCGATATGCGATCCCGTGCGCCGCCCTCCAGTTCGCCAATGACGCAGTTGATCCGGAGACCCGAAATCTCGCAGCGCTCATCCAGTTCCCGCACGGTGACACCGTCCGGAACGACGTCACTCAACGTGACGCCGTTGATGGCTTCCGATTGCGACGAGTTGCGTACACGGTACTCGATTCTGGCCTCTTCGCCCGCACCCCTCAGCGCCTCCCGGACAACCGGGCCCGGAGGCCGCAAATCGGCAAGGCCGATCGGCTTGAAGCTGATCCAGAAGATCGCGAGCAGCGGCAGGACAACGACGGCGGAGACAATGGCTATGGTCGGAAACAGCAAGGACCAGGCAAGCCGGACTTCGCGCTTCTGAAGCGGTCCGATCGTTCGCGGCGGTCCTGAGGTTCCGGTATCACCCATGGTGCCATTCTTCCGGTATCTTGCGGCGGCCCCGGAGGTCTTCCAGGGCCGCCGGCTTGGCTCAGTTGATTGACGCAAGTTCGTCGTTGAGCGCCTTGACGGCATCAGCCGCACCGATTTCCCCGTCGAAGTAACGGCGGAAGACACGGTTTATTGCCTGGCTGTTGATGATCTTGGACGCCAAGGCAAGCTGGCCCTCGGCGACGCCCCAGCGCTGGCCGACGTCAAGACCGCCGACGATCTCGTCGATCATGTCCTGCGGATAGAGTTCGCCCAGCGGGGCCCGGCGGTCGACACCCACGTCAAGCATTGACCACGCTTCCACGAAGTCCGTTGACCCGGGAGAACTGCCGCGGCGAATCGGGAACTTGCCTTCCGGAGCGATGGCCAGGGTCGAGGTGTAACCGTCGTTCATCGAATATTCGATGAATTTCTGCGCCTCCTCGATGTCGGCATCGGCGGTGATCCCGAAATAGCGTGCGTCGGCCCACGCCGCGCCGTCAGCGTTCGACGGGCCCGCGAAGTTGGTGACGATGCCGGCCTTCGAGGCAAGCTCTCGTGTCATCGGGTCATCGTTGATGGTCGGCGGCGCACTGTCGCGAAGGCCTGCCATCTCGTCCAGGATGAAGGGCGACCAGATTATCATCGCCGTCTGACCGGCAAAGAAGACCGTCCGCGCCTGATCCCAGAAAAGCTCACCCGGGGGCGATGCTTCGGCGATGGCCTTGTAGAACTCCAGCGCCTCCACGGTCCGTGCCTCGTCGAATCCGGTGAAGCCGCTCGAATCCACGGGCGAGGCACCATTGGCCAATAGAATGTGCTCAAGCACTTGACCCATATAGCCCTCGTCCACCTTCGTCGGCGCGACGAAACCGAACATCTCCGGCGGGTTGTGCAGTTTTTCGATGGCCGCAATCACGTTTGCATACGAGGTCGGCGGCTCAAGGCCGTTCTCCTCGAAGAGATCGCGGCGATAGACCACCATCTGCGTCCAGCCGTCGACCGGCACGGCGACGACGTTCCCGCCGGACATCGCCATGTTCAGCGGTCCGGGAGCGAACGTTCCCGTTCCCAGCGCCTCGACCACTTCGTTGGCCGCCTCGGGATCAAGGATGCCGGCTTCGGTCCAGGGCAGCGCGTACTGCAGCGGGTGGTAGATCACGTCCGGCAGATCGCCCGCCGCGAACGCGGCGGTGGCCCGCGTGCCGAGATCCTTTTCCTCTACCGGAATGACTTCGACGCCAATGCCCGTCTTGGCCATGAAGTCGTCAGCCATCTTCTGCTGGCGTTCCAGGCGCGCGGGCTGGGTCTCCGTGGTCCAGAAACGGATGTCGGCCGACGCGGCCGTCGCGCCCAGCACAAGGCCAAGAGCGGCAGCCGCCATCAATCCGGTACCCGAGTGGTGAAGTTTGTAAGACATGGTTTCCTCCTTTGGTGTCTTGTTCAGGTTCACCTCATTCCAGCCGCAGCGGCGCGGCCGGCAATTTCTTCGCTTGTCATTGCAGGCGGCCCGTCCGAGCCGCCTGGCTGCAGTTCAGCCAGCGCCGTCTCGCGCAGGCTTTCGGGATCCTCTCCCCTGATGCGGCGGATCAGGATGCGTGCCAGGCGCTCGCCGGCCATCCGGCTGTCAACGCTGAACGTTGTCAGGGGTGGACGGGCCCAGCCGCCTTCCGGAATGCCGTCATAGCTGATGACCGAAATGTCGCTGCCGACCGCGAGGCCGGCGGACCGCGCGGCGTCATATGCGCCCAGCGCCGCAAGATCCACCGCAAAGACTATGGCTGTCGGTGGATCTGCCGAAGCGAGAAGGCGGCACGTGGCTTCCCTGCCTGCATTTCGGGACATTGCCTCACCGGTCATGAGAGTCTCGTCCACCGCCAGGCCAGCATCAGCCATGCCGGCGCGGAACCCTTCCTTGCGCAGTTGGCTGAAGTTGTAGGCCGCTGCCCCGTTCACAAATCCAATCCGTCGGTGCCCGTGACTGGCGAGTCGGAGAACCGCGTCTCGCATCGCTTCCTCGCCAAGAATGTCGAACCATGCGCAGCGGTCAGGATCGGCAACCCTTCCATATAGCACGAAAGGGACTTCAAGCTCCCTCAGGAGCTTCATCCTCTCGTCCTCCGAGAGGGTCCGGGGCAATATGAAACCGTCGGACTTGCGTTCGTTGACCAGCCGCTGGAGCGTCGAGAGCATTTCCCCCCCGCCCGCCGACGTCGCAACCGTCAGCGTCCAGAACTCGGCGCTGGCGGCTCCCGTGATGCCTGCGAGGAAATCCGAAAGGAACGGCCGCTGCGCACCCTCAATGTCGGTTTGGAGTACCAGCCCCAAGGTTCGCGTCCGGCCGGTTCGTATTCCCTGGGCCTGCGCCAGGGGGCGATAGCCCATCGCCTCCGCCGTTCGCCTGACGCGCCGCCGCGTCGTCTCGGAAATGTCAGGATAGTCGTTGAGCGCGCGGCTGACCGTGCCCTTGGTGACGCCAAGGGCGTCCGCAACATCGGAAATCCTGACTCGAGGCGACGTCGATAATATGGCGGTTTTCGTGTTCGGCATGACCAGGTCGCTGACTCCCCGAATCAGGAGAATTGATTACGAAACCGGTTTCGGCAAGCCCAAATCCAGCAAAGTTCCATTTTCGGAGCCCGTTTGCAGCGACAAGACCAGGATCGGCGCCAAAGCAGCCGCCATCACCCATGCCCTGTGCTCTCAGCGAATCGGGGGAGCGAGCCTGCCTGCAGGAGATTCTTCACGGCCAGCCGCAAGTTTGGTTGCGGCGGCGCCAGGCGCCCTGCAATTCGTGAGCAATGCCGCTGAGTCAATGCCGGCCTGGCACCGCCAGCCTGAGATGCGGTCGGGGCACCCGTAGCACGAACCGGCGGCAACATTGACCAGGATCTCGATGCCGGGCGCTCGGCGCAACTCCGGGCGCAGAAACGATCGCATGGCCAGCATCGCGCAGCGCAAGCCGCGGACCGGCCATTCGTTGCCGAACAAGGCCCGTGCCGCGTCCATGGCACCGGGCATTCGTTCCGGGCGACCCTGAAAACTCCGGAAACCGAGATGCCGGCGGATCGCCCTGCGGCGCGCCAAGACCTGGGCCCCGTCACAGTTGGTGACATCCAGAATGACCAACTTTCGGACGACTTCGCCAACGACGATCCCGGCACGCCCGACCGGCCAAGCACGACAGGGTCATGCCCACGCCAACTGTCCGATCCCGCCAGTTCAGGCGCGGGTCCCGGAACGATTGCCGGCAACAGGCTGGACGGCACAAGCTGCGAGCATCGCGGAAGTCTCGCAGCAGTTTTCAGCGCGTCCCCCCCCCCGCCTTGCGCTCCTGCAAATTCGCATCACTTGGCGACGGGCAAGCGAAACGATCGGGGATCATATCGTTGACTGAAACTGGGAGCGTGTCATGTCTGCGGCTGTCCGAAGGGCGGGTTTCCCGCCGATCTTCATCAGGACTTGGGCTGATGGCCCCGTGAAAGACCGCCCCGTGGGCGGGAAGACATGACGAGGCGTCCGGGATTGACGCGTCTGCACGGCGAGAGGCGTCGGGGTTGCCCACCTCACCGACCCGTGAAATCAGCCAGGGCTGGAACGAACACGTTCCAGTCAACGGCATGGAATTCCCAAACGAACTGCCATGAGCGTGCCGACTGCTGCAAATTGAGGCGTGACGGACTCGCCGAAACCATGGGGCCCGACACGAACGCGTTCGCGCTATCGCAAACGGGCGCCGTCCCTGTCGAAGAAATAGACCCGTCTCTGTTCGAACCGAAGTCCAACACGATCGCCCGGGCTGCTTCGGGTGTCGCCGCGTTCCTCGATGATCATCTTCTCGCCCGAGTCGCAGTTCAGGTAAGCATAGGACACGCCACCCAGAGCCTCGGTAAGCTCGACCTGGTGGGTATCGCCGTCGAGATCAATCTCGACATGTTCAGGCCTGAGACCGACAGTCACGGCCTCACCCGCCTGCGGCAGGGCGATCCCGGTCTGAAGGGTCTGTTGCAGGCCGGGCACCGCGACTCCGCCGGATTCAGCGTTTCCGCCGAGAAAGTTCATGGAGGGTGACCCGATGAATCCGGCAACAAAGCGGTTGTCCGGTTCGCGATAAAGCTCGAGGGGGGCGCCGACCTGCTCAACGATGCCGTCCCGAAGCACCACGATCTTGTCCGCCATGGTCATGGCCTCGACCTGATCGTGGGTCACGTAGATCATTGTCGCCCCTATCTCCTTGTGGAGTCGCGCGATCTCGACCCGCATCTCGACCCTCAGTTCGGCGTCGAGGTTCGACAGTGGCTCGTCGAACAGAAAGACTTCCGGGCCACGCACGATGGCACGCCCGATTGCAACGCGCTGGCGCTGGCCCCCCGAAAGAGCCGCAGGCTTGCGTTTCAAGTACTCGTCCAGCCGCAGGATCTGGCTGGCCGTGGCGACCTTGTCCTTGATCTCGGTCGTCGGGTGCCCGTTCATCTTCAGGCCGAAACCCATGTTCTGCTCCACCGTCATGTGCGGATAGAGGGCATAGGTCTGGAACACCATCGCGACGCCGCGCTCGGCCGGATCCATTCGCGTCACGTCCCGCGCGCCAATCCTGATCTTGCCCTCCGTGGTTTCCTCGAGACCCGCGACCATCCGGAGCAACGTGGACTTGCCGCAGCCTGACGGCCCCACGAAGACGCAGAACTCGCCGTCCTCGATGTTCAGGTCCACACCGTGAATCACCTGAACATCGTCGTATCGCTTTATCACCTTGGACAGGGAAACGCCGGACATTTGGTGCTCCTTCTAATCGGGGAATTGCCAGGGCTGGACCTCGGCCGCGATTCGCGACGCCGTCTCGAGCAGGGTTGGACTCAATGTCCTCAACTCGTCGAGCGACCGCCGTGACGTCGATGTCGCAATCGAAATCGCTCCAACGACGCGTCTCTGGTCAGGGATGATGGGCGCGGCCACGGAGATGATGCCCTGTTCATGCTCTTCCCGGTCGAATGCTATGCCCTCGTCCCTTATCTGGTCAAGTTCGGGCCACAGACTCCTCGGAGACCTGTGAGTGTGCGGGGTGTAGGGCACGAATGCCTGCATCTTCAAGGCCTCGCTGCGGGTTTCCTCGGGCAGGAACGCCAGGATGGCCTTGCCGACACCCGTGCAGTAGCTGGGCGCGATCAGGCCCGTTTGGGCCAGGGTCTCGAACATGTTCGTCTTCTTGCGCTTGTCCACGAAGATGACATGCCCGTGATCGATCTGCGCCAGGTGAACCGCCTCCCGCACCACTTCAGCCAAGGCATCGACATGAGGGCGCGCGATCGGTGCCAACGACGAGTGTTGCCAAGCCGCATGCGCGAGCCGCACCAGCCTCAGGCCCAACACGTAGGTCTGCCGCTCGGCATCATAGGCAAGCATGCCCTGACCCACCAGCGATTGCAGGAACCGGTACAGCGTCGCCTTCGGGAAGCGCGACCCGTCCAGCAATTCGGAAAACCGGACCGGACGGCCGTGGTCGGCCACCTGATCAAGCACCTCGAGTGCCTTGCCTACGGTACCGTTTCGCTCCAACGCTCGCTTCCATCGTCCGCACGGCATGCAAGGAAATCGCAATGCCGTGTTGACAAGGGTAACCGAATTCGTGTTAGGATTTCAATATGCAAAACTCGGTTTCATTATGCGGAACCTAGATACGGGACAAACTGGGAGAAATAGCATGCGTTCCATCCTAAAGGCGTCCATCGCGGCGTTTGGCCTTGCGGCCATGACTATCGGCGGGACATCTGCCAGCGGCCAAGCGCTGTCAGGAGACCTGAAGATCTTCCTTGACACTTCGAACCCCGCCCCGCGCGCAACCATGGAGGCCGTGATCGCCCGGTTCCAGGCGGAGCATCCGGACCTCAACATCGAGACCACGGTGATCGATCGAGAGGAATACAAGACCCAGATCAGGAATTTCCTGACTGCCAACCCGCCGGACGTGGCGACCTGGTATGCAGCGAACCGGATGCGCCCCTACGTGGATGCGGGCCTGTTCGAGGATGTCTCGGATCTCTGGAACGAGCCGGAAATCGCCGAGAACCTCGCCTCGACAAAGGGCGCAATGACCATTGACGGCAAGCAGTGGGGCGTACCCTATACCTACTACCAGTGGGGCGTGTACTACCGGAAGGACATCTACGAGGAACTCGGCCTGAACGAAGCTGCCAACTGGGATGAATTCAAGGCCAATTGCGAAGCCATCCTCGCCTCGGGCCGCAAGTGCTTCACCATCGGCACAAAGTTCCTGTGGACCGCCGGCGGCTGGTTCGACTACCTGAACATGCGCACCAACGGCTTCGACTTCCACATGCAGCTCGCCGGCGGCGAGATCAGCTGGGAAGACGACCGTGTCAAGCAGACCTTCGCCAACTGGCGTGAGCTGATCGACATGGGCGGATTCATCGACAACCACCAGACCTACAGCTGGCAGGAAGCGCTGCCGTTCATGGTCAACGGCGACGCGGTGCACTACCTGATGGGCAACTTCTCCGTGGCCCCGCTGCGCGATGCCGGCCTCACCGATGATCAACTGGACTTCTACCAGTTTCCGGTCATTACCCCGGGTGTCGCACTTTCCGAGGACGCGCCGACCGACACCTTCCACATTCCGGCGAATGCCGCGAACAAGGAAGCGGCGCGCGAGTTCCTGCGCTTTGTCGTCTCGGCTGCCGAGCAGACCGAGATCAACAACGGCAACAACCTGGGTCAGCTTCCGGTGAACGCAATGTCGTCCGTCGACGACGACAAGTTCCTGAACGAAGGCTTTGCCATGCTGTCAACGAACAGCCCTGGCGGCGTCGCCCAGTTCTGGGACCGCGATGCGCCGGCGGAAATGGCCAAGGTCTCGATGGAGGGCTTCCAGGAATTCATGGCCAAGCCTGACAACCTGGATCGCATTCTCGCCAAGCTCGAGCGTGCGCGCCAGCGGATCTACAAGTAATCCGAACTTCTGCGGGCACCCCTCACGGGGTGCCCCTTGACAACGACAATTCGTTTCCAGATTTTTTTGAACGCTGTTTCCTGGTCGGTTTCCTGCGGGAGCAAGGCAATGAGCGAGTCCAGCCTTCAAGATGTCCGCGCGGTCAATGGCGGCGGCTCGTGGTTTCACCGGAACCAGATCGCGATCACGCCATGGCTCTTCCTTGCGCCCGGCGTTCTCTTCTTCATCTTCTACGTCATTTCCCCGATCTTTCAGTCCTTCAACGTCTCGCTCTACGAATGGGACGGTCTCGGAGAGGCCGAATACATCGGATTGCAGAACTACCAGGATCTCTACTGGGAATTCGTCGACCGCGACGCCTTCTTCGTCTCGCTCAAGAACAACGTGATCTGGCTGTTTCTCTACCTCCTCGCAATTCCGGCGGGGCTGATGATCGCTCTCTTTCTCAACCAGAACGTCTGGGGCATCAGGCTCTACAAGTCGCTGTTCTTCTTTCCCTTCGTCATCAGCCAGGTGGTTGTCGGGCTGGTCTTCACCTGGTTCTACGACCCGACCTTCGGGCTTCTGAACACGATCATCGGCTGGGTCGGCCTCGGGCCGATCAACGTCCTGGGAGACGAGCGCTTCGTGACCTACGGCATCATCGCCGCCGGCCTCTGGCCGCAGACCGCCTATTGCATGATCCTCTACCTCACCGGCCTGAATGCAGTGGACCCCGAACAGGTCGAGGCAGGCCGTCTCGACGGAGCCAGGGGATGGAAGATGCTCTGGCACGTGATCATCCCGCAACTGAAACCCGCGACCTTCATCGCTTTCGTTGTGACGATCATCGGTGCGCTTCGCTCATTCGACCTGATCTCGATCATGACCCAGGGCGGACCCTTCGGATCATCGCGCGTTCTGGCCTTCTACATGTTCGAGGTCGCGCTTTCGGAATACGGATTCAGGATGGGATACGGCGCGGCCATCGCCGTTGTGCTCTTCCTGATCATGCTCTGCTTCATCGCCTACTTCCTCTGGTCGATGTGGAAGGAAGAGCGGGGGGCGCGCTGACATGTTTCCGAGACCGATCGAATCCACCGCCAGGACCACGCAAGCTGCCTACAAGACGCTGCTGCCGGTCGCGCTCCTGATGTGGCTGGCTCCGCTGCTCGCTGTCGCGGTCTTTTCGATCAAGCCGGACGCGGACTTCACGACCGGCAACTATTGGGGAATTCCCTCAACCTTCGAAGGCCTGACCAACTATGGCAAGGTCTTCCTCGAAAGCGACATGCCGCGCTATCTCCTGAACTCCGTCTTCATCACGGTGCCAACCGTGATCGGGGCGGTTGCGCTGTCCTCGATGACGGGATTCGCCCTTGGCATCTACAAGTTCCGCGCCAATCTCTGGATCTTCTTCATGTTCGTCGCGGGCAATTTCGTGCCGTTCCAGATTCTCATGGTGCCGGTGCGGGACCTCACGCTGGACATGGGCCTGTACAACACCAAGACGGGCCTCGTCCTCTTCCATATCGCTTTCCAGACAGGATTCTGCACTCTGTTCATGCGCAACTTCATCCGCGCACTGCCCTTCGCGCTGATCGAGGCGGCCCGGGTCGAGGGTGTCGCGGAATGGCGCATCTTCTGGTACGTCGTCCTGCCGCTGATGAAGCCGGCCCTGGCGGCCCTGTCCGTGCTGATCTTCACCTTCATCTGGAACGACTACTTCTGGGCGGTCGTGCTGACGCAAGGACCGGAAAGCCAGCCTGTCACTGCCGGCATCACGTCCTTCAATGCCCAGTACCGCGCCGCATATCACCTGATGAGCGCGGGTTCGATCGTCGCGGCCCTGCCGCCGGTCCTGATGTTCTTCCTGATGCAAAGGCACTTCATTGCCGGTCTTACGCTTGGCGCCGTCAAGTAATGCACGCATGGAGACTTGACGACGGCCACCAGACCGTGGTCCTGGCCGCGCGCGGGAATTGCCTGCCTGAAGTCGTCTACTGGGGCGCCTCCCTGCCCGCGTCGGAAGACCTGGATGCGCTCGCTGACGCGACCGGTCTCGACGTCACGGGCGGCATGCTGGACGAAAACCCCGATCTCTCGATCTGCCCGGAAACGACCCGCACCTTTCCGGGGCAGCCCGGCCTGATTGCGCATGCCGTCGACGGCACACCGATCCATGGAAGCTTGCTGCTTGTTTCTGCAGACGCCGACGACGGCCGCATCGACCTGACCTACCGAGACGAGGCGAACGGAATGACCTACCTTGCGGCATTCGCCATGGATGCCGCGACCCGTGTCATCACGGCGTCCGCCACGCTCAGGTCGGACAGGCCGGTCCGCGTGCTTTGGCTGGCGGCGCCTGTCATGCCTGCCGCACAGCACTCGGACGAGATGATCGACGTCTCGGGCCGTTGGTGCGGCGAATTCCAACTGAACCGCACGCCATGGGCCCCGGGCATCCGCCTCCGCGAAAACCGCACGGGGCGATCCGGCCATGAACATTTTCCGGGGCTGTTCGTGCCCGCGCGTGGCGCAACGAACACCCAAGGCGAGGCATGGGCGTTTCACTACGGCTGGTCCGGTGGCCACCGCATGGTGGCCGAGGAGCTTCCGGACGGGCGACGGCAGGTCCAGTTCGGACATGCCACGGGAATCGATTCAAGGCCCGGCCTGGAATTTGCAACGGCACCCCTCTATCTCGCCTATTCCCGCAGCGGCCTGAACGGATGTGCGGTGTCGTTCCAGCGTCACGTCCGGGACCGCGTCGTGACCTGGCCAAGGCCGGAGCGCCCGCGTCCCGTGCACTACAATTGCTGGGAGGCGGTCTACTTCGACCACAAGCCCGAAGTGCTCAAGGACATTGCAGGCCGCGCCGCCCGCCTCGGCGCGGAGCGTTTCGTGCTCGACGACGGCTGGTTCGACGCGCGCAATGACGACACCAGCTCGATTCCCGACTGGGATGTCGACCGACGCAAGTTCCCGGAAGGCCTGGATCCTCTCATCGAACACGTGCACGGCCTCGGCATGACGTTCGGCATCTGGTTCGAGCCGGAAATGATCAACCCCGACAGCGGCGTCTACCGGAAGCATCCGGATTGGGCGCTCGGACCAAGCGACCAGATTCTCGGGCGCCAGCAGAAGGCGCTCGACATGTCGAACGCGGCTGTGCGCGAACACGCGTTCGCGAAAATCGCCGCGATCCTTCGTGCCCACGACATCGACTGCATCAAGTGGGACCACAATCGCGTCCTGCCGGTCCCCGATCACGCGCAGGCCGAGGGAACGCACGTCCTGATGGGTCGGCTTCGCGAGGCATTTCCCGATGTCGAGATCGAGACCTGCGCCTCGGGCGGCGGACGACTCGACATGGGCATCCTCTCGCACGCCCAGCGCGCATGGCTTTCGGATTCGAATGATGCCCTGGAGCGCCTTGCAATGCAGCACAACGCCGCGCTCTTCCTGCCTGCAGCCGTGACCGGCAGCCATGTCGGGCCGCGTGTCAGCCACACGAGCGGACGGAATCTCGACATCCGGTTCCGGGCCTGGGTCGCCGCGAGCCGTCACATGGGCATCGAGATGGATCCTCGGGAATTGACCGACGACGAAACGGGAGTTCTCGCAAAGGTCATAGCTTGGTGGAAGGCCAATCGCGACTGGATGATGCGGGCAGACATCCTGCGCCTTGACAGCGCGGATCCCGCGATCATTGCCGAGATGCACCTCTCGGCAGACCGGTCCCGCTTCGTTGCCTTCATCGGCAAGGCGGCGACTTCGCCCCAGATCCTGCCACGCCCGATCCGCTTCGCGGATCTCGACCCGAACATGTCCTATCGAGTCGAGCTCGCCAACCGCGACGACGCCGGTCGGCTCTCACGCGGAAAAATGGCGCTGAAGAACGGACCCCTGGCGCTTTCCGGACGCTTCCTTGTCTCCAGGGGCGTCACGCTTCCCTGGAGCTTTCCGGCATCGCTCTGGGTCATCGAGGGATCGCGCCTGTGATGCATGCAGCGTGCGTCCGGCTTGAAGTGCCCGGACGCCCTCCCCGCGCATTGGCCCGGCGCAGTCGCTGATGGCGCGAATGCGCGGCGCGCTTCACGCCGAATGGGCGCCGTCGGCAAGCTGGCGAACGAAATCGAGCACCTCCGCAGGAGGCCGTCCCTTGCCGACGAGATCGACGATCGCGGATCCCACCACGGCACCGTCCGCGATGCGGGCGATTTCTCGGCCGGCCTCTGGCGTCTTGATCCCGAAACCAACCACGACAGGCAATTCCGTCGCGGCCCTTATCCTGTCCACTTCCGGCCCGACTTCGCCGGCAACCGCATCGGCCGCGCCGGTGATTCCGGTGATGGAGACATAGTAGACAAACCCGGACGTGTTCTGCATGACCTTTGGCAAGCGCCTCTCGTCGGTTGTCGGCGTGGCTAGCCGGATGAAGTTCAGCCCTGCCGCCTGCGCCGGGATGCAGAGCTCATCGTCCTCTTCAGGAGGCAGGTCGACAACGATCAGGCCATCCACGCCTGCAGCCTTTGCGTCGCGCAAGAAAGCCCCGACACCATGATTCAGGATCGGGTTGTAGTACCCCATCAGCACGATCGGCGCGTCGTCGTCGTCCTCGCGAAACGCCTGCACCAGGGCCAGCGTCTTCTCGAGCGTCTGCCCGGCGGCCAAGGCGCGCTGACCTGCGAGTTGAATCACGGGCCCGTCCGCCATCGGGTCGGTGAACGGCAAGCCCAGCTCGATCACGTCGACTCCTGCTCCGGGCAGGCCCTTCAGTATCTCAAGGGAGGCATCATAGTCGGGGTCGCCTGCCATCACGTAAGCGACGAAGGCCTTTCGGCCTTCCGCTCTCAGGGCCGCGAAACGGGCATCAATCCGGGTCATGTATCCACTCCGTCAGTCCCGGTCTCTGTGCACAATCGCCCAGGGAAGATCAACGCCTCAGGGCGCTTCTTCGCAGCCGATCATCCAGCGCACGCCGTACCGGTCGGTCAGCATGCCGAAACCCGCGCTCCAGAAGGTGGGCGCAAATGGCATGGTGGTCTCCCCGCCCTCGACGAGCCGGTTGAATGCGCTTTCCGCCGCGTCCCTCGATTCGAAGTCCACCATCACGTTCGCCCCGGCCATCGGTTCCGATGGACCCGCGAAGGAATCCGATCCCATCAGCTTGCCATCGGGAAAATTCACTTCGCAGTGGGCCAGCCAACTCTTCTTGTCCTCGTCGATGGGAAACTCGGGCGGCATGTCGGCCGCCGCAACAACCATGCCCAGCTCGCCTCCCAAGATGTCTGCATACGTGTCCATCGCCTCCCGGCAGAGTCCGTCGTTGAAAAACAGGTATGGTGCAAGTTGCATCACGCATCCTCCTTGATTCAGCGCATTGAAAGGCAGGCGACCTCCAAGCCGAAGCCTCGCCGGTCCGGAGGACGCAGAGTCTCCTGGTTTCCATCGCTCGTTGTTTCACAGTCGGTTTCAGGCGGCGGCATGTTCGGGCTTGTCGAAATCGTGTTGTCAGAGCACAGGTCCGAGCGTGCAGGGAAACCCGCTTGCTTGCCCCGTTCCGGATCCAGGGGGCCTGCGTTCAGCGGGCGACCCAGCATGGCGGGACGCCTGGACATGTGCAGGAAGAAGCTTCCTACGAAGCCGATCAGGGAGTCAACGACCTGTTGTCAGGGCAGGCAAGCCAGCATCGGGAAGGAGCGACCTGCACATGGCCACAATCAGGCTGCCTTCCCTGATCAGGGACGAGCCCGGACGCACGGAGTCGGAACTGGCGCAGCCCGGTTTCGGCCGGGATGCATGCCAGCAACGGGTCAGTGGCGATTGCGGGTTGCCCCTGAACCGAGGGCTGGTTGGACGCCGGGCGGAAGGCCGCCAGCATGACCACGGAATCTTGCGTGATTGACGGAGACGGAACGGCTCGATGTCCTGCCGAACCTGGACGGATTCTTCCCGGCCCCCTCCTTCGCGGCGACGTTGGCGGTTGGCGGCCACCTTCATTCCGCGTCGGTTGCTTGGTCCTGCGCCGCCGCGATCAGCGCGTCAACCGCGATGGCTCCAGCACCGGAAACGACAACCGGGTTCACCTCTATCTCGGCGACATGATCCCGCATCGCGGCGCAGGCGACCGAGAAGGCGCTGAGCACGGCGGCGGCGGCCTTGATGTCACTCGGATGGTCACCACGCACTCCGTCCATAAGCTGGGAAACGCGCAGGCGGCGGATCATTCTTTCGGCCTGTTCCGGACCAAACGGCGCACGCGCGAACATGCGTTCGTCGAACAGCTCCACCAGCGTACCGCCGGGCGAAACCATGACCAACGGTCCAAAGTCGGGATCGATCACGCATCCAAGAGCCAGTTCGACACCCCTTGTGACCTGTTTCTGGACCGTCACGCGGGGCCCGAGCTTCACGGACAGGTCGGCATAGGCCGCGCACAGCGACAGGCCATCCGTCAGGTTCAGGACCACGCCGCCCAGATCGCTCTTGTGGTCAACGCCGGTTTCCGCAGTTTTCAGCACCAACGGATACCCCAGTTCCCGCCCAGCTTCAGCGACGGCCTGCGCATCAGAGCAGACACGGCTCGGCGCACCGGGAACCCCGAATTTCGCAAGCGTTTCAAGGCTGGCGGCTTCGTCCAGAGGCAAGGGCAGCGGCACGGCGGGAGGAACCAGCGGCAACGCCTCCGGCATCTCGCGACCTGCATCCGCCCAGGCCTGGAAATCGCGGACCGCCTGCAGGGCGATGCCGGCACCGTTCAGGCAGGGAACACCCAATTCGGCCAGGTCGTTCGCGATGCTGCGGTTATGGGTCTGTCCAAAACTTGCATAGACAAAGACAGGCTTGCTCGTGCGGTCCGCCAGACGCCTTGCATGGCCCAGCAGCTCCGGGGCATAGACGTAATCGTCGCGCAGGTCAGCTTCAAAGCCCAGCATGGAAACTTCCGGCGCCTGTGCCAGTATGTCCAGGCCACTGTCAAACGTCCGGGCAAACGCGGCCGTCAGATCCGCCGCACAGTCGAGCGGATTCGAGGGCACCAGGTCGGGTGGCAAGGCGTCACGCAGTGCGGCCAGCGTGTCGCCGCTGAGCCGTGCAAGGGACGTGCCGATTTCCTCTGCCAGGTCCACCTGCATTTCACGCAGGCCGCCGCTGTCCGTCACCAGGCCGACACCGCCGGGAGCGGGGCAGCGCCCTGTGGAGCACAGCAGCGCGGTGTTCATCAGCGCGTCCACCGAATTCACCGAAATGGCGCCGCATTCGCGAAACACCGCCTCGTAGGCCTGGTGGCTGCCCGCCAACGCGCCTGTGTGCGACCGCGCCAGCCGCGCACTTTCCTCGGTGCGCCCGACCTTGCAGATCACCACGGGCTTGCCTGCGTCTCGGGCCAGCTTCAAGCTGTCCACCAGCCCGTCGGGATTGCGCGCGCTTTCCATGAAGACGGCAATGACCCGGGTCGGGTCGCGGCCGACGGCATAGGAAATGTACTCGTCCATCGTCGCTCCGATTTCCTGGCCGGGCGAAGCGACGAGATCAAATCGAAAGCGCGGATCGTTCATGCCGAGAACGGTGAACACGCTGCCGGAATGCGCGACGAGGGAAATGCCGCCGGACTTCATGCGATCGGCCGGGTAGAAGCTCCCGACCAGCCCGCTGTGCGTGTTGATCACGCCCATGCCCGACCCGCCGCAGACCGGAATGTCCGCTTCGGTGGCGATATCCCTCAGTCGGGGCAGGATCGAAGTTCCGTCCGGCATGGATCCATGACAGGCGTCAAAGACCACTGCCGCTCTGGCCCCGATTTCAATCGCCTCCAGCAGTGCCGCCTCAAGATTTGGCGCGCCAACGCCCAGCACGGCCATGTCCGGCGCGTGATCAAGCTCTCGCATTGAAGGAAGCGCCTCCATCCCGAGAATCTCGCCACCGCGCGGATTCACGAAACTGACCTGTCCGGCAAATCCCGCCGACAGCGCGGCCCTTGCCAGGCGCTCGCCAAAGGATCCGGGACGGGCCGAAGCGCCGACCACGGCGACCGAGCCGGCGTCGAACATGGGGGAAAGCCGGTGGACCATGCGATCAGCCCTTGAATTCGGGATCGCGCCTTTCGGCAAATGCAACGGAGCCTTCGGTGAAGTCGTCGGACTGGATCATCCTCTCATAGAGCGGCATGTCGCTCTGCCCGACCCAGGCCCGGCGCACCGCTGCGTGGCTTTCCTCGACGGAGCGATGGCCATATCTGCGCATGTATTCCTTGAGCGCCCCCGCGACCAAGGGCGCACCCTGCGCAATCGTGTCCGCGACGCCGCGTGCGTGGTCCTTCAACTGGTCAGCCGGCACCACATCGCGCACGAGACCCCAGTGCCTGGCCTCATCGGCAAACATCTTGCGCCCGGTCAGGATCAGGTCCATCGCCACGTTCCAGGGAATTCGGTGATGCAGCTTCTGGATCGCCCCACCATCCGGCAGGAATCCGCGCTGCATTTCGGGCAACCAGAAATAGGCGTCCTCGGCGCAGATGATCACGTCGCCGCCGAGGGCCAGTTCAAACCCGCCGCCAACGGCACCGCCTGCAAGCGCCACGACCACGGGCTTGTAGAGATCGAAGTATTCCGGCAGTCCGCCAAGCCCGCCGGGACCCAGATCGAACCCGTTTGCGTCATCGACGCCCTCTCCTGCGGCAAAGGCCTTGAGATCCCAGCCTGCGGAAAAGATGTTCCTGTCGTTGCCGGCACTGAACAGCAGGCCTACGCGCAGCTGGTCATCTTCGCTCAACCGCTTGAACGCATGATACATTTGCGTGCTGAGATCCAGATTGATCGCGTTTACCGGCGGGCGGTTCATTGCCACTTCCAGAACGCGCTCACGCTGTGACACTTCTATCAATCCGGTCATGGCATCCTCCTTTGCTTCGTGGCTTGCGCGCCCCTGCATTTCTGTAGCGTATGGGCGTGACTGACAATCCTCGGCGATGCCCCGATCCGTCTCAAGAAGTTCTCGCGCGAAACCGCCGAAGGGATTTCGGACCTGGCGGGAGCCGTGGAATTGCAGTCCTCGCCTGGCATGCCTCGTCGGCGCCCTTGCGAGCAAGGCGACCGCAATGCGCGCTGGCACGCGATGCCCGGTGAACCTCGCCGCCGGCTACGGCGACGGCTTCCGTTCCGAAAGGCCTTTCCGCGCCTGCCGAGTTCGAACACCTCGCCGGCCGGTGCGCGTCGTCGAGGCACGGGAAGTGCATCCGCGGGCCGTTTCGGAGGCGGCGCCGTGCCACGTCGTCCTGACGCCGGGTCCGGCCGGGATGCGGCCGATGACGTGCCCGGCCTCCGCCTCGCGCCATTGACAGGCCGCCCGCACGCCTTGGCCTGGTTTCGCCGCACCACGCCTTGCACGGAAGGCGGGCGCCGGATATTGCCCCGTGGCGACACGCGAGGGGGATGCATCGTGGGCTTCAGAACCGGGATTGTCGGATTGCCGAACGTGGGCAAGTCCACCCTCTTCAACGCTCTCACCAGGACCGCAGCGGCTCAGGCCGCGAACTTCCCGTTCTGCACGATTCAGCCCAATGTCGGGGAAGTCGCCGTCCCGGACAATCGCCTTTCCAGGTTGGCGGACATCGCGCGAAGCCAAGCCGTGATCCCGGCCCGGATGACCTTCGTTGACATCGCCGGCCTCGTGAAAGGCGCATCGATGGGCGAAGGTCTCGGCAACCAGTTTTTGGCCAATATCCGGGAGGTTGATGCAATCGCGCATGTGCTGCGCTGCTTTGACAACGCCGATGTGACCCATGTCGAGGGTCGCATCGACCCCTTGGCGGACGCAGGAACAGTGGACACGGAACTCATGCTTGCCGATCTCGAATCAGTCGAGAGGCGCTTGCAGAACATTGCCCGCAAGGTGAGAGGCGGAGACACGGAGGCCATCATGCAGGAAGGCCTCCTGACGGCGGCCAGAGCAGCCCTCGAATCCGGCCAGCCAGCGCGAACGGTCGAGGTCGCGGAAGACAAGAAGAACGCGTGGAAAACGCTGCAGCTTCTGACCGCAAAGCCCGTGCTCTATGTTTGCAACGTGTCTGAGGACGCGGCGGCTGCGGGCAACGAACACGCCGCAGCCGTCGAGCGGATGGCAGCGGGCCAGCATGCGGCGTCGGTCGCGATTTCAGCCAAGATCGAGGAGGACCTCAGCCAGCTTGAGCCTGAAGAGGCGGCAATGTTCCTCGCGGAAATGCACCTTGAGGAGCCGGGCCTGGATCGCCTGGTGCGTGCAGGCTACGAGCTTCTGGGTCTGCAGACCTTCTTCACGGCCAACCCGAAGGAGGCGCGTGCCTGGACCGTGCAAAGGGGCGCGCGCGCCCACCAGGCCGCCGGAGTCGTCCACAGCGACTTCGAGAGGGGTTTCATCCGAGCCGAGACGGCAAGCTTCGCGGACTACGTTGAACTTGGCGGAGAGAGCGGCGCACGAGATGCCGGAAAGCTCCGTGCCGAAGGCCGGAACTATGTTGTCAAGGAGGGCGATGTGTTGCATTTCCTGCATTCGGCGTAGGCGGCGTGGATTCCAGCGGTCCGATCCGGCCAAGCCTGTCTGCGCGGACATCCAAGGAGAACCCATGCCCGGATCCCGTCCTGAAGTGCTAAGATTTCTCGAAACGCGCCGGTCGCGTCCTGCAAAGACGCTTGCGGCCCCGGCGCCCGACCGCGATTCGCTTCGCCGCCTGCTCACCGTCGCCGCCCGATCTCCTGATCATGGCAAGCTGGAGCCCTGGCGCTTCCTCGTCCTGGAAAAGAAGGCGCTCGAGCGACTTGCCTTGACGCTGCCCGACAAGGGCGCGGCGCTTGGGATCGAGCCGGAAAAGATCGCCAAGTCGGTGGACGAGTATTCACGCTCGCTCCTCGCGGTAGCCGTGGTGGCATGCCCGAAACCTTCCGAAAAGATTCCTGAAATCGAGCAGACCCTGTCTGCCGGCGCCGTCTGCATGCAGCTCCTGAATGCATGTCTCGCTGCCGGATGGGGCGCCAACTGGCTCACCGGCTGGGCCTGCCACGATCGCGACTGGCGGGAACGGCATCTCGGACTCGGGCCCGGCGAGTGGATTGCCGGCGTCATCCATGTCGGCAGCGAGACAAGTGCTCCGCCGGATCGCCCGCGTCCTGACCTCGACGCGATCACCGAATGGGTGGCATCCTGATCCCGAGGGCACTTCCGGCGCCCTTTGCCAGGTCCCGGACCGCGGTTTCGCATGCTGCCTGCGATGGGCCGTTGACGATCCTGTTCCCGTTCACGCGCAATGTCGCGGTCCTGCATGTCCCGCTCCGGGCACTTCCGGACGCCGTCGCGTTGCCCTGGGCAGGCGAGACATCGGCTCCCGGGCAGCGCCTGTACGCGCATCGCTTCCTTCTGGATCGGCAACGGCAATTCGACAATGACGCTAGACACCTGAAGGCCGGATTGTAACCTGACGAAAGACGAGGTCGGAGGAGTGTGACATGACGGGCAAACCGGATCTTGCCGCCTTGTTCGGGGCGACGGAGGCCAGGACATTTCTGGGCCTTGACGCCTGCGACGATCTTGCAACGATTGACGCCTCGTCCGCTTTTGTCGGCGCACCCTGCGCGACACCATACGGCTCGGTTGGTGCCTATGCCCGGAACGGCCCGGATTCTCTTCGGCATGCCAGCGGCTCGCTGACAGCCAATGTCGACCGCCACAATTTCGATCTCAGTGGACCGACCTTTCCTTCGGGAACCAGGCGTGCGGTCGATTGCGGCGATCTGCCTTGGAGCGACAGCGACTTTGCCGGAAACCGGCAGACCATCCGAGATGCGATTTCGATGATCGTCAGTCGCGGCGTGGTTCCCATCCTGATCGGCGGAGACGATTCCGTTCCGATCCCCATGATCGATGCGATGGGAGATTCCGGAAAGTCCTACACCATTCTGCAGATCGATGCGCACATCGACTGGCGAGACAGTCACATGGGAGAAACCCACGGGCTGTCGTCAACAATGCGCCGGGCGTCCGAAATGGATCATGTCAAGAAGATCATTCAGGTAGGAGCGCGCGGCATTGGTTCCGGTCATTCATCGGACTACGAGGATGCCGTGGCATGGGGCGTGCAGTTCTGCACTGGCCCAGACATCCATCGTCGCGGCCTTGGGCCCGCGATCGACCGAATTGATCCCGGGACAGAGGTCATTCTGTGCATCGACATCGACGCCATGGACCCGTCCATCGCGCCAAACACCATCGGACGAGCTCCGGGAGGGTTAACGTATTACCAGGTCCTGGAATTGATCGTTGCGGCTTCGGAACGCGGCCGCATCGCTGCCGCCGATTTCGTGGAGATCATGCCCGAGGCAGACGTGGACGGGATCGGAGGTCTGACCGTGTCGAGATTGGTGGCCGCAACGATGGGAATCATTGCGCGGCAGCAATCTGACTCGAATTGACGTAAGGCCGATTGCGGCAACTTTGCGGTTTTCTGCGTCATGATCTTCGGCGGTGTCAAATTCGTTGCTCCGCACAGCAACGGGCAAGCTCATGCACCCGTCCTGACATCGGATCGAGCTTCCTGCAATGAACGTGATGTCTCTTGCCTGGCGTTCCTTGCGACTTCCGGCAGCTGGCAGACCATGCGCAGTCCGGTTCCGGAGAAGTCCGTGCCGGCAAGGCCGGGCTTGCCGAGCGGCCCCGCGATGACGGCTTCGTCGGCGTCGCTGGCGAACGCGAGGACGGCCCAATTTGACGCACCGCTGCCTGGGACCGGCACGGACAACCACGCCTGAGCGAACCATGCCCGGCGAATGGAATTCGACCTGGCCGGTCTGATCTTGTTCGCCTGACCATGCATCCGCGTGCATGTCGCGGGCCAACTGCAATCGCGCGAACCTGCCGCAGCGAACCGAGGCTGCTCGATCACGCAACGAATCTGCAACACGCCAATCCGAGAGCCGGGCAGGCCCCATTGTGAAATCGGCACCGATGTTACCCGGCAATGTCGGCAGGCCCCATCCGGTCAAAAAAGTCGATGTCCCTGACCGTGAACCCTCCCCAGAGTATGACAGAGGCAATCAGCGCCCATATCAGCGCTGCCCAGAGCGTCGTGATCTTTAGCTTGCGGCGCATGGAAAATGACGATGCCGGAGCGCCCGCGTGCGTGCCCTCTACCCGTTCGCCAACGTCGCCCTGCGTCTTGAGGCGAATTGGAAGCACGACAAACAGGACCATGAACCAGACGACCGCAAGCAGGACGATGGCAGAAAGGACGCTCATCCGGCCTCTTCCAACTCGATCAAGGTGCCATTGAAGTCCTTTGGGTGAAGAAACAGCACGGGATTGCCGTGAGCCCCGATCTTCGGTTCCCCGTCGCCCAAGACGCGCGCTCCCGCGGACCTCATTGAATCGGCCGCGACCTGGATGTCCTGAACCTCGTAGCACAAGTGATGAATGCCGCCGGCTGGATTCCTCTCGAGGAAACTCGCAATCGGCGAGTCGTCGCCGAGTGGATGGAGCAGTTCAATCCTGGTGTTTGGCAAGGTGATGAATACGACGGTGACGCCATGATCCGGCTCATCCTGCGGGGCGCCGACGCTTGCCCCGAGCACATCCCTGTACTGCCGCACCGCGGCCTCCAGGTCGGGAACCGCGATTGCAACATGGTTGAGCTGGCCGATCATTCGAATTCCCTTCTGCAATGAGCATCATGGCAGGTGGCGCGGTGCGGCACAGGCGGCATGTCGCCACCGGGTGGCGAATCCCGCAACAACAGCCTGCGCCCGGCAACCTGCCCCGCGCAAGTGCGCGCTCGCCAGAAAATGGCAAGTCGCCGGTCCGGCGCAGCATGAATCACGGTCGCAAGACCGGGATCGCGAGCCAGTCACGTCGCATTTCGCTCGGAAATCGCGATCTGCGCGGCTGCAAGCCGTGCCACGGGAACACGGAATGGCGAGCAGCTTACGTAGTCGAATCCCGCCGCGCGGCAAAAGGCGATCGAATCCTGGTCTCCGCCATGCTCGCCACAGATGGAAAGGACCAGGTCGGGATTGGATCCCCTTGCACGATCCGCCCCCAATGACAGGAGTTCCCCAACGCCGTCCATGTCCAGATGATGGAACGGATCCTCCGGAAACACCCCGAGTCGCACATAATCCGCCATGAACCGGCCCGCGTCGTCCCGGGAAAGACCATAGGTCATCTGCGTCAGGTCATTGGTGCCGAAGCTCAGAAACGCGACCTGCGGCGCGATTTCATCCGCTCTGAGCGCAGCCCGCGGCGTTTCGACCATGACGCCCAGCTTGTAGTCGAACTGGACGCCCATGCGTGTTCGCACCGCGGCCGCCACCCCCTCGATCCGGCTGCGCACCAGTTCAACCTCGCGGCTTGCAGAGACCAACGGGATCATGATCTCGGGCACCACCGGACGCTCGGGCCTGCTCGCGTGGATCGTAGCAAGGAAAATGGCTTCGGCCTGCGCCTCGTAGATCTCGGGAATCGTGACGCCGAGACGCACGCCCCTCAACCCGAGCATTGGGTTGAATTCCTCCAGCGCATCAACATGGCGTGTCACCTCGGACAGCGGAAGGTTCATCGCGTCCGCCAGGTCGCGCAGCCCGTCGCGGCTCTTCGGCAGGAATTCGTGAAGCGGCGGGTCGAACAGCCGGATGCAGACGGGCTTGCACTCCATCAGGTCGAACAGTTGCGTGAAATCCTCGACCTGCAATGACACGAGACGCTCGAGCGAGGCGGCCCGCCCCTCCCCGTTCCCCGCAAAGATCATCTCGCGCATCAGCGTAAGGCGATCCTCTTCAAAGAACATGTGCTCGGTTCGGCAAAGCCCGATGCCCTCGGCTTCGAACGCGAGGGCGACCCTTGCCTCGGAATATGTGTCTGCATTGGCCCTGACGCGGATGTCCCTTGCCTCGTCCGCCCAGTCCAGGATCGTCCGAAACGCTTCGCCCTGAGAAGGTTCAAGCAACGGCACCTCGCCGGCCAGGGCAGTTCCCGAGGTTCCATCGATGGTCACGCAATCTCCCGCCTTGAAGACGCGCCCGTCCTCGGCGGTCAGGCTCCTGTCTCGACGGTTGAGCACGATTCCCGAGGCCCCGACGACACCTGGAAGGCCAAGGCCTCTCGCAACCATCGCGGCGTGACTTGTCATGCCGCCCCTTTCGGTCAGGACACCGACTGCCGCATGCATTCCACGAATGTCCTCGGGCGAGGTTTCGCGCCGCACGAGAATCGCGGGCTCGCCCCGGGCATGGGCCGCCTGCGCTGCCGCCGACGTGAATACGAGCTTGCCCGTTGCGGCGCCCGGGCTTGCGGCAACGCCAATGGCCAGCACGTCCCTTTGCGCGGAAGGGTCCACCTGGCGATGCATCAGTTGCGTGAGAAGCCCGGGTTCAATCCTCGAGACAGCCTCGTCCTTCGAAATCACTTCGTCGTTCGCGAGCGTGACTGCAATGCGGACCTCCGCTTGCGGCTGGCGCTGGACGGGGATTGCATCAAGAACGCTCAGCTCACCCCCAACCAAGGCGAATTCGATCTGCATTTCCTCGCGCAGCCCTTCACGACACGTCGCCCCGAAGCTGACCAGTTCGGCGAAAGCTTCCGGACAGAGATCTTCCAGTGACGCTCCTCGGGAATTGCGCGCTAGGCAAATCGCGTCCTTGCTCCGCAACGCGTCGCGACCCTGGCTCTGGCCCAGGTATCGGCCGTTGATCTGCGCCTCACCCGTATCGCCGGAAACAAACTGAATCGCGCCGGAACCCGATTCCGGCGGCCCGAGACCCGCTGCCATGGCTTGCACGACAAGTCCGAGTCCCGCATCGGGCGGCGCGCCGCGCGCCTGGCGCAGAAGGCGGGCCGATGTGCCTTCCCACGCCCGGGCCATGGACTTTAGTACATCCGTGAGCTGGCGCTCTGGATCCTGCGGAAAGGGCTCGTCCATTTCGGCCTCATAGGCATCGAGCATGGATCTCAGGGTCTCGGCATCCGCTTCCCTGGCAGCCTCGAAGGCATCCGGATCAAGATGCGCAACCTGCACCGAGTAGGTCTGCACGAAGCGGCTGTAGAGGCGGTCGGCCGCCTCCGGACCAAGGAGGCTGGCAAATTCCGCATGACGGGCATCATTCATGCCGATATTCAGGATCGCCTCGGGACCGCCCCACTCCGGATCGCCGGAAGACGGTCGCACCGAAACGAACGGAGCCTTGCCAAAATGCGCCAACACCTTCCCCGCGTCCATGGTGCCGCCTGATGCAATGGACCGCACTGTTGCAAAGGACAGCGCAATCGATGCGGGAACCGGCAAGTCCAGCCGAATGAGCCGTTGCAGGCACTTCGCCCGCTCCCCATGCGTCTCGGTCGCGACCGGAGCATTCGCGTCCACGGCAACAAAATCTTCCATTTCAATGCGTTTCTGCACTGCGGCGATTCCTTTGCTCCGCAGCATACGCAGTAAAGCCCAACGTTCAAGAATCGATGCGGCCAACTGTTGGACAGCATTCGCGTCAGGCATCCCACTTCCGACACGGCATTCATCCCAGGATTCGAGACGCAAAAGACGGCTTTACTTGACTTGTTCCGCAACGAACGCAACTTCCACGCCCGCCACCCGAAATCGGCCCAAGTTGCCGTGAAACGTGCATGGCATGAAGCCGAACACGCAAACGTCAATCAACGCGGTGATCCGACTTGGATTTCGTCCTTTTCGCATGTCGCGAAGCGATGTCCGAAATAACAAAACAAGGCAAAAAATGTATGTTTCCCGCCCTTTCCCGAGAAATGCTGCACTTGTTGCCTGATCGTGAGGCGATGCCGGCTGGAGAACGAAGTGACGGCACATTCAGCAATGTCATGGTGGCGCCTGCCCTCGACGCGGGAGGCCTGACGGGAATCCTATCCCTCGATCCTGTTCAGGTCCGCCACAGCAAGGCATGTCTCACTGATGCGATGCAGAAGGTTGAGACGGTTTCGCCTCAGGCTCTGATCCGCAGCGTTCACCTGCACCGCGTCGAAGAAACCATCGATCGGCCCTCTGAGATCGGCCATGGCCGACATGGCCGACTCGAAGTCCTCGGACGCCATGGCGGGACGAATTGCGGCCTCCGCCCTTTCCAGCGCATCAAACAGCGCACGCTCCTCGTCTTGTTCCGCCAGATTCGGGTCCGGATCAAGCGCGTATTCGACACCATCCATCTCCTCGGCCTGCTTCAGGATGTTGTGCGCACGCTTGAAGCCCTGCGTAAGATTTTCGCCTTCTTCCGTGTCCAGAAACGCGGAAAGGGCATTGGATCGCTTTACCAGCAGCGTCAGGTCATCCGCGCCAGGCATTGCGAGACAGGCGTCGATGACATCGTGGCGAATGCCTTTGCCACGCAGAAAGACCTTCATGCGATCATGCAGGAATTCGAGGATCCCGCGCGGCAACGTGAGGTCCTCGTCACCAATGCACAGGTCACCTCTGGCCTTGTCTTGCAATTCCCGTGCCTCCCCGCTCCGCCCTGCCGCTTCGGAGCCAAGCTCCTCAACGGCCAAGGCGGCCCGAAGGCCCGGTTTCGTTGCAATCTCGACGAAGGAAATCCGGAGATCGTTTTCGAGAATGAGCCTTATGACGCCGAGCGCCGCGCGCCTGAGCGCAAACGGGTCCTTCGAGCCGGTAGGCTTCTCGTCCATTGCCCAGAACCCGGCCAACGTGTCGATCTTGTCCGCGAGCGCGACCGCGATCGACAGCAGCCCTTTTGGCACATCGTCGGACGGGCCAAGTGGTTGGTAGTGCTCGCGTGCAACGCGTGCGACTTCGCCGGAGTGACCTGCGGCGCTAGCGTAGTGTTCGCCCATGATCCCTTGGAGTTCAGCGAACTCGTAGACCATTTCGGACGACAGGTCGGCCTTGGCGACCCGCGCCGCCGCGACCGCCCGATCAGGATCGGCTCCCAATGCCGAGGCAATCTCCTTCGCCAATTCCGAAATCCGGTCGATTCGCTCTGCCTGGCTTCCGAGCCTGTTGTGAAACGTGACCTTGCCGAGCATGTCGGTCCACGCCTTCATGCCATCTCTTGCCACGCGCAGATCGTTTTCCCAAAAGAACTTGGCATCCGAAAGGCGTGCCCGAAGAACCTTTTGGTTCCCGGCCATGATCGTTGTGCCATTGTCCGCCGTCTCCCGATCCGCCACCGCGATGAAGTGCGTGATCCGGCCTGAACTGTCCCTCGCGCTGAAGAACTTCTGATGCACCCTCATCGAGGTCTGAAGCACCTCGGGCGGCAGATCCAGAAACTCCTCGCCGATCTCGCCTAGCAGAACCACCGGCCATTCGACGAGGCCCGCGACCTCTGCCAGAAGGCTCTTGTCCTCCACCACTTCAAACCCCCGTTCATCCGCCAACCGGGCTGCCTCGCGCATGATGATCTCTTCGCGCTCCGTGGCGGAGACAACGACCTTTGCCCCTATCATCTTCGCCAGGTAGTCGGCAGAGGACGTGACGCTGATCGGCTCCGGTGCCATGAAACGATGGCCCACCGTCCGGTTGCCGGCACGGATGCCATCGACTTCAAGCTCAACGACCTGGTTCTCGACCCCGTCGCTCAACAGGCAGATGATCGAGTGCAGCGGCCGCACCCACCTGAGGCTTCCAGAACCCCAACGCATGGACTTGGGCCATGGGAAATCGCGGATGACCGCGTCCAGAACCTCGGCCACGATCCGGCTGGCAGGGCGTCCCTCACGCTCGATGACCGCGAACCACACCTGTCCTTTCCTGCCATCCCGTACCTCGAGGTCCTCTTTCGAGAGCCCGGTCGAGCGCAGGAATCCATCCAGCGCCCTCTCCGGCGCGCTGACGCTCGGACCCTTTCGCTCCTCTCGTGTCGCCGGACTCACCTTCGGCAAGCCCGACACTGTCAGGATCAGCCGCCGCGGCGTGACAAAGGATTCAGCGTCGTCATGGGACAGTCCGGCCTCTGCAAGACCGTCCGTCACGAGACGCCTCAAGCCCTCGCCCGCGGCCGCCTGCATGCGTGCAGGAATTTCCTCGGACAGGAGTTCGATCAGCAGGTCAGGCATGGATCAGCTCCTTGCATCGGCCGTGCGCAGGGCGGGAGGATTGCATATGGATCAGCGCATCCTGGGTCATCGGCTTGCATTCGGCGGCGGTGGGCAACCTTCCGGCAAGGCCTCCCCGTTGAAATACCTTTCGCCGCAACGGTTCAACTGGTGCCAGACGTAGCCATGCCCGTCTCCGGAGACGGCCACAACCCGGTCAAAGCCGTAAGCGATATTTCCGGTGCCCAGAAACGCGATCGCGGAACCATCTTTCAATGCTGCGCCGATTTCCGACGCTTCGAAGCAACCGAACCATCCGGGCGCCACGTTGGGCACCGGGTCGTCATGGACAACATAAGACTCGGCGAGTGTCGCAAGACTCAGTTTGGTCGTGAAACAGGCACGGTAGCGCAACGGTGAGCTCTCCGCGTCAATTGCTTGAAATTCTTCATGGTTTATTGGCTCTGGCGTTCCGGATTGGAGCGTGGTCAGCAGCACGTCGGACGCACCGCTTGGCGGAATCTCGTCGTAGAAGCCGTACACCTGCAGGTAGTACAGGCCACCGCCGGCAAGCGCGCAGCAAGTTGCGAGTACAAAGGCTATCACCTTTCCGCTCATGCCGCGTCCTGCTCCAGGCAATGCCTCTCCACGCACGGCCTGGACGTCTCCGGGAGAAGGATCTTGCCCCGGGCGTCCCGCCGGAAATCCCGAAAGGACCTTTCTTCGCAAGGCATCGTCACGATCACGCGCCTGTTGCCGCCTCGGTCGTCACGAATGCGTCGGCGCAGGCCTTCGCCAACGACCGCACCCGCCCGATATAGGCCTGGCGCTCGGTGACTGAAATCACGCCGCGGGCATCGAGAAGGTTGAACAGGTGCGAAGCCTTGATGCACTGGTCATAGGCGGGATGCACCATCACGATCCGCTTTCCCGACTTCGGGTCCAGCTCCTGCGCATCGAGGATGCGGCGGCACTCCGCCTCAGCATCCTCGAAATGCCTGAACAGCATGCCTGTGTCCGCCACGTCGAAATTCCAGCGGGCATATTCCTCTTCTGTCTGCCGAAATATGTCGCCATAGGACAATGCAATCCTGGACTGCGGGTCATTGAAAGGCATCGCCATCACGTGGTCGATGCCAAGCACGTGCATGGCCAGGCGCTCGAGGCCGTAGGTCAGCTCGCCCGAAACCGGGTGGCAGTCATGTCCGCCGACCTGCTGGAAATACGTGAACTGGCTTACCTCCATGCCGTCGCACCAGACCTCCCAGCCAAGGCCCCAGGCCCCAAGGGTCGGGCTCTCCCAGTCATCCTCGACAAACCTGATGTCATGCAGATCCATGTCGATTCCGATCGCTTTCAGCGACCCGATGTAGAGCTCCTGCAGATCGGGAGGCGAAGGCTTCATGATCACCTGGAACTGGTAATAGTGCTGCAGGCGATGCGGATTCTCCCCGTAGCGGCCATCCGTCGGGCGCCGCGATGCCTGCACGTAGGCCGCCGACCATTCCCGCTTGCCCAGCGCACGCAGCATGGTGGCCGGATGGAAGGTGCCAGCCCCGACTTCCAGATCGTAAGGCTGAAGCAACGCGCAGCCCTCCCCCGCCCAATAGTTCTGTAGCCGAAGGACGATTTCCTGGAAACTTTTGGGGCCCGTGTTTGCGCTCATGGGTTGCTCCCATTGGGAAACGTTTGCGCACTCAATAGGCAAGGCCGCAAGAACGGTCAATGAAGCGGCACCGGCCGTTCGCATCCCAAACTGACTTCTTGAGGTGATTCGGGAGAATCGTCTGGATCGGGGATTGCACCGTTCCGGCAGGGCGGAGGGAAGACTGCCATCCCCGTGCGCCGCGGCCGCTCGCGAAAGACAGGCCTTCATGGGAGTGGCCAAATTCGACAGGCGCTTCTCCGCGACCGAATGCATGCCTGTCCGTGTTGCTTGGCGCAAGTTCCACCACGTCAGTGTTGTGACCAAGCGGGTGAGCAGGGATTACGGGTTGGGTTGAGGCACGCCTTGACCGGCAGGCGCGACAGGATGGTACCTACTATCGGGTGCCAATCAGGATGTGAACCTCCGGACGCCTGGAGTGGCAGCAACTTCAACGCGAATTGCGCTCATCCCAATCTTTCCTCGCGTGCAGATCCCGTCGACAGCCGCGACACCAGAGGCCTCCTGACGATCAACCGCCTCAGGTCGTTGGTCATCGACATGGTTCAGAATTGATCGAGTGCCAGGCTTGAAGTCGGGGTCGCACCTTGACATTGGGATGACTGCAGACACCAAGAAAATTACTGACTGTAAATTGACGCAATAAACACGAATCTTGGGCATTACGCATCACTTATGATCCTTTACAAATTTTTCATTGAACAAACTTTTAGTGTCGTATATATGAGGTCTAAAGTCAGTTTTTGAGCTTAATGGAGCACAAATGAAGCACAATATTGATTTCTCAACCGCATCAAGCGAGGCCATCATCGAGGCACTCGGCAAACGCCTTGACGAGATTCGCCTTAGCCGAAACATCTCCCAGTTCGACCTCGCAAGGGAAGCCGGAGTGTCGAGAAGCACGATGACACGGCTCTCTTGCGGCAGGACGATATCGCTCGATTCTTTCGTTCGGGTCATGCAGGCGCTGCGTCTCACCGATCATCTGGCCGCATTGCTCCCCGATCCCGCCGTGCGTCCTGTAGATCGTGTTCGCATTGGAGGCGCGGAACGCCGGCGCGCCAGGAAAAGGCGCGCCGAACCGTCGGAATGGGCGTGGGGTGACGAAGGCGAGAACGGGGCATGACCGATACGGCGCGCGTCATTCTCTGGGGCCGCGACATAGGCGCCGTAACCTGGATCCCTGACGCGGAACTCGGCGCATTTCAATACACACCGGAATTCGCCCGCTCCGGCATTGAAGTTGCGCCCGAAAAGATGCCTCTCACGGATGTTCCGTATGAATTCCCTGCGCTGTCACACACGACATTCAAGGGGTTGCCGGGCATGCTCGCCGACAGCCTGCCTGACAAGTTCGGCAACGCGCTGATCGATGGGTGGCTGGCTACGCGCGGGCGTGAACCAGCCAGCTTCACGCCCGTCGAACGCCTCTGCTACACAGGCACACGCGGCATTGGCGCCCTCGAATTCCGTCCCCTGATGAAGGACGCGCCCGGAACCGCCCGGAGAGTCGAGATCGATGCTCTTGTCTCGCTCGCCAACCGGGTGCTCGATGACCGCATCGCGCTGGAAGGCAAGTTGACGGGCGAGGATGACCAACGGGCCATGGAGGACATATTGCGCGTAGGCACGTCTGCGGGCGGTGCTCGGGCGAAAGCCGTGCTCGCCTGGAATCCCGATTCTGGAGAGTTCCGGTCAGGCCAGGCCTCCGCCAGTCAAGGCTTCTCTCATTGGCTCATGAAATTCGACGGCGTGTATGGCAATGCAGACCGCGAGCTTGCCGACCCTCAGGGCTTTGGCCGCATCGAATACGCCTATCATCTGATGGCGCGCGCTGCGGGCATCGAGATGGAAGACTGTCGCCTGCATGAAGAAGGCGGTCGGGCACACTTCATGACTCGTCGATTCGACCGCACGCCGCGCGGCGGCAAGCTGCACATGCAATCCCTCGGCGCGCTGATGCACTATGACTTCAATGTCGCAGGAGCCTATGGCTATGAGCAGGCCCTTCAGACAATCAAGCGACTTGGCCTTTCAATGGATGACGTCGAACAGCAGGTTCGGCGTACCTTCTTCAACGTGCTCGCGCGGAATCAGGATGACCACGTCAAGAACATCGCCTTCCTGATGGACCGGAGTGGAGCATGGCGCCTTTCGCCCGCTTTCGACGTCGTCTATTCCTACAACCCTTCAGGTGCATGGACGAGCCGGCACCAGATGAGCCTTGGAGGCAAGCGCGACGGGTTCGAACTCGAGGAGCTCATCACGTTTGCAGGCGTGGGGGGTGTCAAGAAGGCGAAAGCGAAGATCCTCCTTGGCGAGGTCGCCGCAGCCATTTGCGACTGGCGACGATTCGCCGAACAGGCGGACATGCCCGAAATTGATGCGGTCAGAATTGAAAGAGCCCATCGCCGGCAGCTGTTCGTGTAGCCGGATCAGGGTTGCCGAGCCGACACGAACCTGCGTGACAGCAGGCCAATCCAATCTTCATCGCCGGATTTTCAGAAAGTCTCTTCCCGTCAGCAGGATGGCCAAATTCGAATGAGGCCCGGCATGGTTCCGGCCGCCACCGTGTGGCGTTGGCCAGATTGATTTCGAGTGGCCCGACGTCCCGGTCCTGCAGCAATGTCGGCGTTGCTGGCATCGGGAAGACATGGTCCGAACTGTCCGAAAGCGCCGCCTTGTACAGTGTCAGCGTAGGCCTCCGGTCGGGAGGCGCCGTAAGGGCGCGTGCGGTCAATCCCGGCCACGACGTCACGGGAACGCGGGCCTTGCAAATTCAGGCGCGCCAAAACCGCGACGTGAACAACACGAACACCACCAGCAGTTCCAGCCGCCCAACAAGCATTGCCGATAGCAGGATCCACTTCGCGGCATCGCTCAGCCCGGCAAAATTCCCGTCCGGTCCAATCATGGTGCCGAGGCCAGGACCCACGTTGGCAAGTGCCGTGGCCGCGCCACTTACGGACGTGACGAGATCAAGCCCCGTCGCCGAAAGAAGCACGGACACGATGCCGAGCGTGACAAGAAACATCGTCAGGAACACCATGACCGACGAAAGCACGTCTTCGCTCAGTCGCCGCCCGGCATACTTGAGCTGGTAGACTCCGTGCGGACTCTGGATGCGTCGAATCTGGTTCGTAACGGCCTTCACCAGAATCTGGTACCTGAACACCTTGACCGAACAGCTGGTCGATCCCGCGCAGCCGCCAATCAGGCCGACTAGGAAGAAGACCGTCACCGGGAACGCTCCCCAAAGCTGGTAGTTCGTGCTTGCATAGCCCGTGCCGGTCATGATCGAGGTAATGTTGAACAGGGATTCGCGCAGGGCGGAATGCGCCGCCGTGCCCTGCGCCAGCAGCCTGTGCAATGCGACCAGGACGGCAATTGCAGCCAATGCCGCCAGGAAGGCCCGCACTTGGCTGTCACGCAGCAGAGGCTTCGACGACCCGGCAAGAATCTGCACGTAGCGCACGAATGGAAGGCTGGCCAATATCATGAATGCCACGGCGACATATTCCGGCGCCCCTTGAAAGCTGCCGAACGACCGGTCACGGGTCGAAAACCCGCCAGTCGCGATGGTGGTCATTGCGTGGTTGGCGGCTTCAAAGAGAGGCATGCCGGCAACCAGGTAGGCCATTGCGCAGGCAATCGTCAGAACCAGGTAGATGATCGAGATGCGGGACGCGATTTCGGCAGCCCGCGGCAAGACCTTTCCATCCGTGTCGAATCCCTCGGAACGGAAGATCTGCATGCCTCCGACCCGAAGTTCAGGAAGGAAAGCCATGGCAACGACAATGATCCCGATGCCGCCGAACCATTGCAGCATGGATCGCCAGACAAGCAGCCCCGAAGGCAGCGCGTCCAGCCCGCTGAACACCGTCGATCCGGTCGTCGTCAGTCCGGACATCGCCTCGAAATATGCGTCCGTGAAGCCCGCTCCGAGTTCGCCCCACATGAACGGCAGCGCTCCGAAGAACGGAAGAACGATCCAAACGCCCGTTGTCAGCAGGAATACCTGCTGCAGGTTCATGCTGCCCGCCACCGAATTGGACGACGCCAATGCCATCAATCCGCCGATCAGGAGCGTGATCAGGGCTGCTTCCAGAAACGTTCCCGCGTGATCGTTGTCCTGAGCAAGGTCAACGAACATCGGTATCAGCATGGAGATGCCAAGCGCGGCAACAAGTAGGCCGATGACGTATCCGATGGGCCTGAAATCAACCATGCGGCGAGCCTTGGCCCCGGGACCGGCCCAAGTCAACCGCGGAGCGGCATGCACCGCACCGTCCGTCGGCCACCCGTGTCAGCTTTCCGACCGGCAATCGAGAAGCCCTGCATGATGCGGTTCGAGTCGACGCCCTGCCCGTCGGCGTCTGGAATCCAGAAATTCAGGCGCGCTGAACCAGGTGCCGCACGCCGCTCACCTGTGGAGCGGACCACCCTGGAAATCGGGCAGCGTCTCAGGACGTGAAGCGTCAGGCCCGAAGCACGCGGGACATTGATCATGACGGGCTGCAGCGCGTTTCGGCGTGCCCGATCGGTTGAATGCCTGGCGCGAGGCACAGGAAGGCCTACGTCACTCCCGCAATGCCGCCAGCACCGGACGCCTGGACATCGCGCGCAGGCAGCGCTGAGCCGATCCCGTCTCCATGCGTGCCGCGCGAGCGCCCGGTCGTCACGTAGCGCGCAACGAATCGCTCCAGGATGCGTTCGGGTTCCGTGACGTCCGCAGCCATGCATGCTGCGGCCAGGGCCGCGGCCTCTTCGGGCGGAAAATATCCGAATTCGCGGTAGATTCGGATGCGGTCCGCAAAGACCTTCCCGTCCGCTTCCGGATGAAACTGCGTGGCATAGACGTTTTCGCCTGCCCGGATCATCTGGAAGGGGCAGGCCTCCGAGAACATGAGATGCACCGCGCCGTCGGGCAGTTCCTGAACCGCTTCCTTGTGGCCGACCAGGGCGTTGAACCTCGGCGGCAGCCCGGCCAGCAACGGATCCTTCCGGCCCGCCTCTGTCAATTCGCACGGCACGGCCGAAACCACCTCCGAATACCGCTCCTTCGAAACCCGCGCTCCAAGGTGGTGCGCCAGCAGCCCGATTCCGTAGCAGCACCCGAGGAAAGGCATGTCCCGCGCAAGGATCTCGGGCATCAATGCCAGAAGCTCCGCTTCCGCCCGTGCCTCGACCGGATCGCGCGCCACCGGATCGTCGCTCACGCAGCCAGGGCCGCCGCCGACAATGACCGCCGAATAGTCGTCGAGCGAGAACCCTTGCGGCAGCGGCCCCGCCTCCATCCTGTGACGGCAAACCTCTGCTTCGTTCAGACGGCCCTTCCCGATGAAGGCGCGGAATTCGCCATCCGACGCTTCGTCCTCCGGGCGCAGTTGAAGAATCAGGGCCGGTTTCGAGGTCATTCCGCCCCGGGCCGGTTCCGCAGGATCGCCCCGACGGGCTTGCGGGACGGCAAACCACGCTTGGCCAGGCTCCGCATCATGCGGCCTCAAGTGCCTGTCGGATGTCGCGGATCAGGTCATCGACATCTTCCAGACCCAAGGACAGGCGGACAAGTCCTGGCAATATGCCCATTTCGTCCCGCTGCTCGTCGGTCAGCCGCTGATGAGTCGTGGTGGTTGGATGCGTCACGATCGACTTTGCATCCCCCAGGTTGTTCGAGATGATGAATATTCTGAGCGCATTCAGGAACCTGAACGCCGCAGGCTGGCCTCCCTTGAGCACGAAGGTTGCAACCGTGCCGCCCCGTTTCATCTGCGCCATCGCGGTTTCGTGCTGCGGATGAGACGGCAGCCCTGGATAGATGACCCTTTCGAGCCGTGCGTCTCCCTCGAAGGCCTCGGCCACCTTCCGAGCGCTCTCGGCCTGCGCCCTGACACGAAGGTCCAGCGTCTCCATGCCCTTCAGCAGCAACCATGCCGTGAACGGGCTCATGGCGCCGCCCGTATGCTTCAGGAAGGGTTCCAGCGTCTTGCGGACATAGTCCCTGGATCCAAGCACGACACCGCCCAGAACCCGGCCCTGCCCGTCGATGTGCTTGGTCGCGGAGTAGACGACAACGTCCGCCCCGAGGTCCAGCACTCGGCTCAGGACGGGAGTCGAAAACACGTTGTCGACGATCACGGTCGCGCCAACGTCCCGCGCTACCGCCGCCACCGCCTTGATGTCGATCACTTCAAGCGTTGGATTGGAGATGCTTTCCAGAAACACCGCCTTGGTGTTCGGCCTGACTGCCGCCTTCCACGCGTCGAGACTGGTGCCATCCACGAAGGTGACGTCAACGCCGAAGCGCTGAAGGACCTCATCCAGGACATAGTGGCATGATCCGAACAATGCCCGTGCCGAGACCACGTGATCGCCCGCCTTCAGCATCGAGGCCAGAGACGCATAGACCGCAGCCATGCCGGACGCCGTGGCGAACGCGTCCTCGGCGCCTTCGATCGCCGCGATCCGCTCCTCGAACATCCGCACTGTCGGGTTCCCGTAGCGCGAATAGATGAATTCGTCCTCGCCAGCCTCCTCGAAGCGCTGGGCAGCCTGCTCGGCGCTCTCATAGACAAAGCCCTGAGTGAGGAAGACCGGTTCGGCGACCTCCCCATACTGGCTCCGGCGGATGCCTTCATGCACAAGCTTCGTGCGCTTTTTCCAGTCTCTGGTAATTGGGACGCCTCCCATTCAATCCCGGTCCCGACTGCATGAGCGTCAGGGGCGTGAACGTCCCAGACCTCTTTAGCGGAGTCTTTTGCGTGGCCCGCAATCCGGTGAACAAATCGCCACGTGCAGCATTGCGTACTAGCGCCCGGGGCCGGGGTCAAGTGCGTTGCCGAAGGCATCGCGCGGAAACCTGACGATCCCGGCCGCGGCGCGCTGCGCGACTTTGCATCTCGCCAGTCAGGCCGCGCCTGATTCGGGCGCACGCGCCGCCTGCGTCACGGCAGCGGCCGCGAAGCATGGCCGATTCGTCATCCAACCACGCACAAGCGGTGCCGCGGCATCGGTGCCTCTTGATCTCGACCCAGAAAGCGCCAACTTGTGCCGAAGCGCCTAGCTGCCAAGAAAAGGAAACTGCATGCCCGACCCGATAGATCTCCACTACTGGCCGACGCCGAACGGCTGGAAGATCACCATCGCTCTCGAAGAGATGGGTCTGCCCTACACGCTGCATCTCGTCGACATCGGCAAGGGCGACCAGTTCGACCCGGAATTCCTCAAGCTCTCCCCCAACAACCGCATGCCGGCGATCATCGATCCGAGCGGGCCGGATGGCCACCCGGTCTCGATCTTCGAATCCGGCGCAATCCTGCAGTATCTCGGCCGCAAGACCGGGAAGTTCTACGGATCCTCGGATCGCGACCGAATCGTCATCGACCAGTGGCTGATGTGGCAGATGGGCGGTGTCGGCCCGATGGCAGGCCAGGCGCATCATTTCCTCAATTACGCACCCCAACGCACGCCGCCCCAGGTCCTTCCCTACGCGCAGGAGCGCTACAGGAACGAGGTCGGGAGACTCTACAGCGTGCTCAATGCCAGGCTGCAGGACAGCCGGTTCGTCGCGGGCGAATACTCGATCGCCGACATGGCCATCTGGCCTTGGGCCCAAAACTGGGAAGGGCAGGAACAGGCCATCGACGACAAGCCCCACTTTGCGCGCTGGCTGGACGAGGTTGGAAGCCGCCCGGCGGTCATCAAGGGCAAGGCTGTCGCGGAGGAGGTGCGCGGCCGAGCGCAGTCCCCCGAGGAAAAGGCGGCGTCAGACAGGATTCTCTTTGAGCAGAAGGGGTGACATCCTCCGAGGCGGCGCCGGCATTCTTGCCCGGTCACCCCTGTCCGGCGGCACGCGCGACGGTCCTGGCGCCGCGCCAGGACGTGCCTATTCCGCCCCGTCCGCCTCGTCCTCGGCCAGGTGGTGCCGCAAGGTCAGCATCTGGAGCCAGATGAACAGGAACAGCGCGATCGGAAACCCGAACGTCTCTATCTTGACCCAGGCATCCGTGGACATCGTGCGCCAGACGATCTCGTTGGCCAATGCCAGCCCGGCAAAGAAGCCCGCCAGTCGCCTGGTGAGCTTCATCCAGCCCTCGTCCGTCAGGGGCAGGAACTCGGCCATGGCCCAGGCCAGGTAGGACCTGCCTTGCAAGAGCCCGATGCCGAGGATGCCGGCGAGAACCCCGTAGACCAGGGTGGTCTTCACCTTGAAGAACCTATCGTCGTTCAGCCAGACCGTGAGGCCGCCGAAGATCACCACCATCACGATGGTGAAGACCTGCATCCGGCTCAGGCGACCCGTCAGCTTCCAGAGAATTGCCATCGAGACCAGCAGGATTGGCACGAACAGCCCCGCCGCCACGATGAACCCGGAATACTCCGCGCCTCCGAAGGCGTAGGTGTCATCGCGCATCCAAAGATAGGCCACGAAAAACAGCAGCGGCGGGCCCAGTTCAAGCACCTGCTTGATCGCTGGATTCAGATTGGATTCACTCATCTCGCCCCCTTGCTGCACATTTCATGCCCTGGGTGCCGCCAACGAGATCGACGGCGCGCTTCGCAGGCAAGCGGATGGCTCCCGCCCAAGATCGATCGACGAAGCGCCCCCGCCAGGCGGCTCGCTGCCTCTCATCGCAATGCCCGCCAGCCGATGTCGCGACGATACATTCCACCGGCCCAGTCGATCCTGTCGACCAGCGCATAGGCTGCATCCCGGGCCTCCTGCAAGCTGGCGCCACGGGCGGTGGCGTTCAGGACCCTGCCACCGGCCGAGACGATTCCGTGCTCGGTCCGCGAAGTTCCCGCGTGAAACACCATCTGGCGAGAGTTGCCGACCAGATCGTCAAGGCCTGCGATGGCACTGCCCTTCTCATAGGTGCCCGGATAGCCCTTGGCGGCCACCACGACCGTGATTGCATGGTCCCCTGCCCAATTGACCCGCGCTTCCGAAAGCCTGCCCTCCGCAGCCGCCTGGATGAGATCAAGGGCCTGCGCACCGAGCCGCATCATCAGTGCCTGGCACTCCGGGTCGCCGAACCTCACGTTGTACTCGACCAGCCGCGGTGCGCCGTCCTTGATCATGAGGCCTGCATACAGCACGCCCTGATAGGGAGTGCCGCGCTTCGCCATCTCCGCAAGCGTCGGGCGGATGATCTCTTCCATCGTGCGGGCAGCGACGGATTCGTTCAGCACGGGTGCCGGCGAATACGCGCCCATCCCGCCCGTGTTGGGTCCCGTGTCGCCCTCGCCCACCCGCTTGTGATCCTGGGCCGTGCCGACAGGCAAGGCATCCGTCCCGTCACAAAGCACGAAGAACGATGCCTCCTCGCCATCCATGAATTCCTCGATCACCACTTCAGCGCCCGCGGCACCGAACGCGCCACCGAGCATGTCGTCAACGGCAGCATCCGCTTCCGCCGTGCTCTGGGCGACAATGACCCCCTTGCCGGCAGCCAACCCGTCCGCCTTCACCACGATCGGCGCGCCCTGCTCGCGAATGTGCGCCTTGGCCGGGGCCGGCTCGGAGAATCGAGCCCAGGCTGCCGTGGGCACGCCGGCCGCGTCACAGACCTCCTTGGTGAACCGTTTCGAGGCCTCCAGTTGCGCCGCCTTCCGCGACGGGCCGAAGACCCTGAATCCGGCCGAGCGAAAGTCGTCGGCCACACCGGCCGCCAAGGGCGCCTCCGGCCCCACGATCACAAGATCGATCGAGCTTGCCTCGGCGCATTCCACCATTCGCGCCCCGTTCTCGATGTCGAGCGAGGCGCATTCGGCAATCGACGCAATCCCCGCATTGCCCGGCGCGACGATAAGCCGGTCACATTTGGGATTCTGCATCACCGCCCATGCCAGTGCGTGCTCGCGTCCGCCGCCGCCAAGAATGAGAATGTTCATCGGCGCACCGCTTCCCCTTCGTTGGATGGCGTTCTAGGGTTCCGGCCAGGGAAGCACAAGGCGAGCGCGGACAAGGGCATGGAGCTGTTCGAGGAAGTGTCGGGCGACAACACGCCCGAATTCACCGTGAGCGAGATCGCGGGTCGCGTGAAGCGCCTCGTGGAATCGGAACTCGGCTGGGTTCGCGTGCGAGGCGAGGTTGGACGGGTGGTCCTGGCGCGCTCGGGGCACCTGTATTTCGACCTCAAGGACGACCGTTCCGTGCTCTCGTGCATGACATGGAAGAGCCAGGTGCCGGCGCTTGCCATGATGCCCGAAGAAGGCCTGGAGGTGATCGCCGAGGGCAAGATGACCGCCTCCGGTTTCCAGTCGAGATTCAGCCTGAATGCCGAACGAATCGTCGTTGCCGGTGAAGGCGCACTGATGGCGATGCTTGAAAGACGCAAGAAAGAGCTCGCGGCCGAGGGCCTCTTCGACGAGGCCCGCAGGAAGCCACTGCCATTTCTGCCGAACGTCATAGGTGTCATCACGTCGCCGCAGGGGGTCGTGATCCGGGACATCCTGCACAGGCTCCGAGAACGGTTCCCCCGGGAAGTCGTCATCTGGCCCGTTGCCGTGCAAGGTGACGCCTGCGCACCGGAAGTGGCGCAGGCCATTGGCGGATTCAACGCGCTGTCACCAGGCGGATCGCCACCCCGCCCCGACATCTTGATCGTCGCTCGTGGCGGCGGCTCGATCGAGGATCTCTGGGGCTTCAATGAAGAGGTTGTGGCACGCGCGGCAGCGGCATCGGAAATTCCGCTGGTCTCCGCGGTCGGCCACGAAACCGACACCACGCTCATCGACTTTGCTGCCGACCGGCGTGCGCCCACGCCGACGGCGGCAGCGGAGATTTCCGTGCCGGTCCGCTCGGAACTGCTCGCGGACCTGGCCGGCAACGAGGCGCGGCTGTCACGCGGGATGGCACGCAGCGTTGACATGCTGCGCCAACGCATCACGGCGCTCGCACGCCATCTGCCACATCCGGAAGGCCTTCTTGCCGACCCCAGGCAGCGGCTCGACCGGTCCAGCGATGCCCTGCCCAAGGGGCTCCGCCATCTGGTGCACCGCAAGCGAGGCGACCTCGTCGGCGCGGCGGCGGGCCTTCGGCCAACGCTCTTCAAGTCCAGACTGGATCGCGAGGGCCAAACGCTTGATCACCGGGCGAACGACCTTGCAATGTGTCTCAGACACGCCCTCGAACGCAAGAACGAACGCTTGTCTGCGTTGGTCGCCCGGCTCGGTGTCAGGCACGTTCGAGGGCAGGTCCGGCAGGAATCGAGAGACCTTGACCGGATCAGCACGAGGATGGCGACGGCGATCGAGGCCAGGCTGGCGAGACTCGCCGGCCGCCTGCGGGCGCTGGAACGTACGCGGGCCACCCTAGGCTACAAGGCGACACTGGCACGTGGCTACGCGATCATTCGAAGCGGCAAGTCCGTGCTGACCAAGGCGGAAGAGGCCCGCCACGCAGAATCGCTGGAAATCGAATTCCAGGACGGGCGGATCGATGTCACGGGCGTGACAGCCGCTTCGGGAGGGCCAGGAACGAGTTGGGCAGGGACCGATCGCGACCAGCAAACCTGACCGCCGTCACGATCCAGCTTCCATCTTGGACCTTCCGGGATTAGGTCGTGGCCATGGCGTTTTTTGCAAAGCTGAAGAAACGGCTCTTCAGGTCGTCCTCGAAACTTGACGAAGGCCTCGACGCGATCATCGAGGAAGGCGGCAGCGTCGACGGCGCTCCCGGCGCCGTCGCGGAAGGACGGTCACCAACGGAATCCGCCGGCACCGCAGCACTGGCACCGGCGACGACGGCCGCTCCGCAAGGCCCGAAGGGCGCGGACGGCGCACAACCTGTTGATCGAACGCCCGATCGCGGCGCGCCAGGGCCCGTGGTCCGGCGCGCCCTGGATGACGACATGCTCGAGCAAATCGAGGAACTGCTCATCGCATCAGACATGGGCGTCGAGACGGCGATGCGTGTCGCAGCCAACATGGCGGAAGGACGAATTGGGCGGAAGTTCTCTACGGCCGAGTTGAAGGAATTGCTGGCCGACGAAATCGCCCGCATCATGGAGACGGTGGCAAGCCCGATGCCGATCTTCCCGAAGCGACCGCAGGTTGTGCTGGTGGCCGGCGTCAACGGTTCGGGCAAGACCACGACGATCGGCAAGCTCGCCTCCCAGTTCCGTGATTCCGAAAAGTCCGTGGTGATCGCCGCCTGCGACACGTTTCGGGCCGCCGCCGTCGAGCAACTGCAGGTATGGGGCCAGCGGGCCGGTGTCCCCGTTCTGACCGCGCAAGTGGGTTCGGATCCGGCAAGCCTGGCATTTGAGGCCATGGCGCAAGCCGAATCGGAACGGGCGGACATTCTCCTGATTGACACGGCGGGCCGGCTCCAGAACCGGAACGACCTGATGGAGGAGCTTGCCAAGATCGTTCGTGTCATCAGGAAGAGGGATCCCGAGGCACCGCACAACACGCTCCTGGTGCTTGACGCCACGACCGGACAGAACGCGCTTTCCCAGGTCGAGACATTTCGCGATGTCGCGGATGTCTCCGGTCTTGTCATGACGAAGCTGGACGGCACGGCGAAGGGCGGCGTGCTGGTCGCGCTGGCCGACCGGTTCGGCCTGCCGATCCACGCGATCGGGGTCGGCGAACAGATCGACGACCTGGCACCATTCGATCCACGAGAATTTGCCGCAGCCCTGACCGGGATCGAAGCGTGAAGACACCTTGCGTGCGGGATCGCCCGGCACTGGACGTGCGACGGTGCCCGAGTCCATGAGCGAGTGGCTGATCTCAATCGAGGGAACGGAAGCCGGCCGAACGGCAGCGCTCGTTCTGGCGCTGCAGGCCGCGTTCCTTCACGCCTTGTTCGGAGCCCTTCAGAAGACCCGTTCCGATCCATGGACCATGCGCGCGGCGATCGATGGCTGCTACGGCTTGATCGCGCTGCCGATCGCACTCTTTTTCGTTCCCATGCCCGAACCCGAGCTCTGGCCGCTCTTTGGCATCGCCTGGGTGCTGCACACCGGTTACAAGATCGCCCAGGCAAGCGCCTACTCCGTTGGTGCCTACACTGTGGTCTACCCGGTCGTGCGGGGATCGAGCCCGGCATTCACGGTCGTTGGGGCAGGCATCCTGTTCAACGAGCGCTTCACGTCGGTCCAATGGCTCGGTGTCGCCTGCCTCACAATGGGAATCCTTGGCCTTGCGGCCTACAACCTTCGCCACACCGTGATCGACCGATCACGGTTGCCCCTGGCGCTCGGCCTTGCATTGATGACCGGCGGCATCGTTGCGCTCTACACGACCTGGGACGCCTACGTCATCCGCGCCACTGCGAACCCGTTCACGTTCCTGGCGTGGTTTTTCCTGATCGACGCGATTGCCTTTCCGTTGGGGCACCTCTTCTGGCATCGCGGGCAGCTGCCCCGGCCATTCGCGCCGGTACTGCGCCTCGGGATTCTCGGGGCGATCGTGGCCTACTTCTCCTTTGGCGGCATCATGCTGGCGACGCGGCTCGACAAGGTCGGCGAAGCCGCGGTGCTCAGGGAAACCTCCGTCGTGTTTGCCGCCCTCTTCGGCTGGCTGATGCTTGGCGAAAAGGTGGGCCCCAGGAGACTCGCCTTGATGGCCTTGATCGCGGCGGGCGCAGTGATCGTGGAATTGGGAAATTGACCGTCTGGTGCGCGCGGGGTTGCGAAGGGGCATCTGCTCGCATAGATACCGCACACTCGCAAGCAGGGCCGCATTCGCCATGGACAACGTCGTTCTCATCGTCCACCTGATTCTCGCTCTCTGTCTCATTGGCGTTGTGCTCCTGCAGCGCTCGGAAGGCGGCGGGCTTGGCCTGGGTGGCGGTGGTGGCGGGCTTGTGACATCACGCGGCGCGGCAACGGCGCTGGGCAAGGTGACCTGGGCTTTTGCAATCGCATTCATAATCACCTCGCTTACGCTGACGATCATCGCCGCCCAGAACTCGGCCACCGGTTCCGTGCTGGACCGTCTCGGCATCGCGGCGCCCGGAACCAGCGCAGGACCGGGCGAAGTTCCGGAAGCCGATTCGCTGCTGCCTCCCGTTGACGGCGGCGGCTCGGGCGGCGGCCTCCTGCCCCGCGCGGACGAGTAGCCCACCCCTCGGATTCCCTGATCCCGGAGCGCGGTCCTGCACCTGGCGGGACGGCGAGCGGCACAACATGGCGCCGCCCGGCCCGCGCTTGGGCAAGGCATCTGCGGACCGGCCCGCGGCTTCTCGGCGCCAGGACGCCCATGAATGCACCCAACTCCCTGAATTCGCGCGACTCCTTGACCAGGTGAAGCGATGCGGGCTGGTGCCGTCTGGACGAAATTCCACTACACTTCGACCGTTTGCAGAAATTTTCTCAAGATATTGCGGGTGACCCACTTGGCAAGCCGCCGCAATTCCTTTAACGGTGTAGCCCCGTGATGCCGCGTCATTCGAAGCACGAATCGGGCGGCAAGAGGCAGTCACGGGGAGTACCCGACAGTATGGCGAGGTTCGTCTTTGTCACCGGCGGCGTTGTGTCGTCGCTTGGAAAGGGGCTTGCGTCCGCCGCGCTAGGGGCATTGCTGCAGGCACGCGGATATTCCGTTCGGCTACGGAAACTCGATCCATACCTGAACGTGGACCCCGGAACGATGAGTCCGTTCGAGCATGGCGAAGTCTTCGTCACCGACGACGGTGCCGAGACCGACCTCGATCTCGGCCATTACGAGCGGTTCACGGGCGTTCATGCCCGTGGCTCCGATTCCGTCTCCTCCGGCCGCATCTATTCCAACGTCCTCGAGAAGGAACGGCGCGGCGACTACCTCGGAAAGACCATCCAGGTGATCCCTCATGTCACCGACGAGATAAAGGAATTCATCAGCATCGGGGACAACGAGACGGATTTCATGCTCTGCGAAATCGGCGGCACTGTCGGCGACATCGAAGGTCTGCCCTTCTTCGAGGCGATTCGTCAGTTTGCGCAGGACAGGGATCGCGATGAGTGCATTTTCATGCACCTGACCCTGCTGCCCTACATCGCTGCCACGGGCGAACTGAAGACCAAGCCGACGCAACACAGCGTCAAGGAACTCCGTGCGATCGGGCTCCAGCCCGATGTTCTTGTCTGCCGCTCGAAAGAGAAAATCCCGGAAAAGGAGCGCGCGAAAATCGCCCTTTTCTGCAATGTCCGCCCGGAGGCCGTGATCCCGGCCTACGACCTCGCGTCCATCTACGAGGCGCCGCTCGCCTATCACGAGTTCGGCCTGGACCAGGCGGTCCTCGATGCATTCCGGATCGCGCCGACGCCCACGCCCAAGCTGGATTGCTGGCATGACGTGAAGGATCGGCTCGACAATGCGGAAGGCGAAGTCAAGGTCGCGATCGTCGGGAAGTACACGATGCTCGAGGACGCCTACAAGTCCATCTCCGAGGCGCTGACCCATGGTGGCATGGCCAACCGCACGCGCGTGAACGCCACCTGGATCGATTCGGAAGTGTTCGAAAGCGAGGATCCGGCCCCCCATCTCGAAGGATTTCATGCAATCCTCGTCCCAGGAGGCTTCGGGGAACGTGGAACCGAAGGCATGATTCGGGCGACCCGCTACGCGCGAGAGAAGAAGATCCCATATTTCGGCATCTGCCTTGGCATGCAGATGGCGGTCATCGAGGCGGCGCGCAATCTTGCGGGCATTGTCAAGGCGGGTTCCGAGGAATTCGACCACGAGGCCGGCAAGAAGCGATTCGAGCCTGTTGTCTATCACCTGAAGGAGTGGGTTCAGGGCAACCATGTTTCAAGGCGCAAGATCAGCGACGACAAGGGCGGCACGATGCGCCTGGGCGCATACACGGCACTTCTCAAGGAAGGCTCAAGGGTCGCGGAAATCTACGGAGACACCGCGATCGAGGAGCGCCACAGGCATCGCTACGAGATCGATACAAGATTTCGGGACAGGCTCGAGGGGACGGGCCTGAACTTTTCCGGAATGAGTCCGGACGGGCGATTGCCCGAGACCGTCGAGATCACTGATCACCCGTGGTTCGTCTGCGTGCAGTTTCACCCGGAACTGAAGTCAAAGCCGTTTGAACCACATCCGCTGTTCGCGGATTTCATCCGGGCCGCGGTGGAGACAAGCAGGCTTGTCTAGCGGACATTCGCCGGCCCCGCGCCTCTCGCAACCCGTGATGCCGAGGTGTATGGTGGGGAAATGTTTGGTGACCTTCTCCGCCGGATGACGGCACCTGAGCCCGAAACGCTGTCCGATGTCGATTCCCGACTCGCGCTGGCTGCGCTGCTTGTCCGGATCGCACGTGCGGACGGGAGTTACGACGAATCGGAGAGGTCGCACATCAACAGGATTCTGTCACGGCGATTTGACCTGACGCCTTTCGAGGTCACGAAAGTCCGCAAGGATGCCGAGACTCTCGAATCGGAAGCCCCGGACACGGTGCGATTCACCCGCGCGATCAAGGCGGCCGTGCCGCACGAGGATCGCGAACAGATCATCGAGGCCCTTTGGGAGATCGTTCTTGCGGACGGTTCTCGAGACCACGAGGAAGATGCGCTGATGCGCCTCGTCGCCCCCATGCTCGGGATCAATGACCGCGACAGCGCCCTCGCCCGCCAGCGGGTCGTGAAGAGGGGATGATCGCCAGCCTGCCAATGTACGACCGGCCGGAGACCGCAAACGCGCATGACCGGCTCTGGGAGAGCTTTCGAGACGCCTGGCCGGGCGCGCCGGCTGACCTGACACGTGACGGGGACCCGTGGACCCATTGGAAACATGCCGAACTCCTGCTTTCCCAGACATGCGGACTGCCCTACAGGGCACGCCTGCACGGTTCCGTCCAACTGGTCGGCGCACCTGTGCACGACCTGCCGTGCCCGGAAGGTCGCTACTTCAGCACCATCATTGCGCGAGCGGATGACAACCGGACAACGGTGGCGGAGTTCGCAGGGGCGCGTCCGGCGATCAATGATCCGCTGTCCCAGTCGGGATGGGCCGCCCTTGATGCCAAGGCCAGGGACGGCGGCTTCCACTTCTCCGAGCCGGTCATTACCGGCTCTCACGCCGCGAGCGCTCATGCGATCGCAAATCGCGCTGCCGACATCGCTGCCATTGACGCAGTGTCTTGGAAATACATAAAGGAGTTCGATGGCTTAGAAGCCGTTCTTAAGGAGATCTGCCACACCCGTCCGACGCCGGCCCTGCCTTACATCACGGCCAAGGCCCAAGACGCACGCAAAGTCTTCGACACGCTTGGCAGCGCGATCCAGAACCTGGAGGACGCCGACAAGCGCCTGCTTTGTCTCAAGGGGCTCGCCCGGGTGCATGCGAGGGACTACCTTGAATTGCCGATGCCGACAGCTCTTTCACGCATGACGGGCCGCGAACGCTCGTCATGAAAAGCGGGTCAGGGATTCGAGACAGGGGCAAGTCCTGCATCGGGCACACTTGAATCGGCATGGCAAGTCGAACCGCGCAGCCGGACAGCATCCGGTCGCTGATTCCGGAAGCGCGGGATCGGCCTTTCTGAAATGATCCGGACATTGGAACCTTCCAGCGCCGAAGCCAACGGCCTCCTCAACTATCGTCGTACCACGACTGCAGCGGCCAACGTTCGCCCAAGCAGCTCCCGCAACGCCTTGGGGTCCAAAGGCGACGAAATGCGGTTCCAAGTTGCACGCTAGCTGGTCGAATGCGCTAAAGTGCGCCCTCGGCACGCAGCTTCTCGTACCTGGCCTCGTCCCACCACCAGTAGTTGATACCCCTGTCGTAGGCCGGCTTGATCTCCGGTCGCCCGAACACGTCCCAAAAGGCAACCCAATGCGCACCCTTGTACCAGTTCGGCACCCAGATCATGCGGTCCCGCAGAACCCTGTCGAGCGCCTTGACGCGCACTTCCATCTCGGCCCGGGTTCCAGCACCGATGATCTCTTCGATCAAGGCGTCGACGACCGGGTCGGCCAGTCCGGTCAGGTTGAACGTTCCCGGCGTATTGGCGCTCTCGCTTGAAAACAGGATTCTCAGCTCAAGCGACGGACTCAGCGGCAAGATGAAGCGGGCGACATAGACGTCGTATTCGAAGTCTTCCTGTCTCTGTTCCAGTTCCGCGCTGTCGATCAGCTCGAAGCGCGCGTCAATGCCGAGGAGCTTCAAGTTCTCCGCAAAGGGCAGGACGATGCGCTCGAAGGCCGGCCCGTCATCGATGAACTCGATGCTGAGCACCTCGCCGTCGGCGTTGCGTCGCAAACCATCATCGCCGATGGTCCACCCTGCCTCTTCAAGAAGTGCGTTTGCCGCTCGAACAAGCCGGCGATCGGTCTTGCTCGTTGTACTGACAGGCGGCACGAATGCCGGCTCGGTAAAGACGGTCTCCGGCAACTGGTCGCGATAGGTCTCGAGCACCGCGAGTTCCTCGCCCTCCAGCATGCCCTCGGCCTGCATCGGCGCATTTTCCCAGAAGCTGTCGAGCCGGGCATAGGATCCGTAGAAAAGTGTCTCGTTCGACCACTCGAAGTTGAACATCATCCCGATGGCTTCGCGCACCCTGCGGTCCTGGAACTTGGGAAGCCGCATGTTGAACCAGAAGCCCTGCGCGCCGGAAGGCCGGCCGTCATCAAGCACCTCACGCTTCACCCAGCCCTTCTCAAGCGCCGGAAAGTCATAGGCTGTCGCCCAGAGGGCCGAGAAGAACTCTTCGTGAAACAGGTAGACGCCTGCCTTCAACGCCTCGAACGCCGCCGTGTTGTCGGCAAAGTACTCGTAGCGGAAGCAGTCGAAATTGTACGCGCCCACGTTCACGGGCAGTGCGGCAGCCCAATAGTCCGGATTGCGGCAATAGACGATCTGGCGACCTGCATCCACCTTGTCGACAAGGTAGGGTCCCGAGCCGAGGGGAGGCTCCAGCGTCGATCGCGTGAAATCCACGGTCTGATAGTAGTGTTCCGGCAGCACGGGCATCTGGCCGACCTCGGAAATCAGGTCCCGCGTGGCGACGTCCTCCGCGAACTCGAACCGAACCTCGCGATCCGAAAGAGCCTCGACGCTGGCCACGTCCTCAAGCGCGATCCTGTAGTTGGGGCTGCCGTCGGTCTGCAGCGTCCTGATCGTCCAGACAACATCCGATGCCGTCACCGGCTCTCCGTCGGCAAAGACCGCGTTGTCTCGCAAGGTGAACACGACCCAGGACCGGTCCTCGGGGTATTCCAGCTTTTCGGCGAGCAGACCGTAGACCGCGTCGGCCTCGTCATAAGCGCGCACCAGGAGCGAGTCGTAGATCAGTCCCAGGCCCTGCGCCGGCTCGCCAGCGAGGATGAACTGGTTCAGGCTGTCGAAGGTCTGGCTTGCCAGGAAGCCCCGAAAGCTCATCGTGCCCCCTTTGGGCGCATCCGGGTTCACGTAGTCGAAATGCGGGAAGTCCGGAAGGTACTTGAGTTCGCCAAAGGCCGAAATGCCGTGGCTCGTGATCGTGTCCTCGTGGCTCTCGGCAAATGCCGCGCCTGTCAGGCCGAGAAACATGCAGAATATGGCTGCCCGCATCGAAAGCTCCCTTGCGAATCGTTCCTGGGGCCGAATTGCGCACCATGTGGTGGCCGCATCCGGCTGTCGGCTGCGGCGGGCGCATCGGCCACTTGTGCATTTCAATACATGCGGATTAGCTTCGCGACAATGACTCGCTTGTTCACGGACAGTAACCGTCCCGTACATCTAGGTCCCTATCCGCTGGAGCGCCTTCGCCGGTCCAGAACGGCGGATGTTGCCGGCCTGCCTCGCCCTGCGCCCCTGGCCTTCCGGAAACACGACACCCCGGAATGCATCGTGAACGCGATGGCGGAGTACCAGGCGATGATGGACGCGATCAGGGACGGCCTCGTCAACAAGGCTGTTGCGGAGTGTCCGGCCGACCCGACGGAAAGGGCTCGCCACCTCAAGTCCTTCGGCTACTTCTCTGACGCCGCGATGGTTGGAGTCTGCCGCCTGCCCGGCGACGCCATTCTGGAAGTGCCCTGGCGGAACCCTGACATTGACCGTTTGGCCAATGACCTGAAGACACGCCAGACAAAGACGCTCGCGAGCGGCATCGACATGATCATGGCGGACCTGAAGGAGTCGATGGAGGCGCCGCCGTCGACCATTGCCGGCCACACCCATGCAGTGGTCTTCCTCAATGCGCGTCCGCGACCGATCAGGGACGGCGAACCGGGAACGGAGTGGCTCGAGGGCGCCGAACACCATGCCGCCTGCCTGCGTGCATCGGAAACCGCGGTCGTCCTGGCGAACTACATTCGCCTTCTCGGCCATGACGCAAAGGCGCACAGCGCGACCTCGTCGGATGTCGACCTGAACCGGCTGGCGATCGAAGCCGGGCTTGCGATCGCAAGGCAGGGCGTCTTGCGCAATCCGTTCCTTGGCGACAGGTTTGGTCTCGCTGCGCTGACCACCACGTTCGAGATGGCGCCCGACCTGCCGCTTGCGACAAGGCAGCCGCTGATCGGCACGCGCGGCCCTGCCTGGTGGACGGGCTACCGAACCTCGAAGAACGCATTCAACAAGGATCCCTTCAGGCGGCGCGACTATGTCGACGGCCCGCACCCTTTCGAAACCCTGAAGCGCGTGGACGACCCAACGACCTTCATCGACGAGCCGCGTGTGCCGCGCGTGCCGAAGCGAACCGACATGTTTGCGCGCGCCCAGTTCGGGGACATGGGCAAGGCAGTGCAGGACGGCGCAAGGAACGGGCATTACGCCCGGAAGGCGCCGACAGCAATGGCGCAAAGACGCATGCTCGGGGCCCTCGTGCTCCTGCAGGACGGCGCGTCCGAATCGGGCCGGCGTCCCTCGGACGCGGCGCGCAACGCCGCGAACGTGAAGGCGGCGAGCTACTTTCTGGGAATTGATGCGGTCGGGATCAGCCGCTGCCCCGAATGGACATGGTACAGTCACGACGCGACCGGCGCGCCCATCGACCCGCCACACGATCAGGCGATCAGCATGATCATTGACCAGGGCTACGAGACGATGGAAGGGGCCAGTGGAGACGACTGGATCAGCGTCGCGCAGTCCATGCGAGCCTATCTCCGGTTTTCCCTTCTGGGAGGCGTCATTGCAAAGCACATCAGGAGCCTTGGCTACGGGGCAAAGGCGCATACGGTCCTTGATGGCGAGGTTGTCCAGCCACCGCTCCTGCTGCTGTCGGGCCTTGGCGAGGTCAGCCGCATCGGGGAAGTGATCCTGAATCCCTTCCTCGGCCCCCGCCTCAAGTCGGGCGTCGTGACCACGGACATGCCGCTCGCCCATGACAAGCCGATCGACTTCGGTCTCCAGGCATTTTGCGAGGCGTGCAACAAGTGCGCGCGGGAATGTCCGTCGGGCGCGATCACGGCGGGTCCGAAGCTGATGTTCAACGGATACGAGATCTGGAAGTCCGACAGCCAGAAATGCGCAACCTACCGTATCACGACGCCCGGCGGCGCCATGTGCGGCAGGTGCATGAAGACCTGCCCGTGGAACCTTGAAGGACTGTTTGCCGAGAAGCCCTTTCGCTGGGCAGCCATGAACGTGCCGGCGCTGGCCCCCGCCCTTGCGCGCCTTGATGACCGGCTTGGCAACGGCGGTCTCAACCCGATCAAGAAATGGTGGTGGGACATCGGGATCGAGGAGGACGGCGGCTACCGGCCGGCACGCGAGCCGGTGAATGTCCGCGACCTGCAGCGCGAGCTGGACCTGAAATACGAGGACCAGACGCTGGCCGTCTATCCCGCACATCTCACGCCGCCGCCCTGGCCCTACCCCTTTCCGATGGACCGCGAGGCAGGGATCGAGGCCTACGCGGCCATGCTGACGCCAGAGGCATACAAGGCGCGTCTCGAACGTGGCGACACCGAGGGCCTCGCGCATGAAGTTCTTGACCATGCGGACAGTCCGGTCCTGAAGATGGTCGTGTCGAAGGTCGATGCGCGCGGCGGCGACGTAACGATCTACGAGTTCCGTGACCCCGGTGGCCGCGACCTCCCCGAATGGACGGCAGGCGCGCATCTGGACATCGTCGTGGCGCCGGAGTTTCTTCGGCAATTTTCAATGTCCGGCAACCCGCAGGACCGTTCTGTGTATCAGATCGGTGTCCTGCGGGAAGACGACGGGCGCGGCGGCTCGAAGCTGATGCACCGGATATTCGCTGAAGGCCGCCGAGTCTTCCTGTCGAAGCCGATCAATCACTTCCCTCTAGAGGAAAGCGCCAAGCGGACGCTTCTCATGGGAGGCGGCATCGGGATCACGCCAATGGTGGCAATGGGACATCGTCTCCATGATCTCGGCCGTGACTTCACGCTCCACTATTCGGTGCCCTCGCGCGACAGGGCCGCCTATCTTGACGACCTCCGCGCCATGCCCTGGGCCGAGAATGTCGTGCTGCACGTCTCCGACGAAGGCAGCCGGGCAGACCTGCATTGCGTTCTCGGACCGTACTCGGATGGAACCCACGTCTACACATGCGGCCCGGATCGCTACATGTCCGCCGTCATCGAAGCCGCCGAACGCCAGGGCTTTCCGGAAGAGGCGCGCCATCTCGAGTACTTTTCGGTTCCCGAGCTACCAGAATACGAGAATCACGCCTTTACCCTGAAGCTGGTCCGTTCCGGGACCACGCTTGAGGTGCCCGCCTGCAGGAGCGCTACCGATGTCCTGACCGAACGCGGCATTTCCGTTGACGTGAAGTGTTCGGACGGGCTTTGCGGCGTCTGCAAGTGCGGCCTGGTCGCAGGCGAGGTCGAGCACCGCGACTTCGTGCTCTCGGCTGCGCAGCGCAAGGACTCCATCATTCTCTGCCAGTCTCGCGCCGCCGAGCCGGACGGCGTCATAGAGGTGGACATCTGAAGCAACGGGAATTCGTGGAAGATGCGAACCGCGAAGTCCGCACGCTGACCGACGGATCCTCTGGGCGGAACTGGATTCGAATCTTGAGAAAGCGCACCCGACAAATCCGCCTGCAGCAGGGTTTGCCAGTGCCGCACCGTCACAAGCGGTCAACCGACCAATTCGAGCCCCGAGAAGAAGTACGCGATCTCGACCGCAGCGGTTTCGGGCGCATCCGAGCCATGCACCGAGTTCTCGCCAATGCTCTCGGCAAATTCCGCGCGAATCGTGCCAGGGTCGGCATCAGCCGGGTTGGTCGCTCCCATCACATCGCGATTCCTGGCGACTGCGCTCTCCCCTTCGAGCACTTGCACCACGACCGGATCCGAGGCCATGAACCCGCAGAGCTCGTCGTAGAAGGGCCTCTCGGCATGCACTTCGTAGAACTTGCCTGCCTGCGCCCTGGTGAGGTGGATTCGCTTCTGAGCGATGATGCGCAGCCCGGCTTCCTCGAGCTTTGCATTGATCTTGCCGGTCAGGTTTCGCTTGGTCGCATCGGGCTTGATGATGGACAGTGTGCGTTCGATCGCCATGTGAAATCCTCGTCATTCAGTTCTGCGGGGCAATGCGCATCCCCGTGAAAGTCGCGGGCCGCGTAACATGGCAGCCCGTTGAAGAAAAGTCGCGACGGAAGGCATCCGCGAGCCAATTGCGGGCCGCGCCCCAATTCTTCAGAAGAAGCCATTTTCCTCATCATGAATCAGGCGGACGACGAGATCGGTCGGGCGTCGAAGCAACAGAACGCGCTCGCGCCAACTCGCGCGGCGACCCGGTTGAAGCCGGTCAGGAGGGGTACCCTGACCCGCGATGCGGTGTCGGTCACGCGTGAGGCGATGGACAAGTCCGGCCGCCAGTTCGAGAGGCTATGGTGCGGCGGCAGTCGATTCCGCGACGGTCAAGGCGAAACCCTGCGCCCGCCGCACCTGTGGCGATTGACAGTTTGCTGACCCGATTGTCGCGCACCACGATTGCCATCGGGTTGCGTGTGGAGGGCATTTCAACACCGAGGCTGGGCATACGCGGTGAGACTCGCGGACCGCCCTCCCAAGCGTCAAGTCTGCAACCCGTGCGCAATCGTTCGATCGCAGATTGCGGCGCTGCCGACAGTTTCAGGTCTTCGTCTGGCCAAGGCCCGCCCTGAGTGCCACATGCCGACCCTTCGCATCAAGCTTGCAGGCAAGCATTGGCTTCGCCTTTGAATTTCAGCATTGCTGTCAGAAATCGAGGCCTTGGTGAAACCGGGGCTGGTGGATCAATTGATTCCCTTTAGCAGTTCGATCAACTCCTCGGTCGCGGGCTTGCCCAGGCATTGCAGCAACGCCGCATCCTGTCGTTCGACCTCCCGCCTAATCTGAAGCATTCGCTTCCGTCCAAGCGCGGTGGCGAGAACATTGATCTGACGATGATCGTGCCGTGCGACCTGACGATGAACAAGCCCGTCTGACACCATGCGGTCAACCAGCTTGGTCAACGTCGGAGGGTTCATCAGCACCACGTCCGCAAGCTGCCCCATCGTCAGACGCTGCCCGGTCTCCAGGGTTTCCAGGATCCGCCATGCCTCGATCTGCATGCCGTGCCTCTTCAGACGCGTGTTGAGAGACAGGGTGACCTTCCGATGTGCCGCAGCCAATGCGTACGACAGGTAGTTCTGGATTGGATTCGGGCTTGGTTCCATGTGGCTCACCGCAGTTGTCAGGGCAAAACTAGTTGACTTGGAAAATGAATTCAATTGGTATGTGGACGGCCCCGATCCTGCAGGTTGGTATGGTTCATTCGACGAACATGCTGCCGGACGTTCCGACCGAACTCGAGGAACTGCGCGAAGACCCGGTCTTGCGCAGCGGGAGCACGTATCGCGTTGCCCTCCTCATTCCCCTCTGCGGCGCAGCCGGACTTTGGGCGCCGTCCTGCATTTCGAGCGCGCAGGTTGCGGTGGAGGAACTGAACCGGTCCTCCGGCATAGCAGGGCTGAAGGTCCAGCTCATCATGATCGATGCGGCCATGGAGGCGAGCATATCGATCGAGGAAACCGTCAACGACCTGATCGAGACGGATTCCATCGACGCGATCGTCGGCATGCATATCAGCGCCGTGCGCCAGCGCCTCAGCAAGGTCGTCCGCCAGCGGATACCCTACATATACACGCCGCTCTACGAAGGCGGCGAACGGACGGACGGGCTCTTCGCGATCGGGGAGGTGCCGGAAGAGCAGCTCGGACCTTCCATGGAGTGCATCCAGACGGAATACCGGCCACGCAGCTGGGCGCTGATCGGCAACGACTACGTCTGGCCGAGGGCATCGCACAGCTACGCGAAGACAAGGTTGCGCGAGATGGCCGTGAACCTGGCCTACGAAAGGTACCTGCCCTTCGGGCTGAACGCCATGCCCCGCGTCGTCGAGGAAATTGCTGGTTCCGGCGCGGAGGCGGTGCTGATCTCGCTTGTCGGGCAGGACGCCGTCGCATTCAACCGGGCGTTCGGCCAGGCAAGACTGCATGATCGCATGGTGCGCCTGTCCTGCGCCATCGAGGAAAACGGGCTGCTCGGGAGCGGCGCAAGAAACAGCCAGCGCATGTTCGTCGCGTCCTCCTATTTCGGAACTCTCTCCACGGAGGCGAATGCGGCCTTCAAGGAGCAGTACTATCGGGTTCATGGAGACCAGGCCCCCATGCTGAACGCGCTCGGCCAGTCAACGTATGAAGGCGTGCACTATCTGGCCGGACTGATGCGCTCGCACGCAAACATCTGGCGAGACCACAGCGTGTGCGACGCTCCCCCGGTGTTTCACAGGAGCGGGCGCAAGCGTGCCGTGACGGACGAGAATGCGCGCGCACCGATCTATCTGGCGCGTGCGGATGGTCTGCGCTTTGAAGTCATAAAACGACTGTAAAACAATACGTTGCAAACTTCCATTTCCATTTCAACAAAATACTTGAATTGGAAAGTAAAGTGACTTACGCTCAGGCAAGCACAAAATTCGCGGACTTTCGCGTCTGACGACTTTCGGAGACCGGGAGATTTGCCTTGGGCTGGTTCATCCTGCTGCCGATCCTTGCCATCGTCGCGCTGACCGCGATCTGGTTCCTTCAGCGCTACTACGCGAAGGCCTCCCTGGACATCGCCCTGGTCAGGACAGGATTTGGCGGCTGTCGCGTCGTGACCGACGGCGGGTTCCTTGCCCTGCCGATCCTGCACCAGGTCCAGAAGGTGTTCATGGGCGCGTTTACGCTCCGCGTCACCCGTGACGGCCAGGACGCGGTGCTGACACGCGACCAGATGCGCGCGGACATCGCGTTCGAGTTCGAACTCCGCGTCGCGCCGACAAGGGAGGGGATCTCGGCAGCCGCCCAGACTCTCGGGTCCCGAATCGCCCGGGGCGGAGAGACGGTCGACGACGTCCTGGCGGGGCCAATGGTTGACGCCATCCAGAAGGCGGCCGCGGCACGGACGCTGGAGGACATTCACCTGGATCGCTCCGCGTTCTCGGAAGACGTGGCCGGGACAGTCGAAGCCCGGGTCTCCAAGCTCGGGCTGACGCTTGATTCGGCCGCGCTGATTGCAGTCGATCAGAATGACCTCAGCCAGTGGAACGAGAACAACGCATTCAACGCCCAAGGCATGCGACGCCTGGCTGCACTCGTAGCGGACCAGCGCAAGGAGCGCGTCCGCATCGAGACCGAGGCGGAAGTTGCCGTTCGCGAAAGCCGGATGGCGCAACACCGGAGGCAACTCGAACTGCAGCGCGAGGAACGGGAAGCCGAGATCGCGCAGCAAGAACAGCTTGCCAAGCTTGAAGCGGACGCAAAGTCGCGGGAGGACCGTGCCCGCGACGACGCCGCGCTCGCGCGCGAAACCACCCGGATCGAGAACGAAAGACGGGTGAAAGCCACGCAGGTCGAGAGCGACGAGGCGCTGCGGAAGGCGGAGATGGCCGCAATACTGGCGCTCGAAGAGGACAAGATCGCGAACGAGATCCAGATTGCAAGGAAGCGTGCGGAAGAGGCCGAAGCCCGTGTCGTGGAGGAAGAGGCGCGCGCAAAGGTCGTTCTTGCCGCCGAAAGCGTCCAGGCGCGGAAGGAGCGCGCCATCGCCGAACGTGAGAGCGAGATCGCGCACCTGAAGCAGGAAAGGGAACTTGAGCTCGAAGGCGCCCGGGTGCAACGCGACGTCGAAACGCTGCTCGAGAAGGCCCGCGCCGACGCGACGGTGAAGACGAAGGAGGGCGAAGCCGAGCGTGCGCGGATGGAAGCGGAAGCAACCGGACGCATGGCCCTGAACGAGGCGGAAAACACCCTTGGGGACACGGTGATCAACATGCGGCTCGAGGAGCGCAGGCTCGACCGGCTGCCTGAAATCATGACGCAGATGATGAAGCCGGTCGAGAAGATCGACTCCATCAGGATCAACCAGATCTCAGGCGCTGGCGGCTCAAGTTCCGGTGGCGAAGGCGTGGAAGGGGCGTTTGGCGCCGCCATGGACCAGATCCTCGGCATGGCCGTGCGTCTTCCCGCCATGAAGCAGATGGGCGAGGAAATCGGGCTCGACTTCGATTCCAACCTCGCTGGCCGCACCGCCGACTACGCCAACCGCATCAAGGACAGGTCGCAGGACGGCAAGGGAAAGCCGAAACCGTGAATCACTCCAAACCGGATGACATCAGGGAGGTAACAGACATGTCACTCAATCGTCGCAACATCCTGACTGGCGCGGCGGCGGCCGCGAGCGCGGCCATGCTGCCCCGTGTGGCGATGGGCGCCGACAGCGTCAAGCTCGGCTCGATACTGGACACGTCGGGCATATTTGACGCCTACGGCACGCCAATGGACATGGCCATGCGTCTTGCCGTGAACGAGATCAATGCGGCCGGCGGCCTGCTTGGCAGGCAGGTCGAGGTCGTCGCGTACGACACCCAGTCCGACATGGCGCTCTACACGCAGTACGGCCAGCGCCTGACCAGGCAGGACCAGGTGGATGTCGTGCATGGCGGCATCCTCTCGGCCTCGCGCGAAGCGATCCGCCAGACCATGCGCAAGACCCGGACGCTCTACTTCTACAACGTCCTCTATGAGGGCGGCGTCTGTGACAGGAACATCTTCATCAACGGCGTCACGCCGGCACAGCAGGTCGAGGCTCTCGTGCCCTACGCGATGGGCAAGTCGGGCAAGGCGGTCTACATCCTTGCCGCCGACTACAACTACGGCCAGATCACGGCGCGCTGGATCCAGAAGTTCGTGGCTGACAATGGCGGCGATGCCGTCGGCGTCGACTTCTTCCCGCTGGACGTGAGCGACTTCGGTTCCACAATTGCCAAGATCCAGACCGTCGGCCCCGACCTGGTCATCGCGCCGCTGGTCGGCGGTGCGCATCTGTCCTTCTTCCGCCAATGGGCGGCTGCGGGCATGAAGGACCGCATCCCGCTGGCGTCGACCACGATGGGCGTCGGCAACGAGCACAAGGTGCTGACCCCTGAGGAGGGCAACGGCATCATGGTCGCCTACAACTACAGCCAGGAACTCGACACGCCGGCGAACAACGCGTTCAAGGAAAGATGGTCAGCCGCGCACGGCGACAGCAGCCTGATCCACGAGATAGCGGTGTCGAACTACCAGGGCGTCATGACCTGGGCCGAGGCCGTGCGTCAGGCAGGTTCGCTGGACCGCGAGGCCGTGATTGCGGCGCTGGAATCCGACCTCTCCATCGACGGCCCGGCCGGCACGGTGACGGTCGATCCGAAGACGCACCACGCGGTTCTGGATGTCCACATCATGGAGGTCAAGGACCAGGGCATGCGCGTGATCGAGACCCTGCCGCAGCGCCAGCCGATCGACACGCAGGCGGTCTGCGACCTGCAGGCCAATCCGGACGACAACACCCAGTACGAGATCCAGATCTGATTCCTCCCGACGATCTGGCCGGGGCGGCGCCTGCCGCCCCGCGCGAAGCAACGCTCTTCTCCAGCGGATTCCTGTGCCCATGGACCTGTACGTCGTCGTCCTTGTCGAAGTGCTCTACGGGGTCGCCTCGCTGATTCTCATCAGCGCCGGGCTGGCCATCGTCTTCGGCATGATCAAGGTGATCAACCTCGCACATGGCGAGTTCATGATGATGGGCGGCTACGCGACGATCACCGCCGTCAATCTTGGCGTGAACGTTTTCGTCGCCATGCTGGTGATTGCGCCGGTTGCCGTCGGCCTGGTCGGCCTTGTCGTCGAACGGCTCGTGATCCGCCATCTCTACGGCCGCCTGGTTGACACGATGCTGGCGACCTGGGGGCTGAGCCTTTTCTTCATCGGGCTCGCCACGATGATCTTCGGGAACACGACGACCGGCATCTCGACGCCGATCCCCGGCTTCGCCATCGGAGACTATCAGGTCAACGGCTACAACTTCTTCATCATCGTGGCCGCTGCACTGCTGCTTGTGGCGATGCTGTCGGTGCTGAAAGGCACCCGCGCCGGTCTCGTCGCCCGCGGCACGATGCAAGGACCGGAAATGGCGGCTGCATTGGGCTACAGCCCCGATCGAATCTACATGGCGACTTTCTTCTGTGGCTCCGCCTTGTCCGGACTGGCCGGCGCCATCCTTGCGCCGCTGGTCGGGCTCGTTCCCACGTCAGGAGGCGCGTACATTGCCAAGGCGTTCATTACCGTCATCGCGGGCGGTCCCTCGCTTGTCGCAGGGCTGCTTTCGAGCGCGAGCCTCTTTGGCGTGGTGAACCAGGCGTTCACATTCGCCACCTCGCCCGTCATCGGCGAAGTCGCGCTGCTCGTTGCGGCCGTCGTTCTTCTCAGGATTCTCCCGCAAGGCGTCACCGGCACGTTCTTCAAGGGCAAGATTTGATGCCGGGCGACTTGACCCGGGACGCCATCACGATCACCCTCGTCACGGGTGTCTTGATCTGGGTGCTGCCGTTGATCGTCGGCACCTACACGCTCACCGTGCTGGCAATATATGGCATGCTGGGCCTGAGTCTCGGCCTCGTCTGGGGGTTCGGAGGCATTCTCTGCTTTGGCCAGGCGGCGTTCTTCGGCCTGGGTGCATATGCCTACGCGATCTTCGCGATCAACATTGGCGAAAGCACCGTGCCAATGATCCTGGCGGTGCTGGTTCCGGCCGTCTTCGCTGCGTTTCTGGGCGCGTTGATGTTCTACGGGCGCCTCGGCGACGTCTACCTGGGTGTCATCACCCTTGTCGTCACCCTCATCCTGTTCAAGGTCATCAATTCGACAGCCGGCCCGCAATACGTGATCGGCAACGCCCGTCTCGGCGGATTCAACGGGATTCCCGGTTTCCCGACATTGAACGTGCCGGGGATTCCGGACGCGTACATCTGGGGGGACAGGTACTTCCAGGTCTGCGCAGTCTTGCTGGGCCTGGTCTGCATGCTCGTGACGGCCCTGCTCCGGTCCAGCTTCGGACGCATCGCCGTCGGCATCCGGGAAAACGAGACCCGCATGTCGCTGATGGGCTACGACGTGCGGGCGCGCAAGACCGCGATGTTCGCCATCGGGGCCGCCATCGCCGGGCTGGCTGGCGGGCTCTTCGCGAACTGGGCCGAGATTGTCACGCCCAACCTCTTCTCCCTGGGCCAGTCGGCCGAAATCATCATCTGGTGCATCGTGGGCGGGCTCGGGACCCGCCTTGGGCCGGTCCTTGGCGCAGCGGGGCTTGCCTACCTCAAGTTCCTGCTCGGACAGCAGGCCGTCGTCGACAACGCGCTCGTCACGGGCCTCGTCCTGGTGCTCTTCGTGCTTTTCCTGCCCAAGGGCGTCGTTCCGGCCCTGTCGGCGCTCTGGAGAGCCGGGGCCGGGCGAAGACCGCGCGGACGCGTCCGTCAGCGGCGGCGTCCGCCGCGCCGGGAGCGGCTCAATGGCTGAGATCGCTCTCGAAACCCATGGTCTCACGATGCGCTTTGGTGGCGTCGTCGCGGCGGACAGGGTGGACTTCAAGCTCGAGGCCCGCGAGCTTCGATGCCTGATCGGTCCGAACGGCGCGGGAAAGTCCACCTTCTTCAAGTGCATCACCGGCCTGCAGTCCCCGAGCGAAGGCGAGGTCTACATGCGCGGCATCGAGACCACCGGATGGATGCCGCACCGGATCGCGTCGCTCGGCGTCGGGATAAAGACCCAGACGCCCAATGTCCTGGATTCGCTCAGCGTTCACGAGAACATCTGGCTTGCCGCGCGGCGGTTTCATGGCTCTCGGGAGGCGGATCGCAAGACGCGGGAGGTCATCGAGCTCCTGGACCTGGGAGCGATTTCGAGGAACGGCCTTGGCCGGCTGGCACACGGCGAAAGACAGCGCGTGGAGCTCGGACTGGTTGCCGTCGGCGATCCCTGGCTGATCTTGCTCGACGAGCCGGCGGCCGGCCTGGGCGCCGGAGACGTCGAGAGGTTGACCGGCATCATCCACGAACTGAACAGGCAGGCCGCGCTCGTCATCGTCGAGCATGACATGCAGTTCATTCGCTCGATCGCCGAGACGGTCACGGTCTTTCATCAGGGGAAGGTGCTGATGGAGGACCATGTGGAAAGCGTCATGTCCGATCCCGTGGTGCGCAACGTCTATCTCGGAAGGAAGGCCTGAGATGGGCGGCAACGTGACGGAAGTGCTGGAGGTAGCGGGACTCGCAGGGGGATATGACAGGGTGCCGATACTGCATGGCGTCGAATTCGCGGTCGCCCAAGGCGAGGTTGTGGGCATTCTTGGCCACAACGGAATGGGCAAGACCACGCTCCTGAAGACCATCATGGGTTTCCTGCCTGCCGCATCCGGGACGATCAGGTTTCGCTCCGAGGACGTGACCCGGATGTCGCCCCACGAACGGGCCGGGCTTGGCGTGGGATACGTTCCCCAGGGAAGGGGCATTTTCCCTCGGTTGACGGTTCGCGACAACCTGCGCTTCGCCTGGCACGAGTATTCCGGCGCCTCAGAGGACGACGTCCTGGAGGCCATCCTGACGGATTTCCCCCGCCTTCGTGCCCTGTCCGACCGGGAGGGCGGGGCGCTGTCTGGCGGCGAGCAGCAATTGCTGGCCCTGGCGCGATGCCTGATGGGGGATCCCGACTTCCTGCTTCTGGACGAGCCGACCGAGGGCATCCAGCCCTCGATCGTCGAGGACATGGAGAGATTGCTGCTCCACCTTCGCGAAAGCCGTGGGATCTCCATACTGCTGGTCGAGCAGAACTTTGACTTCATCTCCGGTCTGTCGGACCGGGTCCTTGTTCTTGAGCGGGGCCGGATCGCCGGAGAGCTGCAAGAGTCCGACCTGTCGGACCAGGCCAAGGTCGACCGGTTCCTCGGATTCGGAGCCGCCCGTTCAACGCGTGGCCCAGGCGGTCCGAGCCAGGCGCCGCCGCCCGGCCCCCGGACACGATCCAGCCCTCAAACGGCGCTCCCGGATCAGCCGGCCACCCCAAACCTGGTGACAAACATGACCGTGAAACGACCGACGCTTTCGCAGATGCGCGACATGTCCAGCCGGTTCGGCATGAGCCTGACGGACGAGGAGCTGCACGAATACACCGAAGTCATGGAACCCTACATTCGGGCCTACGACCGGCTGGATGCGACACCGGACAACCTGCCGCCGGTGCGCTATCCCCGTTCGCCGGGCCGGTTCCCTGCCACGTCGGAAAACCCCCTCAATGCGTGGTACGTAATGACGGAAATCCCGGGCGCACCGGACGGTCCTCTTCAGGGCAGGCGGATTGCGCTCAAGGACACGATCTGCCTTGCCGGCGTGCCAATGATGAACGGATCGTCGGTCATGGAAGGCTACACGCCGGAAATCGACGCAACCATCGTTACCCGGATGCTGGACGCCGGCGCAGTCATCGCTGGCAAGGCGCATTGCGAGAGCTTCTGCCTCTCGGGCGGCTCGCATACCGGAGCCAAGGGCCCGATCCACAATCCCTGGAAACGCGGCTACATGGCCGGCGGCTCGTCCGGAGGGTCCGCGGCACTGGTTGCCGCCGGGGAAGTCGACATGGCGATCGCAGGGGATCAGGGAGGGTCGATCCGCATCCCGTCCTCAAACTGCGGCGTCTACGGCATGAAGCCCACGCGCGGGCTCGTTCCCTACACCGGCGTCATGCCGATCGAGCAGACGATTGACCATGTCGGGCCGGTGACGAACACCGTCGCGGACAACGCCTTGCTGCTCGAGGTCCTTGCCGGCGAGGACGGCCTCGATTCGCGGCAATGCTGCCCCCGCACGTTTCGCTACACCGAGGCCCTGGGTCGCGGGGCCCAAGGGTTCCGGATCGCGGTCCTCAAGGAAGGGTTCCACCGATCCGAGAGCGAGGCGGATGTCGACCAGAAGGTGCTCGCCGCCGCCGAGCGCTTCCGGGAACTTGGAGCGCAAGTGGACGAAGTCTCGATTCCGGAGCACCATCTCGCGGTCGACTGCTGGACGGCGATCGCCGTCGAGGGCCTGCAGGACCACATGATGCACGGAAACTCCGGAGGCACGAACCACAGGGGCCTCTTCCTTCCCTCGATGACGGATCACATGGCCCAATGGCGGAACAGGTCCGACGAACTGACCCACTCGCTCAAGGTCTGCATGTTCCTCGGCGAGTTCTTCCAGGAGCAGTACCGCGGGCGGTTCTACGGCAAGGCACAGAACCTGATGCGCAAGGTCAACCGGATCTACTCGGACGTGCTGGGGCGACATGACCTGCTGCTGATGCCGACCGTGCCGATGAAGGCACGGCAGATCCCGCCCGCGGATTGCTCCATCAGCCTCTACGTTCAGCGTGCGTTCGAGATGATCGGCAACACCGCTCCGTTCAACGGCGGGTTGCCCGCAATCAGCGTTCCCTGCGGCCTGAGCGAGGGCCTGCCGATCGGCATGATGCTTGTCGGCGAAAGATTCGGAGAGATGAAGCTCTACCAGGCCGCACATGCCTTCGAGCAGGCCGCCGACTGGCGCACGATGTGAACGGGGAGCCACCATGTCTATCCTGAACGAGAGCCTTGCAAGACGGATTTCCGATTGGGACGCAAGGACCGATGCACCGGATGCTTCGGTTGCGCCGATGGAAGGGCTGTCCTACGTCCGCGGTCCGTCGGAACCGCCCCTGGCCTATGTCACGATCCCGCAACTCCTCAGCGGAGCGGTCTCGCGCTTTGGTCCGCGCGATGCCGTCGTGTTCTGCGAGCAAGGTGTCAGGATGAGCTACTACGATCTCGACCGGGCGGTGGACGAAGTCGCATCCGGCCTGCTGGCACTGGGCCTCGCCAAGGGTGATCGCCTGGGCATCTGGTCGCCGAACCGCGTCGAGTGGGTCCTGACGCAGTTTGCAACCGCACGGGCAGGCGTCCTTCTGGTGAACATCAACCCGGCCTATCGTCCGGCCGAACTCGAATTCGCGTTGAACAAGGTCGGGTGCAAGGCGCTCGTTGCAGCCGGTTCGTTCAAGACCTCCGACTACTCGGCCATGATACGGAGTCTCGCGCCTGAGCTCGAGGGATGCGAACCGGGACGGCTGCACGCGGCCAGGCTCCCGCAACTGCGCAGCGTCGTGCTCATGGAAGAGGAGCCCGGTGCCGGTGCGTATTCCTTCGAGCAGCTCCGCAGGCTCGGCGGTCCGGCGCAGCAGCTCAGGCTGCCGGAGATCGACAAGACCCTCAGCCCCGACGACGCGATCAACATACAGTTCACGTCCGGCACGACCGGCAGTCCCAAAGGGGCGACCCTATCGCACTACAACATCGTCAACAATGCCCGATTCGTCACCGACAGGACCAGCCTGACCGAGGTCGACAGGCTGGCCATCCCTGTCCCGCTCTATCACTGCTTCGGCATGGTCATGGGCGTCCTGGGCGCGATCAGCAAGGGGGCGGCGGCGGTCTTCCCTGGTGAAGGCTTCGACGCGAACCAGACTCTCGATGCCCTGGCCAAGGAGCGATGCACGTCGGTCTATGGCGTCCCGACGATGTTCGTCGCGATGCTGGAGGCTCTTGAAGGAAAGCCGCGCGACCTTGCCAGCCTGCGAACCGGCATCATGGCGGGCGCCCCCTGCCCGGTTGACGTCATGGGGCGCGTCAACTCGGAAATGAACATGCGTGAGGTCACGATAGCCTACGGCATGACGGAAACGTCGCCGGTGTCCTTCCAGAGTCTCGTCGACGACCCCACGGACAGGCGATGCGAAACCGTGGGCCGGGTTCACCCGCATCTCGAAGTCAAGATCATCGATGACGAAGGCCGGATCGTCCCGGTCGGCGCCCGTGGCGAGCTGTGCACGCGTGGCTACTCCGTCATGAAAGGGTATTGGCAGGATGACGAAAGGACAGCCGAGAGCATCGTGGACGGATGGATGCATACAGGCGATCTGGCCGCCTTCGACGAAGAGGGATTTTGCTCGATCGTCGGTCGCGTGAAGGACATGATCATCCGCGGCGGCGAGAACATCTATCCCCGCGAGGTGGAGGAATGCATGAACAGGCATCCGAAGGTCAGCGACGCCCAGGTCTTCGGCATTCCGGACGAGCGCCTTGGCGAGGACGTCTGCGCATGGGTGGTTGCAAGGCCCGGAGCGGAGATTTCCGCAGAAGAGCTGAGGGAGGCCCTGAAGGGGCAGATCGCTCACTTCAAGGTTCCAAGGCACGTCCGGGTCGTTGACGAACTGCCAATGACAATCACCGGAAAGCCGCAGAAATTCGTGATGCGCGACAAGATGATCGAGATGCTGGCGGCGGGGGCGTAGTCGTTTCGACGGGATGCGGGCTTTCAGTTTGGAGACACGGCGGGCATGACTTCATCTCCTTGCACACTATCGCCTGGCATCGGCACTCCGCCGGCAACGGCCGCCCCATGCCGGACGCCCGAACCCGTTGCCTGGCTCGCCTGTGACGAGGCTGCCGGGCACCACTGGCTCAACTTGCTCAGGTGTTGCGCGGCTTCCAGTTGCGCTTGAGCAGAAACTGGTTCTTGAAGTTCTTCAGCCCCAGCATCACCTCGGCGTCCACTATGTCCTCGACGCCGTGAATGTGATCCTCCAGGAAACCTGCGAGGTCGTCTGGATCGTCGCAGATCAGTTCGACCAGCAGGTCGAATCGCCCCGTCACCCACAATATGTACACGACGCTGGACAACTCGCCCAGCCGATCAGCCACGGCCTGCGGGGTGATGCCCGGGGCCACCTTGAGGCAGATCATCGCGTCCGCCTTGTAGTCGGACGCGGACGGGTCCGCGATGGCCACGATCCGCAACAGCCCGGCATCCTTCATGCCGTTCACCCGGTTCCGGACAGTTCCTTCCGAGACCTGAAGCTTGAGCGCGATTTCGGAATACGGCATCCGCCCATCATCCTCCAGCATCCGGATGATCTCGCTGTTCAGGCGCCCTTCAACGGAATGGGTGCCTCTCCTTCGCGTAGCCTTCTTTTGCCCTGGCCTGTCCGGCATGTCTGCTACGGATCCCCGATCTTGTTGCTCAAGTCCTGTCTTAGTCCAGAATCGGGACGTGTTGAACACACCGGTCCGGACCGGGCGCGTCGAACAGGACCCCGTGTCCCTACCGAAGTCTTCGCAAGGAACTGCAAGGATTCGTGGCGTGCGCGCGGCGGGGCCATCGTGTTGGCGGGCCGGACTGATCGTCCTTTGCGCGACGAAATTGTCCTTGGCTGACAGGCATGCCGCGAAGCCGCGGCGGTTCGCGGAGTTGCACATCGCGAATTGTCACGATTGTGCCGACCAGCCCCTTCCGCTCGCCTGTGCGACGGCCCGGTGGATATGCGACCCTTGCGGCGTTCTCCTTCCGCCCGCACATTCACTCTCCGATCAGCTCACGAATCCCGGCATCGAGCGCTGCGGCAAAACCGGCGTCGTTGCCGGGATTGGCGGCGCAATGACCCCAGGGCGAGTCGTAGGGCCGGAACTTCGCGTTCGACATGTGCTGCGCCTCGATCTCGTTGTCTTCCGGTGGGAAATAGAGATCCTGCACGCATGGCATCAAGATGGCGCGTGCCCTTATCGCCCCGAGGGCAGCCTTGAAGTCGCCGTTGTACAACGGTCCGACCGCAATGTCTCCAGCCTGCCAAGTTGCCAGCTTTGCCAGGAGATCGTTGGCATCCCAACCTTCGGCATGATCGATCTCCCAATCGACCAGAAGATCCTCGACAGTCTCGAACCCCAGCTCGCGATAGAGGCCTTCACGATAGAATGCCTGCGAATACGCCCAGCCGGCATAGACGCGACCAAAGGCCTTCAGTCCGGCGACCGGCGCACTGTCATAGTCGCCTCCATTCCAGGCCTGGTCCGCGCAAAGCGCCGCCTTGACACCTTCGAGGAAAACGAAGTTGTGCGGCGACGTCCTGGCAGATGCGCAGAACGGCAGGATTGCCTCGACCATGTCCGGGTATTGTGCCGCCCACTGGTAGCACTGGCATCCTGCCATCGACCAGCCCGCGACAAGGGCAATCTTCTCGATTCCGAGCTGATCATGAATCAGCCGATGCTGCGCGGCAATGTTGTCCCACATCTGCACCAGCGGAAAGCGCGGCCCGTCCTGTGGCGCGGGCGTGTTCGAGGGCGACGACGAACGGCCATTGCCGAACATGTTCGGACTGACGATGAAATGGCGTGCAGGGTCAATGGCGCGTCCGGGTCCGAAAAAGCCTTCATTGCGGGTGTCGGTGCCCGTGTAGAAGGTCGGCAGGACAATCAGGTTGTCGCGCGCGGGCGAGAGCCTGCCGTGGCACCGGTAGGCAAGCTTGGCATCCTTCAGGACTTCACCCGACAGGAGCGGAAAGTCCCCAAGTTCAAGAACCTGATGGTCCGGCATGGCCGCCTTCCTCCACCTGCGGATTCCCCTTCATTCCGGCCTGCACGGGGCAGCCCGACTGCCGGGAAGTCAATAGAGCCGCAGGTATTCCTTCACTTCCCAGTCAGTGACCGCCTGATGATAGCGCTCCCATTCATCGGCCTTGTACTCGAGGTAGGACTTGAGCATGACCTTCCCCAAGACGTGTTCGGCCGTCTTGTCCTGGCGCAGTGCCTCCATTGCATGGAACAGGGTGCGCGGCAGGCGCCGGACTCCCAAGTCAGCCAGCTCGGTCTCGGTCTTCGCGTAGAGGTCGAAGTCGGTCGGACTGCCGGGATCGATCTTGTTCTCGATCCCCTGCAACATGCAGGCCAGGTGCATCGCCATCGCCAGGTAGACATTCATCGTCATGTCGCAGGCCCGGTTCTCGATGCAGAACCGGTTTTGCGGAAGCCGGATCTGTGCCGATCGGTTGTTGAAGCCGTAGGCGACGTTGGTGGGGGCCCAGGTCACGGTGCCGCCCTCGAATCCGCCGACACGGGGGACCAGGCCGTTATAGGAGTTCACTGTCGGGCACGTAATCGCGGTGATCGCCTCTGCATGCTGCAACACCCCGCCCACGGCCCAGCGACTTTCGTCGCTCCAGTCGCCATCCACGGTCTTGAAAATGTTCTCGCCAGGCCGGCTTTCATGACTGATCGACACGTTGATGTGCGCACCCGACCGCCAATCGCCAAGGGTGGGTTTCGGCATGAATGTCACGAACAGGCCGTGTGTCTTGGCCACTTCCTTGAGCAGGATGCGCAGAAACACGAAGCGGTCAGACATTTCCAGCATGTTGGTATAGTGGAAGTCCAGTTCGAACTGCGAATAGCCACCCTCGCAGACAACGTCATGCAGGTTCCAGCCGAGCCCCTCGAGGTGGTCAATCATGTCCTTGAGGAAAGGCATCGAATCGATCGAGTATTCTATGTCGTAGCCAAATGCCTGGCGTCGCGGGCGTACGCCGCCTGCCGGGTCGTCGTCAAAGGCCTTGACCGGCAGGCCGTTCTCGTCATGCTTCATGACAATGAACTCCGGTTCCACGCCGGCGTGGGAGCGATAGCCCTCCAAGGCCGCCTCTTGCATCGTGCGTCTCAACGCCTGGCGCGGGCAGACATTGTAGGGTGCATCCTCCCAGTAGAGATCTGAAAAGATGATCGCCATCGACCTGTCCCACGGACAGACGTAAACGGCGTCGAGGTCCGGAACCACCACCTGATCGCTGTCGGCGGGAGTGAGTTCGGGCACGTATGAGACCGAATGCACGGCAAATTGAGGCCCCTTGCCAAGGCACAGCTCTTCGAATTCTCGCATCGGCACCGGTTTCGTCTTGGGGATGCCGTGCATGTCGATCCAGGCGCCCATCACGTATTTTACGCCTGCGTCCTCCAGCCGCTTTCTGACTTCGGGAATTCTCGGCCGGTTCCGCTCGACCGCGTCACCAAAGCTCTCGTAGTATATTCTGTCGTTCACCTTTGCCTCGGGCATTTGACTTCTCCTGTCCCTGTTTCGTCGCACGCGCCGTCATGCACGGACCGCGGCGGCATCGGAATGTTGCCGATGCCGAGCCGCCGGTCACCGGAGTCCGGCCACCTGGTCCGCCCTGCCGGGTTGCGCGATTTCCGGCGTCTCTGCAAATTCCACGGTCATCAACATGGATGTCCTGCTTCCGGGTGGCGCCGGCAAGACGTTGCCGGTCGCGGTGCCAGACGGAATGGAGGATGCCGTTCACGTCCGCCTGGTCCGTGTTGCGGCTGAGTGACCGGACTGGTCCCGCGAATGGGGGAAACGTCGCCGAAAGCGCAGACGCGACTCATGCCACCGTGATCCCGGCAACCCTTGCCTTCCTGGAACTCGAGGAGCCCGCTGCAGTTCAAATGTCGGGACATGACGTCGTTGACGGGCTTGATGGCGCCACGCATCGTCTTGCCGACCAGCCAGGCCACGCCATTGCGGACGCAGGTGCAGCCCGGCATCAGCACCCTGCCGAACCCATCAATCATGTCCGGACCATGCTGCATCCTCCTGCCGTGCATCGGTCAGGACCCTTCCGTGGCAAGATGCTTCAGGATGGATTCGTTGAGTTCGACCTTGTAGCCATCCGGATCCTCGCAAAACGCGATCACGCGCGTGCCGCCCTTCATCGGTCCGGGCGGACGGGTGATGTTGACACCAGCCGCCGCCAGCTCTTCGCAGGCCTTGTAGACATCCGGGGTCTCGATGCAGATGTGGCCCCAGCCATTGCCCTTCTCGTATGGCTCCTCCTGCCCCCAGTTCGCTGTCAGTTCCAGCGCCGGGAACTCCGCCTCAGGGCCGTAGCCGATGAAGGTGTTGGTGAACTTGCCCTCGGGATAGTCGGTCCGGCGCAAGACCGTCATGCCAAGGATGCCGCAATAGAACTGCAGCGACTTGTCCATGTCCATCACGCGCATCATCGTGTGCGCCAGACGGAAGCCGCGTGAAATGTCGGGGATATCTGTCATATGGAGATTCCTTTGGTCAGTTGCCGCGGTGCCCGATCAGGTCACGGGCCACGAGAGACTGAAATGCGTGAACGCTGTCCTCCCAGGCCGGCGACAAGACACCCCCGGTGGCGGAAACCGGTGATGCACGGCCCGCCTGCAATCGTTCGACCATTTCGTGGTCTTCCTTGTGAACATCCCACCAGAGCCTCTTCAGGTCCTCGACCTCGTTTGCGCTCAACTGCGTGCCGCCTGTCGTGTAAAGCCCGCGCTTCTGGTTCATTGTGCCCGGGCCTGTCGGGATGTTGAGATACACGCCCATCTGGTCCGGGAAGTACCGGCCGAGGATGAAATTCGGGTAGAGCGCCAAGTAGCGCGAGCTGACGGCCAGGCTGTCCGCAGTGCCGACCTCTTCGTCCAGGTCCACGGCACTGCCCATGCAGTTGCCGTCAATGATCGTGTAGTGATCGGACAAGGGCTGGTCGGTGGTCGAAGCGTGAACGAACTGCACGTGATAGGGTTCGATGAAGTTCTCCATGATGAATTTCCAGTTCGTCGAGATCTCGCCGAAATCCAACGTGCCGATGCAATCGACATTCTCCCAGTCGACCTCTCCAAGCCGCTTGATCAACGACCCGGCATAGTCCTCGAACTGCGGCGCCTCGCCGCTGACATTGACGAAGATCCAGTCCTGCCAGACATGGGTTCGCACGGGAATCAAACCGCTGCGCGACTTGTCGAAACCCTTGGCCTCATGCTGCCCGGTGCCACCAAAATGCGGCGAGGCCCTCAGTGCCCCATTCAGATCGTATGCCCAGGAATGATAGGGGCAACGGATGAGCTTTCCGACATTTCCCGGCTTGTCGACCAGCGTCAGGCACCGGTGGCGGCAAACATTGTGGAATGCCTTGATCTCGCCTCCGCCATTGCGGACCATGAGCAGCGGCTGGCCCGCCACGGTTGCGGGCACGACATCACCGGCTTGCTTCAATTCATGCGCAAACCCGATGCAGACCCAGTTTCGTGCAAACACGGATTGGCACTCGGCGTTCCAGAATTCTCCATCCCTGTAGGCCGCCGCCGGCAGTCCGCGCCTGGGTTCCGTTTCCTCGAGGAAGGGCTGCAGCAGGGTTTGCATGTCGCTCGTCATTCTTCTGACCGTCCGTGTGTTTCTGGTTCGACCTTTATCGGTTCTCCAATCGGCATTGCGTGTCTTGCTTGCCGACAGTGAACTTCGAGATTGATGCACTGTCGAGGGATTTTGTCTTTTTCGAAAAATTTTTTCACGAAATCGTAGCATTTTGGTCAAACATTGACCTTATTGTGACTATTTCGAAGCCAAAGTGCCGCACTCGATCCGATCTCGTCTGCCTGAAGCAGCCAGTCATCCGCATCCGCACGAATCAGGCGGCAGGCCAGGCAACGGAACCGCCCGCCGCAATCCGGCCGAAAGCGCGAGGGGAGAATCAGGTGCAAGCGTGTCGATGGCGCGACTGCCCTTCCCGGACGGACCGTCCTCCTCCGGCAAAGAGCGTCCTGAATTGCTGCTCTCGGGATTGACCCTGTCGGTCAGTTGGCGGGGCACAAGCCGTCTCCAGCGCCTTCCGCGCCTGAGTTGCCGGCAACCGGGCAGTTCGCCCGTCGCCATTGTGGATGCATGTGGACGGCGCAGGACACCGCGGGCATGAGGATCGCCCCGAGTGCCTGCCAAAATGGAGCATGAAACGGACAGCGCCGGTTTCAACGTCTCGTCAGGCGGCGCTCAAGCAAACCAGCGGTGATGCGGACCTGTCCGGCCACGGCAGGTGGCCTCACCTAGAATCCACCCTTTCCTGGATACCAGTCGGTTCCCGCCAACGGCACCTGGGCCATCGCTGCAGCTTCCATGGTCAGGGCACAGAGGTCCTCGGCCTCGAAGTTGCGTAGGTGATTGTGGCCACAGGCACGCGCCATCGTTTGCGCCTCGAGCGTCATGACCTTGAGATAGTTGCGAAGCCGCCGCCCGGCTTCCACCGGATCCAGTCTGGCGGCCAGGTCGGGATCCTGCGTGGTTATGCCCGCCGGGTCTCGCCCTTCATGCCAGTCGTCATAGGCGCCCGAGGTGGAACCAAGCTCCTGGTATTCGGCTTCCCACCTGGGGTCATTGTCCCCCATGGCGATGAGTGCGGCCGTGCCGATGGCGACTGCATCCGCGCCGAGTGCAAGCGCCTTTGCCACATCGGCACCGCTGCGGATTCCGCCCGATATCACCAACTGCACTTCGCGATGCACGTCCAGGTCCTGAAGTGCGTGCACGGCGGGACGGATGCAAGCCAGCGTAGGCAAGCCCACATGTTCGATGAACACGTCCTGCGTGGCCGCAGTGCCGCCCTGCATGCCGTCCATGACCACCACGTCGGCTCCAGCCTTCACCGCCAGGGCGGTGTCATAATAGGGTCGCGTCGCGCCGACCTTTACGTAGATCGGCACCCGCCAGTCCGTGATTTCGCGCAGTTCAAGGATCTTGATCTCGAGGTCGTCCGGCCCCGTCCAATCGGGGTGGCGGCATGCCGAACGCTGATCAATTCCCTTGGGCAGCGTTCGCATCTCTGCCACGCGGTCGGAAATCTTCTGGCCAAGCAGCATGCCGCCTCCGCCAGGCTTGGCGCCCTGCCCCACGACGACCTCGATGGCATCTGCCTGGCGCAGGTCGTTGGGGTTCATGCCGTAGCGCGAAGGCAGGTACTGGTAGACCAGCGTGGACGAATGCCGCCGCTCTTCGGGCGTCATGCCGCCATCGCCCGTTGTGGTTGACGTGCCCGCAGCCGACGCGCCGCGTCCAAGTGCCTCCTTTGCCGGCCCTGACAGCGCACCGAAACTCATGCCTGCGATGGTGATCGGGATATCCAGTTCGATCGGGTTCCTGGCAAAGCGCGTGCCCAGCGTCACCGAGGTGTCGCAGCGCTCGCGATACCCTTCGAGCGGATACCGTGACACCGAGGCGCCAAGAAAGAGCAGGTCGTCGAAATTCGGCACGCGGCGCTTGGCGCCGCCGCCGCGGATGTCGTAGATGCCGGTGGCGGCGGCGCGGCGAATTTCGGCATTGACTTCATTGGTGAACGTCGCCGACCGGATCGGCAGGGTGCGCGGAATCGCGGTATCTGTGTCATTCATGCCAAACTCCCTAGTAGTCAGCGACGTTGTCGATGTCGAAATTGTAGAGCTTGCGGGCCGAGCCGTAGCGCCTGAACTCCTCCGGCCTGGCATGCAGGTCCGCCCGTTCAAGCAGGTCCTCGAGGATGCCGACATGTTCAGGCCGCATTTCCTTTTCGACGCAGTCCGCGCCAAGGCTCTTGACCGAACCACGCACGAAGAGCCGCGCCTCGTAGATCGAGTCGCCGAGCGCGTCACCCGCATCGCCGCACACGACGAGGTTCCCGGCCTGTGCCATGAAGGCCGACATGTGCCCGACATTGCCGTGCACCACGATGTCGATTCCCTTCATCGATATGCCGCAGCGCGACGAGGCATTGCCCTTGATCACCAACAGCCCGCCGTGACCCGTGGCGCCCGCATACTGGCTGGCATCGCCCTCGACCACGACGGAACCCGACATCATGTTCTCGGCGACACCGGGACCTACCGAGCCTTCGACCCTGATGGTCGCCCCCTGGTTCATCCCTGCGCAATAGTACCCGGTCGAGCCCTTGACGATGATTTCGAGGGGCGCGTCCAACCCCACGGCAATCGCATGGCTGCCCCTCGGGTTCACCACTTCCCAGCCGGTCCGGTTGGTTTCCTCGCGCTGCGCATGCAGAACGGAATTCAGCCCGCGGAGGCCCCTTTCGGAGAGGTCGTATGTCTGCATCTCAATGACTCCAGAAGTAGACGGTCGCGGGTTCTGGCTCCCATACGCTAGCGTTTTCAATTCCCGGAAGGCTCGCCAGCGCCCGGTATTCGCTGCCAAAGGCCACGTATCGGCTTGTTTCGGCCATCACGGCCGGCTTGCAGGCGATGGGATCGCGCAACACGCCAAAGCCGTCCCTCGTCCCGACGACAAAGGTGAAGAACCCGTCGAGATCCTCCAGCGAACTGTCCAGCGCCTCGCCAAGCGATGCGCCATTCTGCATCTTCCAGGTCAGGTAGGCGGCTCCGACCTCGGTATCGTTCATCGACTCGATCCGAACGCCCTTGCGCATGAGCTTGCGGCGCAGGTCGTTGTGGTTCGAGAGTGAACCGTTGTGCACCAGGCACTGATCCGCTCCCGTGGAATACGGGTGGGCCCCTTCCGTCGTCACTGCGGATTCCGTGGCCATTCGGGTATGCCCGATGCCATGCGTGCCTTCCATCCGAGACAGCTCGAAACGGTCGGCAACGTCCCTGGGCAGCCCCACCTCCTTGTAGATCTCGATGACTTCGCCGTCGGACATCACCCTGATGCCTGGACGCAATTCGCGAACCGCCTTCCGCGCGACATTCACCTTGCCTGCTTCCAGCTCCAGCACCGCATGCGTGTCGACACGGCGAATGCCGACCTCCGTGCCCACGGCCCGACCCAGTTCCGGCGCCAGGTCGTCAAGATCCTGACAGGGCTTGTCGGACTGCACGGTCAGTTTCGCCTTCCCGCGCTTGCCCCTGCCATAGATCGCAATGCCAGCACTGTCCGGTCCCCGGTCCGTCATGGTAATCAGCATCTGCGTGAGCATCTCGCCCAATTTCGGCTCGAGTTCCTTGTCCTTGAGGAACAGCCCCACAATTCCGCACATGGATCGAATCCCTTCTTGGCCCAACGGATGAGAGTCTAGCGAATCCCGCATCGAGACACTACCTGTGAGAAACTTTTTTTCTCAATACGAACACTTGCCGATTGAATCGAGGCGCCAGCCAGCCGGAGTATCGGCCAGGGCCATCCGCCCGGACTTGGCGAAATCAACGGGACTGCCGATACGAAATCACGGACAGGTACCTGGCCGGCAACTTGACCAGAACCTCGGGGCCGTGCGGCGCGTCCGCGTCGAAAAACAGCGTGTCCCCGGGCCTCAGGGAGAAGATCCTGTCACCGTGGCGATAGTCGACTTCGCCTTCCAGCATGTACAGCATCTCGATTCCGTCGTGCTGGAAGGTCGGGAACACGTCCGATTGTTCGGCCAACGTGATCAGGTATGGCTCGACCACGACCCCGCTGGTGTTGTTTCCAAGATGACCGAGCAAGTTGTACTGGTGCCCGGCCCGGGTGCCCGCCCTTTGGGTCTCCGCCCCGCTGCCGGATCGGGTCAGGACGGCTTCCCGAGTGTCGTCGAAACCCGTGAACAGCGAGCTGAGAGGAACATTCAGCACGCTTGCGAGGCCTTGCAGGGTGGTGAGTGACGGAGAGATCCTGCCGTTCTCGATCTTTGACAGCATTCCCGCCGACAGACCGGTGGAGGACGCCAGATCGGATACGGTCATGCCCCTTTGATGACGAATGGAGCGCACTTCGCGTCCGATGGCTCGCTCGAGATTCCTGTCGACACCTTGCCGGATCCTGTGCGGGTCCTGTGACAGTTCGGGTTGTCTCACGGTTCACACGCTCGGCTGCTGGACGTTGTTCCTTGTCAAGCAACACGCGGTCCGGTTCAACCCTCATCCGGTGAAAGGTGCGGGCGACGGCAATTCGGGCGCTCGCCACGAGCAGTCGCAGGACCCAGATACCGGTCCCGCATTTTCAAGCGCTCAGGCCGCCGGACCCGGCCAGCGCGCGGGCGCAGCCTTGCAACGGTCATCCACTCCAGGCTCCACCATCGCGTCTCCCGGGACCACCTGGCTTTCCGGACAGGGCAATCCAAATGGCACCTATGATCTCATCCGAGGTCAGGACGACCGAGCTTGCACCGCCGCACCCCATTCGAAACGGAACATTTGCCGCACCGACAATCGGCATGCGCCGACCGACTGGATCAGCGCAGCGCACCTGCATGCGGAAGCGCTCCCGGCAACGTCCCCTAGAAGTTCAGGGAGATGTCGCGATGGGCGGCATTGCAACCGGAGATGTGCAACGCCTGGTCTCGGTTGAGGCGCTCCTGCTGGCGCGAGCCCACAGTGTCCGAAATGGCCGCAAGATATGCCCGCACACCAGTCGAAATGTCGCCCGCCGCAGCGCGGCGCCACGCGACCTGGGCGTCGAACGCCGCGACGGCGTCAGCCCAGTCCTCCGCCGCCTTTTCGCGGTCCACCCGGCCCTCGCGCATTGAACGGCGCACTTTCGAAAGGGCCGAACGAATGTCGTCGGCACCCGCCAACGCCCCGAATGCACTGCCGAGAGCCTTGGCGGTCTCTTCCGCGATGGCCCTGTCGCCGGTTTCCACAAGGCTCTGAATTCCGCGCAACTCGCTTTCCAGCGCGAAGAATGCATCGTTGGCGTCCACAATGGAGAGGAAGGCACGCGCGGGACCAACCGATTCGTCCGCGGCCCGGCGATAGGCCGCACGCGCCTTGTCTTCAGCCTGAACCAGGGCGCTGAACTGCGCGTAGACTTCGTCCCATCCCTCCGGCAGAGCCGCGGCGAGTTCCGCCCGCTCGGCCTCGGTTTCCGCAACTCGCTCTTCCAGCCGCTGCTGACGGTCGGCCCCGTCCTCGGACGTCAGGAAGCTTGCCTGCTTGTTCAGTTCCTTGATTTCGTGATCAAGGTCACGGATCTGCTTTTCGATGAATCTCACCCGCCGATGCTGCGGGCGATACCCGTCCGTGGCCGCGACCACTTCGTCATGGGCGACCCAGGCACTGTCAAGCTGGCCAATTGCAGCTTCCGCGCTGTCAAATGCATCCGCCAGGTCGTTGCGAACACCGCGCGGCAGGATCGACAGATCGAGCCCGCGTGCCGTCTCTATGGACGCCAGGACAGCCCCGCGACTTTCGCCCAGCCGGGCATGGACATAGTCTTCGAGGCAATGCTGGAGCTTCGGGTTTCGTGGAGGCGGAGCCGTCTCGCCCAAAAGCGAAACGCGGTTCGGCAGATAGTTCACGAGTTGCGGATAGTAGCCGACGATTCCGAGCGCGATCAGCTGCAGGCAGATGAAGGCCACGACCCCCTTGTAGATCTGGACCGTCTTCACGGATGGCGGCGCGACGCCTCTCAGGTAGAACAAGGCAAATCCGAAAGGCGGCGTCAGGAACGAGGTCTGGATGTTCAGCCCGATCATGACGCCAAGCCAGACCGACGTGATGTTGGCCGTGGGATCCGCCAGGAGGATCGGGGCGACGATCGGCACCACGACAACCGCGATCTCGATGAAGTCGAGGAAGAAGCCGAGCACGAATATCACGGCCATGACGATGACAAACTGTGTCCAGAACCCGCCAGGCAACGAATTCAGGAAATCCTTCACCAGTTCCTCGCCGCCAAAGGCGCGGAACGCCGCAGTCAGCATGGCTGCGCCGAGAAGGATGATGAAGACGAGCGACGTGGTCTTGGCAGTCTCTATCATCACGTCGTGCAGCGTGTTCTCGATCCGGAGGACGCGGACACCCGACCAGACCAGGGCGACCAGGACAAGCGCAACCCCGACGCCCCCAAGCCAGATGCCCGTCATGTCTCCGCCCGTGACGATCACTGCCTTGACGTTCGTGTCGAAGGTCGAAAGGGCATACGCGATCACGGCGAGCCCGGCCATCGCAAGAAGAGCCGGAGCGAACGTGCGGCGGTTCTGCTCGACAAGCCGGTAGCCGGCCATGATCAACGCACCGGCCGCGCCGATGGCACCGGCCTGGTTGACGGTCGCGATGCCCGAAAGGATCGAGCCGAGAACAAGAAAAATCAGGGCCAGCGGCGGAACGAGCGTCAGCAGCACATTGCCCCAGAACTTTGCGTCGCGCGCGCCGTGGTAAGGAACGGCCGGTGCCAGCCTTGGCCGGATCAAGGCGAGTCCGAGAATGAAGATCATGTAGAGCAGCACGAGCACGATGCCGGGAACGAAGGCGCCGAGGAACATTTCGCCCGCGCTCGTGGATGCCACGTCAAAGACCGAGGGCATGGTCAATTCCCCGGTTGAATCCTTGTGCAGCGCCTTTCGCGCTGTCGACGCCTGATCCGAAGCGCTTGCCAGCTGGTCGGCCAGGATGATGAGGACGATGGACGGCGGGATGATCTGTCCCAGCGTGCCTGAAGCGGCGATTGTTCCCGTTGCAAGCGGCTGGGAGTAGTTGTTGCGCAGCATGGCCGGCAGGGAAATGAGCCCCATTGCAACCACCGTTGCGCCCACGATGCCGGTCGTGGCCGCGAGCAACGCGCCCACGAAGACCACCGAGATGCCAAGCCCCCCCGGTACCGGCCCGAAAAGGCGCGCCATGGTCACGAGCAGGTCTTCGGCGATCTTCGACCGCTGCAGCATGATGCCCATGAAAATGAAGAGTGGAATCGCGATCAGGGTATCCCGCTCGACCTCCCAGTAGACGCCCCTGAGGTTCGTCACTCCCGCCGTCAGCCATTGCGACGGCCCGCCGGAGTGAAAGAACGCGTCCATGTCGTCGGCAAAGAAGTAGCCGGATGCCGCTGCGGCAACGATGGAAATGATCGCCGCGCCCGGCAGTGCGAAGGCAACGGGAAAACCGGAACCCAGGGCCGCAGCCATGACGAAGATCAGCACGGCGAGAAAGAACAGTTCCATCAGCGTTGATCCTCAGTGCGCGACCGGTTCGACATCACGGTGACCGGGCTCGTCACGCATGTCGGCCACGGCCTCGAACAGGTAACTCACGAACTGTATCAGCATGGTGATGGCGAATATCCCGAGAAACGCGGCCATCTGGTACTTGGTGTACATGCCTGCCGTGCCGGTCTGGCTGACTTCGAAATTCCTGACCGGCGAATTGACGATCGAATTCGCCGACCCCATGCCGACCAGGATGATGATCCAGGAGGTCGACATGCCCAGCAGGATCGCTCCCGCGGCGTTCACCCTTCCCTTCCGACGAATGTCAAAGCCCGCATAGAGCACGTCGACGCGCACGTGGCCCTCATCGAGGAGCGTGTAGGCGGAGGAAAAGAGAAACAGGGCCGCATACCAGTAGCGGACGAGATCACCCATGAGCGCCTGTTCGTAGGAGAAGACGAAACGGGAAAAAACGATCAGCAGTTCCGCAATCACGATCAGCAACGCCAGCCATATGAAACCCAGCGAACGCGAGAATGCCGCCACGCCGAACCCGAGAATCGCCAAGGGAAAGTGAATCCACGGGCCGATGAAGTGAGATCGTATCAGGTCTTGCGCAAGATTTTCGCCAAAGAGGTGGGGCAGGAGACCCTCGACCCGGACGAAGGCGATCGCGGCATCCGCAATCCCGGTGAAAAGCACCGCGAAATAGCATCCGCGGATGAGGTAGGCGTTGAAATCGCTGATCGCCCTCGCATCGTACCGCAATGCACGATCAGGCGTGCGCAACACCCAGAAGACCGCGATGGCGGCAAAGATCACGTAGATCGCGACCAGCAGCCATGCACGTCCGTCACCGCCAAATGCCTGCGCTGGCTTAGGAAAGCCCCAACCCACGATAAGCACGTTGTTGATCATGAACGCGGCAAGCACGGCGAGCATCGCCCACCCGAACACGCGCGTCACGGGTGCGGGCGTGCCGTGACGAGGCAGAGTGTCCGGATCTGACGTGGCGCTCATCGGCCGACCTCCGACTGTCCCGTGCCGTGGCGCGTATCGGAATTCACGCCGCCGATCACGCCTAGATGGAAAAAACAGGAGCCGGCGTGCCGCCAGCTCCTGCCTTTGCTATCACCCAGTTCCGTTCAAGACCTCAGATCAGGCCAAGAATTCGGTTACGCTGGTTCGAGAACTCGATCTCTGCCGCAGCCCGCCATGCGCCGATTTCCTTCAGCGCCGCCTGGAAGGCATCGTTGATCTCGGCCGCAAGTGCGGAGTGATCCCGGGTTTCGGCGAACACTTCTTCCGCGGCGTCACCGAATGCGTCCCAGACGTCCTCGTTGAATGCGCGGGCCTGGACGCCGTGGTCGTTCACGAGACGTGCGAGATATGCGCCGTTGTTGGCCGAGGCCTCCTCGGGCTGGGCTGCGTGTTCCTCGTAGCAGGCAGCCGTGATGAGCGACCTCTCCCAGTCGCTCAGTTCGCCCCACCAGGAGGCGTTCATGCCGAACGTGAGACCGCCGCCCGGCTCGTGCATTCCGGCGGTGTAGTAGATCGTGGCGGCCTCGTAGAACTTCATGAAGTAGTCGTTGTAAGGGCCAACCCATTCGGTGGCGTCCACTGCACCCGAAACGAGATTCTCGTAGATCTGGCCGCCGGGCAGCGAGACCGTCGAAACGCCAAGCTTCGACATCACGGTGCCGCCAAGGCCGGGAATGCGCATCTTCAGGCCCTGAAGGTCGTCCGGGCCGTTGATCTCCTTGTTGAACCAGCCGCCGGCCTGGGCGCCGGTCGCACCGCATGCAAGGGGCTTCAACCCGAATTCACCGGAGATCTTGTCCCAGAGTTCCTGTCCGCCCTTGAACTTGATCCACGCATTCCATTCCGGCGTGGTCATCCCGAAAGGCACCGAGGTGAAATATGCAAATCCGGGATGCTTCCCGATCCAGTAGTAGTCGGCAGCGATGTAGGCCTGCGAATTGCCCGAGGACACTTCGTCGAACACGTCGAATGCGCCAACGCGCTCGCCTGCCGCAAAGTACTCGGTCTGGATGGCTCCCTGGCTCAGTTCGGTAATGCGAGCAGCCAGGCGCTGGGCGCTCAGTCCAAGGCCGGGAAAGTCCCGTGGCCAGGTCGAAACGATGGTAAGGTTGCGTGCGCCTTGTGCGTTCACCATTGGCGCAGCCAGCGCGGCACCTGCCGTGCCGAGTGCCGCGGCTTTCAGAAACTTGCGACGTTGCATTGTGTGTCTTTCCTCCTGGTGTGTCGTCGTAAAGGTGTCAGGACAGGCATGCCTGTCCGTGCAGGACGCGAAAGTAAAGAGAAAGCGAAGAGATGCAACCTTTTCCTTTGCTGCGCTCTCGGCAGGTCGGTCCGCGACTCGAGCCCCTGCATTGGCCCGCGGGAGAAAGGGAGGCGCCAGGCGTCCGCCGTCGCGGCGCTTAGCCGGATTCGAACTTCCTGGCGAAGAAGTCCACCTGCTCCGGCACCAGCGTGCTGCCCCGCCCCATCGAGATCGCCTCTTCGAGCGCCTGCATCGCGCCCTCGGCCATGATCGACCGCACGCCTGCATCCCTGGCCATCTGCCTGTAGTAGCCGACAACCTTTGCAGCGTTTCGCACCGAAAACGCCAGCACGTCCGCGTTGCCTTCGACCGCATACGACTAGATGAAATCCATCATGCCCGAACCTACGGGCCCCGCAGACATCACGCCATAGACCACCTGACGGTCAACTCCTGTCCTGTCTGCCATGGCGAACGCCTCTGCAAAGGCATTCGCCATGCATTGCGCACAGAAATTGTTGATGAGCTTCAGGACGTGGCCCGTTCCCGACGGGCCGAGGTGAAAGACGTTTTCGCCCAGCTCGTCCAGGACCGGCCCGACCCTGTCGAACGCCGTCTTGTCGCCCGCGCCCATGATGTTCAGAAGACCGTCCCGGGCATGCAATGGCGTCCGCCCGAGCGGTGCGTCCAGATAGGCCCCGCCCGCAGCGGCCACCTCTTCGGCCAGTTTCCGCGTGGACCCGGGTAGGGAGGTTTCGAAGTCGATCACGACGGCTCTCTCGCGAAGGCCCGCGATCTCGCCCTCCGGCCCGCGCATGCGGCTCTCGACCTGCGCGGACGTGGCGAGACAAAGCATGACGACATCGCTGGCCACGGCGAGTTCCCTTGCGGTGCCGACTTCAGTCGCGCCGCGCGCGACCGCGGCATCCACGTTCTCGCGTGACCGGTTGGCAATGACGGTCAACGAATGGCCTCGGGACTGAAGACGCTCCGCCATGGCGGAACCCATGAGGCCGAGTCCGATGAATCCGATCGCGGGCTTGATCGTGTTCCGTCACTCCTTGGCTCAAGTTGGAGGATTGCGCTCTTTCGGGGGCAATCCGGCAGCGCTCGGCAGCTGCAGCCTTGGACCCGAAATTGCAAGGTGTCCGAATTCTCGCGGCTGCCCGCGGAACCTGCAGGCCCGCTCACCGATGCGCGCCTTGCGTCGAAAGCGTCGCCAACGCTTCCTTGACGCGTCGCGGCTTGCTGCCCGATGCTGAAGGTCACCCCTGCGGACGTGCAAGCCCGTCCGAACCTGAAAGTTCGCCGCCCGTACCGGGACCGGCCCCTCGCCAACCAGGAATTCGCTGTGGCGTCCCGATATGCAGGGCGGCAACTCCGCGGCAGGTCCCGATGTCACTTCAGGCTCCGACGCGGACCATCAGCCGTCGAAAGCTGTGGATCACGCTGATCTTCCCTGGAACGGGTTCCCCGATGAGTTCAAAGCGTTCAACGCGATCTGCCAGTGCATTGAACAGGCAGTTCATTTCAAGGCGGGCCAGGTGCATGCCAAGGCACGCATGCGTGCCGTGTCCAAAACCGACATGTCCTCGCACATTCCGTTCGATGTCAAAGTCGTCCGGGTTCTCGAACTTTGACGGGTCGCGGTTGGCGGCACCGAACATCATCATGGTCCGGCTCCCTTTCGGCAAGATCGTGCCACCGACCTCGACGTCTTCTTCAACAAGGCGCGACAGGGTCTTGATCGGCGTATTGAGCCGAACGACTTCCTCGATGGCGTTGCGCACGAGCGACCGGTCCTGCCGCAGCTTGTCCCATTGATCGGGGCGTCGGGCAAACAGCATCACGCCGTACCCGATGGCCGCAATCGTCGTGTCGAGGCTGGGCGCGATGTAGTCCCGCATCAGCGAAATCGCCTTCCTGTGCTCCATCCCGGCCTCGACCGCCATGCGCGTTGCACGATTGGCCCAGCCGTCGGGGCTGAGACCATTCAACACCTCGGGATCTTCCAGGAACCGGCGCAACTCGCCCAGGTTCTTGACAGCCGTCTCCTTTCGATCCCGCGGATCTCCCATCAGTTCAAACGTGGCAGCAGCCCATTCCAGCATGTGTTCCCTGCCATTGGCGCCAAGCCCAACCAGGTCGCGCACGATTGCCAGTGGCAGGCGCGTCGCGAGGTCACTGACGGCGTCAAACTCGCGCTGTGCGACCACCCGGTCGGCAATGAGTCGTGCCTCTTCCTCGATCCGGGCACGTACCTCTTCCAGCGCCTTCGGCGTAAGCGGCCCGAACGTGATGGCCCGAGTCGCGTCGTGCTCGGGCGGGTCAGAGTTGAGAGTGCTGCCGATGAGGAATTCGTTGACCGAGTCGTCGATCGAAACGCCCTTTCCGGAACGAAAGACTTCGTGATTGCGCAACGACGTCGTCAGCGCGTCATAGCCGCAAATCGCGTGCAATCGGTTCCTGGGCAGCCAAACGACCGGACCGGTGGCCAGCATCCGGTGATAGGCCGAAACAGGGTCCATTACACATTCATCGCTGAAGAAATCGATGTCACAGGCTGGCGGCCGCGTGGCTGACCGATTGGTTGTGGGCGCTTGCAAAGCGAGTCTCCGATCCTGGGCTCTCCGGGACAATTGGCCTGAACGCTAGGGCCTGGCGCGTCTCCTGACAACACGAAGACAAGCATTGACGGGTTGACAATGGCAGCACTATTCCTTTCGGCATTTCTGCGACCTGGGGCGCTACAAGGACTTGTTCGATGCTGACTCCGACCACCGGCGTGACCCACCATGACCGATCTCGGTCGACGCCTGGCCATGTGCTCCTTGCCCCATCCGGCGGCAACCAGGTCTACCTGATCGACCATGACGGAGTGACAGCACACCGCTGGACGGTCGGCAGCGGACTGACCTTCTGGTGCACTCTGCTTCCGAACGGGAACCTCTTCGTCAACGAGCGGTCCGAAGAGCGCAGGGGCGTCGCCCTGACGAGCAGCGGCCTGATGCGTGAATACGACTGGGATGGCAACCTGGTATGGGAGCATTGCGACCCGTACCAGCATCACGACGCGCGGCGTCTGCCAACCGGCGGAGCCGTCTATCTGGCATACACCGACATCGATCCTGAGATCCAGGCATCGATCCAGGGTGGCGTTCCCGGTTCGGAAACCGAGGCGGGCATCTGCGGCGAAGCCATCCGCGAAATCGATGAGGCCGGCGCCGTCGTCTGGGAACGGCACCTCACGGAGTTCGGCAGCGACCGGTTCCCGCTGCACCGCAACGCCAACCGCTGGTCCACGGGACACACGAACACGATCGTTCCGCTGGAGGGCGGAAAATACCTGGTCAGCTGCAAGGTCCTGAACCTCGTCTTCATCCTCGACCGGCAATCCGACGAGATAGTCTGGCACTATCAGGACGACGAGATGGGCGGGCAGCACGACGCGCAGATGCTCGACAACGGCAATATCCTGGTGCTTGCCAACGGCGCCTACGCTTCCGACCTGCACCATTCCCAGGTCTGGGAAATCGATCCGGCGACCAACGACATTGCCTGGCGCTACAAGGCCAAGGACAATCCGCAGAGCTTCTTTTCGCCGCATGTGGGCGGATGCCAGCGTCTTGCCAGCGGCAACACCTTGATTTGCGAGGGCGCAAAGGGGTGTGTCTTCGAGGTGACGCCCGAGGGTGGTGTTGCCTGGGAATATGTGTGCCCGCACTTCAACGAGGTGGACGGTATCGGCAGGGTCAACTGGCTGTTCCGTGCCCGACACTACGCGAAAGGCTCACCGGAAGTTCGCGGACGGGTCTAGCCTTTCAGAACAGGTTCTGCAGAGCTGTCCGAAGCTCCCTGACCCTTGGACACGCGGATCATCAAGTCCAGCGACCCGGGCGAATTCTCCAAGCCTGGAACAGCGGCAAGACCCCGATCCGGCCACGGACGGAACGGAATACGCGGGGGCCACCCATCTTTCCGAAAATCGGGCACGGGAAATTGCCAGGGGCACTTGACGCGGACGGACCATGCGCGACAACGCGCCGGCAATTTCCTTTCGTTGAAAGCCTGACTCGTCCGGCGTCAGCGCTTGGAGAACTGGAAGCTCTTGCGCGCCTTGGCCTTGCCGTATTTCTTGCGCTCCACAACGCGGCTGTCGCGGGTCAGGAACCCCGCGGCCTTGAGTGCCGCGCGATGCGTGGGATCATAAAGCTGAAGCGCCTTTGAGATCCCGTGCTTCACGGCCCCCGCCTGCCCGGAAAGACCGCCGCCCTTGACTGTCGCCATGACGTCGAATTCGCCGTCAACGCCGGCGACCTTGAAGGGCTGCCGCAAGATCATCTGCTGCACCGGACGCGCAAAATACTCGTCCATGTCCTTGCCGTTCACGACCACCCTGCCCGAGCCCGGCTTGATCCAGACACGGGCCACGGCCTCCTTGCGCTTCCCCGTCGCGTAGGATCTGCCAAACTCGTCGCGCACGGGCTCGCGTACGGGCTCCGGATCGGCCGCCGCGACCTGCATGTCCGCAAGAACGCCTTCAACCCCTCCTGCGGTTTCCATCGGTTCGTTTGCCACTGCGACGTTTTCGGCCATCGATTCAGCTCCGGGTGTTCTTCTTGTTAAGGGACTTGACGTCGAGCACTTCCGGCGTCTGCGCGTCGTGCGGATGCTCGGTCCCGGCATAGACGCGGAGATTCGTCATCTGCTTTCGCGACAGGCGGTTCCTGGGAAGCATGCGCTTGACGGCCTGCATGACCGCTCGTTCAGGATGCGCACCATCAAGGATCTCGCCAGTCGTCCGCGACTTGATTCCGCCAGGATAGCCCGTGTGCCAGTAGTTCGGCTTGTCGCGCTTGTTGCCAGTCAACTGAACCTTGTCGGCGTTGACGACGATGACGTTGTCGCCCATGTCCATGTGCGGTGTGTACGTCACCTTGTGCTTGCCGCGCAGGCGCATGGCAATGATCGAGGCAAGGCGCCCCAATACGACTCCTTCGGCATCGATCAGAATCCACTTCTTGTCAATCTCCGCCGGAGTTGCGGTGAACGTGCTCATGGGTCTTCCCGTTTCGAGGAGTTCGTGAATGCGCGGGTTCTACGCATATTTCTGCGGCAGTCAAGAGCGGCAAACAGGATTTTTCCATTTGATTCCAGCGCACCAAAAACGATGCGAAAGGGTCGGCTTGCAGGCTTGACGGGTGCCTCTGCCAATCTGGCGGAGGAGCGCGTCCCGTTCCTCGCCAACCAGGCGCCGACGACTCCGAACACGCTCGGAAGAACCGTCTTCAAAGCGCACAGGACCTGTCAGCCGCCCTCGGCCCTTTCCTCGAGGGCAAGCCATTCCGCCTCGGCGGCGACAAGCTGCGATTGCCTGGCGGCCAGCGCGTCGGCTGCCTTCCGGAACTTGACCGGTTCACTGGCAAAGAGGCCGGGATCCGACATGAATTCGCTCAACCTTGCGATCTCGGCCTCGAGCCGGGCGATGATGCCGGGAAGCTCGTTCAGGCGGTGCGTTTCCGTGAAGCTCAGCCCCTGCGGCTTCCCCCGTTTTGGCCGCCGTTTCTTGCGGAGAACGCGCTCCTTCGCCAACCCGCCGCGGGTGGATGCTTGCGGCGCCGCGCGGTCCGGGCAGGCAAAGTCCATCCAGCCGCCCGCGTGCACCGTGATTCGACCCGCTCCCTCGAAAGCCAGGGTCCTTGTCGCCACCCTTTCGACGAAGTCCCGGTCATGGCTGACGAGCAAGACCGTGGAATCGCTGCCGATGAGCAGGCTCCTCAGGAGATCCAGGGTCTCCATGTCCAGGTCATTCGTGGGCTCGTCCAGCACGAGCAGGTTTGCGGGCTTCGCCATGATGCGCGCGAGCAGAAGGCGCGCCCTTTCGCCGCCGGACAGCGACCGGACCGGAGCGCGGGCCTGCGTCTCCTCAAACAGGAAATCCTTCAGGTAGCCCACGACGTGTCTGGGCTGGCCGCGCACCATGACCTGATCGGACCGTCCCGGAAGCCGCATGGCCTTGTCACCTGTCAGGCTTTCCCAAAGCGTCGCATCGGGATCGAGTTCGGCGCGATGCTGGTCGAAGACCGCAAGCTCGACATTCGTGCCGAGATCGATTCCGCCCCCATCCGGCACGGCGCGGCCAGACAGCAATTCGATCATTGCAGTCTTGCCGACTCCGTTGGGCCCCACGAGAGCGATCCGGTCGCCGCGCATCACCCGCAGCGAAAACTCCCGGCAAATGACCTTGCCGTCGAATTCCTTGGAAATCCGTCGCGCTTCGATGATGCGCTTGCCCGATCTCGGGCCGGACATCAGTTCCATCCTTGCAGCATCCTGGCGCAGAACCTGGTTCGCACGTTCAGCCCGCATGGCCTCCAATGCCCGGACGCGGCCCAGATCCCGCCGCCGGCGCGCGCTGATGCCCTCGACCGCCCATTTGCCTTCGCTCAGGATCTTGCGATCGAGCTTGTGTCGCGCAGCGTCCTCCACCGCCCAGACCCGGTCGCGCCATTCCTCGAAGCCCGCGAAGCTGCCTTCGCGCCGGCGCACGACTCCCCTGTCGATCCAGATCGTCGCGCGCGTGAGCGCGCGAAGGAAGGCACGGTCGTGGCTGATCACGACGAAGGCCTGCCCGACTTCGGCCAGGTGCGCCTCAAGCCAGGCAATCGACTCGATGTCCAGGTGGTTTGTTGGCTCGTCAAGCAGCAGCAGCTCCGGCACCTGCGCAATGAGCCGTGCCAGCCCGGCTTTCCGCCGCGCGCCGCCGGAAGCGGCTTCGACGGGCGTGTCGACATCGAATTTCAGCCCGTCGGCCGCAGCATCGACACGCCAATGCTCCGAGATCTCCACGCCTTGGGTCGCCAGGTCGCCGAGCGTCTGGCACCCCCGCAGGTCGGGTTCCTGCTCCATGTAGCCAACGCTGCCTCCGGATGAAACCGCCCGTTCGCCCTCGTCAACCTCGACCATTCCGGCCATGATCTTGAGAAGCGTGGATTTCCCCGAGCCGTTCCGTCCGACCAGCGCCAGGCGGTCTCCCGGCTGGATGATCAGCGACACGTCTTCAAAAAGCGGGTTGCCGCCGAATTTCAGCGCGATGCCGGTCAGTTGAAGAAGCGGTGCACGTGCCATGCCGGCGGGCTATGCGGGACTCCGAAACAGGTCAAGCGTGACGGTCCGGCGAGACAGCGGCCGTGCGCAGCAGGCGTGCCCGCCCTGGCGGGATTGAGTCAACCTCCAGACCGGTGAAGACGTGAAGCGTGTTCAGTTCCCGGTCGATGACCGCGTGATCGCTGACCCAGCCACCCATTGACAGGTAGCTTCTCAGCAATGGTGGCATCGAGCTCAGCGCCCGGCGCCGGTCCGGCTTCTGCCGAAGCCGTTGCGCGAACCTGAACACGTGCGGCGCCTTGATGCGCGGCAGCCAGCGCTGCGGTGCGAGATGGCGTTCCCGCAGCATGGCGAATGCATCGCTGTAGATCCCCGCGTCGGTTCCATGAAACGACGAACAGCCGAACAGAAGCTTGATCCCTTCCCGGTCAACGAACGCGGTCAGCGCGCCCCATGCCGCGTGCAGGATGCCGGGATCGCCTTCGTCTGGCGCCACGCAGAACCGGCCGATCTCGACCATCGGCCACCGAAACCGGGAAAGGCCGTTCAGCCCGTAGTGCTGTGCCGAATAGCTCCTGCCGATTTCGGCCCCGCATCCAAGCCGCAGCAGCCGAAACGTGGCAACGACCCGGTCGCTGCCCACCTCGGCGACGAGAACCTGCTGGCAAATGTCGTCAAACGGGTCCGCGTCAAGCCCGTCAGGACGGGCCACGGCATCCCGACACGCGATGAAGGCCCTGTACCGAAGCCGCTGTGCAACCTCGATGTCCTCGGGCGCAGCGGCGAGTCGGGCCCTATACGTTGCGCGCACCGCAGTGTCCCCTTGGTGATTCCGGTTCGCCGACTTAAGTTTCGCGTGGGCAATGTTGCCCCGCAACCTTGACCGTAGCACGACAAAGGGGAAACCAGGTGGAGAAGATCGTCAAATCAGATGAAGAGTGGCGCGACCAGTTGGGCGGGCCGGCATACGACGTCCTCAGGAAGCACGGTACAGAACGCGCCTTCACGCATGACGATTTCCCGAAGGAGCCGGGCGTCTTCACGTGCAAGGGCTGCGGATCACGCCTTTTTGACCAGGCCCACAAGTTCGAAAGCGGTACCGGATGGCCGTCCTTCTACCAGCCAATTGACGACCGCACGATCGGCGAAAGCGAGGATCGCAGTTTCTTCATGCGCAGGACCGAGGTGCATTGCGCACGATGCGACGGGCATCTGGGGCATTTGTTCCCCGACGGTCCGAAGCCGACGGGCCTTCGATACTGCATCAATGGCGTTGCGCTCAACTTCGAGCCTGGATCGGCAGGCAAGCCGGAGTCCGGACCGACGACCACGTGACGTATTGCAATGCGACCTGCCGGATGTCCGCCCATGCCGCGGATCATGGTCAATGCCGCGGGCCCGGACTGGCCCAATGCGGGGTCCTGCATTTCGGAAGACCCTAGTTCTCGTCGAAGAGCGCGCTCGCATCGAAATTGCCGAAATTCGAGAAGAGCTGACGCAGGAAACTGATGCCCTGCGTGTTTGAATCCGTGACCCTGCGCTCCAGCGCGACGACACGGCCATCCTCCAACCCGAAGCGTTCGACATTCTCGACAACGCCGTCGTCGGCAAAGGAGACCGACAGAACTTCGCGATTCGACTCGACGGGTGCATACCAGAGACGGCGCTGGTAGTCGGATCTGACATAGTACCAGCCTCGGTCGTCGATGATCCCTTCCACGCCAGGGCGACCAAGGATGCGGGCGACCGTCACCTTCGTGTCGATGCCGACCTGGATTTCCTCGACCAGTCCGGCTTCCGGAACATAGCCATGACTGTCTTCAAGGCTTGAACAGGCAGGAACAAGCACAAGGTTCAGCAGCAGGGCCCCTGCCCCGAAGACCGTCCCACGCGAAACCTTCATTGCGCCCACCTCTTGATAAATCCGCGACCTCCGCCTAGTCGGCATATCCACAGAAGATCGCAGGTTCAAGGATTTGCTCGTGGCAACCGGTGCAGGCAGTCACATCATCAGGTGCCAGTCCGTCAGGGAGAGGATTTCATTCTCGCTTGAGCCGGATGAGGACGCGCGGGCCGCCCTCGCGCGGACGCTCGGCATCAGGGGATTGCGAAAGCTGAAGCTCGAGGGCCATCTCTCGCCGGACGGGCTCCGGGACCTGAAGCTCGACGCCAAGCTCGGCGCAACGGTCCAGCAGGACTGCGTTGCCACGGGCAGCCCGGTGACCACCCGCATCGACGAACGGGTGACCCGTCTCTACGTGCACGACCTGCCGGTGCCAGAGGGTGACGAGGTCGAGATGCCTGCCGATGAAAACGCAGACCCGCTGCCGACCACCTTGGATCTCGAGGAAGTCCTGGCCGAAGCCCTCGCCCTGGCCCTTCCGCCGTGGCCAAGGGCCAAGGGTGTCGATCCTGTCAGCATTTCGGTTTCCGCGCCAGGAAAGTCCCCGATGACAGACGAGGAGGTCCGCCCGTTCGCGGCATTGAAATCACTGCAGGAACGGACGCCTGACGCTGACAAGAACCGCCGGTGAATTCGTCCTTGCCCTTGGACGAAATCGCGCTATGTTCCCGGCTCCGCACGAAGGACAATGGATTGGACAAGAAGCGTGCCGGCGCGTAAGACCGCTTGGACCCTGGACGGGGTCAGGCACTTCCAAACTGAACCGAGGATCTAGGAAATGGCCGTCCAGCAGAACAAGATCACTCCATCTCGCCGCAACAAGCGCCGTTCCCATGACGCGCTGTTCGCCTCGAATCCCGGCGAGTGTCCCAACTGCGGCGAATTGAAACGCCCGCACCATGTCTGCGCCGCCTGCGGCTACTACGATGGTCAGGAAGTTGTTGCCCAGATCGAGGAATTCGACTTGGATGAGGACGCAGCCTGAACCCGGCATCCAACACACCTGGGATGGCGAATATTCCCGATCTGTCCAGCGGCGCGAACAAGCGCATGACGATTTCCGTTGACGCCATGGGAGGCGACCGGGGACCGGCCGCCGTCGTTGCCGGCATTGCCAGGGCCGCAAGAAAGAACCCCAAATTCGAATTCCTGCTCTTTGGCCCCGAGCCCGAGCTGCGCAGGCTGCTCCGCAGAAGGAACAGGCTGGGCAAGAAGCGCATGCTGGTGGACTGCTGCGGAATCCGTCACGTGGACGAAGTCGTCAGCATGGACGACAAGCCAAGCCACGTGCTGCGCAACGGCAAGGGAACTTCCATGTGGGCGGCGGTCGAGGCTGTCAGGGGCGGAGAGGCCGATGCCGTGGTGTCATGCGGAAACACCGGCGCCCTGATGGCGCTGTCCACGATCAGGCTGAAGAAGCTTCCAGGCGTCGACCGGCCTGCAATCGCCTGCCTCTGGCCATCTCGCAGTCCGGGAGGATTCAATGTCTTGCTTGACGTCGGCGCGGACATTCGGGCCGACGCCAGGAATCTCCTTCAATACGCGCTCATGGGCGCTTCCTACGCGCGAAACGGCCTGGAACTGTCCCGGCCGCGCATCGGCCTCATGAACGTCGGCACCGAGGAGAACAAGGGCCATACAGAGATTCGCGAGGCGCACGACCTGATCGCGTCGGCAGCCGACGACGCAAATTTCGAATTTGTCGGCTTTGTCGAGGGCGGCGACATTCCGTCGGGCCGCGTGGACGTGATCGTGACGGACGGATTTACCGGCAATATCGCGCTGAAGACAGGGGAAGGAACTGCATTGCTCATCCGCGAGTTCCTGCGCGAGGCCTTTCGCGCCACGCCGCTCTCACGGATTGCAGCGCTGCTGGCGGTGACGTCGCTTCGCCGCCTTTCGAAGCGAATTGATCCCAGGCGCGTGAATGGCGGCGTGTTCCTCGGCCTCAACGGCACCGTGGTCAAGAGCCACGGGTCAGCCGACGCGGTCGGCGTCGCTTCCGCCATTGGGCTTGCATGCCGCCTGGCAGAAAGCCGGTTCAACGAACGCCTCGCGGCCCGGGTTGCATCCGTCAACCCCGGCGGGCAGTGTGGGAACGGGGGAACCGCCGAGGCGGCTGGCAAAGAACGGGAACGATGACGACACGCGCGGTGGTGCAAGGGGTTGGGCACTATCTGCCCGAACGGGTGATTCCGAATTCCTGGTTCGAGAGCAAGCTCGACACGTCGGATGAATGGATCAGGGCGCGAACGGGAATCGAATCTCGTCACTTTGCCGCTGAAGGCGAAGCTGTCTCCGAACTTGCAACCAAGGCCGCGTTGTCGGCGCTGGCTGCGGGGGGCCGCGCAGCAGACGACATCGACGCGGTGATCGTCGCCACGTCCACGCCGGACCTGACGTTCCCGTCGGCGGCGACGATCGTGCAGGGAAAACTCGGCATGACTCGAGGATTCGCCTTCGACGTGCAGGCCGTCTGTGCGGGATTCGTCTTCGGACTGTCCCAGGCCAACGCATTGATCGTCTCGGGCGAGGCTCGCCGCATTCTCGTGATCGGAGCGGAGACCTTCAGCAGCATTCTTGACTGGAGCGACCGCACGACCTGCGTGCTGTTCGGTGACGGCGCTGGGGCGGTCCTGCTAGAGGTCGCCGAGGGCGAGGGGTCTAACGCTGATCGCGGAATCCTTGCGACGGACCTCCATTCCGACGGGCGCTACCGCGACATCCTCTACGTTGACGGCGGCGTGTCGACGCAGGAGATCGGGCACCTGCGCATGCAAGGCCGCGAAGTGTTCCGGCATGCCGTGGAAAAGCTGGCGCGGACGGCGCAAGCCTCGCTGGACAGTCTCAGGCTCACGGGCGCTGACGTAGACTGGCTCGTTCCGCATCAGGCGAATCTGAGGATAATCAAGTCAACCGCCCAGAAGCTCGGTCTCGGGCTGGAGCGGGTCGTGCTGACAGTGCAGGAACACGGCAACACCTCGGCGGCATCGATTCCCCTCGCGCTTTCGGTCGGGGTCGAGCGCGGCCAGATCAAGCCCGGCGACCTGCTTCTTACCGAGGCGATCGGCGGCGGCCTGGCCTGGGGATCGGTCATTCTCCGCTGGTAGTCCGGACCAGCCCGATTTTGGGGGCGTCCCGTTATTGACTCGGCAACTCTCCCCGCCCATTCTGCCGCCACAAAACAAATTCGTGCAGGGGGAATTTATGGGCGAACAGACATTGACACGGATGGATCTCAGGGATGCCGTCTACCAGGAAGTCGGTCTCAGTCGCAACGAATCCGCTCAACTGGTCGAAAGCGTCATTGAACACATTTCAGACACTCTCGCCAGGGGTGAACAGGTGAAAGTCTCTTCCTTCGGAACATTCTCCATCCGGGAAAAGGGACCGCGCGTCGGCCGCAATCCCAAGACCGGCGAAGAGGTGCCGATCCATCCACGCAAAGTTCTTACGTTTCGTCCCTCTCATCTGATGAAAGAGCGAGTAGCTGCCGGCAACAAGGCTTGATCCACGGTGCAAAAGTCCCGCGAGGCGTTCCGAACCATTTCTGAAGTGGCTGACTGGCTGGATGTGCCCGCACACGTCCTTCGCTTCTGGGAAACGCGGTTTGCGCAAATCAAGCCGACAAAGCGTGCCGGTGGACGCCGCTACTATCGTCCTGCCGACATGCTGCTCGTTGGAGGGATAAAGACGCTTCTACGGGACAAGGGCATGACGATTCGCGGGGTGCAGAAGCTGCTCCGGGAACAAGGAGCGAGTCACGTCTCCTCCTTCTCGATTCCGCTTGATTCAGAACAGGCGGAGCAGGAAGCTCAAGACCAAGTTGAGTCCGTTGCAAAGGACGCGCAACGGATTCCCTCCCCCGCCGCGCCCGACGAGATGGAAGGGGACGGCGGACACGCCGACACCGATGCCGACACGATGGAGAGCCGGCCCCAGGAAGAAGCGGATGCCGCGGAACAGGCAGATGCGGGCCTGCGGCCCGCACGGGAAGCTGCCCTCGAGATCGATCCATCCGATGCCGCTGAAGCGGACCCCGAGGACGATGCCGAGGATTTTGCTCGGGGGCCTGGGATCGCCGCACGCGTGATTCTGGCCGACCCGGCCAAGCTGAAAGCGCGTCGCGATGGCCTGTTGAAGGTTGCCGGACGACTTAGGGCCCTTTCAACGCGCAGGTCCGTGGATTCGTGACATGCCGCCGGATCAACCATTGCCACGCGTCCCCTTTTGCGACAGAAGGCCGAAAGTCGGGCTATGGCGCAGCTTGGTTAGCGCGTCCGTCTGGGGGACGGAAGGTCGCAGGTTCAAATCCTGCTAGCCCGACCATCACCTGAAAGACCTGGGCAACCGATGACGAATTCATCATGCAGGAAGAGTTGCAAGGGCAGCCGGGTCCGTGCGTTCCGTGTCGCAGGACACCTGGCCGCTCTTCGCGCATGCCGACGCCATCGAGACGCTGCACCCGAGAAATTGCCGCCCACTTCCGAGCGCCGACCGTGACTGGCGTTCTGCCAGACACCGAAATCCGGGCCATGATCGGGAACGGTTCGATCGACGCCGGCGCGGGATTCGCGGACGCACAGGTCCAGCCCGCGTCGCTGGACCTGCGACTCGGCGACGTCGCCTATCGTGTCCGCGCATCCTTCCTCGCAACCGGCGGTGCCGGCGTCGAGGATCGGCTGCACAAGTTCGAGATGCATCGATTCGATCTCAGCGACGGTGCGGTGCTCGAAAGGGGATGCGTCTATGTCGTGCCCTTGCAGGAGCGACTTGCCCTGCCAAAGACCATTTCAGCGGTCGCGAACGCAAAGAGCTCGACCGGCAGGCTTGACCTTCTGACCCGGGCCATCACGGACGGCGCGACGGAGTTCGACCGCATCCCGGCGGGCTATCATGGACCGCTTTATGCCGAGATCTGCCCTCGGTCGTTCTCCGTGCTGGTCCGGCCGGGCATGCGGCTCAACCAGATCCGGTTCCGAGAAGGACACGTCGCGCTGGATGACACCGCCCTAGCCGCACTCCATGAGGAAGTCGGCCTCGTCTCCGGAACGGCAGTGATCTCCGAGGGTCTCGGATTCTCGGTCGACCTGGATCCGGCCGACGGAACGCTCGTCGGCTACCGCGCCAAGCCGCATGGCGGGGTGATCGACCTCGACAACTTTGCTGGCTACGAACCTGACGAATTCTGGGAGGAAGTCCACACCGGCGAGGGACGGATCATCCTGGATCCCGGAGCCTTCTACATCCTGGTCAGCCGGGAGGCCGTGACGATCCCGCCGACTCATGCCGCGGAAATGGCGCCATACCTGGCCATGGCCGGAGAGTTTCGCGTCCACTACGCGGGTTTCTTCGACCCGGGATTCGGCTGGGCCGAGGCGGGTGGCGCAGGTTCCCGAGGCGTGTTGGAAGTGCGGTGCCATGAGGCGCCGTTCGTTCTTGAGCATGGCCAGATTGTCGGGCGCCTGGTGTACGAAAGGATGTCCGCGCGGCCTGCAGCGCTGTATGGAAGCGCGATTTCGTCCAACTACCAGGGCCAGGGGCTCAAGCTCTCAAAGCAGTTCCGGATGGGGTCAGCGACCCCGCCCTGAAACATCCTGGCCTGATTTCGGCGCCGTGAAATGCATTGTTCCGCCATTTCTCCTCTGGCCACTTCATTTTCGTCCGCAAGAGCTGGCGGACCCGTGCCGTGCGGCGGTGAGAGCTTGAACGGTTCCGTCGCGAACCGCGCCGTTCATGGACTCTCGTCCCGAACCATCTTGCGACAAGGGGTTGCCCGCGATGCACATGCTGCGTTGACCGCACCGTGCTGCCCCGCCGGACGGGGACCTGCTCCATCGGGTCGGTTGACGTAACTTGTTCCGCTTGCAATGAGTCGCTGTGCACCGGCATTTTCGAAGGCTGATACTCGACGGGGGAAGTGTGCGATGTTGGACGAAGTCGCGAAGGACCGCCCTTTCCGTGCCGCGGTCGATCGTGCTTCCATTGGCACTTTGGTTGGTGCGCGCACGACGCCGTCGCATCGCTGGCACGATGGAGGCTGGAGCCGCATGATACGGGACATGTCTTGGCGGTGGCGGACCATGACCGTGGCCGCCCTCGCCGTGCTGGCTATCAGTGCCGCGGAGACACGGGCTGCCGACATTGGCGGCAACGGGAATTACGCCGGATTGTTCGTCAGCACCGGAAAGGTGGCGAACAAGATCGTTGATGTCGACGGATTTGCCGATTGGGGCAGTCCGGGGTCAACCAACAAGTTCGACAGTCCGGCCGCCGCCGTCGGCCTTCTGGCAGGCCGCCGCCTTGACATGGGTCGAACGGGGCTGCGGATCGAAATCGACGCCCTGGCCGGCAGAATGTCCGCGGACACGGACCAGCTGGATCCGACATGTGGCGACGAAACCGCCACGGCGCGCATTCGCTGGATGGCCACGGCGCGAATGGGCCTTGACATGGATGTCGGGAACACCCGGGTCTTTCTCGCCGGCGGGCCTGCGCTGGCACGGATCGTCAATTCAGTCACTGACATTGACTACGGGGGGCCCGGTTGCCTTGAAGGGAACCTGCTTTTTGACGCCGACGACTCTTTCCGAAGTGACAAAACCCGGGTTGGATGGGCGCTTGGGGCGGGTCTCGAGATGCCGCTCTCCTCCGGTTGGGCCGTGCGACTCGACGGGACGCGCTTTGACTTCGGGCAGGAAAACTATCAGGTAAACGCGTCCGGCAACAATCGCTGTGGTCGGGGCGGCGAGTTCAGGCCCTGCACCTATTCGCTCGACAACCAGGGCGGAATGGCGCGCGTGATGATCTTCTACCGGTTTGGCCAGTAGGCGCGAACCCGATACCGTCCCCAGCCCTCGCCGATGACAGGTTCGTGCAGCGATTCTCCGCGCGACACGGCGCCGACCGACCTTCAACGCCGTTGCTGGAAAAGACTCGTGTCCGGGTCACTGGCTTGAGCCGGACATGTTGTCCTCGATCTTCGCGCCCCGCAGGACAGGTCTTCTTCAGTAGGAGCACGTGTGCTGCGTACGGCCAAGGTGCGCAGCGGGCGAAATCCTTCAACCCTGAACTGACGGTCGAACATGCAGGAGGCCCGAGCGCGCCACCTCCACCATCAATTCAGCCGCACGCGCCGTGGCATCGTCAAGCGAACATGACCTGCCTCATGCGTCCCTCGCGTCCGCTTCTTCGTCCTCGGCGAACATTTCCGACTGGGAGTCAGTCTCCCCGCCGCGCTCGCCGGACTCATTGTCGGGAGGAGGACGGCTGTCCAGGAGGCCCGCCGACCGAAGCTCCTTGAGTCCCGGAAGGTCCTTCGTGCTTTCAAGCCCAAAATGGTCCAGGAAGGTCTGGGTCACGGCATACGTCACCGGTCGCCCGGGAGTCATCCTCCGGCGACCCAGCCTTATCCACTCGAGCTCGAAGAGCTGGTCGAGCGTTCCCCGGCTGACGCTTACGCCGCGAATTTCCTCGATCTCCGCCCGGGTCGCAGGCTGGTGATAGGCAATGATCGTCAATGTCTCGATCGCGGCGCGACTCAGCCTGCGCGTCTCAACGATCTCCTTCGTCATCAGGAATCCGAGATCAGGCGATGTGCGGATGGCCCAACCATCACCTGACTTTCGCACGTTCACGCCTCGCCCCTCGTAGCGTGCCTTCAGCAGTTCAAGTGCCTTGGCGGCATCGCTTCCATGGGGCATGCGGGCATTGAGGTCGACAATTGAAATCGGCTCCGCCGACGCGAACAGCATGGCCTCGACCATCCGCTCCTGTTCATGCAGCGCGGGAGCTTCGAACAGGCTGCCAAGCGCCCCGAGGTCCTCGTCGGCGTCAACCACCCTGAACCACCTTGATCTGGATCGGTGCAAATATCTCGCTTTGCCGAATCTGAATTGCGCCGCCCTTTGCGAGTTCCAGTGATGCGGCGAAGTGCGATGCAGTGGCCGAACGACGCCGTTTCGGGTCAGTCTCCCAACCTTGAGGCAAGTAGGACATGAGATCGGTCCATTCGCCCGCGTATCCGATCAAGCTCCGCATTCGCTCAAGCGCGTGCTCGAGCGTCATCACGTGTTCACGGATGAACGTGAACGGGCGAAACTCGTCTCGAGTCCGAACCCGGGCATAACCCTGCATGAGATCCAGGAGTGACGCGGTGTAGCGAACGCGGCACACGCGATTCACGTCTTCCGGAATGCCGCGCACAAAGAATTCCCTGCCCTTCTGATCCCGCGCCATGAGCCTTGCCGCGGAGTCCCGCATCGCAGCCAGGCGTTCGAGCTGGAACGCGAGATGCGCTGCCAGTTCCTCGCCGGACTGTCCCTCGTCGTCCGGGTCTCGCGGCAAGAGCAATCGCGACTTCAGAAAGGTCAGCCAGGCCGCCAGGACCAGATAGTCGGCCGCGAGCTCGATTCTGAGGGATTTCGCGCGTTCGATGAACAGGAGGTACTGCTCTGCAAGCGCCAGCACGCTGATCTTGCGTAGATCCACTTTCTGGTTCCGTGCAAGCTGAAGAAGCAGGTCGAGCGGCCCCTCGAACCCATCCACGTCGACAAGCAGTGCATCGGGCTCGACGCGAGCCTCGACCTCGACAAATTCCGCATCACCGTCCGGCATTCTTGTTCGCCTCCTGCGTTAGCGCCGCAAACTCGGCTTCAAAATCGGAAATGTCAACATCTAGTGGGTTCTTTCGTCCAGAAAACGCAATATCTGCCATTCTTCGGGCCGATGACGACATTTCACCCACGACCGTCGCAATCGCCGACATCTCGGCGAGATCCCCGTTGCAATGGAGCACCAGGTCACATCCGGCCTCATGTGCCGATGCAGCGCGGGATTCGACCTTCCCGAACAATGCCCCCATCGAGATGTCGTCCGTCAGCAACAATCCCGCAAGCCCAAGCTCTTCGCGCAGATATGTCACGCCGGCTTCGGAGAGCGTCACCGGCCGTTCAGGATCGATTTCAGGAAGGACAACATGTGCCGTCATCGCCATTGGCAGGCCCGCGAGTTCGCGAAACGGCAGGAAGTCGGTCTCGAAAAGCTCGGCAAGCGATGCGTCGATGCGAGGCAGGGCCTCATGACTGTCGCGTGTCGCGCGTCCGTGACCGGGCGCATGCTTTAGGACAGGCAGGCAGCCCGCATCTGTCAGGCCCGCGGCGAGCGCACGCGCCATGACCGTCACCACGACGGCTGATGAGCCGAGGCAACGATTCCTGAGGAAGGGATGAGTTTCGGGCCTGGCCACGTCCGCGCATGGAGCGCAGTTCACGTCTATTCCGTGCGCGAGCAGCTCGGTGCCGATCAGGAACCCGCGCAGGTACATTGCCCGTTCTGCCGCGCACGATACGTCGCCTGTGCCGGCAAGCGCTTCCACCTGGTCAAGGGGAGGCATCCACTCGCGCCAATGGGGTGCCCGCATCCGCTGGACGCGGCCGCCCTCCTGATCAATCAAGATCGGTGCATTGCGCCCGACGGCCTCGCGAATCTCCGCTGTCAGGCGGCGAAGCTGGTCCGGGGACTTGCAATTCCGTTGAAACATGATGAACCCGAAGGGCTGCGCCTCGGAGAAAAACCTGGCTTCCCGGGGCCCGAGCTCAGTCCCGGATGGCGCAAAGATATACGCGCCACTTGGCACTTACTGCTGCACGACCGGAATGCAGTCTGCACCATCCGCCTGCAGTACAGAGCAAAAGCGCCGCGCATCGGCCAGGTCGACGAAGCCCGTTGCCCGCAAGCGGAAGAACGTGCGGTGGCCTGACTCCACTTCCTGCACGACCCGCCGCTTGCCGACCATGTAGTCGCCGAAGCGTGCAACGATCCTGTCCCACTCTGCGTGCGCAGCGCCCGTGTCTCCGTAGGCGCCGAGTTGCACGAGCCTCGTGCCCGGCGGGACTGCCGAGAGTTGAACATCGCCGGTGCCTGGACCTGCGGCAGGTGCAGCCAAGGCTCGCAGGCCTTCCGGACGACGCGGAGGCGGTCGAAATGCCGCCGGAATCATCCTGGCACCGGACGCGCCGACAGTCGTGCCCGCGGAAGCCGCCAAGACGTCCGCCAGCGCTTCCTGAACGGCCCGGTCTGTTCCGAAACGCACCACCTCGCCCTGACCGACGATCTCCTGCTCCGTGCCGAATCCGGGAACCTCGCCTACCGTCATGACTGCCCCTTCGACATCACCCGCGGTGCCGGGCAGCGCCACGTCTGCCCCGGCATCGGCCGCTCGCGGCAGCGCACCCATTGCAAGATCCTCGTCTTCGTCCAGTGCAACGGGTACGGAAACCAGAACCACCTCCTTCGCAGGAGCAACATCCGTGCGATCCTCCGCGATCCGGTTGACTGTCAGGCCCCGATTTTCGCTGGCCAGACCCCCGGGGTCTTCGGGCAACACCCGCATCGGGCCCGAAAGCGCCCTTATCACCGGGACGCCCGTCACGTCCCTGACCCATAGCTGCCATGCCCAAGCCATCAGTCCCGCAATCAACAGGACCGAAAGGAGCGCGCCGGCCCAATTCATGACAGCCGCCAGGAATCCGGCCTCGGCGGATTCCTCTTGATCTTCGAAATTGATTGCCGTCATTTCCGTGCCTCAATGCTGCCACCGGTTGGTCCAGCGGTCATCCTGCTCGTCTCGCGCACGGTCCGGGTACCTGTTGTATTCAGCGCATTTCCTCGACCGGCGTCACCCCCAGAATACCCAATCCATTGGAAATTACAATGCCCACGGCGCGTGGAAGCGCCATTTTCCTTGCTGTCGCATTTGGATGCCCTTCGTGCAGGAAGCGCAGCGCAGGCTTGGAATTGCCAAGGTTCCAAAGGGCATGGAACTCGGATGCGAGGTCATGGAGATAGAATGCGATCCGGTGCGGCTCATGGTTTCGTGCCGCGATCTCGACCAGCCTGGGCCACTCGGCAACCTTGCGTGCCAATGCAAATTCGGCCTCGTCTTCGAGCTTGGCATCATCTGACCAATCGAGATGCATCTCCTCTGCCTTGCGCATCACGGAGCGAACGCGCGCGTGAGCATATTGCACGTAAAACACGGGATTGTCCTTGGACTGCTCGGTCACCTTTGCAAGGTCGAAATCCAGCGGCGCGTCATTTCTGCGGGTCAGCATCACCATCCGGGTCACGTCCGCGCCCACGCGTTCGACCAGATCCTGCAGCGAAACGAACGCGCCCGCCCGCTTGGACATCCTCAGGGGCTTGCCGCCCTCCCAAAGCCTGACCAGCTGCGTCAGCTTGATGTCCAAGGGCACGCGCCCGTCCGAAAGCGCGGACACGGCGGCCAGCATGCGCTTCACGTATCCGCCGTGGTCGGCACCGAACACATCGATCAATTCATCATAGTCGCGCAGGATCTTGTCCCAGTGATATGCAATGTCCGGTGCGAAATATGTCCATGAACCGTCCGACTTCATGATCGGCCTGTCCACGTCGTCGCCGTGGGCCGTGGAACGGAAAAGCGTCTGTTCGCGTGGTTCCCAGTCTTCGGGCTGCTTGCCCTTTGGCGGCTCAAGCGTCCCCTGATAGATGAGGTCGCGCCGCTTCAACTCTTCAACCGCCGCCTCGATCCGGCCCGTGCCAAAGAGCGACCTCTCGCTGAAGAACACGTCCATCGTGACCCCGATGGCCGAAAGATCCTCCCGGACCAGATTCATCATCTCTCGGGTCGCGAATTCCCTGACTTCCGACAGCCAGGCCCCCTCGTCCCTGCCGACATAGGCGTCGCCCACGCATTCCTTGAGCGCCTCAGCCACCTGAACCAGGTATTCGCCCGGATATGCGTCCTCGTCGAACTCGACGTCCTGTCCATGCGTCTCAAGATAGCGGAGGTAGACCGACCGCGCCAAAGTGTCGACCTGCGTGCCGCCGTCATTGACGTAGTATTCGCGCGTAACGTCGTAGCCCGTGAATTCCAGCAGAGATGCGAGCGCGTCACCGAAGACCGCTCCCCGCAGGTTGCCGACATGCAGCGGCCCGGTCGGGTTGGCGGACACGAACTCGACATTGACCTTGACACCGGCGCCCATGCCGGAATGACCGAATTGCGGTCCTGCATCGATCGCTTCCGCCAGCACGTCATGCCAAATCACGGGAGCCAGCCGCAGGTTTATGAAGCCGGGGCCCGCAACTTCGGCGCGAACGATGTTCGGATCATTCATCAATCTCTCGGCCAGAACTTCGGCGAAGTCCCGCGGGGGCTTGCCGGCGGGCTTTGCAAGCACCATCGCGGCATTCGTTGCCATGTCGCCATGGGCCGCGTCCCTTGGCGGCTCCACCGTGACGCTGCCCCATGAGAGGCCGACCGGCAGCACACCCTCCGCCACCAAGGCGTCAAGCGTTTCCAGGACCGATGCACGGATTTCGCCGAAGATGTTCATGCGCGCGGTTTACCATTCAATCAGTTGCAGTCAATCTGAGGCGCGACAGAAACCTGGAGCCGGGCTCAGCGCATGCGTTCCGCGATGAACGTCTCGTGACACTGAAGCGCGAACCGGTCCGTCATCCCGGCAATGTAGTCCGAGACGATCCGGGCAAGCTCGGTCCCGCCGGCGGCCTTCTCGATGTCCTCGCGCCAGCTGCGGGGAAGCCCTTCCGGGTGTTCAAGAAAGTACGGAAACAGGTCCCTGACCACGCCCGTGACCTGCTTGCGCTTCCTGACCACCGAGGGCGCACGGTACATCCGGTCGAACAGGAAGTCGCTGACCACTTTCAGATCCCGATGAAGTGCGTCCGAGAACAGGATGATCTGGAACCCTGCATTTCGAATGTCGTCGGACGTTCGCGGTGCGAGCCTGGCCAGGTTCTGCCGTGCAACTGCAATCACGTCCTCGACCAGGACTCCGAAGAACCGACGCAACGCCTCGTGGCGACGGCGATAGCGGTCGAGACCCGGATACAGTTCGTCCACGCGCTCGAAGCACCGGCACAGAATCGGCAACCCGGCCAGGTCATCGGTCGAAAACAGCTTCGCTCTCAATCCGTCATGCAGGTCATGGTGGTTGTAGGCAATGTCGTCCGAAACCGCAGCCACCTGGGCCTCCGCGCCGGCGAAGGTGTCCGTTTCGAGATCGTGACGCTTCTGGTAGGCCGCGAGCGCCCAAGGCAGGTCACCAGTCACCGGGCCATTATGCTTCGCGATTCCCTCCAGCGTCTCCCAAGTGAGGTTCAGGCCGTCAAATTCGGCATAGTGACGCTCAAGATCCGTCACGATGCGCAACGCCTGCGCGTTGTGATCGAATCCGCCGTGAGGCGCCATCAGTTCCGCAAGGGCATCCTCGCCAGTGTGGCCGAAAGGCGTATGGCCAAGATCGTGCGCCAAGGCCACGGCTTCGGTCAGTTCCGTGTTGAAACCGAGAGCGTTGGAAATGGTGCGCGCCACCTGTGCGACTTCGATCGAATGGGTCAACCTCGTCCGGAAGTAGTCCCCCTCATGTTCGATGAAGACCTGCGATTTGTGCTTGAGCCGGCGGAATGCGCTGGAATGAATGATTCGGTCGCGGTCGCGCTGATAACACGACCGAAGGGCGCTTTGCTCCTCCGGAAACAAGCGCCCGCGACTCCTGGTCGGATCCGATGCATAGGGCTTCATCATTGCCCTTCTCTTGCCCGGCTGTGCCGCGCTCCGTATATTCAGCAATACCCCAAAAGAAAACGCCGGAGTTCGGCATGGACATCGCAATCCCACCCCAGGTCACCCACCGCGCATTTGAGCGGCTGGCCGAAATCAATTCAGGAGCGAGCGATCCCAAGGCACTTCGCGTCGCAGTCGAAGGCGGCGGCTGCTCGGGCTTCCAGTATAGCATCGACCTGGACGAACCCGCGGAAGGAGATCTTGTTCTGGAAGGCAAGGGACAAAGGGTTGTCGTGGACGAAGTGTCGCTCCCGTTCCTGTCAAACGCCGTCATCGACTTCTCGGACGAACTCATCGGCGCGCGTTTCGTTGTCGAGAACCCAAACGCGACATCAAGCTGCGGTTGCGGCACGTCCTTTTCGATGTGACCCATTCTCACGCCTCGGATTGACGTCGGCCGCGCAACTCTCCGAGTGACGCGACCTGACGCTTCGCGACCGCGTCAGTCACCGACGATCGAACGGAGTGCTGACTCTCCGCGCTGCTTGCCGAGTCCGAGCGGATGGTCCAGAAACTGGCAGGGAGGGACCAAATGCGCATCGCGACATTCAACATCAACGGAGTCAAGGCGCGCCTTGAAGGCCTTGCGGACTGGCTTGGCACCAGTGCTCCGGACGTCGCCCTTCTTCAGGAAATCAAGTCCCTTGACGAGACCTTTCCCCGCGAACGCTTCGAGGACCTTGGCTACGGCGTGAAGACCCACGGCCAGAAGGGCTTCAACGGCGTGGCAATCCTCTCAAGGCTCCCGCTCGAAGATGTCGTCCGCGGTCTCCCGGGCGACCCGAACGACGAACAGGCGCGCTGGATCGAGGCGACGGCGATTGGCAGGAAAGCGGTTCGCGTCTGCTGTCTCTATCTTCCAAACGGCAATCCGGCCCCGGGCGAGAAATACGATTACAAGCTCGTCTGGATGAAACGCCTGCAGGAGAGGGCCCTGGAATTGCTGGCTGCCGAAGAGCCTGCGGTCATGGCCGGCGACTACAACGTGATCCCGCAGGACGAGGACGCGGCCAGGCCGGACGCATGGCGCGAAGATGCTCTCGGAAGGCCCGAAACCCGCGCCGCCTTTCGCGAAATCCTGAACCTGGGCTTCACCGACGCCTTTCGCGCCCGGCACCAGGATTCCGGTCACTACTCGTTCTGGGACTACCAGCGGAACGCCTTCGACCGCAATGACGGCATCCGGATCGATCACCTGCTGCTGACGCCGCAGGCAGCGGACCTGATGTCCGGCTGCTGGATCGAGGCCGAGCTGCGGGGTCGCGAAAGACCCTCGGACCATACGCCGGTCTGGATTGAACTGGACGCCTGAACCGGCCTGGCTTGCTCCAGGACGCCAGTCATGATCCTGTCGGCGCCGCAAATACGCCGCGCCCGCTCTACTCCGCCGCGACTCTCTCGGCTCCAAGCAGGCCCGCCAAGTACCGCCCGGTATGGCTGTCCGGCGACTTGGCCACGTCCTCGGGCGTGCCGACCGCAACGATCTGCCCTCCGCCGTCACCGCCTTCCGGCCCAATGTCGATGATCCAGTCAGCGGTCTTGATGACGTCGAGATTGTGTTCGATGACGATCACCGAATTGCCTTGATCCACCAGTTCGTGAAGCACCTCGAGAAGTTTCCGCACGTCGTCGAAGTGCAACCCTGTGGTTGGCTCGTCGAGGATGTAGAGCGTGCGGCCCGTCGCGCGGCGCGACAGTTCCTTGGAGAGCTTGACACGCTGCGCCTCGCCGCCCGACAGCGTGGTGGCCTGCTGGCCGACCTTGATGTAGCCGAGCCCGACACGCATCAGCGCATCCATCTTCTCCCGGATCGAGGGTACCGCCTTGAAGAACCGCTGCGCGTCCTCGACCGTCATGTCGAGAACATCGGCAATCGACTTGCCCTTGAACTTGATTTCCAGCGTTTCGCGATTGTACCTCGCGCCCTTGCAGGTTTCGCAGGTCACGTACACGTCCGGAAGGAAGTGCATCTCGATCTTGATGACGCCGTCACCATGGCACGCCTCGCAACGCCCGCCCTTCACGTTGAAGCTGAAGCGCCCCGGCTTGTATCCCCGGGCACGCGATTCGGGGAGGCCTGTGAACCAGTCTCGGATTGGCGTGAATGCGCCGGTGTAGGTGGCCGGGTTCGAACGGGGGGTTCGACCGATTGGCCGCTGGTCGATGTCGATCACCTTGTCCAGGTATTCGAGCCCCTTAATGCCCTCGCAGGGTGCTGGGGTCTGACGTGCGGCGTTGAGACGCATCGAGGCGGTCTTGAAGAGCGTTTCGATGGTGAGAGTCGACTTGCCGCCCCCGGACACGCCGGTCACGCAAACGAACTTGCCAAGCGGAAATTCCGCCGTGACCTCCTTCAGGTTGTTGCCGGTCGCCCCTGCGACGCTGACCGACTTGCCCTTGCCGGCCCGCCGCGAAATCGGCACGCCGATGGCACGCCGTCCGGCCAGATAGTCGCCCGTGATGCTCTGCTTGTTGGCGGAGATCCTTGCCGGAGCGCCTTCGGCCACGACCTGCCCGCCATGGACCCCCGCACCCGGGCCGATGTCGAAGACGTGATCGGCCGCCCTGATCGCCTCTTCGTCATGTTCCACCACGATGACCGTGTTGCCCTGGTCGCGAAGGTTCTTCAGTGTCTGCAGGAGTCGCCCGTTGTCTCGCTGGTGCAGCCCGATGGAAGGTTCGTCCAGAACATAGAGCACGCCGGTCAGGCCGGAGCCGATCTGGCTTGCCAGCCTGATCCTTTGTGATTCGCCGCCGGAAAGCGTGCCCGCGTTCCGGCTGAGAGTGAGATATTCGAGTCCCACATTGTTCAGGAAGCCAAGCCGCTCGCGGACCTCCTTGAGCACCGCGTGCGCAATTTCGTTCTTCTGCCTGGTGAGTTGCTTCGGCGCACCATCGACCCATTTGAGCGCTTCGTGAATCGACATCTGCACGACTTCGCCGACATGTAGCCCGCCAATCTTCACTGCAAGCGCCTCGGGCCTCAGCCGATATCCCTCGCAGGTCCCGCAGGGCCGGTTGTTCTGATAGCGTTCGAACTCTTCGCGGATCCAGTTTGAATCGGTTTCGCGATAGCGACGCTCCATGTTCGGAATCACGCCTTCGAACGGTCGCCTCACCTGGTAAATGCGCCCGTTTTCGTCGTAGCGGAACAGGATCTGCTCCTCGCCGGAGCCGTAGAGGAAGACGCGCTGGACCTTGGCCGGCAGATCCTTCCACATTGTGCTGGTGTCGAACTTGTAGTGCCTCGCGAGGGCTTCGATGGTCTGCCTGAAATACGGGCTCTTGCCCTTCCGCCACGGGGCAAGTGCACCGTCGTAGACCCTCAGGTTCCCGTCCGGTACCACAAGGCGCTCGTCGAAGTACAGTTCGACGCCCAGGCCGTCGCAATCAGGGCAGGCTCCGAAGGGCGCATTGAACGAAAATAGCCTGGGCTCGATCTCCGGGATCGTGAATCCGGAAACCGGGCAGGCGAAGTTCTCGGAAAATGTGATTCTCTCCGGATCGCCGCTCCCCGGAGCGGTTTCCAGCACCGCGATGCCGTCGGCGAGATCAAGCGCAGTCCTGAAACTGTCGGCCATCCGGGTCTCGATGCCCTCCTTGATCACTATGCGGTCGACCACCACGTCGATGTCGTGACGGAATTTCTTGTCAAGCACAGGCGGCTCCTCGAGATCGAAGAACCGGCCGTCCACCTTGACGCGCTGGAATCCCTGCTTGCGAAGTTCAAGGAACTCCTTGCGGTATTCGCCCTTCCTGTCGCGCACTATGGGAGCCAGGAGATAGGCTCGGGTTCCCCTCTCCATCGTCATGACGCGATCAACCATGTCCTGCACCTGTTGCGCCTCGATCGGCAGGCCTGTTTCCGGCGAGAAGGGCGTGCCGGCACGGGCGAACAGGAGGCGCAGGTAATCGTAGATCTCCGTGACCGTTCCAACGGTCGAGCGCGGGTTCTTGGAGGTCGTCTTCTGTTCTATCGAGATCGCGGGCGACAGCCCGCTGATATGATCCACGTCAGGCTTTTCCATCATGTTGAGGAACTGCCGCGCATAGGCCGACAACGACTCGACGTAGCGACGCTGGCCCTCTGCGTAGATCGTGTCAAAGGCAAGAGACGACTTGCCGGATCCCGAAAGGCCGGTGATCACCACGAGGCTGTTGCGTGGAATGTCGACGTCGATGTTCTTGAGATTGTGCTCGCGGGCGCCTCGGACCTCGATGTTCTTCTGCTCGGCCATTCGCCTCCCCTCTGTCGCGCTTCACAGATAGGTCAAGCCCGACGGACAGAAAAGGCGATTCTTGCCGGGTTGCGGACGAAATCACCCTGCTTGGCAGCGCCGTGCCACAACGCATTCCTCGTGCCATTGATTGCCGGATGTCAGCCCATGCATCATGGACTTCCCAGCTTGCCTGCATTCCGTGACCAAGGGGCCGCCTGCCGTCCAATCGACGCCTGGCGGGCGTCGTGTTCCCGAATTCCGGGAGCTGGATCTGGATTCCGGATGACAGGAAATTCTATCGCGGTCCGTGGAACTCTTCCACGGACCCGCGATGCGGTCAGCACCGGCTCCCGTCGGAACCCGTGGCCGAACTGACTTTCGGGACACCGGACCACCGGCGACCCGTGCCCACCTCGTTCGTTCCCCGGGACGTGACGTGATCCACTTCGTACCGGGAATGGCATTGGGAATCACTTGAAGCGGGGGATGTTGACGCGTATCCTGATTGTCGACGCCGCATTGCTCAAGACGTCAAATGTTGGCACAATGAAGAGAATGCATAGGGAAGTTTTCGGGCGTGAGTGACCATCGGGTCACCGGGACATGATTTGGTGGACTGGAACGATGGATATTGACACTTGTGGCACAAGCTGGAAGGCCGGGTCTCCCGCCAATCTCCGGCACGGGGTTGCGCGGCCACGCGGCGAGGCGCATGTTCCAGGGTCGTGCGGAACGAGGCGTCCGGGATTGACGCATCTGCACGGCGTGTGGCGTTTGCGCCGGCACCCTCCACTGACCCGTGAAATCAGTGCGGGAGAGACCCGATCGTCACCTACGCACATGATTCCCAATACGCATATCGCGGTCGCCCCTCGCGATCATGGTTCTGAAAGCGACTGGTCCTGCCGGTCAGGATTGCCAGAAAACGAGGAGAAAAGACATTGCTGACCCTTGCTGAAGAAATCGTTCTTCTCATGCTCGAAGATGAGAGCGGAAAGTTTGTTCATGTTCCGGAGCATTCCGTCGGCTATGCGCTTTCGGGCGCGGTATTGATGGACCTCGCCTTTGAGGGCAAAGTCGACACTGATCCAGAAAGGCTCTTTGTCACGGATCGCGAACCCACAGGGGATGATCTGCTCGATTCGGCGCTGCGAGACATCTGTGCCTCCGAGGAGCAGCATGATTCCCGCTACTGGGTCGAATTCTTCAGCCGTAAATCCGATGACATCCGGAGAGCATCCCTTGACCGCCTGTGCGCCAACGGCATCCTGACGGAAGAGGAGAACCTTTTTCTCTGGGTGTTCAGGTCCCGCCGGTATCCCACGCGCGATGGTGCGGTTGAGCGCCGGGAAGTGAAGCTCCGCATAATGTCCCTGCTGTTCAGTGATGAAATCCCGGAGCCGCGCGACATTGCAATCATAGGCCTGGCTGATGTGTGCAGGATTTTCGAGCACTTGCTTGCACGGCCGGAACGCGAAAGGGTCCGCGCCCGCATCAACCAGATACGGAAACTGGAATTGATCGCCGACACCGTGGTCACGGCTGTCCGGGAAATCGAGACGCGCATTGCTCAATCCATGACGATGCACCCGATGTAGCCATGCAAACAGCCCCGGCATCCTGGATCTCCTGAAGTTTGAAATGCAGGTTCGTGGGTTCCGTGCGGCTCTCGGCGGCTGCAGGAAGGTCCCATTCCGATCCCCTTTGCAGACACGGGGATCCAGCCGGTTCCCGAACGCAACGAATCCCGAAGACTGCAGTGCATTTCGACCTGGCAACGCCTCGTCGCCGCAGGACGGGCGCCATTCCCGTGAACGTGACACCGGATGCCGGAAGACGTCCCCGGACCGTCATTCGCACGAAGGGCTGGTTTCGCTGCCCCGCCGCGCCGGAAGCCGCGAACGGTGACACGGAGCGCGAACCGTCTGTCGGATTCAACGCCGAACGCGTGCGTCAGTCCACGGCTGCGCAGTCTTCCGGTCGTCACGCCCCTCGCGTGCTCCGCCTCGCCGCACGGACCGCGGGCAAGGGTGCCGCGAATGCGTCCAGTTCAAATGTGGATGGCGCGATCGTAGGCCTCCAGCACGCTTTCGTGCATCATCTCGCTGAGCGTCGGATGCGGGAAGACGGTTGACATGAGGTCCTCTTCGGTCGTCTCGAGTTGCCGGCCCACGACATAGCCCTGAATGAGCTCGGTGACCTCAGCGCCAACCATGTGCGCGCCCAACAGCTCGCCGGTCTTCTCGTCGAACACCGTCTTGACCAGCCCCTCCTGTTCACCAAGCGCAATTGCCTTGCCGTTGCCGACGAAGGGAAAGCTGCCGACCTTGACCTTGTAGCCCATTTCCCTGGCCTTGGCCTCGGTGTGCCCGACACTTGCGATCTGCGGATGGCAGTAGGTGCAGCCCGCGATGCTCTCCGCCTTGACCGGATGCACCTTGTTCTTGCCCGCGATCAGTTCCGCAACCATGACCCCTTCATGGCTGGCCTTGTGTGCAAGCCAAGGGGCGCCGGCGACGTCACCGATCGCGTACAGTCCTTCGACGCCGGTCCTGCAGAATTCGTCGGTCACCACATGCGTGCGGTCGATCCTGGCACCAAGCGCTTCGAGCCCGAGGCCTTCCGTATTGCCCACGATGCCCACTGCTGAAATGACCGTGTCGAAATCGTGTTTCTCGATCTTGCCGCCAATCTCGACATGGGCAGTCAATTTGCTGCCCGCGCGATCCAGTTTCGTCACGTTTGCCCCTTCGAGGATCTTCATTCCCTGCCTAAGGAAGGCCTTCCTAGCAAACGCGCTGATCTCGGCATCCTCGACCGGCAGTATGCGGTCCATGACCTCGACGACGGTCGTCTCAGCTCCGAGCGTCTTGTAGAAGCTGGCAAACTCGATGCCGATCGCTCCGGAACCGATCACGAGCAGCTTCTTCGGCATGCGCGGCGGCATGAGCGCGTGCTTGTAGGTCCAGATGCGCTCCCCATCGGCTTCGAGACCGGGCAATTCCCGGGCACGTGCTCCGGTGGCAACAATGATCGACTTGGCGGAGAGCCTTTCTTCTCCGGCACCCGTCTTCACCAGGACCATGCCTTGGGCAGGCACCGTCGCCTCTCCCATGACGACCTTGACCTTGTTCTTTTTCATCAGATGGCCGACGCCGCCGTTGAGCTGCTTTGCGATACTGCGCGACCGCTCAACCACCGCATCGAGATCATACTCGACGTCCTTGGCCTTCAGTCCGAATTCCTTGGCGCGCTGCATCAGGTGGAACACCTCGGACGAACGCAGCATTGCCTTCGTCGGTATGCATCCCCAATTCAGGCAAATGCCCCCCATGTGCTCGCGCTCTATGATCGCCGTCCTGAGGCCCAGTTGACTGGCGCGAATCGCGGCAACATACCCCCCCGGTCCAGCGCCGATCACGATGACATCAAACGCCTTTTCAGCCATGCCCTCTCTCCAGCGAATAAATTGTTTGACGTTAAACAATCTGCCACAGGCTGAGCAGGGAGTCACCCTTGGGCCGTTGAAATCCGGGAATGCCTGCCATGCGATTCTGCGACAGCTGCCGACTGCCTGCGCACGGTTCCAGAACTTTGATTACGGGCGGTGAGCACGAACAAACCGAAGGGAGACTCGGCTCGAACGAGAATTTCGCCCAATTTGCGGGCGTGCATGCCGGGGCGGCATTGTTCCGAAAGCGCGAACGACATGTCGCATTCTCTGCCGAAAGAGTGCCGCCCTTCTTTCGCCCGCCTCGCCGCAAGACGTGGCTTCTTCGCCTGGAATGCGGATCCTGCCGACGCGCTCAGGCTGCCTTCATCTCCTCGACCACGGCCTTGTATCCACCGGCATCAAGATAAGCCTGCTCCGCCGCGTTGCTCGCCCGGGACAGCGCCTCGTTGCGCGTGGGGAACCTGCCGAAGCGACGGATCACCTCGCGATGCGCACGCGCGTGCGGCAAAGACCGGTGGCCCGTGTCCGGCATCCGCGACATCATCAGGCGGACCGCGCGATCCTGGTCCTCAAGGCATTCCGAGTGCACAAGCGGCATGTAGAAGAACTGTCGCGCGGGCTCCTCGAACCTTGTGTCCCAGCATTTCGCTATCGCCATCTTTGCGGCCGCCTTGGCCAGCTTGTCGGACTCAAACGCCCTTGGACTGTCCCGAAACATGTTCCTTGGGAACTGGTCGGTCAGAATGATGTATGCAAGGGTTCCTTCCGGGTAGGTGAGCCAAAGCGACAACCTGCCTTCACACACGTCCTCATGATCGCCTTCAAATCGGTTTCGGATTTCCTGGTCCAGATCCTCTCCGCCCTCATACCATCCGGACGGTCCGGTCTCGTTCAGCCAAAAAGCCAGGATTTCTTCGGGGATTGACATGAAACACCACCTTTGGTCGCTCCGTTTCCGCCCCCCAAGGACGACTCAGCGTCACGTTCGCCTTACCCTCAATCAGGCATTGATCGCAACACAGATCTTTGATTCTCGGCCGTTGCCGGACTTCGCATGGCACTTTGGCCACATCCTGCCGGCGGCGCGGCAGTCTAATGCGCCGCAATTCGGCACATCATGTTGCGCCACGTGCCGAATGCGCTGACTGCATCTTGCGGCTTCGGCCTGGATCGAATTGGACCGAGATCGAATCCCTGCACCCCGAACCCGCAGGGACAGATTCCGGCATCGCAAGGTCTTCCGGCAACCGCACCCGTTCATGCAAGGCCCTGCACGTCTTCGTCCGCGTCGGCCTCCGCTTCCGTGCTCTCGGCATAGATTTCCTGCGCCGCCTCGACGGCAACCGGCGTTGCCGTCGGCAGAACTGGCGCATAGCTCACCGTGCCGGACGCGTCTTCGCTCGCATATATCGACGGGCGCCGCGACATCCTCAAGGCCACGTATGCCGTCAGCACGAGCATTACGCCAGCCATGAAAATCCAGAAACCGTTCGGCCCTACGGCCGCCATGGCCCACCCGACAATGATCGGACCAACGATGGCACCCAGCCCGTTCACGAAAATCAGTCCGCCCGACGCCGAAGCCATGTCATCCGGTTCGAGATAGTCGTTCGTGTATGCAATCAGGAGCGCGTAAAGCGGATTCGAGACACCGCCCGCAATGAATCCTGCCAACAACGCAAATTCGAAGACACCTCCCCAAAGGAAGCCAATGCCGCCGCCGATGGAACCGCCCACGGCAGCCACAAAGATCAGCACGCGTCGATCCATCCGGTCCGACAGCCATCCGAACGGATATTGCAGAACCATCCCGCCGACAAAGATCGCGGAGACAAATAGCGCGATCTGGGAAACCGTGAAGCCTGCTTCCGTGCCATATATCGGCGCCATTCCGAATTGTGCCGAGAAGATCAGTCCGAGCAGGAACATGCCCACGATCCCGGTTGGAGACACCTGGTAGAGTTGGGCGAGGTTCATCGCCTTCGTCGCCTCAAAGGCGGGCGTAGGCGTTGCGGCAAGCAAGATCGGAACAAACGCGAAGGAGACCAGGACTGACGGAATGACAAAGATCTCGAACCCTGCAGGATCCGCAACGTTCAGGAGCGCCTGGCCGCTCACTATGCCTGACATCTGAACGATCATGTACAGTGACAGTGCCTTGCCGCGGCTCTCGTTTGGCGAAGCGTTGTTCAGCCAGCTTTCCGCCGTGACATAGACGCCGGAGAACGAGAACCCGATGATCACGCGCATCAGGATCCACGCCCACGGAAAGGTGATCGTGGGATAAAGGATCAACACCGCGGAGATGAACGAGCCAAGGGCGGCAAAAACCCTGACATGGCCGACGCGGCGTATCATTGCGGGCGCCAGGCGCGAGCCGAAGAGAAACCCGACAAAGTAGGCCGAAGTGACGATGGCAAGTTCGGTGGTCGAGAATTCCTCGATCGCGCCGCGAATCCCGATGAGCGAGCCCTGAAGGCCGTTTCCGACCATCAACAGGAACATGCCGAGCATGAGCGCCCAGACGCTGCCTATGACCCTTAGCATCAGCGTGCTCCGTTTTTTCTTTCGAATAGTCGCATCGGGGATTCGTCAAATGTTCATCTGCGACGAGAGCATGTCGGAAATCCGCACTGCACGCATGACTGCAGGATCACTCCGCAATCCGAACCTTGATTCGACCGCAAGCGATTCTTCCTGGTCGTCGCGATTGCCGACCGCGCAGCCGACGACCTCTTGCCCTCACGGCTCGAATTGGAATCCTCCAGGCACCAAGGCCTCGACCTGCTCTTGCATCCCCTTGGCCGCCGGAAGCTCACTCCCCGGGCAGCAGCAGCGAAGCGTCGCCGTAAGAGAAGAACCGATACTCCTGCGCAATCGCATGGGCATAGATCTCACGAATTCGGTCCACGCCCATGAAGGCCGAGACCAGCATGATCAGCGTGGACCGCGGCAAGTGAAAATTTGTCATGAGCGCATTGGAAATGCGGAACCGGTGGCCTGGCGTGATGAAGATCTCCGTGGAACCTTTCCACGGCCTGATCGTCCCGTCCGCGTCAGCGGCGGATTCGAGCAGCCGCAACGCCGTTGTTCCAACCGGGATGACCCGCCCGCCGGACTCCTGGGTCTTCGTGATCTCAGTTGCCGCGGCTTGCGAGATGACGCCCCGCTCGGCATGCATCCTGTGGTCGGATATGTCGTCCGTCTTGACGGGCAGAAACGTGCCTGCACCGACGTGCAGCGTGACAAAGCTGCGATCTATCCGGGCCCCGTCCACCCTGGCCAGGAGCGCCTGGTCGAAGTGCAGTGAAGCGGTCGGCGCAGCGACCGCACCGCTTTCACGCGCCCAGATGGCCTGATAGTCCTGCCGGTCAAGATCGTCCACCGGGCGCCTGCTCTCGATATAGGGCGGCAGCGGCATGGCGCCCGCTGCGGCAAGCGCGGCATCGAAGTCTGGCCCCTTGAGGTTGAAGCCGAGACAGGCGGTCGTTTCTCCCCTGCGCTCAACCTCGGCAGCGAGATCGTTCGAGAATTCGATGACTTCGCCCTCGCGCACCCTCTTCAGCGGCTTCAGCAACGCTTCCCAAGTTCCATCGACGCAAGGCTCGAGCAGGGTCACCTCGACCCTTGCCCGCGTCTCGCCGTTCGCATCCGCGCGCCGCCGGGTTCCAGTCAATCGTGCTGGAATCACGCGCGTGTCGTTCAGGACGAGACGATCGCCCGGGCGCAGATGATCGGGCAGATCGATGGCATGCGCATCTATGCAGTCCCTCTTCGTCGCAACCAGAAGCCGGGACGATGACCGAGGACGCGCCGGCCGGGTCGCGATCAGTCGCTCGGGCAGATCGAAGTCGAAGTCGGAAAGGCGCACGGAAACCTAGTTCTCCGCCGGCGGATTGGCACGGAAAATTTCGCGGAACATCCCGGGTGTCAAGATCGACAGCGGATTGACCGAGACTTTCGGATCGTCCGTCGATCCGGCCACGCGATAGTTGAAGCCGAACAGCCCTTCGCCCCGTCGCGAAAATATCGAGCCGATCGCGTTTAGGAAATAGACAGGCGAAATCACGCCCTCCACGTCCAGTTCCCTGGTATCAAGCTGATAGCTCCCGCTCGCGGAAAGTCCGAGCGACCCGCCGACGGCGGCTGCCTCGTGAATGCGAAGCTGACCTGGCGTCAGACGAAAGCGTCCGTCGACGTTCGTGAACTTGATTCCGGGCCCGTCCAGCTGATCCAGCAGGCCGACCACGCTGATCGCGTCAAGCAGCTCCGCCATTGCCGGCGCCCTCCGAATACGCAGGTCGCTGATCTGGAATTCCCCGTCATACGTGTTGCCACCCGCTCCGGGAACAGGAACCAGGGCAAGGTCAAGCACCCCTTCCCTGGCATTGGGCGTTATGCCGGTATCCCGAAGGACCCCGGAGGCGTCGTCCGACTGTATCCGAATGGCCGTTCCGCCGTCCGTCGGCACGAGCCGTCCCGAAATCGCCGTGCGCCCGTTCACGCGACTCTCGATTGCGCCCGAGAATCCGTTGGGTCCTCTTTCAACCTGGCCAACAAAGGGAGACAGCACGACGCTGTCCGACATGATCAATCGGTCCAGCGTGATGTCGAACAACGTGCGCGTCGTCACGCCGGATTCTCCGTCGTCGCCAAATTCGCTTTCGCGCAGGTCAAGCATGCCTCCCGTGATCACTGCGACCGCGCCGCCCGGGCCAGCCGAGATTTCGGCGGAAACATCCGCCCAGTCGCCGATCCTGATTTCATCGAATGCTGCACGCCCGAGGCCCCCGTCAAGGAGTTCGAACGCCCCGACAAAGGACAGGCCGTCACCCGAGAAGGAAAGGCGTTCGACTTCCGGCGCGTCGCCCAGCTTTGCCTTCGCTTCAAGCATGGCGACTGCATCCGCCGGTTTGCTCCACTCGATTTGCGGCAACGTGATCGCAATTCCCTTGAGATCGGACGCGAGATCCAGCCGGGCAGGACCGGTCAACGGCAATGCAAGGTCGAATTGCGCAACGGCACTTCCGCTGATCGATGTCGGCGGCAAGGGCACGCCGAACGCGGCCGCGGCTTCCGGCGAAAGGACCACCGTCCCCTTGATGCGTCCCCCGTCAGACGCACCGGCCCCGAAAGGCTGACGCCAGCTTGCGGTCAGCGGAACGTCATCCAGGGTCGCCGAGCCTACGACGCCGATCCCGGACTCGTTCGCTGCAAGCACCAGTTCCGGCGAAGCGAAGACCCGGTCCGCCACCAGCAATTCCGAGTGCACGTTGCGGATCCGCGCATCAACGCGATACGTGACGTCGTCCTGCCGGAGGCCGTCAATCAAGGGCAGGCGCACGACCGCGCGCGCCTCGGCGTTTGCGCGCGCGATGTGCGGAGGCTGGCTCGCCCGTTCCATGACTCGCAACGGACGGTTGTTCAGGGCGGTCAGGACGGCGGTCAAGGATCCCGTAACGTCAATCTCAATGACGCCTTGCGCCGGTTTCGCGCGCAAGTCAGCGACCCGAAACACGGACCCGGAAAGATCAAGCCTGTCGCCGGTTCCGACCGTCATTCCCCCTTGATCCATCGCCAGGACGAAGGCGCTGTCGCGAATCGTGGCCAGGGCTCCGACGCCGTCGAGCGTCGGCATCCCGGAAAGGACCTTCGCGGTCCCTTCCTCGACTTCAAAGCTCAAGGAATACTCGGGCGTCAGTTCCCCGGTCTCGTAACGAACCGCGGCTGACGCATTGTGGAGCACGCCGCCCTTCACGTTGCGCGCCACCCAGCCTCGCGTCTTGGGAGCCAACGCCGTAGGCCACAAGTCCATGACCCGCCTTGTTGCGACTCTTTCGGTCTTCGCGTCAATCGTTGCAAGCCAATGACCGTTGCGGATGCTGACACTGCCGCTGGCCCGCAGAGGAATGCCCTCGTTGTCGACGACGAGTTGGGCCAGTTCCACCGAGAACGGATCAAGTCTCAGTCGAACGTCCATCCTGACATCCTCGAATGACAGCGGGGCCTGAAAGATGTCTCCGGCATAGGCAAGCCTCTCGATCCTGAACTGGCCAAGGAACGAGCGGGGCCATGCCCCGTCAGGATCGCGCAGATAGACATGGCCGGTGGCCAGGACTTCGCCGCTCATGGCGGAAAAGGCCACCTCGGAGAGCACGATTCTCTGCTGTTCGGAATCGAAATTGAAATAAGCGCGTGCGGAATCGAACTCGACTGGCGGAACGTCCTCGGTCGGACGAAGCGCACCCTGTGCAATGTCCAGCGTTCCTGCGAGGGATAACAACTCGCCGTTCGCTCCGAATTCCGTTCGAACGGCGCCCGAAATCGGTGCATCAAGCACGCCAAGCAGGGAAAGGACCGGAGACTGAAGCGCAATGTCGGCCGCAGGCATGTTCGTGACCTGGGCGCCGAGCGAAACACGTCCGGTGTCACGGCTCCTTGAAACGGATAGTTGCATCTGGGCAAGCTCGTCCGTGCCGCTGAACACATCCGAACTCGCCGAAACCGTCAGCACGTCCTCGGACTGCCGGAGCACTGCCGAGGCGTTGGAGGCCTGCCAGATGCGCCCGCTTCGGGCGTCCTCGAGGGTCAGCACGATTCCGGTCGCCCTGATCTCCTCCAGGGAGGACAGCGTCGGGCCGCCGATGACCCGGTCGACTTCCTCGAGAATTCCCGGCAGCGGTTCCGCCTCTGATTCCCAGAACTCCTCCTGCGAACGATAGGAAAACCGCCCGTCACCGTCGCGTCTCACCGTGACCTGTGCACCCTCCAGCAGCATGCGCGAAAGGGCAACCCTTCCGCGAAACAGGCTTTCCAGCGACATGCCAACGCCCAGGCTGTTCAAGTGCGCAAGCGAATTGCCGTCACGCTGCGCCACAAGGACATCACGCATCAGGATCAACGGCGATCCGTCGCGTCCAACGGAAAGACTCACGCTTCCCAGATTGATCACGACGTCCCCGGCAAGTGTGTTCACCCTGTCCTCGACCATGGCACGCGCGAATTCGGGCAGCGGCAGCGACCGTCCAGACAGGACCAGCGCCAGAACAACGATCACGAGACCGGCAGCTGCAAGCGACAGCATCAGCCCAAGGCCTGCGCGCAGGCGTCCGCCCGTCCCGCCGGTCCTTGGGGTCTCGGGAGGCTCGCCGTTCTTGCCCGTCTCCGAAGTCTTCATGTTGGAAACCGCTCAGCATGATGTGCGCCGGAACCTAGCAGCATTCCATGGAGCCGAAAACAAACATGAGTCCGTTCCTGCGAACCGGCCCGCACGGCACCTTGCGCTCGCCCGGGCTGTCCCGGGAAGGTGCCAGCCAGGTTGTGCCCGCCTGGCCTCGGTCCCGGAGCGCCTTGCGATCCCGAAGTCTGCGCCAACGTGTCTCGATGCACGTTGCAGGCGATGCCCCATGCGTGCGCTTCCTGTGGATCAATTGCGGGATTTCGGCAGATTTCCGCCCATTTGGCCTGCCGTTGGTCCGGATGGGCGAAGGACTCCGAATGGACATGGCGCGGGACTTGACACAAGGCACCGCGCAAAGGCATGAATCCTTAGCACTTTTCCCAAGACAAGGTACAGCCGCACGTGAATCTCTTGGGCATGAAATTTCGTTCAACGCTCGCACGCGCCTTTCCAGAGAAACGGCTATTCCTTCGAACTGACGGCGAAACAAGGCTCATTAGGCTCACTCCCTTCGTCCAGATCGCCGGAATTTCGGGCGCCGCGCTGCTCCTCTGCTGGACGATAGTGTCGTCAGCCATGGTCGTGATGCACGGATTCGGGTCGGGCACCCTCTACGAACAGGCGCTCCGGGACCAGGCCGTCTACGAGTCGCGCCTCAACGGGCTGGCAATCGAGCGCAACGACCGTGCGAGGGAGGCAGCTGACGCCCATGAGCGACTTGCTGCCGCCCTGGACGAGATATCGACCATCCAGTCCCGGCTTCTTCGTTCCGAAGATCGCCGCCGAGAACTGGAAACAGGCGTCGACGTGATCGCCAGCACGCTTCGAAAGTCCATGGAGGAGCGTGACGACGCACGGTTGCAAGCCGCAGCCCTGCTGGCAAGGCTCGGCGAAAATGCGGATGGGCTTGCTGCCGAAACGACGGAAGAAGAGCTTGTCGCAACGCTCGGCTTCCTGACCTCCGCGCTGGCCAGCGTTGCGGAGGAGAGGGATGACATAAGGAGAGCCGCCGACACGGCGGAGGCCCGGCTCGACGAGATCGCGTTCGAGAAGAGACTGGAGATCGAACGCAACGAACGGGTGTTTCGCCAGATCGAAGACGCCGTCGAGACCTCGCTGGCGCCGATCAAGGACATGTTCGCTGCCGTCGGCCTGCCGACCGACAGCATTATCGAACAGGTGAGGCGGCGATATTCCGGACAGGGCGGCCTGATTTCGCCGGTGGTCTTTTCGACGTCGGGGGATGCCGACGAGGATCCCCAGCTGCTCCGGGCCGGCGAAGTTCTGGAACAGCTTCGCGAGGTCGAGCTGTACCGCGTCGCAGTGCAGAGCATGCCCTTCGGCTATCCGATTCGAGGTGTTCATCGTTCGACCAGCGGGTTCGGGATGCGCTGGGGCAAGATGCATCGGGGCCATGACTGGGCGGGACCGTCCGGAACCCCGATCCTTGCAACCGGGGACGGCGTCGTGACGTTTGCGAGACGGCATGCGGGCTACGGCAAACTGGTCAAGATCAAGCACGATTTCGACTTCGAGACCCGATATGCACATCTTTCTCGAATCCGGGTGAAAGAAGGGCAAAGAGTCTCGCGCGGGGAGAGAATCGGTGATATGGGAAACACTGGAAACTCGACGGGGACCCATCTGCACTACGAAATCCGTACACATGGGAAAGCGATCAACCCACTGATTTACATCAAGGCAGCGAGAGATGTTTTCTAAGACCAAGACAAGCGAACCCGACTCGAATCAGACGTCCGGCGAGACCTTCAAGGCCAAGGCTGGAGAGGACGTGCCGACCGTCAGCGAAGTGCCCGCACGCACCCAGAAGGCCAAGCCGCCTCCCTCGGTGCTGGCATCGGACCTCAAGGTCATCGGCAACATCAAGACGTCAGGCGACATCAACATCGAAGGCGAGGTGGAGGGCAACATTCACGCTCATCTCCTCACCGTTGGAGAAAGCGCGACCATCAAGGGCGAATGCAACGCTGACGATGTGGTCGTGCACGGACGTGTCGTCGGCAAGGTGCGTGGCCTCAAGGTGCGTCTCACATCCAATGCGCGCGTCGAGGGCGATATCATCCACAAGACGATCGCAATCGAATCGGGCGCACATTTTGACGGTTCGGTTCAGCGGCAGAAGGATCCGCCCAGCGTCAAGCCTGTCAGCAACCCGCCCAAGGCTTCTGGATCGCCTCCGCCAGATGCCCCGGCGATGACGGCGTCAATCAAGACGTGAACCGCACGCGATGAGATCGGGACGCCGCGACCGTGGCGTCCTGTTCTTGGACGCGCATCTGCAAGGGGCGACATCGAGTCCTTGAAGGCCCGGCTTCGCCGCCGAATACGTCGCGAAGCCGTCCGGCCCGGATCTTGTCAATCGCGAACGGGACAAGCAACGTAGCGGAAGTGTTCGAAGAAGGGCATTTGGCATGCCGGGTCAGGTTTCGACGATCACCGATGCAGCCGACGAACTCTTCCTTGCAGGCATCTGCAGGCCGATAAGATCCGTTTCGGGGGAAGTCGCCGAAGAGGTGTTGAGCGATCTTCGCGAAGCCAGGTCCGACCAACCCGAGCTGATCGCGTTTCTGGCCAAGGAATCGCGGAACCGAGACCTTCTTCTGGCTTCGCTCGCGCTTTCGCCGCATCTTCGCGGCATCGCGACCACTCACCCGGAATGCGTCCTGCCGACCTTTGTTGAAGCGCCGGACGGATTGCTCAATCGCCTTGTCGAGGATGCAAGGGCGGCGTGGCGAACCCACCCTGCGGAACCTGACATCATGCGACGCCTGCGCGAGCTCAAGCGCCAGCTTGCCTTCTCGCTGGCACTGTACGACCTCAGGCGGGTCCTCGAGGCGCGAAAGGTCACCTCGTGGCTCAGCGCCTTCGCGCGCGCCGCCGCATCGTCGGCAGTCAATCACGTGCTGATGGCGGCGCACAATTCCGGCAGGCTGGTCCTGAACGACACGGAGGACCCGAGCAGGGCGTCGGGACTTGCCGTCATCGGCATGGGCAAGCTCGGTTCAGGCGAGCTGAACTACTCCTCCGACATCGATCTCGTTGTGATCTACGATCCGCAGGCAGGGATCGTGAGGGATGAGGGCGAGGCCACACGCATCTTCTCCCGCATGATCCGCCGTCTCATCAAGATCCTGCAGGAACGCACGGGAGACGGGTACGTCTTCCGGACCGACCTCCGCCTGCGGCCGGACCCCGGCTCCACAGCACTTGCCCTGCCCTACGAAATCGCGATGCGCTACTACGAGGACAGGGGCCAGACCTGGGAGCGAGCGGCATACATCAAGGCGGGCGTCGTGGCAGGCGACCTGCAGACCGGCGGCGCCTTTTGCAGGGACATGACGCCGTTCATCTTCCGCAAGTACCTCGATTACGTTGCCATCGCGGACATCCACTCGATCAAGCGGCAGATCCATGCGCACAAGGGATTTGGCGAAATCACGGTGCTTGGACACAACGTCAAGCTCGGGCGCGGCGGCATTCGGGAAATCGAGTTCTTTGCACAGACCCAGCAACTGATTGCGGGCGGACGCATGCCTGCGCTCCGCACGCGTCCGACGGAGAGAACCCTTGCGGCGCTGGCCGAGCAAGGATGGATCGACCACAAGACGGAAATCCTGCTCCGGGACGCCTACTGGTTCCTGCGCGATGTCGAACACCGCATCCAGATGCGACGCGACGAGCAAACCCACTTGCTGCCGGACAACGAGGAAGAACTCTGCGAACTCGCCCTGATGATGGGATTTGAGAGCGCAGAGTCCTTTGCCGACACGTTTCGGAAGACGCTGGAACTGGTCGAGGGCCACTATGACCGGCTCTTCGAGCAGGACAAGGACCACCCGGTCGAGGAAGGCAGTTTTGTCTTCGCCGGTGACGACGACGATCCGGACACTCTTGAAACACTGGGCAGGATGGGGTTTCAACGCCCGTCCGAGGTGTCGTCAACCGTCCGGACGTGGCAGTCCGGACGCTACCGTGCAACCCGGACCGACGCGGCGCGCCATCGTCTTGCCGATCTCATGCCGCGGCTCTTGCAGACATTCGCCGATACCGGGCAGCCTGACGGGACGCTCGTGAAGTTTGACACGTTTCTTTCTGCATTGCCTGCCGGCATTCAGCTTTTCTCCGTCCTCGGCAGCAATTCCGGCCTGATGTCGCTGCTGGTGAACATCCTCGGCGCCGCCCCGAAACTCGCCACTGTCATAAGCCGCAAGCCGAACATATTCGACGGCATGCTGGATCCGGCGCTGCTGTCAGAACTGCCAGTCCGTCGCGTGCTGTCGGACCGCCTTGACGCATTTCTCAACGGCGAATTCGCCCACGAGGAGATTCTCAACCGCCTGCGCATCTTCGCCGCCGAACAGAAGTTCCTGATCGGCGTGCGGCTCCTGACCGGCGCAATCAGCGGCGAGCGCGCAGCCTGGGCATTCACCGACATAGCCGATCTGACGATGCAGGCCGCGCTCGCTGCGGTCACGAGGGAAATGGAGGCCGCGCACGGCCGCGTCGCCGGCGGCAAGGTGACGATTGTCGGCCTCGGAAAGCTCGGCAGCCTGGAGATGACTGCAGATTCCGACGTCGACATCATTCTGCTCTACACGCACGACCCCGACTGCCCGGAATCGGATGGCGACAACCCGATCGACCCGGTCCGCTACTACACCCGGCTTACGCGACGGCTGATCGCCGCCCTCTCCGCCCCGACCGCAGAGGGCGTGCTCTACGAAGTTGACATGCGTCTTCGGCCCTCTGGCAACAAGGGTCCGGTGGCAACAAACATCAAGGCCTTCAGCAGGTATCAGCGCGAGGAAGCATGGACCTGGGAGCACATGGCGTTGACGCGCGCCCGCGTCGTTGCCGGCGACCAGACGCTTGCCCTTGACGTCTGGGAAGTGCTTGACGACGTTCTCTTTGCCGTCCGCGACGTGAAAAAGTCCGCCAAGAGCATGGCGGAGATGCGGCGGCGGATCGCGGACGAAAAGCCTCCCGCGAACGTCTGGGACCTGAAGCTGGTTCCGGGTGGCCTGATCGACATCGAGTTCATCGCGCAGTTCCTGCGCCTGCACGCCGGCCACGTCCTGGACGACCTCCCGGCGCCGGGAGCCGAAACGCGGTCGACGCTTGAGGCACTTGGTCCGGTGATGATCGGCGCAAACGAAACCGCGACGCTCGTCGACGCGCTGCATCTTTATACCCAGATTCAGCAGGTCATCCGCCTTTGTCTCGAAGGCCAGTTCGACCCGGAAACCGCACCCCACGCATTCCGGGAACTCATGCTTGGATGTGTCGACTTCCCGGACTTCGACACGCTCGTGGCTCATCTGAAAGACACCGCGCAAGCGGTGACGGACGTCTTCACGCGCACGATAGTGGAAGGGAAGCTGCGCGTTGAGGCACGTGACTGACGCCTCTCCCCGGGGCGAACGGATGCCGGAAGGGGCCGCTACCTCGTGATGATTTCCGGGCCCATGAACGTGTTTGGCAGGAAGGTGCTGAGCCAAGGCACGTAAGTGACCAGAACCAGGAACGCGACCAGCACGGCCAGGAACGGCAATGCGGCCCGCACGACGGCCATCATCGGCATGCCCGCAACGCCAGACGTCACGAAGAGATTCAGGCCCACGGGAGGCGTGATCATGCCGATTTCCATGTTGACCACCATGATGATGCCCAGATGGATCGGATCGATCCCAAGCTCGATCGCAATCGGGAACATCAATGGAGCAACGATCACGAGCAGGCCGGATGGCTCCATGAACTGCCCGCCGATCAGCAGGATGATGTTCACGATGATCAGGAACGCGACTGGACCGTAGCCAACTTCCAGCATGGCTGCGGCAATGCCCTGGGGAATCTGCTCGTCGGTCAGCACGTGTTTCAGGAGAAGCGCGTTCGCAATGACGAACAGAAGCGTGATCGTCAGTTTTCCGGCCTCCAGAAGCGTGTGCCTGGTGTCCGGGTGAACGAATGCCGTGAACAGGGCCTGGGGCTTGCGATGCAGCGGAATGTTTTCTGCCTCAGATGCCGTCGCGAGCGGACCCATGTCGCGATACACAAAACAGGCGACAACGAATGCGTAGACCGCTGCCACTGCCGCGGCTTCGGTTGGCGTGAATACCCCGCCATAGATGCCGCCAAGAATGATGAGTATGAGAAAGAGGCCCCAGCCTGCTTCGCGCCCACTCTCAAGAATCTCCCGAAAGCCCTTCCAGTCGCCCCGTGGCAGGTTGCGGACCCTGGCTATCACGTAGATCGTGACCATCAGCATGAGGCCCGCGACTATTCCGGGAATGACGCCAGCGAGAAACATCCGTCCCACCGAGACCTCGACCGCCGCCGCGTACACGACCATGACAATTGACGGCGGAATGAGGATGCCAAGCGTGCCTGCATTGCAGATCACGCCTGCCGCGAACTCCTTCGAGTATCCAACTTGACGCATGCCGGCCACCACGATCGTGCCGATTGCGACAACCGTTGCAGGGGACGAGCCGGAAAGCGCCGCAAAGAGCATGCAGGCGAAGACGCCAGCGATTGCCAGGCCGCCAGGCAAGTGCCCGACGCAAGCGACCGAGAACCGGATGATCCGGCGCGCAACGCCACCCGTCGTCATGAAGGCCGACGCCAGAATGAAGAACGGTATTGCAAGCAACGTGAAGTGGCCCTCGAATGCCTCGAAGAGCGTACCTGATACGGAGGCAAGCGAACTCTCCGAGTAGATCAGCAGGAACAGCGTCGAGGACAACCCGAGCGCAACCGCGATCGGGACGCCGAGCAGCAGGAACCCGATGACCGTCGAGAACAGAAGGACGACCTCCACTATTCCGTCTCCCTCGCACCTGCCCGGGTTTCCGCCAGCTCGTCGTCGACCTCGTGACTGACAACCAGCCGATCGGTGCTGCCGTGCCAGATGCGCCATGCTGCCTGAAGGAATCGAAAGAGCAGGAGCATTGCGGACAGCGGCAGCACAGCGTAGGGGATTGCCTTCGGCACCTTCTCGAAGGGAGGATCGCCGGGATACAGCAGCCAACCCTCGATGAATCTCAGGAATTCGGGCAGCGGAATGTCGTTCACCTCGTAGAAGGACTGGCTTCGAAACGTTTCGGGGAATCCCAAGGGAAACCAGCGTCCCTCGGTTGGAGGCAGGTCCGCGAAAACCGCCCAGTAGTCGTAGCCGCCCTTCAGGAGCAGACATGCAAACGCAATGCAGCAAGCAACCGAAACCAGGCCAAGGACGCGGCGCGCGCGCGGCTGCACCGCATTGATGACCAGGTCGACGCCCAGATGCATGCCCTTCTTGACCGCGTAGGACGCGCCAAGAAGCACAAGCCAGCCGAAGGCAAAGACCGTCAACTCCAGCGCCCAGAGGATGTTTGAATTGAACACGTACCGGGCAACTACGTTCGCGAAGGTCAAAAGGGTCATCAGGCCGAGAAGCGCCGCAATCAGCGTTTCCTCGATCGCATCCGTCCAGTTCGCATGCATTGCCAATGTCCCCGTTCCGTCAGGATCATTACCCGAACCGGACTTCGATTGCATCCCGCAAAGCAAGGTGCCCAAACACGACAAGGTTCAAGCGGCGTACGCGGACCGCGTGTTGCCTGCGACGTGCAACCATGCGCCGTTCCCGACATCCGGGACCGCAATTGGCGCCGGACGGGCATTGCGTGCATGCAGGGCATGGATCAAGGCCGCGGATTCAGCTTGATGACGCTTCCGCGGCGGGGACCCGTCTGGCAAGCGTGCCTTCTGGATTCTCCGCGTCAAGATTGCGGACGAGCTACGTGGCCCGCCCGCATCAGCTTCTACATGCTCATGTTGATGTCTTGGGCGGCATCGATCAGTGCCGCAGGAACATCTTTCGAGAACTTGTCCCAGACCGGACGCATTGCATCAACCCAGGCCGCACGCTGCTCCGGCGTCAGTTCGCGGATAGTCCCGCCAGCATCCAGGATTGCCTGGCGAGCCTGCTGATTGACGGCAAACGCCTCGCCGTTGCGGGTCTCGGTAACATCCCGCAGGATGCCGAGAAATTGCTCGCGCACGCTCGAATCCAGGCCGTCAAGCCAATCCGTCGAGGCGACCACCAGATAGTCGATGATGCCGTGATTGGTCTCGGTGACACCGTCCTGGACTTCGAAGAACTTTCGGCCATAAATGTTCGACCAGGTGTTTTCCTGCCCGTCCACGACACCCTGCTGCAGGGCTCCGTACACTTCCGAAAAGGCCATCTTTTGCGGGTTTGCGCCGATGGCCTCGAACTGCGCCTGCAAGACGTCGCTCGCCTGAATGCGGAACTTGAGCCCTTGGGCATCGGATGGAGAAAGAAGCGGCACGTTGGCCGACATCTGCTTCATGCCGTTGTGCCAGAATTCCAGCCCCTGAAGACCTCGACGTTGCATCGAATCCTTCATGGCCTGTCCGGTCGCCGAAGCCTGGAACGCATCCACAGCCTCGACGTTCTTGAACATGAAGGGCAGGTCGAAGAGCCTGAACTGGCGCGTGAAGTTCTCGAACTTTGACAGCGAGGGCGCAGCAAGCTGCACGTCGCCTTGAAGAAGCGCTTCGAGCACCTTGTCGTCGTTGTAAAGCGTGGAGTTCGGGAAGACCTCCATGCACATCTTCCCGTTCATTTCATCGTTCACGCGCATCATGAGAAGCGTCGCGGCAATCCCCTTTGGGTGCTTGTCGGTGTTGGTGACGTGGCTGAACTTGACGACAATCTCGCCAGAGTCACAGGCGGCAAAGGCGGCCGGTGCGCCAATGGCCAATGTCATGGCCGCTGCAGCGGTTGCGAAGTACTTCATGTGCAGTGTTCTCCGTTGTTGAACTGGGAGGGCCGCTCGGACCCCTAATCCTGATGTGCATAGCAATGCCGAAAGTGAGGGCCATTGTCTAGAAACTTGAGGCGCATCTGTCCAATGGGGCTCGAAGAGGACGCATTGCGCTCGCTTGAGGACACGGCGCTGGAACGGCAGACCGCACGACGCAGCCTCGCCAGGATCGAGGACTTCCTGCTCGCGATGATGACTCGGGTCGTGGACTATGCGGTCACGGGCCACGCGGCCGTGCAGCCATGGCTCGCCTGGTTGCGCAGCACCCCGAAGTGTTCCGCCGTGGCGCGGCCGGTTCGTGGCCGCAGCCGGGCGAGGGCTCGAGCACGTCTGCCGGATGGCCCGGTGTCATCTTGGAATCACGCCATCCGTCTATGGCAGCGGGATCCGGATGCAGTACGCCGCGATGGCCCTCGGCTCCAGCGATCAGTCAAATTCCGGCATTGCGCTGGATTGCGGGATTGAGAACATGAGCCATTTTCCAAGCTCTTCCGCGCACATTACGGCGTGACGCCACTTGCCTGCAGGACGGTTCATGCACGAAACCCGGCCCAGCCGACCGGAGGCACGTCACTGGCCCCCACCCAGCGACAGCCGTGATGGCATGGAGCGTCTCAGGTACGCGCTGTCAGTCAACCAGTTTCATCGTAATCAGCGTGATGTCGTCGGCCTGCGGCGCGTCCCCGGCAAACTGGTCGATCTCTTCAAGAATGCGTTCCGACACGGCCGCGCAATCTTGGCTCTCAGCCTCGCCAATCACCTTGCCAAAAATCTCCATTGACTTGTCCCGGCCCAGTATCTCGCCTTCCTTTGTCTGTGCCTCGTCGAATCCGTCGCTGTGAAATAGCAGGCTCTCCCCGGGACCCAAGGTCAGGTGATGCAGCGACCAGTCCACGTCCGGCAGGACCCCGAGCACGAGATTTGGCGGCCGCATTTCAAGTCTGACCTTCCCGTCAATGCCGGCGATCATAGGTGGACAGTGGCCCGCATTGACGAAGGCAACCTCACCAGTTCGCGGCGTGATGAAGGCCACGATCGCGGTAAGGAACATCTCTTCGGGGTTGCGTTGGCAGAGCGCGTTGTTCGCCGCCTGTATCTGCACGGGCAGGTTTTCTGGCGTTTGGCAATGCGACCGCAGAACAACACTTGCCTGCGCGGCAAAGAGCGCCGCGGCGATGCCCTTGCCGGACACGTCCGCGATCACTGCCGCTACGCGGCCGTCGTCCACCGGAAACGCGTCGAAAAAGTCCCCGCCGACATCCTGGGCGGCACGCATCCGCCCGCTGAAGTCGAGACCGGGATGCAGGTCAAAATCCTCAGGAAGCAGCGATTGCTGAATTCGCCTTGCGCTCTCGAGCTGCTCCTGCACGGCGATCAAGGCATTACGAGCGTCTATGCTGGCACGGAACCGCTCCACCGTGTCAAGAAGCGTATCAATTTCCGCCACCGACCGCTGGGCGAGACTCGTCGAGCCGGAACTGTCGGGCTCTTGGTCTTTCCTGGCGACACTGTGGTACGCGAACCGTTCAGGCACCCCTTCGACGTCACTCTCGGGCTCCGGAGGCGGCTCGACGTTTCGCATGCGCAGGCCGGTTTCGCCGCGCGCCATGGCATCGAGCAGGTACACCACTGCCCCCAAGGGCCGAAATCCAAGGCGAAGCGCCCGAGCAAGCAGCCCAAGCGACAGGAGAACTATGACCAGCACCGACGAGAACGCCAGCGTGGCAAGAACTTCCTCGCGCTCCAGCGCGTCAGAGATGTCCCTCAGGAGAACGAGTTCGCCGGAGAAGTTTCCGTCCTCGTCCCTGAGCGGCAGGGTCGCCACGTCGAAACGCCTGCCATCCGAGCTGGACATGATCTGATGCCGTGCCTGTCCATCGGGTTCCGGAAGGGCGGATTCGAGTTCCGGCACATCTCCCGCAAGCCCGAGCAGCCCGCCCTTTGGTTGTGAAAGCGCCAGCCCGATCAGGTCCGGAAAAAAGAACGAGATCCCGTCACTGATTTCAAGATACGCCACGACCTGCGCCACGACGACGTCGCCGCGCCGTACCGGCGAATAATGCACCAGGAACGGCGAGCCGCTTGGAGCGACGATGATGCGGTTTCGGATGGCATCTGTGGCCCTTTCCTCGACCGCGCCCGATTCAACCAGTCCGGCCTCGTCGCCCGTGGTGGCCAGAATCTGCCCCGAGGCGGAAAGCACGGCGAACTCAGGCCGTGCACGCACCGTGTTCCTGACTTGCTCGAGCATCCTGTTGAGATCATCCGAGCTGCCGTTTCTCAGCGCTGCGTCAATCTCGGCATCCAGGACAACCGTCCTTGAGACGTCTCCCAGGCGCCCGCGATAGAGTTCCAGCATCGTGTCGAGCAAATCCGACTGCACTTCGATCCAAGACGACTCGTATCTCCGGCTCACCAGGTCATTGCGGAATTCCGCGTAGGCGATGATGATTCCCGATACTGCCACCAGGGCGGCGGCAGCAATCATGGTGATCCCGCGCCGCAGGCTTCGCCCCTTCCGGGTTCCGTGCTTTGTGGAGCTTGCCGTCATCTCTCCGAACCATCGACCCCCGCGACCCTACCCGGATCCCGCCACGTAGCACAGGGCGTTGGTCTCGCCCCGTTCCAGGCTCACGCCGACATAGCCGTCCGCCAGCAACGCCCCGTGGTCTGCCACGCTTCCTGACTCCGGCAGTGCCAGCTTGCAATACGGGCCCGGCATCGCCTCTTGTTCAAAGTCATGCCGAAGCAGAAATCGAGGATGTCCGTCAAGCAAGTCCTTCAATCCGTAGGCGCGGAAACCGGCAGCCAGAAGGTTGCCGAGGGAAACCCGATTGTAGGGCGACACCGTGCATTGCACGGAATCAATGCCAGCCTCGCGGAAGATGTCCATTCGGATCCGGATCAACCTGCCGTGCCAGCCCTGGGCACGCGCCTCGGGGCCGAGCACGGTGCCAAAGAGGAGACCCGGCGCCCGGCTGTACGACCCGTCAAGGAAGGGCGGATGGTCGCTGTTTGCCTGCATCGCGTTGCTGTATCCGAGTATCTTGCTGTCCGACACCGGAAGAACCACGAATCCGTCCCTGACGAACTTGGCCAGAAATTCCTCGGACATGCGCAGGAACAGGCCCTCCCGTTTCGTCTGGCTTGTCGCCCAGTCGACGATGTCCACCAGCGCCGGAACGTCCTCCATCGTGGCAAGCCGCAGGCCGGTGCCGGCAGGGATGTCACGAGCCGTCCGGTCCAGGCGGCGCCCGGCGACATCGCTCAGCCTGCCCCTCCCCACGTTCTTGCCTGGGCCCGCTGGGAGAGGGGTCGCGGTCATTGGCCAATGATTTCCGCGTAGTCGAGAAGCGAAAGATTGGGCAGGATGTTGAGAGACTGCGCGACGTCCACCCGGATCTGGTACGAGAATTCCGGCATCACCTCGACGGGAATGTCCGACACGGCTTTCTCGCCGCAAAGTATTTGCTCCGCCTTCTGGGCCGTGAAGCGCCCGACCTTCCGGTAAGGCGCCACCAGTCCGTACAGAGCGTCCGACGAGGCAAGCATCCGCTCGGTCGAGGCAAAGGAGGGGAGCCGCTTCTCATTCGCAAGACCGGTGATGTACTTCGCGTGCTCGCCGACGAAGCTGTCAGGTCCCAGATAGAGGAATTGCGGCCCGCCGTCCGCCGCCTTGTCAATCAGCTCCGGCAAGGCCTCCCGGCTGGGATTGCCCCCGGAGTCCAGCGGCACCGGAAATTCGTCGACCCGGATGCCTTCACGATCTCCCAGAGCGACAAGCTGTTCCACGGCCAGCACGGAATTCGTCTCCGTGGGGGTGAAGATGACCGCGATGCGGTCCACCGGCATGTAGGCCATCATCGCGCTGACCTGCGTCTCCACGGGCACGATGTGACTGACGCCGGTCACGTTGCGGCCCGTCGGGCCGAACTCCTCAATGATGCGTGAGCGTACGGGCTGCGACACCATCGTGAACAGGACCGGCCGGTCGAGAATCATGGGCGGATAGTCGTCCGGACCTTCCGCCAGTTCGGGATCCCGGCCGGCAATGCCGAGAGTGACCGAGGTGCCCCAGGTGTAGACGAGATCGGGCTCGACGCGCTGGATCTCCTCGATGATGGACGGAAGCTTGCTCACGTCCCGGTCAAGGGACCGAATCGTGAAATCGATCGGAACGTCGGCTTCGGCGAAATGTGCGCGAAAGCCCTCCTCGACTTCGGTTTCGCCCCGCCACAGAACCATGAATACTGACTTGCCCGCCGCATCCGCGCGCAGGCGTTCGGGCATCGAACCGGCCACTCCGAAGGCCAGTGACCCGACAATCAGTTCACGTCTCGAAAAGCAAGGCACGAATCGCATCTCCCTCCTCCTGATCCCCGAATGCCAGATACCAGCTCAATCCGCAGGCCATCAGCAGCACGGCCGCAATGCCCATCAACATTAGCGCCTCCTCCGGTGTCGACGCCAGCAGCAAGCCGCTCGCGACCAACGGGCCAAAAAGCGAACCCAGGCGCTCGATGAAACGAAAGACGCCTAGCACCGCACCCGCGCTGGTGCTGGGACCTCTCGTCTCGGACACATGCATGAGATAGCTGATCTGAGCCGGGATAGACAAGGTCTGGCCCACACCAAAGAGCAACGTGGCGACCATGAGCACGATCAATCCTCCGTGGCCGAGCGTGTGCAACGTGTGAGGCAGGACGAGCCCTATCCCCGCAACGCCGCAGCCCACGGCCACCCAAAGATGGAACTTTCGCCAGCGATCGGCGAGCGGCGACACAATCGGCGCCAGCAGAAGAATGGCAATGCCATAGGCCATGAGCACGCGGGCGCTGTCCGCGACGCTGCCTCCCGACCCCACGACCGCCAGCGGCATCAGGAGGAACAGGCCCCCGGTCAGGAGCGCCTTGGCAGGAATCGCGAAACAGATCATGGCGACCATGAATCTCGGATTCAGCAGGACTGTCCGGAACGCGTCCCATTGCACGCCGGGCAGTTGTCTCGTGACATGGTCTTCGGCCTCTGCCTCGGCAACATCCTCCGGCGTGGCCGAAGCATCCGTAAGGTCCGGCACCAAGCGGGAGATGACAAGCATGCAGAGCAATGCCGAAACTGCCGCGACGACGGTTGCCGCCACCAGTGCGGAAGCCAGGCCAAGCCTGTCCGCCAGCACGCCGCCCAAGGCCGGGCCGCAGATTTCGGCGGAGACGACCACGGCAAAGAACACCGAAAACCCGGAGCTTCGGCGATCACGCTTTGCATGCTGGCTGATGTAGATCTGCGCCGCAGCGTAAACCAGCCCGTAGCCGAATCCCGTGAGCGACCTCGATAGCAGGATGCTGGCAAAGCCCTGCGCGGCGAGATGGCCCGCTATGCCGGCGGCGCTCAGGACGGCGCCCCAGAAGAAGACACGTCGGGCGCCGAAACGCTCCGCGAGAACCGAGCCGACAAGCACTGAAATCAGGGATGCCGCCATGAAACCGGCCATGATCTGGCCGATCCGCAGACCCGGGTCGCTGTCAGGCGGCGCAAACTGTCCCAGAAACTGCGGCAGGATCGGTCGCAGGATGGCCTCCGAGAGGAAGAACATGAAAAGGGGAAGGCGGATGTACGAGACAGCCGGAGACCGAATCGGTCGGGGGCCGTCGGCACCTGGCAGGAGCAGCCCAATCTCGCCCGCGCGGGTCTTGGCGATGTCAACGCCTCGCCAGATCACCTCGTTGATCCGACGAACCAGCTTCTGCATGCCGCCGCCCCACAGGGACGCAGGCACGAAACGCAGATCCTTGACCAGCAGCCTGGCCGTGAGGAATTCGATCATCCAGAGAGGGCGGATGATCAGTACGGCGTAGATCAGGATCAGGAACTCGATGGCCACAAGGGCGACCGCAATCACCACGGTGACTATGTCAAACCAGATGTCACGCGTCAGTGCATCGATCACCTCGATATTGACACCTGCATGCAGGAAGCCATCGGGACTGTCGGGGTCTCTCCCGAGCGGCAGGCTGGACAGGAGCAGGTTGCCCATCCGGCGACCGGACATCTCGATGGGAGAGAGAAGCGGCCTGCCGGTCACCTTCTCCCATGTGCCAAATAGCCGTTCGGCCATCGCCATCGGGGCCGGATCGGCCAGCTTGGAAAGTGTTCCGGCAACGCTGTCCGGATCACTTGCGGAAAGGTAGAGAATCTCTCCGTCCGGATCCGTCAACGCCAGAAACTCCATGCCTGCCGAAAATGACCGAGTCGCGTCAAGCGTCTCTTCGACTCCGCGCAACGATTCCAAGCCGCCGGAGAACGCAATTGCGAGATTGAGGCGTCGCTGGAGGCTCAGAGCGGAATTGATCGTCTGGTTCTCCACTTCCGGCAGAAGGCGAGCCTCGAATGTGCGAACCGACAGTATCCCGAACAGCAGAAACGGAATCAGCGTCAGCAGAATCAGGGCCAGCATGAAGAAAGCGAGAAAACGGGACTTCATGTCATCCGGCCTTCCGCGCATTGGCCATCTCCTGCCCGATCTTCCATACCGCGTGCACGAGCGGGTCGGGAGACGCGGGCTCGGGGGCTTCGGGTTCGCTCGCCTGATGCAAGGTTTCGCTTCGCTTCGCGATCTGCCCCTCGATTCGCCCCAGGACCACCACGGTTCCGAGAACCAGGAGCGGAATGACCGGCAGCAAGGAGCCAAGCAGCGCATTGACGAGATGCAACGATGTCTCGTCCAGGTCTCCCATGACATCGCCACCGTCATGTGACAGCACAAGCGTCCCGACCGGCCTGCCGTTCTGCAGGATTGCCATTCGGGCCGAGAAGCCTTCTCCGGAACCGAAAGTGTGCAGGACGTCACCCGGCGTCGGGATCTCAAGCTCCGCAACCCCTTCTTCGAACGCGGCGTTGTCCTGTTCCTCGGCAGATGGCCTGGTCGTGTAGAGCAGCACGCCATCTACGTCCGTCACGAAAAGGTCGAAGGCGCCTTCGAACTGGCTTACGGAGCGCTGGATCAACTGTTCGGTCGATCTCGTCGTGCCCAGCGTCAACCCCTCCTCGAGGCTGTTCCCGATGGCCAAGACCAGGTCGCGCAGCACGGCGTCGTAGCGGGCCGCAACATTCGACGTGAGAAGTCGCTCGAATTTCAGGTAGTTCAGAACGCCCGCAACCGACAGCCCGACGATCGGCAACAGGCAAAGCACGAAGATGAACTGGATCGTCAGCCTACCGGGTCGCATCTCTTGACCGCCTTGACTTGCCGAACTTCATGGCGACGACCCCTGCAGCCCGGCCGCTGCCGATCCTTCCACGTCCATATCCGCGCCGCCGCCGGGCGGCGGCCCGCGGCCAAAGACCGTGGTGATCCGATTGCGCTTGTCGTAGTCGTAGCTTACGTGGTCGGCCATGTTCCGGACCAGCATGATGCCAAGCCCGCCGATCGGTCTGTCCTCCACGCCGGACTGCGTATCCGGTGCTGGACCGTCCTCAAGGACATTGAAAGGCGGCGCGTCATCCTCTATGACGAGCGCCGCACCTTCGGGCAACGGATGCAGGGCAAGCCAGATCGGGCCGTCCTTGCGGTCTCCTCCGTAGCCATGCATGACGGCGTTCATGAACAGTTCCTCGATGACAAGATGCATCTTGTGCCTGAACTCAACCGCCGGGAAGTGAGATTCGCAGAATGAATCTATCCAAGCCTCGATCTTTGTGAGGTTTTCGACCTGGCTGTCAATCTCAAGGCGCTCCACCTTGGACATTTTAGGCCTGTCCTGAATTGGCGGTCGCTTCTGCCAGTGCCTCTTCGCGCTTTTCGTAAACCTTGAAAATCCTGTCAAATCCGGAAATGTGGAACACTTCGGCCACGGGGCCGTTGAGCCCGCAGATCGAGAAATCCACCGCCTGCTTGGAGAGTCGCTTGGCAACGACGAGAATTGCCCGGAGTCCGGCGCTGCTGACATATGAAACGCCGTTGAGGTCACAGACCACAACCTTGTCCGTGTCCTCGATTTCGGCCATCATAGAATTCTCCAGATCCCCGGCCGTGGCACCGTCGATGCGTCCTTCGACTTCGACGACCACAGCGTGTCCGTCCCGCGAGGCTCTGCAATCCATCTCAATCTCCTTACCCAAGACTTGCGCGGCCATGAACTTGCCACGAAAGTGACAAGCAGCATTTTCCGCGCGTAATTTCCGTCAATTGTCTGCCGACGATGCATCGCGGTGTCAAGGGCACAATCGGATTGTCATGTCAGGTTCAGCGTTGATTTTCGGGCTCCGCCGTGACATGCCAAAGTGCGTTCACGAAAGACAGGGACACGATCATCATGCAAAAGCTGATTGAAATTCTGGGACTCGCAGCGATTCTGGGTCTTCTGCCGGCCTCAGCCATGGCGCAGGCGCCGGTCGGCGCGGAAACCGGATTCGTGCTCAACACGTTTGCGTTTCTTATCTGGGGCGCACTGGTCATGTGGATGTGCGCCGGCTTCACGATGCTGGAAGCCGGGTCCGTTCGCACGAAGAACGCCTCCGTCATCTGCATGAAGAACATCGGGCTCTACTCGATTGCCGGGTTGGCCTACTACGTCATCGGCTACAACGTCATGTATGTCGACGTAGACGGCGGCTTCTTCGGATCGCTCTCGCTGTTCCGCGGCAACTCGGCCAGCGAGGTCGCGCTCCTGAGCGCCGCTCCGGACGCAATCGACCAGGCCCGCGAAACATTGCTGGCGGATTCCTCCGGACATGCCACGATGTCGGACTGGTTCTTCCAGATGGTCTTTGTCGCGACAACGGCGTCAATCATCTCCGGCACACTCGCCGAGCGCGTGCGGCTGTGGTCGTTCTTCCTGTTCGTGGCGATACTGACCGCCGTCATCTATCCGATCGTGGGCGCATGGACCTGGGGCGGCGGCTGGCTGGCCGAAATGGGCTTCCAGGACTTTGCTGGGTCCACGATCGTGCACTCGACCGGGGGATGGGCCGCGCTGTCCGGCGCCATGCTGCTCGGTGCGCGGCGCGGACGGTTCCGCAAGGACGGCACCGTTCGGCAGATGCCGCCCTCAAACGTCCCCATCGTCACGCTGGGCGTGTTCATCCTTTGGCTGGGCTGGTTCGGATTCAACGGCGGCTCCCAGCTCGCACTGAATTCGGCAACGGACGCGGTGGCGCTGAGCAACATATTCGCCAACACCAACATCGCGGCCGGAGCGGGCGTCGTGGCGGCGCTGGTTCTGTCCAAGCCAATCCTCGGACGCATGGACCTTCTGGCAACGCTGAACGGAGCGATCGCAGGGCTCGTGGCGATCACCGCCGGGCCGGACCTCGTCGACCACCAATGGGCGATCCTGATTGGCGGGGTCGGAGGCGCCATTGCGGTTGCGGGACTCCGGCTGCTGGAGATGGTTCGGGTCGATGACGTCGTGGGCGCCATTCCGGCCCACCTGTTCGCCGGCATCTGGGGAACGCTCGCCGTCTGCCTTGCAGCGGGCGGAAACCTTTTCGTGCAGCTGACCGGCATCGTTGCGATTGGCGTCTTTGTCTTTGGCGTCTCGACAGTGATCTGGATGCTGATCGACCGGCTCATCGGACTGCGTGTCTCGCCGAGCGCGGAGCAGTTGGGTCAGGACGTCGTGGAACTCGGTATAGAGGCCTATCCGGAATTCGTGGCTGTCCCCGAAGCGGATGACGACGACGATTGACGCATTGCCGACCATTGCGGGAACATCGTTTCACCAAGCGAAGCGCCCAATCTTGGTCATTCGAGGAGCGACTGATTTAGCCGGGGCATTCTGGCGTGAGGCTGTCTGTCCCGGTCCGCACCGAAGCCGTGCATCTCTCCAAATTGAAGTGCGGCTTTCGTGCTTGCGTGCATGACTGACCTAGCCTCACTCCTAGACAGGTTCGACAACATCCAGTTGGGCAAGTCCGGCGTCGCCAGACAGCAGCCGGCCGCGCACAAGCCCTTGCTCGTCCTGCTGGCTCTTGGCGAACTGCGCAGAGGCAATGAAGCGGTTGCGTTTCATGACCTGGACGACAGGTTGAAGGCGCTGCTGAAGGCATATGGTCCGTGGACACCAAATCCCAGACCGGAATATCCGTTCTGGAGACTCCAGAACGACGGGCTGTGGAAGGTCAGGGCGGACGGGCCGCCCATCCTGCCCAATGACCAAGGCGACGCGCGCAGGCGCGACTTGGTCGAAAAGCACGCGAGAGGCGGGTTCGAGGACGACGTCCTGCAAGTCCTGATGGCCGATTCAAGAAGTGTGGGAGTCGTGGCGCGGCGCCTCCTTGACAAACACTTTCCCGACTCCCTGCACCAGGGAATCCTTGAAGACGTCGGTCTCAGCCATGTTGCCGGAGCGGTCACTGCCGAAAGAAGGAAGCGGGATCCCGAGTTCCGCCAAAAGGTCCTTATGGCCTACGAGAAACGGTGCTGCGTCTGCGGCTACGACCTGCGGCTCGGGGATCGGCCAGCGGGGCTTGAGGCCGCGCACATCAAGTGGCACACGCACGGCGGGCCTGACGACGTCCCGAACGGCCTTTCGCTCTGCGTGCTTCATCACAAGGCATTCGATTTGGGAGCGTTCACCGTCCGGGACGACGGAAGCACCATCGCCTGCAGCCAGCACCTCTCGGGATCGACCAACGTCGACTGGCTGGTCGGATTTCACGGCAAGAGCCTGAGGAAACCGCAGAGTTCGGAATATCTCCCAAGGAAGAGCTATCTGGAATGGCACCGGGACACGATCTTCCGAACACCCGAGCGCGAACTGTAGCGCACCCGAACGATGCGACTCACATGCGGGCCAGTCCGGCCCGCTGCTGCGCGACGCCGAGGTCACGTCAGCGGAACGTAGAGTGCTCGTCTGTAGAGGTGCCAGGTTGCATGTCCGAGGACGGGCAACACAATGAGAAGCCCCAAGAACAGGGGCAGCATCGCGACAAGCAGGCTGGCGGCAATGATCGCGGCCCAAACGCACATGGCCAGCCTGTTCCTGGCGACGGTCCTGACACTAATCAGCATTGCCGTCACAAAGTCGATCTCCTTGTCCACCAGCAATGGCAGCGACACGACCGTCAACGCGAATGTCAGGAATGCGACTGCGCCGCCAATGACACCTTGGAACACCAGCATCGAGAAGCCGGTTGGCGTCAGGTACACATCCCACGAGGTCAGGACATTTGTCATGGCCGCGCGACCGAGAAACAGCGCGAAACTCATATGGGCAAAAATGCTCCAGAACAGGAACACGAAAGCGAGAATCGCGCCCACCCAAGGCAACTGCCGTCCGCGCTCCTTCCAGACCACGGTCAGCATTCCGGCCCATTCCAGTGGCTCATCTGCCTCGATCCGGCGGCTTGTCTCATAAAGTCCCGCGGCGGCAAAGGGAGCAACCAGCGGAAAGCCGAGCGCAATGGCGAGAGTCCAGAAAAAGGTGCCGGCGCCGAGCCAGACAAGCAGCCATCCTGAGACGACATAGACGCCGCTGAACAGGATTCCGTGCAGTGGCGCACTCCTGAAATCGTGCACTCCAGCCTTGATCGACACGAAAAGCTCGGCCAGCGTGACGTCCGCGATTTCCGGAACCGGGCTGGCAGCCGACTCGCTCTGGACACCCTGACTCATTGCCTCGCGCCTTATGGAGTTCCGGTCTTGCTCCTGCGGCAACAACTTGCCGTGTCCGTTTCGCGCCTGCAAGCGGTTGCCTTGAAGCCAGGAACGGGCATTGTTATCACCCGTCCGCCAGCCAAGATTTGCATGGAGAGGTGTCATGCGTGCCGAGGCGGAAAACACGGTCGCCGCCATCGAGAAGTCGCTCGATCTGCTGGCCCAACGCATGGACTGGGACACGGCGGCACATCGCCTGGAAGAATTCAACGCGATGGCCGAAGACCCGAACCTCTGGAAAGATCCAGAACGCGCACAAACGCTCATGCGCGAGCGGCAGATGCTCGTTGACGCGATGGAGCGCCTCACGTCCATGCGGCAGGAGCTCTCCGACAACGTCGAACTGATCGGGCTCGGAGAGCAGGAAAACGATCTTGAAGTTCTGGAGGACGCAAAGGCGGCGCTGACGTCTCTCGCCGAACGCGCCGCCCAAGCCGAGGTCGAAGCGCTCCTGGATGGCGAAGCCGATGGCAACGACACCTATCTCGAGATCAATGCGGGTGCCGGCGGAACGGAGAGCTGCGACTGGGTGAAAATGCTGGCGCGCATGTATGAACGCTGGGCCGAAGCCCACGGCTACGAAGTGCGGATCCAGTCCCTGCAACCGGGCGAAGAGGCTGGACTCAAGTCGGTATGCTTCAAGATTGCTGGTCAGAACGCATACGGGTGGCTGAAGTCCGAAAGCGGCGTGCACCGACTGGTCCGCATTTCCCCATACGACAGCGCGGCGCGGCGGCACACCTCCTTCTCGTCCGTCTGGGTCTACCCCGTCGTGGACGACAGCATCGAGGTCGAGGTGAACCCGGCGGATGTCCGCATCGACACCTTTCGCTCGTCCGGCGCTGGCGGTCAGCACGTCAACACCACGGATTCTGCCGTAAGAATGACGCACTTGCCGACCGGCATCGTCGTCACCTCCTCCGAAAAGTCGCAGCACCAGAACCGTGAAATCGCCATGAAAACCCTGAAGTCCCGCCTGTACCAGCTGGAGCTCGAAAGGCGAAACGCGGAGATCACCGAGGCCCATGAAGGCAAGGGAGACGCCGGCTGGGGCAACCAGATCCGGTCCTACGTCCTGCAGCCCTACCAGATGGTGAAGGACCTGCGAACCGGGCACGAGACGTCAGACACGGCAGGTGTTCTTGACGGCGATCTTGATGCGTTCATGGCTGCAACGCTGGCTCTCGGCGTTTCCGGAAAGAGGCGGGACGAAGCAAGGGCGGGGTAACGTAACGATCGCGCCTTGGACGAGATGGATCGCAGTTGCGTTGGAAACGCACGCACCACTGGCGCGTGGCTACACCTTCAATAGAGCCCGCCCGCCGAAATTTCGCTTTCCGTAGCCTGGGCCGGCACGTCCGGGTCAGGATCCGCTTCGTTCCCAGCCTCCAGGAACGTGGGATCCTGCACGTCTTCAACGTCTGCCAGGTCGTCCAGGTTCGGCAGGCTTGCCCCCAAGGCGAATCCGCCGTCAAAGGCAACGCCAAAGACCGGTTCTTCGCCTTCGCGAAAATACTCCGCCACCACGTTGTCGCCAACCGCCTCGTCGGGAAGGCGCGCACCGTTGTGACGGTCGATGTTTATGAACTTTCCGCCCGGCGGCACGACAAAGCGTCCGCCACCGTATTTCTTCACGGCTTCTTCCATGAACTTCTGAAAGACCGGGGCGCACATCCTGCCGCCCGACGCGGTGCGACCAAGCGGTTCGGGCTGGTCGTAACCGATGTAGCAGCCTGCCGCGATGGTTGACGTAAAGCCTATGAACCAAACGTCACGCGCTTCGTTCGTCGTGCCCGTCTTGCCCGCGACCGGAACGTCCAGGTTGATCGCGCCGGCGGCGGTGCCGCGCTCGACCACGCCCTCCATCATGGAGGTGAGCTGGTATGCGGTGATGGGATCAAACGCGCGTTCCCGGTTGGACGTGATCGCGGGCACATGCCCCTCCGGAAGCTCTCTCAAACCGCATTCCACGCAGTTTCTGCGGTCGTGTCGATGAATCGTCGTTCCCCAACGGTCCTGAACCCTGTCGACGAGCGTCGGGATCACCCTTTCGCCCCCGTTTGCGAACATGGAGTAGGCCGAGACCATTCGATAGAGCGTGGTCTCCTGAGCTCCAAGGGAATTGGCCAGATATGGCTCCATCCGGTCGTAAACGCCGGATCGTTCCGCGTAGCCCGCCACCACGGGCATTCCCACCTCCTGGGCCAGGCGGACCGTCATCAGGTTGCGGGACCGCTCAATGGCCGTCCTCAAGGGTGCCGGTCCATAGAACTTGTCCGTTGCGTTCTTGGGGCTCCAGACGGTTTCGTCTGCCATCTCCACCTCGATCGGAGCATCGATGATGATCGTCGCGGGCGTGAATCCGGAATCCAGGGCCGCCGCGTACACGAAGGGCTTGAACGAGGAACCGGGCTGCCGAAGGCCCTGCGTCGCGCGGTTGAAATTTGACTCCTGGTAGGAAAAGCCCCCCTGCATTGCGAGCACCCGGCCTGTGTTCACGTCCATTGCCATGAAGGCCCCCTGCACGCCCGGAACCTGCCTCAGCGAGAAATCCGGACCGGATGACGTGTCGCCTTCGTGCCGCACATAGATCACGTCACCAACTTTCAGGATGTCACCGGGCCCACTCGCCTTCCTGACCCATTCGACGTCCTCGGGCGTCAGCAGGAATTCATCCTCGTCTCCTTCCTGCCTCTCGACGCCAATGCGTGCCGCATTGCCTTCAACCCCGAGCACCACGGCAGGCGACCAGCCTTCCACGTCCCGGGCAAGCTTCGGAACCTCCGCGAGCGCCGCCCGCCAGCCGGCGTCCAGTTCCTCGGTCGCGATCGTGGCGGCAGGCCCGCGCCATCTGCCCAGCGCCCGGTCGTATTCCTCCAACGCGTGCCGAAGCGCCCGCGCCGCAATCTTCTGCATTTCGGGGTCAACGGTCGCGCGGATCGTGAGGCCTGCGGACTTGAATCCGTCGTCACCGAAATCCCGACTGAGCTGCCGCCTGATCTCCTCGGTGAAGTAGTCCCGCGTCGGAAGCCTTGTCGCGAAGGATTCCCTGTCCCCTGCCTGGACAGTCAGCAACGGAGCGGCCACAGCGGCCTCGTATGCGTCCTTGTCCAGATGGCCGTTCTGCCACATCTCGCGGAGCACGAAGTTCCGCCGCGCCATCGCGCGCTCGGTCTCCCGAACCGGATGATAGGTCGACGGCGCCTTTGGCAGTGCAGCCAGGTAGGCGGCGTCCTGGGGCTCCAGCTCTGCCAGGGTCTTGTTGAAGTAGGTCTGGGCGGCGGCGGCCACGCCGTATGCATTTTGGCCGAGGAATATCTCGTTGAGATAGATTTCCAGGATCTTCTTGCGACCAATCGTGGCAACCATGCGATTGGCCTGGATCAGTTCCTTGATCTTTCGCTCGATCGCACGTTCGCTTCCAAAATAGATGATCTTGGCCACCTGCTGCGGGATGGTCGAGGCGCCCCGCAGTGACTGCCCCCTTGACATCACCGCCTCGTAGAGAGCGGCGGCAATTCCCCGGACGTCGAACCCCGCATGCGCGTAAAAGTTCTTGTCCTCGGCGGACATGAAGGCCTGCTTCACAAGATCTGGAATCTCGTCAAATGGAATGTAGATGCGCCGCTGCTGGGCGTACTCGTCGATGAGCCGTCCGTCCGGCGAATAGATCCTGGTCAGGGTTGGCGGCCGATAGTTCGCGAGCGACGAAACGTCGGGCAACCCCTTTTCGTGGGCCGCAAACACCATCCAGACCAACAGCGAAAACGCCAGCAGACCAAGCGTCAGGAAGCTGAATGCCGCACCTGCAAACAAGAGGATGAACCGGACCACGCCCCTTCCCGCCATTGCCTGGACTAACCTATATGATGCCTTTATCGACGAAAGAAAAGAGCCGGGTCGGGATTTCCGGGCTCGCTGAGACTCCGCTGGCTGCGATCGCATTGCCCTCAAGCCGGTTGCATCCATCCCGCCAACCCCGGCTCGAGAGTTGGGCTGCAACGGCGGTTCGACCCTACGCGGCGGCATCGCGGGACTTCATGAAGCGGTTGAGGCGCACGAGCCCCTCCTCGATGTCAGGAGTCGAGCGCGCGTAGGAGAACCTGATCGTCTGTCCGCCCCGCGCCTTGTCGAAGTCCGCGCCTGGTGTGACCGCGACGCCCGCCTTGTCCAGGATCTCTCTCGCGAACACCCGGCTGTCATCGGTGAATTGCGCAACATCGGCATAAACGTAGAAGGCGCCGTCCGGCGGAGCGATCCGGTCAAACCCGCAATCTGCCAGGCCCTTGATCATCAGGTCACGGTTGGCCCGATAGGTTGCCACGTTTCGTTCGAGCTCGTCGTCGCAGTCCATCGCCGCAAGGGCGGCTACCTGACTTGCATGCGGAGCACAGATGAACATGTTCTGGGCAAGTCGTTCGATCGTGCGCACATGTGCCTCCGGGACGATCATCCAGCCGACCCGCCAGCCCGTCATGGAGAAATACTTGGAAAAGGAGTTGATGACACAGGCATCGTCCGAGACTTCAAGCGCAGTGACTGCCGGACGCTCGTATTCGAGGCCGTGGTAGATCTCGTCGGAGATGAAACGGGCATTCCGTTCGGCCGCCGCATCCATAAGCGCCGCCAATGCCGGTCTGTCCAGCATGGTCCCGGTCGGATTTGCCGGCGACGCCACGATCAGGCCCTTGATGCCATCCGGCAGGAGGTGCGGCACGGGTTGGTACCGATCCTCCGCTCGGGTTTCGACATCGACCGGAACCAGGCTGAGCGCGCGCAGAATCTGGCGGTACGAAGGATATCCGGGGGCTCCGAGCGCCACGCGGTCGCCTGCCTCGAAAAGCGCGGTGAAAGCCAGAAGGAATGCCCCGGACGATCCAGCCGTGACGATGACCCGCTCGGGCGACAGGTCGACACCATATCGAGACCGGTAGAGCGAGGCGATCTTCGCCCTCAGTGCAGGATTGCCCAGCGCCAGGGTGTATCCAAGCGCGTTCTTCTCCATGGCATCCGCAAGCGCCCGCCGCGCACTCTTCGGCGCGGGCGTGCCGGGCTGACCGACTTCCATATGTATGATGTGCCGACCTTCAGCCTCGGCCCGTGCCGCCGCTTCCATGACGTCCATGACAATGAACGGGTCTACTTGGGACCTACGGGAAAGGCGCATGAGACTGTCCTCGGTGATGAAGTGTCCTCTGCCAAAGTTGCCGGACCGCGTCAATCAAGGCATGCGTCGGGACACGGATGCTTGCCTGGAAACTGGAGTCCCCCGGACGAGCCGGGCCGGCGTGACGGTTGCCCGGCCAGGTTCCATCCGGCCAGGATCGTGAAGTCTCGCGATCTGCCCATGTGTCCAGGACAACGGCCTTGGACGCGCCTGCATCAGTTCGCGGCGGCAGGCAACGACGATCGACCCGCGAATGGATGCGACCACCTGGAGTCCGACCAGATCCTGGTCACCGTCTTCGCGGGTGCGCGCCGGCGCTCCGCGCATCTCATTTCGCCATGCAGCCTTGGCTTCGTGTCCCGGACCCAACGCCCGGGTCAGCAAGGCGCCCGATCTCATCTGAGAGGGTCCGGACGGGCTCTTGCCCGTCCGCTGCGCCCGGTGTCGCATGACCCGCGAAGCCGCCGACAAGGTCGGTGAGGACTCCGACCGGCCTTCCCACATGCATGCCGAACCTGACATGCACCGTCGGTCCATCACTCCCGGCGCCTTTCCCCGAAACAAGACCAACCGGCATCGCTGAAGAATTCCTCGAGGAACGGATCGTCTACGGTCGCGGGTCTACACGAATTGGTGAAACCCTTGCGTTCGTTCCGCATTCTGCAGATGCTCAGTCAGCAATTTCTGGAGATCGCCAATGCAATTCAAGATCATGAGCATACTGTTCGTGACCCTCGCGGCGTCGATGGCTGCTGCATTCGACATTGAATCCATGTCGGCGAGCGAACGCGCCGCCCTTCGATCCGAAATCCGCGACTACCTGATCGAACACCCGGAAGTCCTGATGGAAGCCATCTCGGTCCTCGAGGAACGCCGCGAGCAGGACGCCGTGGCCCGGGACAGCGATGCGATCGAACGTCTCCACGCCAGCATTTTTGACGACGGCTTCAGCTACGTTGGCGGCAACCCGGACGGCGACGTCACGCTGGTCGAGTTCCTGGACTACCGCTGCGGCTTCTGCAAGCGCGCTTTCCCGGCGGTGGAAGAACTGGTCGCCAGCGACGGCAACATTCGCTACATCGTCAAGGAGTTTCCCATTCTCGGTGACCAGTCGACCCTGGCCGCGCAATACGCAATTGCCGTCAAGATCGTCGCCGGCGACGCAGCCTACAAGCGCGTACACGACACGCTCATGCAGCATGACGGCGCGGTGACTGGCGGTTTCCTGGTCCGGACCTCCCGCGAACTGGGGCTTGACCATGACGCGATCACGGAAGCAATGGACAGCGATGATGTTGCATCGGCAATTGGCAAGAACCATGCGCTTGCCCAGGCGCTGGACGTCCAGGGCACGCCCGGATTCATCCTGGGAGACCTTATACTGCGCGGCTTTCTGGAACTCGAGCAGATGCGCGAGATCGTGGCCGTGATCCGAGCGAACCGGGGATAGGACGCACGGATCAGGGCGGCAGACGCCTCAAGCGGAAGGGAGGGACTTCAAGACAGCCGGCTACGAGGCGGCTTCGATCTCCGTTGCGCGCCTCTCGACCTGATCGACGATATGGTCGATCATCTCTTCGTTAGACATCTTGTGGGCCTGCTTTCCCGCCAGGTAGACCATTCCCGATCCGGCACCGCCGCCCGTGAATCCGACATCCGTCATCAGCGCCTCGCCGGGGCCATTCACGACGCAACCGATGATCGAAAGGCTCATGGGCGTCTTCACGTGTTCAAGTCTCTTCTCGAGAACCTCGACGGTCCTGATGACGTCAAAGCCCTGACGTGCACAGGAAGGGCAGGCGATGATGTTCACGCCTCTATGCCGCAGCCCGAGCGACTTCAGGATCTCGCTTCCCGCCTTCACCTCCTCGACGGGATCGGCACTCAGCGACACCCGGATCGTGTCGCCGATGCCCATCCAGAGCAGGTTTCCGAGGCCAATCGCGGACTTGATCGTGCCTGGGACGCGTCCGCCCGCTTCGGTGATCCCAAGATGGATCGGCGCGTCCGTGGCCTCGGCCAATGCCTGGTAGGCCGCGGCCGCAAGAAACACGTCAGACGCCTTGCAGCTGATCTTGAACTCAAGGAAGTCGTTGTCTTCCAGGATCCTGATGTGATTCAGCCCGCTTTCCACCATCGCCTCGGGACACGGCTCGGCGTATTTTTCGAGCAGGTGCTTCTCGAGACTGCCCGCATTCACGCCGATCCGGATCGCGCAGCCATGGTCCCTGGCCGCCCGGATGACTTCGCGGACGCGATCCTCCGAACCAATGTTGCCCGGATTGATGCGAAGGCATGCGGCGCCGGCCTCCGCGGCCTCGATCGCGCGCTTGTAGTGAAAATGGATGTCGGCAACGATCGGGACCGGACTTTCCGCGACAATCTCCTTGAGCGCCCGGGAACTCGGCTCGTCCGGGACCGAAACGCGCACGATGTCGGCCCCTGCCTCCGCGGTTGCCTGGACTTGCGCAACGGTCGCGGCAACATTCGTGGTGTCAGTGTTCGTCATCGTCTGAACGGTGATCGGCGCATCACCTCCAACCGGCACGGAACCCACGTGGATTTGCCGTGACTTCCTGCGATAGATGTTGCGCCACGGACGAACGCTGTTCAGCGACATGTCAGGAATACCCCCACCACACGGACACATTCACGGTCGGACTGGCGCTCGAAAGCCATCATTCGCCGCTCGCTGCCTCGGCCACCGATATGTAACGGGCCAGTTCCGAGTCCGACGCAACGTCGGCCGCACCATAGTTCTCGACAAGCGCTTCGGGTGACAGCACGATGTCACGCACGACGGATTGTCCGTTGCCGGCCGGGCCGTGTACCTGACCGTTCACCTCGAAGTAGAGCGACCCGGCATTGCCGGCCCGCAGACGCGCCGGCTCATCCGTAAGGGGAACGTCAAACGTCTCGCCGGCATCAAGAATCTTCTCGAGTATGACCGTTCCGTCTGGTCCGCGAACGCGCACCCAGCACGGGCGCACCGCCAAAAGCTCAACGGAGGGCGCACTCGGCTCGATCGCCGAAACGTCCGGAGCGACCTCCTGAACCCTCGGAAAGTAGGTCATTGGGTCGGCGTGCGGCAGATCGAATTCGACTTCCATGCCGGCAAACGTTGAATGGCTGTACGGCGCCGTAACGTCGGACACGCCTCGCACTCCCGATTCCGGAGCCAATGCCCCGAACGTGTCTGGATCAATCGCGGCGATCGGGCCGTCTCGCGCAACAATCGCGGGAACGTCCGCCACTTCCGGCCGGGAAAACCCGTTGATCCTGCCCGACGCGACGACGGTTGCGACGCCATCCTGCTCCGCCGCGTCCTCCTCCAGAGGAAATGCGGAATTGACCGGATCAAGGTCGATAATGACCTGCGGTGTCTGGTCAACCGGTGCGAGACGCACCTTCTGGACCTCCTGCAGGACGACCCAGCCACCGTAGCCGATTCCGGCCAGAAGCGCGAGCAACGCGGCAATTGACCCCAATGCCCTCGGCTCTGGACTCGACAGCGACGTTTCCCGGTCCATCAAGTATCCGACGTAACGGCTTGCGATCGGATGCCTGCCGGTCGGGGCCTGCCCGGCTGGTGCGCTCAACTCGTCTTTCCTGACGGAATGCTTCAAGTGCTGCCGCATCCGCGAGCTTCGGCCGGTCGCGAGGAAGAACCCGCTTTCCTTGCAAAAGGTCTCGAGCGCCCAGTCCGGATCAACGTCCAGGTAGCCTGCGTATGAGCGAACGTAGCCCGCCACGAAGCTCGGCACGTCAAACACCGACGAGTCCGCCGCCTCTATCGCCGAGATGTATTCCGCCTTGATCCTGAGTTCGTTCTGAACGTCGAGGAGCGACTTTCCCCTTGTCGCCCTCTCGCCCCGCAAGATGTCGCCAAGACGCATTTCGAAATCGTCAAAACCCCTGAGCTTCGACGGGCCTGCGGCGTCGGCTGATACCTGCATCTCCGCAACCATGCGCTGTCCGGACGTGACTGTCTTCCTTAAGTATAGTGCAACACTGCAAATTTACCAAGTTTGCAGTGCGTCTACAACCGCCAAACACAAGACAGGGCGTCATCGCCCATTGTGCTATGCAGACAATTCGGACCGATTGAGTTCGCAATGGGACCAAAGCGTGTCCATCGCCTTGATCAGGTGCTCCATGTCATCCTGGCCATGCACGGGCGAAGGCGTGAAGCGCAGCCGTTCCGTGCCTCGTGGCACGGTCGGGTAGTTTATCGGCTGAACGTAGATCCCGTGATCCTCGAGCAGCATGTCGGAGAGAAGCTTGGTATGCACGGGATCCCCGACGATGACGGGCACGATATGGCTGCCATGATCAATAAGCGGCAGGCCAAGCGCCTTGAGCCGCGTCTTCAGGACATGCGCCTGCACCTGAAGCTTGTCACGCCTGAACTGATCCGACTTCAGGATCCGGACCGATGCCGTGGCGCCTGCCGCGATGGCCGGCGCGAGCGACGTCGTGAAGATGAACCCCGGCGCATAGGATCTCAGTGCGTCGCACATCCTGGCGCTTGCGGCCACGTAGCCGCCCATGACACCGAAGGCTTTCGCGAGCGTACCGTTCATGATGTCCACCCTGTGAGCCTGCCAATCCCGCTGGGCCACCCCGCTGCCGCGCTGTCCGTACATGCCCACTGCATGGACTTCGTCCACATAGGTGATGGCATCGAATTCCTCCGCCAGATCGCAGATTCCCTCGATCGGGCCGAAATCCCCGTCCATGGAATACAGCGACTCGATTGCGATCAGCTTGGGCGCAGAGCGGTCGTCCGCTTCCAGCAACGCGCGCAAATGCGCCAGGTCGTTGTGGCGAAACACCCGTTTTGATCCGCCATTGCGGCGAATGCCTTCAATCATCGACGCGTGGTTCAACTCGTCCGAATAGATGATCAGGCCCGGGAAAATCCTGGGCAGCGTGGAAAGCGTCGCGTCATTGGCAATGTAGGCGCTCGTGAACAGGAGGGCGGCCTCCTTGCCGTGAAGGTCGGCCAGTTCGGCCTCCAGGCTCTTGTGATAAAGGGTCGTGCCGGAAATGTTGCGCGTCCCACCGGAACCTGCCCCGGCTTCGTCAATCGCATCGTGCATGGCGGACAGCACGTCGGGATGCTGGCCCATGCCCAGGTAGTCGTTGCCGCACCAGACCCTTACCGGGCGCTCCGTCCCGTCAGGGCGTCGCCACGTCGCATTCGGGAACTTGCCCCGATTTCTCACGATGTCGATAAATGTCCGGTAACGGCCCTCGTCGTGAAGCCGCCGGATTGCGTCATCGAGGCACGCGGAATAGTCCACTTCCTTCTCCCTTTGGCGGGTTTGGTCAAACCTGCGAACACGAGTTTAAGGTCAAAGCGCACGGATAACAAATTGACGCCGCCCGAATCGCCGAAAAATGCCGCGGTTGCAAGTCCCCCTGCGACCGAAGGCGCTGGACGCCGCGCCGAACTCGGCTTACGTGACCGGCAACCAAAGGAGGCAACATGACGATCGACGCCGTACTCTCACATGTCGACGACAACCTTGATGCAGCACTGGAGCGCCTGAAAGCCCTGGTCCGCATCCCGTCAATCTCGACCGACCCGGCATTCAAGAACGACTGCCAGGCGGCTGCGGACTGGCTGGTTGCAGATCTCGCATCCCTTGGGGTCGAGGCGGAGGCTCGCCGAACGCCCGGCCATCCGATGGTTGTGGGCCATGTGGGCGACGGCAGCCCGCACCTGATGTTCTACGGCCATTACGATGTTCAGCCGGCCGACCCGCTGGAACTCTGGACCCACGACCCTTTCGACCCGGTTGTCGAGGACGCGCCGGCGGGAAAGGTGATCCGCGCCCGGGGGGCGTGCGATGACAAGGGTCAGCTCATGACCTTCATGGAGGCGTGTCGTGCCTGGAGGGCCGTCAAGGGCGACTGGCCGTGCAGGCTCTCGTTCATCTTCGAGGGAGAAGAGGAATCCGGATCCACCTCGCTTGTCCCGTTCCTCGAGGCACATGCCGAGGAACTGAGTCAGCCCGATCTGGCGCTGATCTGCGACACGGGGCTCTTTGATCGCGACACGCCGGCCATTACGACGATGCTCCGCGGGCTGCTCGGCGAGGAGGTCAAGGTCACCGGCCCTGACAAGGACCTGCATTCCGGCTCGTATGGAGGTGCGGCGATCAATCCGATCCGGGTGCTCGCGCGCATCATTGCGTCCCTGCACGACGAGAGCGGCCGCATCACCGTCCCGGGATTCTACGATGGCGTTGATGAACTGTCCGAAGGCATCAGAACGCAGTGGGATGCGCTGGGGTTTGATGCGGACGGATTCCTGCAGGCCGTGGATCTTTCGGAACCGGCAGGGGAATCGGGACGCAGCGTGCTCGAAATGATCTGGTCCAGGCCCACATGCGAAGTGAACGGGATCAATGGTGGCTACACGGGAGACGGCTTCAAGACCGTGCTGCCCTCCTGGGCCTCGGCCAAGATCAGCTTTCGTCTTGTTGGCCGCCAGGATCCGGTCGCGATCAGGAAGAGCTTCCGTGCGATGGTGCGCAAAGCACTTCCACCCGACTGCAGCGTGGAATTCGCCGACCACGGCGCGTCTCCGGCTTCGGTCATGTCGACCGACGACCCTGCCTTCGAGGCGTCACGGCAGGCGCTCTCGGACGAGTGGCCCAACGAAGCCGCCTTTGTCGGCTCGGGCGGATCGATTCCGATAGCGGGATATTTCCGCGAAGTCCTCGGTCTTCCGTCCATGCTGATCGGCTTCGGACTGGACGACGACCAGATCCACTCGCCGAACGAAAAGTACGACCTTCGTTCCTTTCACAAGGGCATAAGGAGCTGGGTCCGTGTGCTCGACGCGCTGGTTCGCTGAGACGCCCAAGCCGGACCGCACATCTCGCGAGGGAACACCCGCCTTGCCCGGCCAGGGGCACGACGGGCCCGCAAAGGGCCTGCTGCGTTCATGAGGCCAGTGGCAACAGGAACCTGCAGAGCGCCTTGGCGGTTTCGCCGGGCGACTGGTCCACGAAGAAATGCCCGCCGGGCACAAGTTCCACGGTCAGGTTCGAGAGACGGGGTGCCCAGACT
>VXSG01000096.1 GCA_009838075.1 Boseongicola sp. SB0665_bin_10 | reverse complement strand
ACGGTCGAGCTGGCGTTCAGCGAGGCGGTGTTCGACGGCACCGAGTCGTTCGACAGGAACCAGCGCATCGCCGACGCGGTTGCGGTCACGAACGGCACGGTCAAGGGCCAGCAACGGGTCGACCCTCGGGAATACGACCGGTGGTGGCTCTGGATCGAGCCCGACGGAAACGGCGACGTGACGCTGCGCCTCCCGCCGACGACCGGCGGCTGCGACGTGTCCGGCGCGATCTGCACCCCTGACGGCACGCCGCTGTCCGGTGGCGCCACGGCAACGATCGAGGGACCGGGAGCGACAGAGACGCCGCCGCCGGCAACGCTCACGGCCGCGTTCGAGAACGCGCCATCGAGCCACGATGGCTCAAGCACGTTCTCGATCGAGCTGGCATTCAGCGCGGCGGTGTTCGACGGCACCGAGTCGTTCGACAAGAACGGGCGCATCGCCGACGCGGTGTCGGTCACGAACGGAACGCTGACAGGCAGGAGACGGGTCGACCCGCAGCAGTACGACGGGTGGAGGCTCTGGATCAGGCCGTCGGGCAACGGCAACGTGACCGTGAGCCTTCCGCCGACGACCGGCGGCTGCGGCGCGGCGAACGCGATCTGCACACCTGGCGGAACCCCGCTGTCTGGGAACACGGCCGCGACGATACAGGGTCCTGCCACGCTCTCCGTCGCGGACGCGACGGTCGAGGAAGGGCCGGGCGCGGAGCTTGCGTTCGTCATCACGCTCTCGCGGGCGCTCTCGCAGGCGGTGACGGTCGGCTTCGCGACCTCCGACGGGAGCGCGACCGCGGGCGCGGACTACACCGCGAAGAGCGAGACCGTCACGCTCGCGGCGGGCACCACGTCAAAGACGGTAAACGTCGCTGTCCTCGACGACGACCATGACGAGGACAGCGAGGCAATGGCGGTGACGTTGTCGAACGCGAGCGGCGCCGTCATCGCGGACGGCACGGCGACGGGAACGATCAACAACGACGATCTCATGCCGCAGGCGTGGCTGGCGCGGTTCGGGCGCACGGCAGCGGGCCATGTCGTCGACGCGGTCGAGGGCCGCCTGACGGCCCAACGCGCCGCAGGGGTGGCGGCGACGCTTGCAGGGCGTCCGCTCTTCGTCGGCGCAGGTCCGAAGACGCGCGAGGCGGAAGCGGGTCTCGAGACGCTCGCCATGTGGATGCACGGGGAAGGGACGGAGGACGGCGCGGAGCCCGGGTCACGCCCGGTTTCGGCGCGCGAGCTTCTGGCGGGCACGTCCTTCGCGCTGACGGCCGGAAGCGCCGAGGACGGTTTCGGCGCGCTCTGGGGCCACGGCGCGGCGTCGCGCTTCGACGGCCGCGACGGCGGCCTGTCGCTCCACGGGGAGGTCGAGAGCGCGACGCTCGGCGCGGACTACGCGCGCGGCGCGGTCGTCGCTGGGGTCGCGCTGTCCCATTCGCGCGGTTCCGGCGGGTACAGCTCGGAAACGGGAGGCGGCGGGATCGAATCGACGCTGACCGGCCTCTACCCCTACGGCCGCTACGAGGCGGGCGGGCGCCTGTCGCTCTGGGCGGTCGCGGGCCGCGGGACGGGCACGATGACGCTGACGCCGGAGGGTCAGGCGCCGCTCGAGGCGGACCTGGGTCTCACGATGGCGTCGGCGGGCGCGCGCGGGGTGCTCATGAAGACGCCCTCCGGGCTCGAGGTGGCGATGACGTCCGACGCGCTCGCCGCGCGCACGACCTCCGGCGAGGTTGACGGGAGCGCGGGCAGGCTCGCGTCGTCCGAGGCGGACGTGACGCGGCTCAGGCTCGGCCTGGAGGGGACGTGGCGCGGCCTCGGGACGGCGGACGGCGCGACGTTCCAGCCGACGCTGGAGATCGGGCTGCGCCATGACGGTGGCGACGCGGAGACCGGGTTCGGCGCGGAAGTCGGCGCCAGGCTGGCCTGGGCCGATCCCTCGCTCGGGATGACGGCGGAGCTTGCCGCGCGGGGCCTTTTCGACCACGAGAACGGCGCGTTCAGGGAGCGCGGCCTTTCCGGCTCATTCACGTGGGACCCGGACCCTGCTTCCGACCGCGGCGCGACGCTGTCGATGCGCCAGGCGGTTGGCGCGCCGGCCACGGGCGGCGTGAACGCGCTGCTAGGCCCGGAGGCCGCGCTGTTGCCAGGCGCGGCGGGCGACGACGGCGCGACGGACCGGCGCAGGCTGGAGGCGAGGCTCGGCTACGGGATTTCGATGTTCGGCGGGCGCTGGACCGGGACGCCGGAGCTGGGGCTGGACGTGACGGAGACGGAGCGCGAGTACGCGCTGGGCTGGCGGCTTGCGGAAGGACGGCGCAAGGGGCTCGTGTTCGGGCTCGACGTCGAGGGCGCGCGCCGCGAGGGTGCGGAGGCGGGCGCGGAGCCGGGGCACCGGCTTGGCCTGGGGTTCGGCTGGCGCCTCGAGGGCGCGCGGCGCGAGGACCTGGAGCTGCGCGTCGATGCGCTGCGGGACGACGCGGCCAGCGGCGGAGCGGCCGGGAACAGCGTCGGGCTGACGATCAACGCGCGATGGTAGGCGCGAGGAACGGCGGAAGCGATCATGGGTGAATGATGGGACGGCCGCCCATGATGGGACGTGGAATCAAGGTTGTCTGGGCAGGGGAAAGTGGCAGCGCCGGTTCGCCCGAGGAGATCGAGCACTCTTGCGGGATCGACGTGGAACGCCTCGACAAGATTCCGCAGCTCGCCAGCGTTCCTGCAGAGTGGCCCCGACACGATGGCAGGACTGTCCTTGAATGCATCGTCGAAGCGCACTGCAAGCGGCGCAGCTCCGGAGAGGAACATTTGATCGTTCGCCATGATCGGGCATCCAACGAGTACCTCGTCGAGGCATGGGACGAGGAAGTCGAGTCTGCCAATTAGCCCCGGGGCGCGAACACTGGAAATTCTCGAGCATGGAGCGCGGAACGTGACATTCCGTTGGCGTCCGGAGCCTCATCAGGATGTCAAGGAGGATCGCGTTATCCCTTGGGAGGTGTTCGATCTCCGTGCACGCAAGGCGCGGCCGCTCACGCGCCACTCCGGTTCAACGCCTTCCGACCGCGTTCATTGGCAAGGTAGTTGACGAGAAACCGGCGCAGGCCGGACGGGTGAACGCGGACGCCGACACCGGTGAGCCTGTCGTCTCAGCGGGTGAAGGGACAGTCCATGGGCTGGGGCGCTTCAACGGTCCGTGCTGTGCGCGTCATCCAGAGGCGCGCGGTGCGTATGCCGGGCGGATCAGTTGAGTTGCCGGACATGCTCCAGCTGACATGGAATCGCAGCACATCGTCAACACGTCGGATTCGATGGATGCGCCCCCGCAAGCCGCAGCCGTCCGCCTCTTCCAGTGTCCCTGTTTAGACGCGCTGACAAAGGCATTTTCGGCAACGGACAGGCGCGGCCAGAGAGGGTCACACCGCACCCTGAAATCACCGTGACCATGAAACTTCCAGGTCCTATCGCCTTCAATCTGCACTCCACTTTGGGACGGGCATCTCGCCGGTTCATCGAGCGCTGCGCGATGTTGGCTGGCCTGCTCTGACGGATGGCTTTGAGAAATGAAGCTTGCGGGACAAAGTCCTTCAGGTTGCGTGTCGACACACCATCAATTTGCGTGAATGCGCTCAATGAGCGCCTCGAACTGTTGGCGGGACATCGGGCGGTCGACTCCCGGTCGGCCGGCATGGCCGGAACATGGAGCGAACAGCACGCGCCGCGAAACCCCGATCGGGCACGAAATGCGAGCTTGCCATTGTCAAGAGGATAGGCCTTAAGCAGAAATCGGCCGGTGTTGCGGGATTGCTCGACGGCCCATTCTTCCGAGAGGACCTGCTGCATCTGCGGTCATGATTGATCGAGCAGGCCTTGTGAAAACGCGTCAGCGCGGCGCTTTCCGAAAGCAGGTCAGGCATGTTCACCGGGATTGTTCAAGGCGTTGGCGAAATCGTCGGGATTTGCGGTGACGATGATCTGCGCACTTTCGAGATCGTTCTGCCGGAAGGATTCGACAGGGGGCTCGAACGGGGTGCCAGCGTCGCGGTCAACGGTGTCTGCCTGACCGCGACCACCCGGCAGGACGCTTCAACCTGGTGTTTCGACGTCATGCTGCAAAGCTTGCGTACAACCAACCTGAGCAATGTCGCCGCCGGTCGGTCGGTCAACCTGGAACGCGCCGCCACCGCCGATGCCGAGGTCGGCGGCCATATCCTCTCCGGGCACGTCGACTTCGTCTCTGAGGTTGCCGAGACAAGGTCCGGCAGAGGCAACAAGCTGATCCGGTTTTCAGTTCCGCGGCAATACATGCCCTACATCTTCGCCCGTGGACACATCGCCATCGACGGTATCAGCCTGACCATCGCCGAGACCTCCAGGATCGACAGCTGGTTCGAGATCTGGCTGATACCGGAAACGCGCCGTGCCACGATCATCGACGAAATCGGGCCGGGCTATCGCGCGAACATCGAGATCGAGCGCTCGACCCAGGTTGTCGTGGACACTGTTCGCGACACGGTGAACAGGGCGCTCGACGAGCGATTCACGGCGCTGGAGGCCGCCCTTTCCCGGGCGGGGCTCGACCGCGACACGGTGTTCGCACTTGACCAGCCGGAGGAGATGATCGAGACCGTGCGAAAGGCCATCTCCCGATCATCACGCGAGACCTGACATGGTGGCCCGTCATCCTTCTTGAAGCGGTTCCGGATGCGCTTGTCCTCGTTTGCCTGAAGGTGCCGCCGATGTTTGCCGGCCCTGTCGATTCAGGATTGATGACGTTGCACGGCGAGGAACCCAAGGCCAATGGATGATCGCTTCGACGAGGCCCGTCCCTTGGAGCCAGCCGCGAATCCGGCGCTTAGTGTTCCCATGGCGTGAAGAGTTCCCCCGAAGCGCCCCCCACGGAATCGCCGTGCCCGGCGCCAATGCCCTTGCCAACCGCATCGCGCCTTTCCGGCATTCTTCTGCCTCAACCGGCCGTATCCGATGCGGCGGAGCTTCGACCGCCGGTCTTCTGATCCAGTTTCAAGTCACCGAGCTGATCGGAAAGCGCCTCGCCAAGCTTGACGATGTGACGACAGAGCCACGCGATCATGTCCGTCCGGTTCTCGGCATCGAGGCGCAGGCCGAGTTGCGCCGGGCATCGGGTTCATTATGGGCAAGCCTGACAGCGCTCACTGACGCTCCGCTGTCCGTCCTGGCCGGGAAAAGAACGGATCTTCCGCATCCTTCAACTCGCAGGCATTGCCGTCGGGGTCAGTGAATGTCGCTACCTGGCCCCAGTCGAAGGACTTGCGTTGCACCGGAACGCCGCGTGCTTCCAGCAGGTCTGCGGCAGAATCGACATCCTTGACGTTAAACCGCAGCATGGTCGGGTTCTCGGCACTGCTCTTGCGGCCCTCGTGCGCATGCCCGCCTGTCTCGATCATCAGGTACCCGTCGCCGAAACGAAGGCAGCACAGCCCTTCCTTTTCGAACCAGACCGGCAGTTCCAGGACGTCGCGGTAAAACGCGAGACAGGCCTCGTACCGTTCGGTGCCAAGAATGATCCCGTGGGTGCAGATCACTTCACCAAGCCCTTTGCCGATGCCGTGGGCCATCAGTCCGCCCTCACAGGAATCGCTGCCGATGCCGCAATGAGCCGTGCGGCGCCATGGATTGCGGCCTCGCGCATTGGTGCCGTCACGCGCATGTGCACGTTCGAGTGGCTGAATGTCGCCAAGAATTCAACTTTGCCTCCCCATGCCGATCAGATGCCGAATCTTCCGGCATGTCGACCGTGCGATGCGGCCGTTCAAATGGCCGACTTCCCGGAGCATGAATCCGGCAGCGTTCATCCCGGGCCAAGTGATGGCTGCAAAGTGCCATGACGTCCTCCCCAGATTCATCCGAGAGACCGTGATCCCGCATCATCCTTGAAGCAGCTTCAGTCATGCACCGTGCCATAGCTTCCTGACCCGGCATATGCCAGCAACGACATGAGAGAGATGCGGAGAACATGATCTCATGAAACAGAAGAGCGTTGCCCGACGCGACACCTTCCCAAATTCTCCCGATAGGAGAAGGCAGGACCTACGGCAGCAGCAGAACCGCTGACCCCATGAGCAGCACGCCCATCACCGTGTCGAACATGCGCCTGGAACGCGGATCGACCAGCCAACGGGAAATCAGCTGGCCCGCCACGGACCAGATCATGAGACATAGCCCCATGACCGCCACGAAGATCACGGCAAGCGACGCAATGCCGACCAGGGTTCCGCCCACGGCCGAGACCGAGGTGACCACCAGGATCCAGCCCTTCGGATTGAGCAGCTGGAAGCTCGCAACGCCCAATGCGGTTTCCGGCAGGGCCTGGTCATCGGTGCCGTCGCTTGGTCCGCTGGCCTTCCGTATCAGGCAGAAGCCAAGCCAGATCAGGTAGGCGGCCCCAGCGATGCGCAGGACCGGCTGGATCTCCGGGACCACTTCGAACAGCGTTCCGGCACCGGCCCAGACCAGGACCAGCAACGCGGTCGAGCCGGCGATCACGCCCGCAATTGCAGGCAGGGCCGCCGCGACGCCACCTCGCAGCGAGGCGGACATGACGATGAAATTGTTCGGGCCGGGCGTGATGGCGGCAACGGCCACAATGGTCAGAACCGCGAGGAACGAAGTCATCTCGAGCCCGCTTGATTGTCGTTTGCACGCGCGGCCGGAGGTTTGAATTCAGCCACCCCGCCGGCGCGCAGGCTGACCAGCGGCGCACCGAACGCGTCCCGTGCATGCGGCGCTGACCAGTCGCAGTCCGGACGTTCGGAAATGATGCCATGGGGATTGTGGTCGCCGTCATGGAGGAAGTATCCGGACCGAATGGCGTCGAAGTCCACGTCAGTCGCGAAGGGCCCCCAGCCAATGAGATCGCGGGCGTAGTCCCAGAGCATCGGGTAGTCCGCCAGCCGACGCCGCGTGCACCGGAAATGCGTGTGATAGACGACGTCGAATCTCGCCAGCACCGGAAACAGCACGAGGTCCGAGAGCGTCAGCCGCCGGCCGAACAGCAGCCGGCCGCGGGCAAGACGCGTCTCGAGCAGGTCGAGCGTCTCGAAGACGTCTGCCACGGCATCGTCGTAATGACGCTGGCTTCGTGCCAGGCCGGCGCGGTAGACGCCGTTCGCAAGGCCCAGGAAGATCTGGTCATTGAGTTCGTCGATCTCGTGCCGGAGGTCCTCGGGGTACAGGGTGACGTTGTCATCGGAGAGGCAGGAATCAACGCGGTCGAAGGCCTTCATGATCTGCAGGGAATCGTTCGAAACGACACGGCGATTCGCGCTGTCCCACAGCAGGGGAACGCTCGCGCTGCCGGTATAGCCTTCATCCGAAGCGGTGTAGACCTCGTGCACGTAGGTGACATCCCGCCCGGTGCCCGGAAGGCGCCAGGCGCGGTTTTCATCAACCGGATATCCCTCGTTCCGTCGGCCCGACGCGACCTTGACTGGCACCGCCGCCTCCAGGGACTTGATCCGGTGCATGACCAACGCGCGATGCGACCAGGGACAGCTGAGCGATGCGACCAGGAAGTAGCGACGGGGCTCCCCTGTCATGGCCTCAACGACCTCGTCAGGAATCTCGTCGTTGTACCGGGATGCCAGACGCACGAACCCGTCATTCCGAAACAGGTCTCCGTCGTCTTCCGTCCATTCGCCGTCGATCACCCTGCCCATTTGCCCTGCGTCCAGCCTCCGAAGCCAGTGTACAACAATGACGTCTCGCTGGTGGTCTAATGTCTGGAGGAAACGGTCTGACTTTCCGACCACGCTCCGGGCTTGGCACATTCCGCCCTGAGCCACTTGACGAAAGTCCTGATTGCCTTCCGATCCGCACTGTCCGGTTGCACGAGCATCCAGTAGGCACCGGGGATCCTGATCTCCCGGGGGGCGCCAAGGCGCACCAGGCGACCTTCGCGCAGTTCGCCTTCGGCCATCCGGCCACGTGCCAATGCCACGCCCAGCCCTTTGGACGCCGCATCGAGCACCATGTCGGACGAGGCGAACCGCGGCCCGGGCGTCGGGTCGAACCAGTCCGGCTCGAACGCCTCGCGCCAGACTTCCCACGAGGTCTGGGAATCCCGGTCGTGCAAGAGCTTGGCCTTTCTCAGGACCGCGGGATCACTGGTGTCCCCAAGCCGTTCCGCGTAGCGCGGGCTGCAGACCGGGAACAGGGTCTCGTCCATCAGCAGGCGGTATTCGCTTTCCGCCCATGCTCCGTCACCGATCCGGATCCCGATGTCGGCGCCCAGATCGGACGGTCTTGTCAGCTGCTGGTCGACCAGGACCGAGATTTCGATCCACGGATGCCTCTCGTTGAACCTGCGGATCCGCTCCATCAGCCAGCACGACGCGAAGCTGGGCGCGGTCGAGATGACGACCGAATTCCGATGACGGGTTTCGCGGATGCTGACGATCGTGTTGCTCAGCAGCGACAGGGCCTCGCCGGATGCCTGGCCCAGCCGTTCGCCCTCGCGCGTGAAACGAAGCTGCCGCTGGTTCTGGTCACGGTCAATCAGGGCGACTCCGAGAGTGTCCTCCAGAAAGCGCAGATGGCGGCTGACCGAGGAATGCGTGACGTCCAGCGCCCGTGCGGCAGAACGGATGCCACCAGTCTCATGGACCACTGCGAAGGCACGCAGCGCGTTCAGGGGAAGAAATCGTCTTTGCATGTGGCACCCTTGCAAATGTCGCGATTTGTGGAGCTTTCCGGTACACCGTCCGTTCCTGAATGCAACATGTTGACTCGTCGACCGGTTCTGGACGGCCGCCGGAGCCTCGATGCGGCAGTCAGGACTGTTCCGGAAGCCGGGCTCGCACGAGGCATCGTTGATGGCCTTGTCCCTGTCACCGCTCGTCCCGTGCCTTCAACGGCACTTCCGGGCAGACTCGCCGACGAGGTCGGATCGGCGACGGAAACGGCTCTGCGCCGCGCCAGGTTCGGTCGATGACCTTCGCTTCGGTCATGCCTGCATCGCCATTCCTTGCCAATTTCGCGTCGCTCGGTCAGTTGGAGCGGACAGCAAGAAACAGCCCTCTGTGACAAGGTTCGGCCTGGAGCCCGGATTCTGGCAACCGTCAGCGCCGCTTCGGGTTGGCGCCGCGTGCCGACCTCACTCGGAGGAACCTGTCCGGTTTCTTGCCAGTTGACGCTGCGCGGCCGCCCGGAACGCCTTTCGGAAACTGCGTCCCACGGGAACCGTCTCGTTCGAGTCCATGACCAGTTCCGGACCGTTCGGGCCTGCTCTCGTCTGGACCACGTGGGAGAGACTGATCCACCAGGAGCGATGCACCTGAAGCCCGTTGAGCGACTCCAGGTCTTCAATTGCATCGCTCAGTCGCATCAGCACCATGGACGACCCCTTGGGCGTGGTGACCTCGACATAGTGGTCCCGCGCCCTGACAGAGATGATTTCGTGACCCAGATGACGCGGCATCCTGCTCTGCAAAACGGTGGGCGTGAGCGCATGTAGCTCATCCTCGGCCATGGGACCGCCCGACGCTACTGCAAGCCCTCGCTCTCGGAACACGATCAGTGCGTTCACGATCAGGGTCACCGAGATTGCCGACAGCGCGACATGCGAAATCAGCGTTGCGGAGCGGTACGACGTCAGCCATCCCGGTGCAAAGCCCGTGGCCAGCCCCTCGGCAAGATAGACCGTCGCGACGATCGGCAGGACGCCTGCAATGCCTGCGAGCGTCGCCACGAGGCTCCAGTGAAAGGCACGGGTCTCTGCCAGCCTGTGGGCGTAGACGGAGAGGAACGTCATCAGCATCGCCGAGAGGGTCAGCGACGAGCCCCAGTACACAACGCGCTCGGGAAAGCTGAACCGTGCCAGCGTATGGTACGGTCCCGCCATCGACGCGAGCAGGATCGCCGCGCCAAGCACCATCCAGAAAACCGGGCTGCTGACGACCTCCCGCAGTTGACGAAGCGTCAACTGCATGGGGGTGCTGTTCGCGGGATTTTTCAAGTCAGACACGAAACCTGTCTCGGTGCGGGATCTTGCGCCGAGTATATGCGGTGCCCGTGAACTCACAAGTTTGGGAACCGCACATGCCGCAGGCCCGCTTCAATGATCCAGTTCGAGCCCGAGGGCTGGCAAAACTTTTTGGCACCGTCCGCGCCGTGTCAAGCATCGACCTCGAACTCGCTCCAGGCGAAGCGCTCGGATTGCTGGGTCCCAACGGCGCGGGCAAGTCCACCACGCTGTCAATGCTGACGGGACTGCGCGCGCCTGATGCAGGCGAGGTCCTGATCTTCGGCCACCGCGCCGGCAGTCCGCAGGCTCGTGCGCTGACCGGAGCGACACCGCAACTGGTCGGCTTTCCCGATCAGTTGTCGCCGCGCGAGATCCTCGGCTACGCCGCGGCTCGCTACCGCGTGCGCGCCCGGACCGACAAGCTTGCCGCGTGTTTCGGACTTGAGCGGCTCATCGACCGCCGCGTTGCCGGGTTCTCGGGCGGGGAAATGCGTCGCCTGGCGCTTGCGCTTGCTTTCGTCGGGGGACCCAGGCTGGTGTTCCTGGACGAACCCACGACGGGTCTGGACGGCGCTGCGCAGGAGGGCTTTCAAGAGGTGGCCCGTGACTTCGTCGCCAAGGGCGGCTCCCTGGTTCTCACCTCCCACCACTGGGACGAAATCGAGGCGGTCTGCGATTCGATCACGCTTGTCGACCGGGGCGAGACGGTGCTGGAGGGGCGCATCGGCGACATTCGCAAACGGGCCAACGTGAGCCGTCTGACGTTTTCGCTGCCACCGGCAACCGTCCCGCCCGGGTGGATGCACGCGGTCCACGACGGCGCGAGGTGGCACTCGGAAAGCGCCGACAGCGACGGGATGTTGCGTCGCATGGTTCATGAGGCGCTGCCCTTTCAGGGGCTGGCCGTCGCGCCGCTTGACCTCAAGGACCTGATTGACCGAATTCGTCGAGAGGAGACAGGTCCGTGACCGGTCCCTTGCGCGCGGAGTGCGCCCTCACCTTCAGGACTCTCGGTCGCCTGCCCGGTTTCTGGGTTCCGACAGTCCTCTTCCCGGCAATGCTCTACGCGTTCTTCGGCGCGCAAGGCGCCGAGGAGTGGGCGGCCAACGCCATGGCGTCATTTGCCGTCTATGCGGTTCTGGGCGTCGGGTTCTTCCAGTTCGGTGTAAGCGTCGCCCAGGATCGCGAAAGCCCGTTCGCCAAATGGCAGCAGACCCTGCCCTGCCACGCTGGCAACCAATGGATCGCAGGCGTTCTGGCGTCCCTGGTCTTCGTTACCGTCGCGGTGGCGCTTGTCGTCGCCCTGGCCTTTGCGCTGGATCGGGTCGAGGTCGGCGCAGCGGCGCTCCTTCGCCTTTCCCTCGTGTGCCTGATCGCGTCTTTCACGGCAACGTTCATGGGAATCGCGCTTGGGTCGCTGGCTTCCGCCCGCGCCGCGGTGCCGCTGGCCAACCTGATTTTCTTGCCACTCGCCTATCTGGGCGGGCTTTGGGTGCCGCCCATGGCCCTTCCATCGGCCGTCAACGTCGTTTCGCAATGGACACCGACAAGAGCCATGGGAGAGCTCGGTTGGGCCGCCATTGCCGGCACCAGGTGGGACCCCGGCTACCTGGCCGTGCTTGCGGGCTGGACGGTGATCTCGGTGGCGGTGGTTGTCGTTGCGCAGGCACGTCACAGGCGGTACGAATAGGCCAGTTGCGTTCGTCAGAACGCCGATCGCACGTCCCAGCCACTCCGTGCCCAATTCATGCCGACGGTCGCCGGTGCGGTTCATTGCGTTTCGGTGGCCAAGGGCGTGTTGCGTGAGCCATTTCACGCAAGACCGAGGTCTTCCTGTGCTTCCATCTTGCCGTTTGCTTTCCGGACAATTGGAGGTCGACTTGGCCAGCGGCAATCCATTTCCCGTCACCCGATTGCGCAGACACCGTCAGCGACAGGGCTTCAAGAGTGTCGAGGGCCAGGTCCGGAAGGAAGGCGCCGCGCGAGTGCCGGACGTCTTCGCGGCCCTGGCCGATCCTGGCCAAGCGAGCGAGACGCGCAGCATCCTGCACGAGAAGATTGCCGCGCGATGATGGCGTCCGCCAGGCCGGGCAGGTCGTCAAAGCTCCAGGTCTATGGCGATCCGGTCGACTACGCTCCGGTGGAGTGCTGCCCGGTCGGCACCGTCGGGATCGGTGCAGACGGGATCGTCGTTCTCTTCCTCCAGGATTGCGGCGCCGGCGGGCTTGCAGAGCGGCAGCATGGAAAAGTGACCGGCAGGGACGAGCCGCTCGACCGAGGCGTGCGGCACCAGGCCGACGAAGCCGCTGGCGTCGAAATCCGTGGCGGCCAGGCGATCCTGGCCCTCACCCAGGCCGAACAGCGTAACGTTGTCGACCAGAGCCTCGGTGTCCGTACTTTTCAGACCCCAGACAAGGGCGGGGTCGATTGCGGCCACATGGGTGATCCGTGGGTCCTTGTAGGATGTATCCCATGCCTCCGCCGCCCGGTCCCGCTGGACGATCCCGCCACGCGCCAGGCCCTGGCAATGGGACGCGGACGCGACGTAGACATCGCAATGGGCCGCATAACCTTCGATCCGTCCGGTGACGCCGCCCATGGACAGCGCCGTCCAGCCGCCGAAGGAGAAGCCGGCCGCCATGATCCGGTCCGGATCGATCCTGTCGGCGAATTCCGGGTCGGCCAGGACCTTGTCGAGCGCCAGCGACAGGTCGGCGACGCGCGTCCAGTGATCCACTGCGGCCTCCATGTCGAAATCGCCCCATGTCGAGTTCGGATGGTTCACGGCGACGACAATTGCGCCGCGCTCGGCCAGTCCCGTGGCGAGCCAGGCCATGGAGCGCATAGACCCTCCCAAGCCATGGCTCAGCAGCACGAGGGGCGCAGGGCCGTCAGCCATCGGCGCGTCTTCGATCACCTCCACGCCGTGGAAGACGGGGTTTTCCGCGATCACCGTTGCGTGGCCGGCGGCCTCGGTCGGATGCCACAGGCCCCCGGCGACTGGCCGGCCGTGATGCGGGGCCTCGACCGAGATCGGCCGAAAGCCGGGGGTGTCCGCGGCCACCAATGTTGGAAGGACGATGACAGCGACGATGATCATGGGGTTCAGTTTCATGTCTCATGCTCCGGTTGCAGTTGCGATGCGCATTGCCTGCACCGGACGCGGCCGAGGCGCGTCCTCGAACCGGTTTAAGGACGTGCGAAACGGGTTTAAGGACCTGGATCGAAGCGACCTTGACCGACGGAGATCCCTCGCCCAATGCCCAGCCTTCCCATCACGCTCTTCGCTGCGCTGGTCCTGGCCTTCCTGTTCCTGCGCATGGTGGTGACGGGACGGGCGAACGCGCCGCTGGCCTGGGTCCTCGGGCTGTGCGCGACGCAGGCGACCGTGATCTCGCTGGCGCAACATTACGGCGTTCCGGGTGCAAGGCTGGCACAGCCGGTCACCGCAACGCTCATTCCGGCTGCCGCCTGGCTGGCCTTTCGGGCCGCACGCGACCGGTATCCCTCCCGCCGTGACGTGATCCATGCGTTGGGGTCGGTGGTTGCGGTGTTAGCCCTGATCGTCCGGCCTGCCGCATTGGACGTCGTGATCCCGCTCCTGTTCGCGGGCTACGGTGCCGCCATCCTGTGGAGCGCCCGGAGGCAAGGGGACGCCTTTCTGAACACGACCCTCGAAGCGGGGGGAACGACCGGGCGATTGTGGCAGATCATCGGGATCGCGCTGGTTGCATCGGCCTTCAGCGATGTCCTGATCGTTGGAGCCCAAGTCGCAGGGGCCGGGCACCTGAAACCCTGGATCATCAGCCTGTACTCGGCCGGAAACCTGCTACTGATCGGCGGCCTGAGCCTGTCGCGCGGCCTGGCGACGCTGGATCCCGCGCCTGCGACGCGAGAATCCGATCCCGCGCAGGAGGCCAGCGATGCCGAGATCATGGCGCGACTCGAAGCGTTGATGGACAAGGACAGGCCCTATCTCGACCCCGACCTGACCCTGGGCCGGCTGGCGCGCCGGTTGCGTCTGCCGGCCAAGCAGCTCTCCGCGGCGATCAACCGGAGCACGGGCGAGAACGTGTCGCGATTCGTGAACAAGGCGCGCGTGGCCGAGGCGCAGCGCGCCTTGAGGGCCGGTCAGTCCGTGACGCAGTCGATGTTCTCCGCAGGGTTCCAGACGAAGTCGAATTTCAACCGGGAGTTTCTGCGGGTGACCGGCCAGACACCGAGCGCGTGGTCCAAAGAGGCCTGACCCGTCCTGCGTCGAGAAGCCTGGCCCACAGCCGCAGATTGAACCAGCGTTCGGGTTGCCGACCGCGAAACACGCGCCAATCAGCATTTTCGGGAAGTCGACGGCAATGGCGATGAGCGGCGTCCGGGCGGGACGGCCCGAACCTTCCCGAGAGCCGCAGGAGACGCGCACGACAGTGCAGTCGAGAGAAGGAATTCGATCGTGGAATGCAGCCCCACTTCATGGCTCGAATTCCACAATGCCATGGCAGCGCGTAACTGCGGCCCGAGCTTCATCTTGTCGGCCGTCCAGCCGGCTTCAACCCCGGTGTTCAGGTTTGGCTTCAAGTTCTACGTGAACGGTGTGGAGAAGGGACAACCTTTATTCGGCTCAATGCGTCAGCCCTCTCGCCCGCACACTCGACGGTCACAGAGCCCGCACTGCCAGTTTGCAAGACCGAATGCCGCCCTCCCTTGTACCCGATGCCTACGATGCCATCTTCACCGAGGAGATTTGTCCGAGAGTCGGCCACGGAAGCGGAAGCCATGGCGGCGGTAGATTGACGCGCCACGTGTTTTGTATTTCGATCTCCGCATCGAGATGGCCCGCGGCTCAGACCTGACGACGCAAGGGTTGCGCGGTCTGGCCGTCGCCCGTGGGTCTCATCGCGCGGCAGGCCCCTTTCGTCCTGTCTCCCGGGAACCAGGCGCGATATCGTGCGACATGACCAATCCACGCGTGCATGCTGAATTCACGGAGTCCGGCCATTGCAACAAGGGGCGTATCGCCCCCGCCATCGAGTCGAGGCCCCGGACGGATGCGGCGCGGAGGCTGTGATCCCGTCGAGGTGGAACCGGACGGCGTTCCGGGAACATGGCCGGGAGATGTACAAGTGGCGGCGTCTGGTGGAGAACTTCTTCGCGAGAATCAAGGAGTTCAGGGCGATCGCGACGCGCTGCGACAAGACCGGGCTTCCCGGCGGGGACGCATCCCGTCGCCGACGTGGCGGCGGCAACATGACTGTCAACAGATGAAAAACTGAATGCTATGTGGTCCTCCATTCTTGTGACCCATTCAGCTCGTATGTCTAAAATGGAAACGGACCGGTGCCGCAATCAGGCCCGATCCGGACGGTATGAAATCCGGCATCCCAGCGGTGCAGCAGACAACCATCTTCCATTGCCATGAAACCTACAGGGGCGTCGGCACGACGATCAAAGGCGAAGGTGCTGCAGGGTGAAGGTGACGATATGGCGACATGCCCAGCAACATCGGCCACCATCATGCTGTGAACATGTCCGCAGATGATCCGCATCTGGCCTTCATGATCGGCAATGGCATCGCGAAGGGCGGCACTGTTTATCAGGCCGATATCGTCCATGAACGCGATGCCGGATGCGAACGGCGGATGATGCAGGGCCAGAAGTACAGGCAGTCCTTGCGTGCGCATCAGGGCATCGTGCAGAAACGTCAGCGTCTCCTCTGCCAAGGCCCCATGCCCGTGGCCTTCGACAAGTGTATCGAGTCCGATGATCGTGATGTCCACGATGTGGCGGCACCAGTTCAGGGGGCCATCCGGCGGCAGGCTGTCCGCGAACGCCTCCCGCATCGACGAGCGAACATCGTGGTTGCCGGGAATGACGAGAAGCGGGAAGTCAAGCGGTGCCATCAGTGCCTTGAAGTGCGAGTAGCTCTCGGCGCTGCCGTCATCGCTCAGGTCTCCGCTGACCAGCACCGCGTCGATTGGACCAATCCGGCGGCGGATGCCGACGATTCGGTCGACCAACCGCTTCAGTGCATCTGCAGTCTCAAGCCGTCTTGAGACCAGTCGGCCTTCCGGCACAATATGCGTGTCGGAGATGTGCAGTATGCACGTCACTTGATCCCCGCACGCAGGAAAGCTTGCACAAACTGCCGTTGGAATATCAGGAATGCGATCAGCAGCGGGGCCACCGACATCATTGTGGCAGCCGAGATGACGCTGATATCAACTCCGTTTTCTGGCGCACCGAAGATCGACAGGCCCACTGTCAGAGGTCGCGTCTCCGGCGAATTGGTTACGATGAGCGGCCACAGGAAATTGTTCCAATGGGTCGACACCGACACAAGCCCATAGGCCAAATAGGTCGGTTTCGCCAGCGGCACGTAGACTCGCCACAAGATGCCCAGAAGGCCGCAGCCTTCGATCCGGGCTGCTTCGTGCAGTTCAATTGGAACGCTCTTGAACGACTGACGCATCAGGAAGATTCCGAACGCGCTGGCCATGTAAGGCATGCCCACGCCAAGAATCGTGTCAAAGAGCCCGAGGCGCGAGACCATGGCGTAATTTTCGACGATCAGCACTTCGGGCAGGATGAAGAGCTGCATCAAAACCAGTATGAAGATGAACTCCTTGCCGGGGAACTGAAGTTGCGCGAAAGCAAAGCCCGCAAGCGTGGTCAGGATGAACTGCCCAATCAGGATCACCGTCACCAGCATGAAGGTGTTGATGAAATACTTGAGCCATGGCGCGCCGTCCCAAGCGACGCGAAAATTGTCCATGGTCCAGGGTGAATACAGTTCGAGGTTGACCGCATCCGAAGTTGAATGCGTCGCGGCCCAAAATGCAAAGAGCAAGGGCGCGATCCAGATGATCGCCAACAGGATCGCACCAAAGCTGTCCAGGAAATTGGCGAGGCTCCTCATTGGTAGTGCGTCCTGCGGTCGAGATAGAAAAATTGAACCGCTGCCACGATGCCAAGCACGGCTATCACCAAGATCGTCAAGGCCGCCGCTTGAGGCGCGTGAAAGAAGGCGAAGGCCATTTCCCAAATGTAGTAGAGGATCAGCTTGGAGGCGTCGGACGGCCCGCCCTTGGTGAGAATGAACAAGTGGTCGATCAGCTTGACCGAGTTGATCACGGCGTTGACAGCAATGAAGAGCGTCGTGGGCATCAGCAAAGGCAGAACGATCCGACGCGTGTACGTCCAGCGGCTTGCGCCTTCGATGTCGGCAGCTTCCCTTAGATCCTCGGGGATGGTCTGCAAGGCGGCGAGGTAAAATATCATGAAGAACCCCGCCTCTTTCCAGATCGTCACGATGATGATCGCCCAAAGCGCAGTTTCAGGCTGGCCCAGCCAATTCACCGACGGAAGGCCAAACAAGCTCCCGATCTGGTCCAGTACGCCTAGCCCTGGCGTATAGAAGAACAGCCACAAGTTCGCGGCGGCAATCATCGGCAGCACAGTTGGTGTGAAATAGGCGGTGCGCACGAATCCGCGTGCGGAGATCTTGGAATTGGCCCAGAGCGCCATGGCCAAGGCGATCCCGATAGACACAGGGATTGTCGCGGCGGCATAGATCAGGTTGTTCTTGACGACGAGCCAGAAGGTCGGGTCGGCAAAGAGGTCCACATAGTTTTCGGTGCCGACGAATTCAGTGGGTCGGCGACGGGTGCCGCGTGAGAACATGGATGACCAAAGCGTTGCGACGGAGGGGTAGAACGCAAAGGTCGTCAGCAGCACTGCTGCAGGTGAGAACAGGAGCCAGCCATTTATGGCCTGCCTGCGTCGTTCCAGATTGACGTGAGCAGACATGGAGGCCCTCCGGTTGACGGCTGGGTCGGGCCGGTTTCGACCGGCCCGACCGGATCACCTATTGATAGTCGCGCAGCTGTCGCTCTGCCGCGGCCTGCGCGTCGCCTAGAGCGTCTGCAGCTTCCTTGGAACCCGTCAGCGCGGACTGAATCGCGTTGTTCAGGCCTTCACGAACCCGCGCTGTCTCGAATGTTGAGAATTCGGCCACCGCATTTTCCAGCTGATTGCGCGCGACCAAAGCAGGAGGGAACTCCGCTGTGTAGGCCTTCAATGCTTCGGTTTCGTAGGCTGCAGGGGACACGCCCATGTATCCGGTCGCGATTGACCAGGCGGCGGCCTGCTCAGGCGAGGTCATGAACTTGATCAGCTTGAGCGCTGCCGCCTTTTCCTCGTCTGATGTATCCTTGAACAGGTAGAAGTTGCCGCCACCGGTTGGCGAACCTTTCCGCACGTTCGCTGGCAGTTCCGCCACGCCAAAGTCAAAGCTTGCATTGTTCTTCACTGCCGTCAGGTTGCCGGTGGAGTGCCACATCATCGCGGTCTGTCCTTCGAGGAATGCCTGGCGCAATGTGCCCCACTCGACTGTGCCAGTCGGCATGATTCCGTGCTCAGACGACAACGATTTCCAGAACTCCAGAGTCTCCACGACCTTTGGATCGTCAAAATACGTCGTCAGTCCATCGCCGGACATGACCTCTTTGCCGTTCTGGATCGCAAGCGCCTGGAACATCCAGTAAGGGTAACCGGTGGACGGGATCATCTGTCCATAGGTATCGCCTTTCGTCAGGGCTTTGCCCATCTCGATCATTTCGTCCCAAGTGGTCGGCGGCGCCTCGGGGTCAAGGCCAGCTTCACGGAACTTGTCCTTGTTGTAGTAGGCCACGATTGTCGAGCGCTGAAACGGGATGCCCCATGTCTGCCCTTCGATCTGACCGTTTGCCATCAACGCCGGATAGAAGCTGTTCAGCCAGGCCTTGTCCTCATCCGACGTCGCGACCTCATCGAAGGGCACGACCAGATCCTGTTCGATCAGGTCGTAGGCATCAATCGAGAACATGACCGCCAGCTGTGCAGGCTCGCCCGAGGCCAATGCCGACAACGCGCGTATGCGTGTGTCGTCGTAGTTCCCCGAATAGATCGCGTTCACGCTGATGTCCGGGTTGGCAACCTCGAAATCGGCGACGATGCCATCCACGACTTCGGTCAGCTTGCCACCAACCGCAATGGGGTAATACATCGTCAGTTCGGTTTCTGCCGCGGCTGGCAGGGCAAGGCCAGCGGCCAGAGCCGTGGCCAGACCGAGTCCGGTTGTCGAAGAGTGTTTCATTTCTTTCTCCCTAGGTTTGGTTCTCATGGCTGGTGATTTCGGTCACCGCGCTGCCATGCGTTGTCCTGACGCGTCAAAGACGTGCAGGTGTTCGTCCCGAAATGAGATGTCTATGTCCGCGCCCTCGGGCATCAAGGAAAGGCCCGGCCTGAGAACGCAAAGCCCTGTGGCATCGGCATGACTGAGCCCGATCAGCGTTTCTGAGCCCAAGAATTCGCTCTCGTTGACCGTGCAGCTCATCCGCCCTTCGCCTTTGGGCACGACATGGATGTTTTCCGCCCTGATCCCGATGGTGGTCCCTTCGTCAAAGCCCGGCAAGGCCGCGGAACCGATCAGTGCCATCGCGGGCGCACCGACGAACTCGGCCACAAAGGTGTTGTCGGGCCTGTTGTAGAGATCCTCTGGCGCGCCGACCTGCTGGATATGGCCGTCCTTCATAAGCACGACTGTGTCGGCCATGCTCATCGCTTCGGATTGATCGTGGGTGACGTAGACGACCGTAATGCCCAGATCGCGCTGCAGTTTCTTTATGTCCTTGCGCACCGCATGGCGCAGTTTCGCATCGAGGTTTGACAGCGGTTCGTCCATCAGGCACAGGCGCTGGCCAGCCACGATCGCACGGGCAAGGGCCACGCGTTGACGTTGTCCCCCCGACAATGCTCCCGGCTTTCGATCCTCGAAGCCCAGCAAGCCCGTGATCTCGAGCGCCTTGCGCAGCTTTTGCTTTCGATCGGCCTTGGGTACGCGCCGGACCTTCAGACCGAAAATCACGTTTTCGGCGACAGAAAGATGTGGAAACAGTGCATAGGACTGGAACACCATCGAAAGATTCCGATCTGATGCCGCACTGGTTGTCAGGTCCTTGCCGTCGATCAGAATCTGCCCCTCGTCGGGCAATTCCAACCCGGCCAAGAGGCGCAATGTCGTGGACTTGCCGCATCCCGAAGGACCCAGAAGCGCGGTAAAGCTGCCTTCGGGAATGTCCAGCGTGATCCCCTCCACGCCGAGCTGGCCGTGCCACCTCTTGGTGATGTCCTTGAGAACGACGAACGGAGCCGTCGTCATCTCCAATCTCCCTCGGCCACATGAAGGCGGTCACCCATGATGTCCAACAGGGGCGCGAACGCACCGCCCGGGCGTCGGTCTACGATGACGGTGTCTATCTGCGTTATGTTGCCGCCAAGTGCCGGTGCCTCGCGGCCGAACTTTGACACGTCAATGACCAGCAAGGACGTCTTCGCGTTCTCACACATCCTCTGGGTCGCGCGCACTTCAGTGGTGTGGAATTCCAGTAGGCCCCCGTCCTCTGCAATGCCCGCCGTTCCGAACACGGCAAAATCCGCCCGGAAACGACTGAAGAACGCGAGGACGTCATCGCCAAGAATGTCCCGATCCGGCAGTCGGACTTCGCCGCCAGGCAGTATGATGCGGTTCGACACCTCTTCGCTCAACGCCATTGCCGCGCACAGGTTGTTCGTTATGACCGTCAAGTTCTTGCGGGCGGACAAGGCGTTGGCCACGCTTAGCGGCGTTGACCCAATGGAGAAAAAAATTGTCGCTCCGTCCGGAATCAGTTCCGCAGCGGCTTGGCCAATGGCGCGTTTTCCCGAAAGATTGGTTCCAGCGCGCTGATCAAATGGGGTATTGAGAAACTCTTCGCTAAGTTCAATGCGTCCATGCGAACGGTGCAGCATGTCGCCTTCGCACAAGGCATCCACATCCCGCCGAATCGTTTGCATTGACACGCCAAAACGCTCGGCCAGGGACCCAACGGTCACTGCCCCCTGTTCAAGTACAAGCGCCGAGATTGCCTCTCTTCGTCCCCGCTTCCTGGAAGACATCGCGACTCCGTTTCGACTTGCTACTGACGGTAGACCGCAAAAAACTACAAAACAACAACTTTTTGTCGCTACTTGGTAGAATTTTTGACGCTACGTGGCAAGAGTGCATTCTAGGAAGCAACTGCGCAGGTCACCTTTTTGGGGAAGTCGGGGCCGATCTCAAGCCATTTCTGCGGCCTTGCCCAAGGGCGCGATTTGTATGGTGGGCATTGCATTGCAGCTCTTGTGGCCCACCGACTTCAGGCAACTGGAGATGCGGCAGTCGGCGGCGGCGTGTTTCCTTGATCGAATCCGGGGGAATGGCGCTTACGAAGGTCTGGAATAGTACCGTCGTCGCCTTCGACCCGGAAGCATGCACCCATCGAAAGTGCGCTCCGAGAACAATCAATCCCGAATGGCAATGGAATGCCTGCTCCGTGGAATCAAAGGAAATTCCTAGATGGGCGATCAGGCAGCTGCCAGGACCTGCAACGTCGGGATCCTTGGCCAGCTGGAGTGGACACGCAGCGCAGGCGCGGCATTCCACGACGGCCGCCCCGGGGCCGTTGCCAACGGTCGGCAAGGGAAACGGGCTGAAGGCCGGAAAGGCGTTCACCAACCGGACTTCGCCATCCGACCCTGGCAGCAGGAAGGTTGCGATGGCGAGAGACGAGCCCGGTCCGAACGCCGTGAGGAAAAGAGGTCAATGGTCAAGAGCGGCCCGAATGGTTGTCCTGGGAGAACATTGGAATTCGTGGAACAGTTTTCGTGAGAGATGTTCAACTATGTTGTTTTGTTGTTTTCACTTCCAATTTTCCCCTCGTGGCATACAGTGGAGACTGAACGGTTACGGACGACCTGGAAACGCATGCTGACCACGCAATCAATATTTGATCGCTACGAAGAGGTGAGAAGTCGTTTCCCGCCCGTACTGACGCGGACGCAGACGGTCGATATCCGGTCGCTGCTAGAGATAGCAGACGAGGTCGATGCATTTGTCTTTGATGCGTTCGGCGTGCTGAATGTCGGCGAAACCCTGATACCGGGTGCTGACAAACGCCTTGATCAGCTTCGTGCACGCGGGTGTGCGATCCGCAATCTGACCAACGCAGCCAGCCATGATCGCAGTGGAGTAGTCGCCAAATTCAAGCGCCTGGGCTTGGCGGTTGGGGACGACGAGATCATCACAAGCCGCGACGCCGCTCTGCGCCACCTGAAAGGGGGAAGCTGGGGTGTCATCGCTGCGCAAGAAGACCCGCTGGCGGACTTGCCCACGAGTGTCCAGCGGCTTGACGATGCCCCCGATAGCTACGATGCGGTCGACAATTTCCTGTTTCTCTCTACCGCCAACTGGACACCTAAACGGCAGAGCTTGCTTCACGCCGCAATGCAAAACAGGCCCCGCAGCCTGTGGATTGGCAACGCCGATTTGGCGGCGCCTCGCAATGACGGGTTCTCGGTTGAGCCAGGCCACTACGGTCACTTGATCGCGGACCTGTACCCCAACCGAGTACGGTTCTTCGGCAAGCCGTTCCCAGAGGTATATGAGTCGATCGAAGCAACGCTGCCAGGTGTTCCTCGAGAGAGAATTGCGATGTGCGGGGATACCCTGCATACGGACATTCTGGGCGCGGCCGCACGCGGCTGGCGAAGCGTGCTTGTGACCCAGGACGGATTGTTTGCTGGCCATGACACAAGGCGGTTCTCGGCAAAGTCGAGGCTGTTTGCCGACTGGCGACTTGCACGCATCTGATTTTCTCGGGAAACCCCGCCATGTGTCCAGGGATGCCATGTGATGCTCCGCGCATTCCCAAATGACGGCCGTTGCAACGACGGGATCCAAGTGTCGAGAAACGCGTGCGCACTTGCCGCGTGCCGAGCCGGAATTGCGAAGGGCTGCCGTCGGCGCCGGCAACGGTGCGCTTCAATGCTTGACGCTGGATTGGGAAATCGCTGAAATCTCGAAGACTTGGTTCGATTCCACATGTTGCCGCTTAGTGTCGCGGTTGAGTTGAGGTCCGGAATGTCGGAAGTGATGAATTACGGAATTGTCGGCTGCGGAATGATGGGGCAGGAGCATGCGCGCAACATCGCGCATCTGCCGGATGCCCGGGTCTCGGCGATCTTCGAGCCGGACGCGCAGATGGCCGAAGCGGCGCGGGCGGCCGTTCCCGCGGCGCGAATGCATGAATCGCTGGCCGGCTTTCTTGCCGATCCAGGCATTGACTGCCTGGTGATCGCCTCACCCAACCACCTTCATGCCGTCCAGTTCGAAGCGATTGCGCGCACGCGGCCGCTGCCGCTGCTGATCGAAAAGCCGCTCTATACGCGCCCAACCGATGCCAAGCGGATTCTGGGACTTGCTGACGAGTATCCGGCGCCGGTCTGGGTCGGCATGGAATATCGCTACATGCCGCCCATCAAGTCTTTCATCGAGGAGGTTGACGAGGCCACCGGCGGCCCGACGATGCTCACCATTCGCGAGCACCGGTTTCCGTTCCTGCACAAGGTCGGCGACTGGAACAGGTTCAATCGCAACACGGGCGGAACGCTTGTCGAGAAGTGCTGCCATTTCTTCGACCTGATGCGGCACATCCTTGGAGGCGAGCCCGAACGCGTCATGGCTTCGGCCGGACAGGACGTCAATCACCTGAACGAGGACTACGGCGGCGAAACGCCCGACATCTGGGACGGCGCCTATGTCATTGTCGAGTTTGACAACGGCTGCCGCGCGATGCTCGAGCTTTGCATGTATGCGGAAGGCTCGGACTTCCAGGAAGAATTGACGGCGGTCGGGCCTGTGGGCAAGATCGAGGCACGGGTGCCGGGACCGCCCCGGTTCTGGCCAGGGCATCTGGGGTCGCCGCCGCAGCCGCAGGTTGTGGTCTCGCCCCGCGAGCCAAAGGGCCCGCGGTCGGTCGACATCCCGATCGATCCGGAACTGCAGGCCATCGGCGACCATAATGGCGCGACATACTTCCAGCATGTGCAATTCCTCGAAATGTTGAGGAACGGCGGCGAGCCGGAGGTCGGGCTTCTTGACGGGGCTTGCGCAGTCGAGATGGGTCTCGCCGCTCAGGAGGCCGCCGCGAAGGGCCAGGTTGTGCAAATGCGTGCCGTGACGCTGACAGAACAGGACGTGTCGCGAAGAGGCGCGACCGGATAACGGCAGCTGTCCAACGTTGCCGGGTTCCTCTGGAGCGACTTGCGCAACGTCCATTGGAGTGGCTGACATGACACAAGTTGATCTGGCATCCGTGTTGCGGCCCTTGGAGACGGCCAACGGATTGCCAAACGCACATTACACGTCCGAAGAGATATACGGGCGCGAACGTGAACGCCTCTGGTTCTCGACCTGGGCGGGCATCTGCGTCGCGGCCGATGTCCCGGAGCCAGGCGATGCTCGCCCGCTGGACTTCCAGGGCGTTCCGCTATTCGTCATCAGGGGAAAGGACGGCCGGATCCGCGTGTTCCAGAACGTTTGCCGCCACCGCGGCATGACCCTCGTGACGGAGCCGCGCACGATCGAGGGCGCGATCCGCTGCCCCTATCATTCCTGGTGCTACAGCCACGAGGGCAAGCTGGTCGCGACGCCGCATGTCGGCGGACCGGGCAGGAACTCCCACCCAGGGATCAGGCGTGAGAACCTCGGACTTCTCGAGGTGCGGACGCATGTCTGGATGGATGTCGTGTTCGTGAACTTCTCCGGAGACGCTCCGGAATTCGGCGACAGCCATGCGGACCTCATCTCCCGCTGGGCGGAATTCGACGTCCCGGTTCACCATGGTGGCCCGGACAGCCGCTTTCAGCTGGATTGCCGCACGAACTGGAAGCTTGCGGTCGAGAACTTCTGCGAAAGCTATCATCTGCCTTGGGTGCATCCGGGCCTGAACAGCTATTCCCGCCTCGAAGATCACTACCATATCGAAGTGCCTGGGCGGTACTTTGGCCAGGGTACCGAGGTCTACCGGCAGATACGCGACGATGACGGGACGGTGTTCCCCGATTTTGCCGGGCTTTCGAAAAAATGGGACACGGCCGGCGAATACATCACGGTGGCGCCGAACGTCATGATGGGCGTTCAGCGCGACCATATCTTCGTGATCATCCTCGAGGCAAGGGGGCCTGGCATGACCCGGGAGCACATCCACCTCTACTACGCTTCGCCGGAGACGTCCGACTCATTGCGACTCAAGAACACCGAACAGTGGAAGGAGGTCTTCCTCGAAGACATCGGGGTCGTGGAGGGCATGCAGGCGGCGCGTCGCGCTCCGGGTTTCGACGGCGGCCGTTTTTCCCCGGCAATGGACGGGCCGACGCACCTGTTCCACCATTGGGTTGCCGAGCGCATGTCGGATTCGCTGGCGGCCGCCGAGTGATTGCGGACGAACAGGCAGCCCTCGAACGCGAACTGCTGGCCGCACATGAATCCGGTGAAGGCAACGCGTTGATCGGGCTCTATGCGGCGGCTGCGGACAAGGCGGAGGCATCGGACGACATCGACTCCGCCGCGTTCTTCCTGACGCATGCGTGGATCTTCGCGCTCGAACGAGGTGACGAGCGGGCGGAAGCGCTTCGGGCGCGGCTGGCAAGCTGGGGGAGGGTCGATTGAGCGGCCGGCAGGAATCACGTTGAACGGGAGAAGGCCATGAAGGCACAAGCGCGTGTCGTCGTCATTGGAGGCGGGGTTGTCGGCTGCTCCGTCCTGTACCACCTGACCAGGCTCGGCTGGCAGGATGTCATGCTGATCGAGCGTTCGGACCTGACCAGCGGGTCGACATGGCACGCAGCGGGCGGGTTCCACACGCTGAACGGCGACACCAACATGGCCGCGCTGCAGGGATACACGATCGGTCTCTACGACGAGCTCGAGAGGAAGACCGGCATGTCCTGCGGCCTGCATCACTGTGGCGGGCTGACGCTGGCTGACACTCCCGAACGTCTGGACATGCTCAAGGCCGAGCGCGCCAAGCATCGGTACATGGGGCTGGAGACCCGGATGCTGACTCCCGCCGAGATCGTCGAGATTGCGGACTTCGTGAATGTGGATGGTGTTCTGGGTGCGCTCTACGACCCTCTCGACGGTCACCTTGACCCGTCCGGCACCACACATGCGTATGCCAGGGCCGCGCGGATGGGCGGTGCCGAGATCGTCACGCAAAACCGCGTGATCGAAACCAACATTCGTGCGGACGGGAACTGGGACGTGGTCACGGAAAAGGGAACTGTCATTGCGGAGCACGTGGTCAATGCGGGAGGCCTGTGGGCGCGGGAGGTCGCGTCAATGGCGGGCATCTACCTGCCGCTCCTGCCGATGGCGCACCAGTATCTCGTGACTGAAGACGTTCCGGAAATCGCGGCAAGGAAAGAGGAGATCCCGCATGTCATCGATCCGGGTGGCGAAAGCTATCTGAGGCAGGAAGGCAAGGGTTTCGTGATCGGCTTCTACGAGCAGCCCTGCGAACCCTGGGCCGTGCACGGAACGCCATGGGACTTCGGACATGAACTGCTGAACGACCAGTTCGACAAGATCGAGGAGTCGGTGGCATTTGCCTATCGTCGGTTTCCGATACTTGAGCGCGCCGGGGTCAAGCGCGCGATACACGGCCCCTTCACCTTTGCACCTGACGGCAATCCGTTGGTCGGGCCCGTGCCGGGGACGAGGAACTACTGGTCCGCATGCGCGGTGATGGCCGGATTCAGCCAGGGCGGGGGCGTCGGCCTCGCGCTGGCGCAATGGATGATCGAGGGCGCACCGGAGCGCGACCCGTGGGCCATGGACGTGTCGCGCTACGGGCGCTGGACCACGCCGGGCTACACCGTTCCCAAGGTGATCGAAAACTACCGGCGAAGATTCTCGGTCAGCTACCCGAACGAGGAACTGCCGGCCGCACGACCGTTCCGCACGACGCCGATGTACGACATCTGGGACGGGATGAACGCCGTGTTCGGCGAGGTCTACGGGCTTGAGGTCGTGAACTATTTCGCCTTGCCAGGCGAGCCTCGGCTGGAAGATCCGAGTTTCCGGCGCTCCAATGCGTGGGATGCAGTCAGGCAGGAGGTCCGGCACGTGCGGGAGCGGGTCGGGATCAACGAGGTGCACAATTTCAGCAAGTTCCAGGTGCAGGGACCGGGAGCGCGAGCCTGGCTTGACAGGATCATGGCCGGTCGCATTCCCCGGCCCGGCCGCCTCGGCCTGACGCCGATGCTGGCACCGTCCGGCCGTCTCGTGGGAGACTTCACCGTGTCCTGCCTGGCCGAGGACGAGTATCGGCTCACGGCCAGCTATGGCAGCCAGGATTTCCACCTTCGCTGGTTCGAGAAGCACGTTTCGGCAGCGGACGAAGTGACCGTTCGGAACATCTCCGACGCGCAGACGGGCTTCCAGATTGCCGGCCCGGAGGCGCGCGACCTGCTGGCAGTCGCTTGCGCGGACGACGTGTCGAACGAGGCGCTGCCATTCCTCGGTGTGCGGAGACTCACCCTGGGAATGGCCGACTGCATCGTGCAACGCGTGAGCTATACCGGCGATCTTGGCTACGAGATCTATTGCGACCTGACCTCGCAGCGGCAACTGTGGCAGGTGCTGAGCGAGGCCGGTCGCGAATTCGGGCTCCGTCCCTTCGGGATGCGCGCGATGATGTCGCTCCGGCTTGATCGCTTCTTCGGATCCTGGCAGCGGGAGTATTCGCAGGACTACACCGCCGCCGAAACCGGGCTCGACAGGTTCATTGCGTTTGGCAAGAACGGCGATTTCATCGGGCGTGCGGCCGCCGAGCGAGAACGCGATGCCGGTCCCGCACGTCGCCTTTGCGCCTTCGAGGTCGATGCGGACGACGCGGATGTCGTTGCATGGGAGCCGATCTGGCATCAGGGCAGCGTGGTCGGATTCTGCACGTCGGGCGGGTATTCGCATTGGCAGGACCGGTCGCTGGCCCTTGGGCTTGTTCCGACCGAACTGGCGTCGGAAGAACTGGAAGTCGAAATCGAGATCCTTGGGGATCGTCGCGGAGCGAGGCGTCTCGCACGGCCCGAATTTGATCCCGAGGGCCGGCGCATGCGGTCATGACGGCACGTGAACCTCACGTCACGAACGATCGGTCGACCGGAAGGCGCGAGCGGGGAGATTCCGCAAGGACTGCAACTCGGTGAAATTCGGGACAAAGGTCATGGCCGATTGTGTCCTGGGCAATCCGGCTTGCCTTGGACGTTCAATTGACATACCTGCCCCGCAATCCGAAATGACAACAGGGAGGAAATGATGAAGTCGTTCAGGAGCTTGCTTTGTGGAACCGCGATGTGCGCCGCTGGTGCGGCCCATGCCGTGGATCTCGAAGTCACGCATTGGTGGACCAGCGGCGGCGAAGCCGCGGCCGTTGCCGAGTTTGCAAAGGCGTTCAATGAAATGACCGAGCACACCTGGGTTGACGGCGCGATTGCCGGATCCGGAGGCGTGGCGCGTCCGATCATGATCAGCCGCATCACCGGCGGTGACCCGATGGGCGCCACGCAGTTCAACCATGGTCGCCAGGCGGAAGAGCTGGTCGAGGCCGGCTTGATGCTCGACCTTACCGACGTGGCCGAGGCGGAGGGCTGGCGCGACATCGTGCATCCGGTTTCGCTTCTCGACAGCTGCACCATCGACGGGCGCGTCTATTGCGTGCCGGTCAACATCCACTCATGGCAGTGGATCTGGCTGAGCCACGCGGCGTTCGCGCAGGCGGGCGTTCCGGTTCCGACGAATTGGGACGAATTCGTGGCCGCGGCTCCCAAGCTTCGCGAGAGCGGCATCGTTCCGCTTGCGATGGGCAACCAGCCCTGGCAGGCGTCGGGCGCATTCGGCGTGATCACGATCGCGCTGGCTGGTCCCGAGGCCTGGGCGGCGGTGAGCGTCGACAAGGATGCCGAAGTCGCGGCTGGCCCGGTATACGCCAAGGTCTTCGAGGCGGCGGCTGCCGCACGCGAGATGCGCCAGGGCTCGAACGTTCAGGACTGGAACCAGGCGACCAACCTGGTGATCACCGGCAAGGCCGGCGGCCAGATCATGGGAGACTGGGCGCAGGGCGAGTTCCAGGTCGCGAACCAGATGGCCGGATCGGACTATTCCTGCCTGCCCGGGCTTGGCGTGAACGAGATCATCTCGACCGGCGGCGACGCCTTCTACTTCCCCAAGCAGTCCGATCCAGATGTGGAAGCTGCCCAGAAGGAGCTTGCTTCGCTGATGCTCTCCAAGGAAGTGCAGGTGGCGTTCAACCTCAAGAAGGGATCGCTTCCCGTGCGCGGCGATGTCGATCTTGCGGCAGCAAACGACTGCATGAAGAAGGGACTGGCCATACTGGCGCAGGGCAACATCCTGCCGGATGCCAACCAGACCCTGTCGCCCGACACGCTTGGTCAGATCGAGGACCTGATGACCGAGTTCTGGGCTGACAGCTCGATTTCGGCGGCGGACGCGCAGGAGCGCTACGCCGACATCATCGCCAACGCAGACTGATGCCGGTTACGGCGGGGTCATGCATGGCCCCGCCGTCACCCTCTGACTAGGGGCGACCGTGGCGGCAGAAGCGGCCAGACCGAACGCGTTGTTCAGGAATCTGATGGCCAAGATTGCTGCCATCCCGATGATCCTGACGGCGCTCTGCGTCTTTGTCGGGGGCACGCTCTGGACGGTTGTCTACTCCTTCACCAGTTCAAGGCTCCTGCCCAAGGCAAATTGGGTCGGGCTGGACCAGTACGAACGGCTCTGGAACACAAATCGCTGGATCGTCTCGATCGAGAACCTGATGATCTACGGGATCTGCTCGTTGATCTTCAGCCTTGTCATCGGTTTCGTGCTTGCAGCGCTTCTTGACCAGAAAATCCGGTTCGAGAACACGTTCCGCACCATCATCCTGTATCCGTTCGCCCTGTCGTTCATCGTCACCGGCCTGGTGTGGCAATGGATCCTGAACCCGGATTTCGGGGTGCAGAACATCGTGAGGAGCCTGGGCTGGGCGAGTTTCGAGTTCGATCCGCTCTACAACCAGGACATCGTGATCTACGGCATCCTGATCGCCGGGCTTTGGCAGGGCACGGGACTGATCATGGTGTTGATGCTGGCCGGGCTGCGCGGCATCGACCAGGAAATCTGGAAGGCCGCCCGGGTGGACGGAATCCCGACCTGGAAGACCTACATCTTCATCGTCATCCCCATGATGCGCCCGGTCTTCGTCACCACCCTGGTGCTGATCGCGAGCGGCATAGTCCGGGTATTCGACCTTGTCGTCGCCCAGACCAGCGGCGGGCCGGGAATCGCGTCGGAAGTTCCGGCGAAATACGTCTACGACACGATGTTCCTGCGCCAGAACCTCGGGCAGGGCTTCGCCGCGTCGACCATGATGCTCCTTGCCGTGGCCATCGTCATCATCCCCTGGGCCTATCTCGAATTCGGGAGCCGGAAGCGTGACTGAGGCAACAGCAGTTTTCGAGGGCGCCCACGGCCCGAAGCCGCGTCGTACGTTCTCGCGGCGGAACATCTTCCTCTACGGCACGCTCATCATGGTGGCGCTCTACTACATGCTGCCGCTCTACGTGATGATCGTGACCTCGCTGAAGGGAATGCCCGAAATCCGGCTCGGCAACATATTCGCCCCGCCGGTGGAGATCACGTTCCAGCCCTGGGTCAAGGCCTGGGCCGAGGCCTGCACCGGCCTGAATTGCGACGGCCTCTCGCGCGGGTTCTGGAACTCCGTCCGGATCACGGTTCCCTCCGTGATCGTCTCGATCGCGATCGCGAGCGTGAACGGCTATGCGCTTGCCAACTGGCGGTTCAAGGGGGCGAACGTCTTCTTCACCATCCTGATCTTCGGGGCGTTCATTCCCTACCAGGTCATGCTCTACCCGATCGTGATCCTGCTGCGCGAGATCGGCCTTTACGGCTCGCTCTGGGGACTGGTGATCGTGCACTCGATTTTCGGAATGCCGATCCTGACGCTCCTGTTCAGGAACTATTTCACGTCGCTGCCCGAGGAACTCTTCAAGGCGGCGCGGGTGGACGGGGCGGGGTTCTGGGGAATCTACTTCCAGATCATGCTGCCGATGTCGCTGCCGATCTTCGTTGTCGCGATGATTCTCCAGGTGACCGGGATCTGGAACGACTTCCTGTTCGGCGTGGTGTACACCAAGCCGGACATCTATCCGATGACGGTCCAGCTGAACAACATCGTCAATTCGGTGCAGGGCGTGAAGGAATACAACGTCAACATGGCGGCGACCATCCTGACCGGGCTGGTGCCGCTGGTCATCTATTTCGTGTCGGGCCGCCTGTTCGTCAGGGGCATTGCAGCCGGCGCGGTGAAGGGGTGAAGCCATGAGCGGAAACGGGGCGACGTCCGTAGAGATCAGGAATCTCGACCTGAGCTTCGGGGCGATCGATGTCCTGAAGGGCCTGAACCTGTCGGTCCGCGAGGGCGAGTTCCTGGTCCTCCTGGGGTCGTCGGGCTGCGGAAAGTCCACGCTTCTCAATTGCATCGCGGGACTGCTCGACGTCACCGGCGGCCAGGTCTTCATCAAGGGGCGCAACGTCACCTGGGCCGAACCGTCGGAACGCGGCATCGGCATGGTGTTCCAGAGCTACGCGCTCTATCCGCAGATGTCGGTCGAAGGAAACATGTCCTTCGGGCTCAGGAATGCCCGCGTGCCGAAGAGCGAGATCAGGGAGCGCGTGGCGCGCGCCGCCGACATCCTTCAGATCGAGCCGTTGCTGAAGCGGAAGCCGTCCGCGCTATCGGGCGGCCAGCGCCAGAGGGTCGCCATCGGGCGCGCGCTCGTGCGGGACGTGGACGTCTTCCTGTTCGACGAGCCGCTCTCGAACCTGGATGCCAAGCTTCGTGCAGACCTGCGCGTCGAGCTGAAGCAGCTGCACGACCGGCTCGACAACACCATGATCTACGTCACGCATGACCAGGTCGAGGCGATGACCCTTGCCGACCGGATCGCAATCATGAAGGACGGGATCATCCAGCAGCTCGCGTCGCCGGGCGAGATCTACAGCCGGCCGGCCAATCTCTATGTCGCTGACTTCATCGGCTCGCCCGCCATGAACCTTCAGCAGGGAAGGGTGGAGAATGGCCGCTTCCTGGCGGGAGAGTTCTCCGTTTCCCTGGATTCCTATCCGTTCGAGCGCAAGGCCACGGGGGATGCGTGGTTCGGCATCCGTCCGGAGCATGTTCTCGTCGGCGACGAGGCGGCGGGAGCCGACGTTGAGTTCGCCATCAAGGCAGAGGTTGTCGAGCCGCTCGGCTCGGACACGCTCGTCCTGACATCCGTCAACGGCAAGCGCTTCTGGTTGCGGATCAGCGGACAGTCAAGGGTGGCCACCGGCGACTCGCTGCGGGCCGGCGTCAACGCAGCCGACGCATCGCTCTTCGATGCAGGCGACGAGGAACGTCTCTGAACGGGAATTGCAGACATTGCCTGACAGGAATTCGTTCGCATCGACTGCCTCGATGATCCGTGAAACAGGTCGGATGCCGGTGCGTCGCGCCAAGTGGCCCTCGACATGATCCCCCTCTGAAAGGAAGTTCCGCACGTGTCACATTCATACCAGCTTTATTCATCGCGCAAGTTCGGCCCTTTGCGGAAAACTCTCGCGATGATTGCGGAACTCGGCCTTTCAGAGGTCGAGGGATTCGGCGGCCTCTACGCCTCGTCCGGCGATTCGGGCCTGCTCAAGGCCGAACTGGAGAGAGCCGGACTGGTGATGACGAGCGGGCATTTCGGGCTGGACATGGTCGAGAACGAACCGGACGGCGTCGCGGAGATTGCGGCTGCGTTCGGCATGCGAGACGTGTACGTCCCGTATCTTGATGCTGCCGCTCGACCGGATGACCGGGACGGCTGGCGCGCGTTCGGTGCGCGCCTTGCGGACGCAGGCAAGCCGTTGCAGGACGCAGGGATAGGTTTCGGGTGGCACAACCACGATTTCGAGTTCCAGGCGCTGGACGACGGAAGCTATCCGATCGAGGCCCTGCTGGAGGGCGGTTCGGCGCTTGCTTTCGAGTTCGATGTTGCGTGGGCGGTGCGCGCCGGCGAGGATCCCTTTGCGTGGATCGCGCGTCTTGGGGACCGGATCGGCGCCGCCCATGTAAAGGACATCGCGCCGGACGGCACATGTGCAGACGAGGACGGCTGGTCCGACGTGGGCCACGGCACGCTCGACTGGACCGCCCTTGTGGCCGCCTTGGCACGGGTGGGCTGCGACCACCTTGTTCTCGAACATGACAATCCCGGCGACGACCGGCGCTTTGCGGAGCGCTCCATCCGTTTCCTGAAAGCGCTTTGACGGAGAGGCAGATGACCAATCTCGGCGTCGGCATCATTGGATGCGGCAACATTTCCTCGGCCTATCTGCGTCTTGCGCCGATGTTCAGGGGATTCGACATCCGCGCGGTCGCGGACATCGATGACGCGGCCGCGCGTGCGCGGGCGGAGGAGTTCGGGGTGCGTCATGACAGCGTCGAGGCACTCCTCGGGGCCGGCGACATCGACATCGTGGTGAACCTGACCGTGCCGGCGGCGCATTTCGAGATTTCGTCAGGCGTGCTGAAGTCAGGGAAGCATGTATATTCGGAAAAGCCCTTTGTCCTGTCGCTTGAGGAAGGTGCGGAAATCGCGCGGCTCGCCGGGGCGAGGGGCTGTCGCGTCGGCTCGGCGCCGGACACGTTCCTTGGGGGATCGCACCAGCTTGCGCGCCACTTGATCGACGGCGGCGTCATCGGGACGGTGACGAGCGGCACGGCATTCGTGATGAGCCACGGGATGGAGCACTGGCATCCGAATCCGGACTTCTTTTTCCTCCCGGGTGCGGGGCCGGTTCTCGACATCGGGCCCTACTACGTGACCAATCTTGTCCAGCTGATCGGACCGGTGAGTCGTGTGGCGGCGGTCAGCACGATTCCGACCAGGACGCGAACCATCCTCTCTGAGCCGCGGCACGGCGAGGAAATTCCGGTCAGGACGCCGACCACGATCCACGGCATCCTCGAGTTTCACAGCGGTGCGGTCGTGACCCTGGTCACGAGCTGGGACGTCTGGGCCCATGGGCACAAGCCGATGGAGCTCTATGGCACGGAGGCCAGTCTTGACCTGCCCGACCCGAACTTCTTCGGAGGCGAACTTGTCGTGACCCGCGCGAACCAGGAGCCCAGCGTCGTTGATGCGTGGGACCATCCGTTTTCGGTCGTGAACCAGGAGGATGGTCACGCCAACTATCGCGCGGCGGGGTTGTCGGACATGGCGCTGGCGATTCACGAGGGCCGTCCGCACCGTTGCTCGATGGAACTTGCGCTTCATGCGGTCGAGGTGATGACGGGACTTCTGAAATCCGGCGAGAACGGGCAATTCGTGAATATGACGACGACCTGCAATCGTCCGGCACCGCTTGACCCGGATGACGCGAGGGCGTTGCTGAACGGAGCTTCCCCTTGAGCACGGAAGGCCGCACCGGCACTGGTTTTCCGGGAGAGTGAAGCCGTCCCGAATGCCGACGCAACTATGGACCGGCAGCGAGAATACGTGGTGCATGCATTGACGAGGCCGCAAGGACGGGTGGAGCAGAGACCTTGGTTGATGTCGTTGACAGCAAGACGCGGTCCCGGATCATGGCCAGCATCAGGAGCAGGAACACAAGGCCGGAGCTCGCCTTGCGGAAGGCGCTGCACAGGCGGGGCTTTCGTTATCGGCTGCATGCGAAAGACGTGCAAGGCCGCCCGGATCTCTTGCTGCGGAAATTCAACGCCGTCGTGTTCGTGCACGGTTGCTTCTGGCATCGCCATGAAGGGTGTCGTCACGCGACGGTGCCCGCAACACGCACCGAATTCTGGGCGTCCAAGTTCGAAAGAAACGTCGCGCGCGACGACGAGGTCCGCTCAAGACTGCTCGATGCCGGCTGGCGGGTCGCCACGGTCTGGGAATGCGCGTTGAGGAAGGCCGAACACGTTGATGTCGCCACGCAGATGCTGGCAAGCTGGCTGGCTGCAGGCGGCAGGGAGATCGTGATAGAGGAAGGAAGCGTTGTCGAGCGGATCGCGAATTCCGGACTGGAACTTCCCGATCCGGAAACATAGCCTCGCGCCATGAGCGATCCTTTCTTCCATCCCGTCTCCGGCTTTGACCTTCCGCGTTTCGCGGGCGTGCCAACCTTCATGCGCCTGCCGCACGTGCCGCCTGGGCACCCGCGATTCGGCGAAGTCCAGATAGGCCTTGTCGGCGCGCCTTGGGACAGCGGCACGACGAACCGCCCCGGCGCCCGGCATGGGCCGCGCCAGCTTCGAGATGCGTCCACCATGATCCGGGCTGAGCACCCGGTCTCGCGAATTCGCCCCTACGAGGCCGCACGCTGCGCCGACCTCGGCGATGTCGGGCCGAACCCGGCCAGCATTCCCGACACGCTGGAGCGATTCGACGCCTATTTTGCCAGGTTGCAAGAGGCCGGCATTCGTCCCCTGATGGCAGGCGGCGACCATCTTTGCTCCTTGCCGGTGCTGCGAAGCCTGGCGGCAGCCGGGCCGCTTGGCATGATTCACTTCGACAGCCACACGGATCTTTTCCACAGTTACTTCGGCGGCGAGATGTTCACCCATGGCACGCCGTTCCGCCGCGCCGTCGAGGAGAGCCTTCTGGATCCAAGGCGCGTGATCCAGATCGGCCTTCGCGGTACGATGTATGACCATGAGGACATGGATTTCGCCAAGAGCGTCGGCATACGGACGGTACGGATCGAGGAACTGTTCGCGCGCGGGATCGAGGACGTCATGGCGGAGGCCCGAGAAGTTGTCGGCACGAAGCCGCTCTACGTGAGCTACGACATCGATTTCGTCGATCCGGCATTTGCGCCAGGCACCGGCACGCCCGAGGTCGGCGGTCCGGACTCGTTCCAGGCACTTGCAGTCTGTCGCCATCTTGCCGGGCTCGACATCCGGGGCGCTGACCTTGTCGAAGTGTCACCGCCCTTCGACCAAGGCGGCGCAACGGCGTTTCTCGGAGCCTCCGTCATGTTCGAACTGCTTTGCGCAATGGCCGGCTGACCACGTCACCGACCCACAAGCACAGAGCACGGGGACGCCAATGCGACGCCTTCCGGTCGCGGAAGGGCAGCAATGCGTTCAGGCCGAGCAGCTTGCGCCGCCGAGAACGCAGAACTTCGCGCAATGCGGATGATTGAGCCGGACGGGCCTTGACGCCTCCTTCAGAAACCTGCCGAGTTCAAACTGCGCGTCGTAGGGAAGAAGCGTGCAAGCCACGACTGCGGGGTGCTCGGTGCCCTTGCGCTTGACCACCATCCGGGAGGAGGAGCACATGACCTGTTCGGGTGACCTGCCAAGGACGTCCCAGCAGGCAGTCGTGATTTCCGGCACGTCGGCGGTTTCGTCCATTTCCGGGAACAGGACGGTGTCGGCCGGGTTGTAGGCGTCGATCTCGAATCCTTCCTTGGCATACAGCGTGGCGTATCCGTCGCGCGCACGGGATTCGGTTTCGCCCCACATTGTCCGCCCGGCCACGGTCATGCGGACGCCCTGGTCCCGGAGCCAGCGCATGCCTTCCAGCGATATGCAGAAGCTGCCAGTGCCGCGTTCCTCGTCGTGCAACGCCGCCGACCAGTGGTCGAGCGAAATCCTGAGCGTCATCCGGTCGCCAAACCTGCGCTGAAGGTCCTCGATTCCGGCGCGCATTGACCTTCGCATCATCGGTCTCATGGCGTTGGTGAGGATCAGGACCTCATGTCCCGCTTCGAGTGCGGCACGCGCCATCGCGATCATGTCCGGGTTCATGAACGGTTCGCCGCCCGTAAACCCGATTTCGCTGACGGGTTCGTCGAGTTCCGCGATTTGGGAAAGGTAGTTCTCGACATCAGCCAGGCTCAGATAGACCAAGCTGTCGTTCTTCGGCGACGACAGGATGTAGCAGTTGGGGCACGCGATGTTGCACAGCGTGCCCGTGTTGAACCAGAGCGTCTCAAGCCTCGCCAATGCAACCTCGGCCCGCTCCTCGCCCGTTGCCGTCATCAGGGGGTCGCGGAACTTCTCGCCCGAATGCAACTCGACAACGTCTTTCATTCGCCCTCGCCCTTCTGGATGAACCGCCGCGTCGCGTGCCTGAACCCTCCGGCGTCAGGCAACCGCAACGCACGCCCTGGATCTGCGTGCCACGCGCTTCGCCCGGGTCGCCGGCAGGTTTCGGTGCAATGCCGTGTTGAACTTGCGGTTAGCATCCGCCAAGACTTGCATAAGTCGCTCCTCACCGGAATTCCAAATCGAACTTTTGTCCCGAGCGAGACTCTAAATGCCGGAATCCGGGAGGGTAAAGTGCAAGCACGTGGTAGTGACAGTGATGTGATGTTGCCCCTGCCGCATCGCTTGCAGCGAAATCATCCTGCGGATGCGACGGGATCGTGGCACAGTCGATTGTGACGGAAAGAGGTAGAGAACATGGTTTCGCGCGTCATCCCGGTTGAGGCGTTCGACCTCGTGATATTCGGAGGAACGGGCGACCTGGCCCGGCGAAGGATATTTCCGGGTCTGTTCCGCCGTTTCCGGGCGGGACAGATGCCCCCGAGCAGCCGGATCATCGGTGCTGCACGGCGACGGTTGGACAGGGACGGGTACCGGGCGTTTGTCGCCGAGGCCCTGAGCGAGTTCGTCCCCGAATCCGCGCGGCCCGAAGATGATGTCAGGACCTTTCTGGAGTGCATCGATCACCTCGTTCTTGACGCCTCCAGCGACGGCGGCTGGGACGCGCTGTCCGGCATGTTGCGGGACGGTGCCGTTCGGGCCTTCTACTTTTCCGTGGCGCCGACGCTCTTTGGCACGCTGGCCGAGCGTCTGCGGAAACACGGCTGCGCGAGTCCTGGCTGTCGGATAGTCGTCGAGAAACCGTTTGGTCGCGACCTCGCGAGTGCCCGGGCGCTGAACGGGATCTTGCGCAACCACTTTGACGAGAGCCAGATATACAGGATCGACCATTACCTGGGAAAGGAAACCGTCCAGAACCTGATGGCGGTTCGATTCGGCAATGTCCTGTTCGAGCCCTTGTGGCACGCGCAGTTCGTGGACCACGTGCAGATCACGGTGGCGGAGAGCGTCGGCGTGGACGGGCGCGGGAGCTACTACGACAAGGCGGGCGCAATGCGGGACATGGTCCAGAATCACCTGATGCAGCTTCTCTGCCTCATCGCAATGGAACCGCCGTCGCGCTTCGATCCGGACGCGGTGCGGGACGAGAAGCTCAAGGTGATCCGGGCGATTGAGCGACCGGCCCGGCGCGACATCGTGCGGGGCCGGTACGTGTCCGCCGAGCCCGGGGAAAGCTACCTGGACCAGGTGGAAAATGCGGACAGCCGGACAGAGAGCTTCATCGCCCTGAAGCTTCACATCTCCAACTGGAGATGGGCGGGCGTGCCGTTCTATCTCCGGACCGGCAAGCGCATGGCAGCCAGGCATTCCGAGATCTCCATCGTGTTCAAGACCGCGCCACATTCGATTTTTGGCCAGACGCTTGGGCAGCACCGCAACGTTCTGGCCATACGCTTGCAGCCGAACGAGGGCATAAATCTCTTCGTTACGATCAAGGAGCCTGGGCCCGGCGGCATGCGCCTCGTGGACGTTCCGCTGGACATGACCTTTGCGGAAGCGCTGGGGCGGGGCGTGGAAGACGCGCCGGCCGCCTATGAGCGCCTGATCATGGATGTCATTCGCGGAGACCAGACGTTGTTCATGCGCGGCGACGAGGTTGAACAGGCATGGGCATGGACCGACCCGATCATCGAGGAGTGGCGGGAACGGGACGAACACCCGGAATCCTACCAGGTCGGCACGAACGGACCCGCACGAGCTGCTGCCATGCTTGACGGCGACGGTCGGAAGTGGCGGGACATCGACGACGGGCAGGACGGCGCGTGATGAACTGGGACCGGCTTGGCAAAGCGGCGCACAAGGCGGCCGAGACGCCGATCATCGAGCGGTTCGTCGACCCGAACCGGGCGCGCGAGTTTGCCGTTGAAGCGGGCGACCTGCTGTTTGACTATTCGAAGACCTCGATGGACGAGGCAGGCCGGAGCCTGCTGCTCGAAATGTTCGACGAGGCTGCGATCCCCTTGCGGCGGCAGGCCATGTTCGGGGGCGAATCCATCAACGAGACCGAGAGAAGGGCCGTGCTCCATACGGCGCTCCGCAACCCTGGGGCCGCACCTGCCATGGTGGACGGTCAGGACGTCATGCCGGGCGTGCTGGGCACGCTCGGTCGCATGGAGACGTTCGTCGAAGGTGTGCGTGACGGCAGCATTCGTGTCACGGGCGGCAAGGTCACGGACGTGATCAACATCGGCATTGGGGGCTCAGACCTCGGTCCTGCCATGGCGGCGTTGGCGCTGGCACCTTACCATGACGGGCCTCGGTGCCATTTCGTCTCGAACGTGGATGCCGCGCATGTCAACGACATTCTCCTGCCGCTCCGGCCCGAGACAGCCTTGGTGATCGTCGCTTCCAAGACATTCACCACGATCGAGACGATGACCAATGCCGACACCGTTCGAAAGTGGATTGGCGAGTCCGTGGGGGACGTGGACTCGGGCTCGCATTTCGTGGCGCTTTCCTCCGCCGAGGACCGTGCGTCCGCCTTCGGCATAGGTCCGGAACGGGTGTTCGGCTTCGAAGACTGGGTCGGTGGCCGCTATTCCGTTTGGGGGCCGATCGGGTTGTCCCTGATGATCGCCATCGGTCCGGAGGCGTTTCGCTCCTTCCTGTCGGGTGGCCATGCCATGGACATGCATTTCCAGGCCGCGCCACCCTTGCAGAACATGCCGGTCATGCTTGCGCTGACCGGGCTCTGGCACAACCAGGGTCTCGGTTACGCGACACGGGCGATCTTGCCCTACGAGCAGAGGATGTCGCGTCTTCCAGCCTATCTTCAGCAGCTGGAAATGGAGAGCAACGGCAAGGGCGTCTCCATGAACGGTTCCGAGCTTCCGGTCCATTCCGGTCCCGTGGTATGGGGCGAGCCTGGCACGAATGGCCAGCACGCCTTTTTCCAGCTGATTCACCAGGGAACGCGCGTTGTCCCTTGCGAGTTCATGATCGGCGCGGCGGGCCATGAGGACGCGCTTGCGCACCAGCATCGGCTGCTCGTCGCGAACTGCCTTGCCCAGTCCGAGGCCCTGATGAGAGGCCGCACCTTGTCGGAGGCAACGGCAATGCTCGCCGACAGCTTTTCAGGCGAGGAACTGGAACGGCAGGCAAGACATCGGGTCTTCCCGGGCAACCGGCCGTCCACCACGCTTGCCTACCCAAGCCTGACGCCGTTCGTGCTCGGGCAGATCCTGGCCCTGTACGAGCATCGCGTCTTTGTCGAAGGCGCAATGATTGGCATCAACAGTTTCGACCAATGGGGCGTCGAGCTTGGCAAGGCATTGGCCAGGGATCTCGAGCCCGTGGTTTCCGGCGAAGCAGACGCTGGCGGCAAGGATGCCTCGACAGCGCAGCTTGTCAGCTTTGTGCATCGGCACGCCGGTTGAGCGGTTCTACGCCATTTCTGCCCCGTCCCTGGCGAGAATGCGCTTGACTGCAACGTCCTTGTGCGGGCGCCGTGCCTTGCCGTCCTGCTCCAGGCTCACCAGCACGGCGCTGCACGTGGCGCGAACCGCGCCGCCGGAATGTACGGCATAGTCCATGATCAGGCTGGAGGGCTTCAGGAGACGGGTGCGCGCTGTCACGACATAGCGTTCGTCCCGGAACATGGGGGCGAAATAGTCGGCGCTTTGCTGGCGCACCACGATCTGGGGGTCGTCGTCGCGCCCCCCGTAGGAGGAAAGCCCGTAGTCCTGAAGGTAACGGATCCGGATGTTCTCGAACCAGCTCAGGTACGACGCGTTGTTTACGTGGTTCAGCGGGTCGAGTTCGTGGAACCTGACTTGATCCGAATACCCGTAGGGCCAACCATGAATTCCCATGGCTTCGAGGTCTGGGGTGTCCATCTGGTTCAGGAATTCAGGCAAGGGAGGGCTTTCCGGACGGATTGAATGGAGCGGGTGAAGGGAATCGAACCCTCGTCTTAAGCTTGGGAAGCTCCTGCTCTGCCATTGAGCTACACCCGCTCGCACCTTCGGTGCTGACGGAAATTTCACGCCGTTGATATCACGTCGCTTTTTCCTGTCAAGTTCGCGGCGCCGAGCGGAATCCATGGTGGAATCTGTTCCCCGCTGCAACTGCACGGGAGAACGGAACGATGGCAACAGTCACACTCACCGACGCCCGAATCAGGGCGCTCAGGCCCCGCCGGTCGGCGCATGACATCCGCGACGCGAAACTGAAGGGCTTCGGCGTCCGGGTGCTGCCGTCGGGCCGCAAGCGGTTCTTCATTCATTGCCAGCGCGACGGCGAACGCATCTGGAGGATCGTCGGCGGCGCCGACGACGTCAGCGCGGGCGAGGCGCGCTCGCGTGCCGCAGCGATGCTGGCGGCGATCAGACGGGGCAGGCCCGCGCCGTCCACGCCGGAGGACACGGTCTTCGAGGCCGTCGCGGAGGCGGCGTTCCGCAGGCACGGGCGGTCCTGGAAGCCCGGCACGCTGAAGGTGAACCGCTCGTACCTTCGCAGCCAGATACTACCCCGTTTCGCAGGTCGCCAGGTCGCGGATATCAACCGGCGGGACGTCGTGCGGTGGTTCGCGTCGCTAAGGGCGACGCCGGTCGCGGCGGACCGGTCCGTGCCCGTGCTGTCGGTGATCATGCGCGAGGCGGAACGCATGGGCTTTCGGGAGGAGGGATCCAATCCATGCCTCGGCATCCGCCGCTACAGGCGGAAGGGGCGGGAGAGGTTCTTGTCCGATGCGGAAGTCCGCTCCCTAGCGTGCTGTCTCGACGCTCACGAGAGCGAGCGACCCCTGTCCGTCGCGGCCGTCCGGCTGCTTCTGCTGACGGGATGCCGAAAATCGGAGATCGTCACGCTGCGTTGGGCGGACTATCGGGAAGGCGCGCTGTTTCTTCGGGACAGCAAGACCGGACCCCGGACCGTCTGGCTTTCGCGCTCCGCGCGGGACGTGCTTGACGGAATCAGGCGAACATCGACATGGGTTTTCCCGGGCCGAAAGAGGGGCGGGCCGCGGTCCAGGGGTTGGCTGGACAGCTTCTGGTCGGGCGCGCGCGCTGAGGCGGGTCTCGGGGACGTGCGCCTTCACGATCTGAGGCACGTCTATGCCAGCATCGCTCTCAGGCAGGGCGAAAGTGTTCTCGCAATCGGCCGCCTGCTTGGCCACCGCTCCGCAGAGACCACTCTCAAGTACACGCATCATGCCGACTCGATGGCGGCCGAGGCCGCTGCGATAGTCGGCGCGGTGCTTGCGGAGGGCTGACCGATGGCGGCACGGAAACGCATCCGTCTCACCGACGCCGGCATCGCCCGCCTTCGTCCCGGGACACGCGAGTTCACCGTCTGGGACAGCCGCGTCCCCGGCCTCGGGGTCCGCGTGAGGCCGAACGGCGGCAGGAGCTACGTCGTCATCCGGACGGTCGAGGGGCGCACCAGACGCTTCTCCCTCGGCCCTGTCGCGTCGATGGGCGTCGACGAAGCCAGGCACGAGTGCCTGGTGCGGAATACGGGTGCCGCCGACACTGCACCGAAGGAGGCGGCACGGGCAATTCCGCTGTTCAGTGACTTCGTTGCGAGCGAATGGCACTCGGCCCACATGGACCGCTTCAAGCCCTCAACGCGCAAGGGCAGGCGGTCCGCGCTCACGACGCAGCTCCTGCCCGCATTTGGCGCGACGCGACTTGACCGCATCACGCGGGCCGGGATCGAGCGTTGGTTCGAGCGGTACAGCCTAACTGCGCCGGGCGGAGCCAACTCGGCGCTCGACCTGCTTCGGCAGATCCTGAACTTCGGGATCGCGTGCGGGCACCTGGAGACGAACGCCACGCGAGGCGTCACGAAGAACCGGCGGACGCCCATGACCCGCTTCCTTTCCCGCGAAGAGATCAGGCGCCTGCAAGACGCACTCGACGGGGCCTCCCGGTGCGGCCCCTCGCAGCGCCAGCAGGCCGACATGATACGGCTGCTGATGCTCACCGGTTGCCGCAAGGGGGAGATCGTCAACCTGCGCTGGACCGAGGTGGAAGGCGACGCGCTCGCCCTTGCCGACAGCAAGACCGGCCCAAGGAAGGTTCACCTGAACCCGCAGGCGTGCGCAGTCCTCGACCGCCAGCCGCGTGGGAAGGGGCCTTGGGTTTTCCCCTCCCCTCGTTGGCCTGACCGGCCATGTAGCAACAACATCTACCTCTGGTCAGCGATCCGTCAGGAAGCGGGAATCGGAGACGTTCGCCTTCATGATTTGCGTCATAATTTTGCCAGTCACGCTGTCATGCGAGGCGTGCCGGTGCCGGTCGTGTCACGCCTCCTTGGTCATTCAAGCGCGAAAATGACACTGCGCTACGTTCACCTCGACGACCGCAACGTCCGCGAAGCGGCGGAACGGATCGGGGAGGCAATGGCGCGATTGATGGCTGGTGAGAGCGACTGACACGGTCGCCGGGAGTGCGGTTGCAAGAGAAGGCATCCGACAGATGCCACGCATTCCGCGGATCCCGTGCCGCACGCTTGAAATTCGCTTGCGGACACATTCGGAATGTCGCGGACGCGACACCAAGCCAGCCTGCCCGAACGGATCCTGGGCACCGGGGAGGACGCCCATGACCGCAGGGTTCCGCGTGAGGCCCGGACGGGCGCGCCAAGGGGGAGGGTCGTGCCGGACCGGGGCGTGCGCTCAGCGTCAACATCACCTCGTCTTCTGGCCCCGGTCTTTCTGCTCGCCGTCCTCGGCCAAAAATTATGCCTTCAGCAGTTTGATGATTTCCGGACAGGAAAGCTCTCTACCGACGAGATTTTCTCTCATCGGTCCGAAAATCTCGCACATGCGTCTGTATCTCTTTAGGGTAGGAAAATGTGAGTTCAGGTCTCGGTCCTTGAATGTCGTGAACCTGTCGAGGCGATTAATCAGGAATCGCGCAATGTCTAGATGCTTGAACTCGTTGTTGCCATCGAAACCGCGAAACTCAACATGCTGGCCCCGCGGCCCGACCTTCTCCTCGACTTCCCTTTTCTCTTCGTCCGAAAGCCGGGCATGGCCGGATTCGATGAAGGACCACGTGTCCAGCACGTCCACGACCTCTTTCACGTCTTCTTTGCGGTCAGCGTGGCCGTGAATCAGTCCACCGTACTTCCATGCCAGCGCCCAGAAGTGGCCCCCCGCAATCGCCTCCTCAACGAATTGCGGATCCATCTCGCTATCCTTGACCTTCAGGTGGTCGTACAGGTCGCTCAGCATCGCCAATATCAGCGTTTCGCCGTGACTGACCTTGATGCTGCCGTCGCCCAGGACGGCCAATCCTGTATCGGCAAGCCTCCGCATGGCTTCGGCTCTGGACGGCATGTCAGGCTGCTCCATGCGCCAGTCGTCAACCCGTTGCACCATTTGCGGGTCCAGCCGCATTTCGAATCTTTCAGTCTTCACCGTGGCCTCCTTTATGCATGTCTTTTTTGGTCAATACCGTATATTCGACGTAATATACGTAATCACTACGTAAATAAGGCGGATTCAACCTTGCCAATGCCCGCCGAGTTCCAAGCAGCTGTGCCTGCGCGACCTTCGCCGGGATCGTGCCCGAGACGGCAAACGCCCGATCGGTACTGCCATCGTGCCCGCGCGTTTGGCGCGAAGCGACCGAAGCGGACTGACGACGTCCGCTCACAGGCCCCGAAGCTGGTGGTCAAGACTCGCGTCGCGGGCATGGACGCGCTGCCAGAAACGGAACGGCCCCGGTCCTCTGCTCAAGTTCCTTGGGCGCCATTGTTTGGCCACGAATTAAGGCGAGGCGTCGTACACTACGCCATTGATGAAGAGTTCTCGCATCACTCAACCGACACCGACAGCCTTTGGGCAGGATTCCAATCTCTGCGAAGCGCGCACTTCACGGCGCAAGGCGCCGTCTCCCTTGAACTTCCTTCCAGGCATCCGATACGAAGGCGCGGATGCAAGGTCGGCTGCATCCGTGCAAGTCGTGCTCTGGACGCCTAGGGTATTTCGCGTGCATGCTTCCGGCCAACTTGAATGAAGCCCGACTCCGAGGAAGGCCCACGCGACCGAAATGTCCTGCATGAGCTTCGGATATGCACTTGAAACGGGTCATCCTGAATGACGGGATCTCAACGCCCCGCAAAGGAGCCGAGAAGTAAGGCAAGTCTCATGATTTGGATCCATTGCGTTGCACCGGCAGCGTTTCCGCGCGCGCTCCTTGGGCAGTGTGAATCCGGCTGTCGTCGACATGCCGGACGGTCAACTGGCGCCATCGGAAAACCCGCCGCCCCAATTGACCGCCGTGACTGAAGCATCCCGTTCGCCGGCGCACAGCCTGCCTGCGAAAGCGAAGGTTGCGGGCAGTCTCTTCCATGCAAGGAGAAAGGGCGTGGCTTCGTTGCTGTTCGCCCTGATCCGGCCGGGACAGGCAAAGGCGGCAACGGTGACGGCAGACAGCGTCAGGCTTGGCTTCGGCTCGCGATCAAGGCAGATCCCCCTGAGCGACATCAAGGCGGTCGGGCTGAATTCGGGCTGGCGCTGGGGCGGCGCAAGGCTGGAGCACGCAGCTGGCGGGGCGACCGTGTCGGGTCTCGCCCGAGCCGAAGCGGGTGCGCTGGCGAACGCGATCGAGACGGCGAGGGCCGACTGGTGGCGTCGCTGGCTGGCGCCACGGTTCGACGCGATTCGCGCCGTGAACGAATGCCTGGACAGCCTTGCCGATCCGCCGCGGTACATTCATTCCGACGACATCCGAAGGCTCGAACGGGACGCGCAGACGGCGACGGCCGGGCTAGCCTGGTCCTGGCCGGAGGCCCTGTCCGACGCCCCGGAAACCCGGATGCTGGGGGCAATCGCGGAATTCCTAGAAGCGCCGGACGATGCACGTTCGAAGGCCAACGAGGCGTTCGTCGCGAACGAGCTCGTCCGGTCACGCGACCTGTTCGACCGGATCGAGGCCCGGCCGCTCACGGACGAGCAGCGCAGGGCTGTGGTCGTCGACGACGGGCGCAACCTGGTGGTCGCCGCCGCAGGCAGCGGCAAGACCTCTGTCATCGTGGCGAAGGCCGGATGGCTGATCCGCAGGGAATACCGGAAACCGTCCGAAATCCTGCTGCTCGCCTTCGCGCGGGACGCGAGGGGCGAAATGGAGGAGCGCATAGGCAAGCGCCTTGGGGCGGCCGCGCACGGCGTGGCGGTCCGGACCTTCCACGGACTGGGCATGGCCATCATCGGCGACGCCGAAGGCAGGCGTCCTGCGCTGGCCCGCTCGGCTGAGAGCGACCGGGCGCTGTTCGACCAGCTCAAGCGGATCGTGTCGGACCTTCTGGCCGATGGCGCGCTTTCGGAATGCGTGGTGGAATGGTTCCAGGACCAGTTCGCGCCCTACAGGAGCACTCACGAGTTCCCGAACTGGGGGGCGTACTGGAACTACATCAGCAGGTATGAGATCCGCTCGCTGAAAGGCGACGAGGTGAAGAGCTTCGAGGAATGCGAGATCGCCAACTTCCTCCACCTCAACGGCATCGCCTACCAATATGAAGCGCCTTACGAGCACGAGACGGCGACGGCCGAAAGGCGCCAGTACAAGCCCGACTTTCATCTCTACGAACACGGCATCTACATCGAGCATTTCGGGATCGACGCGAAGGGAAACACGGCGCCGTTCGTCAACCGCGAGAAGTACCATGAGGAGATGGAGTGGAAGCGCAGGGTGCACGCCGAACGGGGTACCGTCCTGGTCGAGACCTTCACGCATGAGCGCACCGACGGGCGGCTGATACGGAACCTTGAGCGGAAGCTGGCCGATCACGGCGTGGAGCTGGCGCCGATTCCCCGGGACCGCGTGTTCGCGTTGCTCGAGGAACAGCGCCGGGTCGACCCGTTCATCCGTCTCCTCGCCACTTTCCTTCAGCACTTCAAGGGCGGCCGGCTCTCCCTGGAGGAGGTCGCCAGAAAGGCGCGGACCCTCGATGACGGCAGACGCGCGAAGACGTTTCTGGAGGTGTTCGGGCTGGCCTTCGAACGCTACCAGGAGACGCTGGACCAAGCGGGAGAGATCGACTTCCATGACATGATCAGCCGGGCGACGGATCATGTGGAGGCCGGCAGGTACCGAAGCCAATTCGGCTACATACTGGTCGACGAGTTCCAGGACATCTCCCCGGCCCGGGCGCGTCTGCTGAAGGCGCTGCTCGACGGCTCTCCGGGGGCGCAGCTGCTCGCGGTCGGCGACGACTGGCAGGCGATCTACCGCTTCGGCGGGTCGGACATCGCGATGATGCGGGAGTTCGGGGAACGGTTCGGCGCGTTCGAGCGCATCGACCTGGGAACCACGTTCCGTTGCGCGGACCGCATCTCCGCCGTCGCGACGGACTTCGTGCTGCGCAATCCGGCGCAGATCCGCAAGACGGTGCGCGCGACGCGCAAGGCCGAAGGCCCGGCGGTGCACGTGGGCCTGCCGGGCGAAGGCGGACTCTCGCTGCTGAGGGAGGCGCTCGACCGGATCAACGAGGATGCCGCAAGGCACGAAGGGACGTCCGACGTGCTGCTGCTGGGTCGGTACCGGCACCTGAAGCCCCGGAACTTCGACAGTCTGGGAAGGCAGCATCCACGCCTGCGCTTCAGCTACATGACGGTGCATCGCGCCAAGGGCCTGGAAGCCGACTACGTGGTGGTGCTCGGGCTGTGCGCCGGCAGGCTCGGGTTTCCAGTCGAGATCGCGGACGACCCGCTGCTGGACCTGGTCATGGCCGCGCCCGAGGCGCACCCCAACGCCGAGGAGAGGCGGCTGCTCTACGTGGCGCTGACGCGTGCGCGTCGGCAGGCGTTCCTGCTTGCCGAGGGCGGCGCACCTTCCGCGTTCGCGACGGAACTGATCGAAGACAAGGAACGGGTGAAAGTGTTCGGCCGTCCGCCCGAAGGCGACGTGGCGTGTCCGCAGTGCAAGGAGGGGCGCCTGGAACGTCGCGAAAACTCCCGCGACGGAAACGTCTTCTACGGCTGCTCGAACTGGCCCCATTGCGAGCACACGGGGCGTCCGTGCCCGAAGTGCCTCAACGGCCTGCCGGTCAGGTCGGGCGACGCGTTTCGCTGCCGGGACTGCGGGGCTTCCATCGAGGGATGCCCGGACTGCGGAGGCTGGCTGGAGACCAGGATGGGGAAATTCGGCCGCTTCCTTGGGTGCTCGAACTACCCGGCTTGCGAGTACACGCGGAACCTTCAAAGGCGTGGAACGTGAGATAGAGCTGCCAGGTGTCTCTGTCGTTCCAACGCAGGGCGGACCGGGGTGCCGGTCACGATGCGTCTGCCTAGCGAAGGGAAGATCCGGATTCAAGTCAACAGTGTCGTTGTCACGGCAAACAAAGGTCGCTCTCGCGCTAACGACTCTTGGCCGGTCCGGAAAATGATCCCGCTCCACCATCACAAGCAACCGACCTGGGCACTCATGAAGGGATTGGGCGGAGCACAAGGGCTGCCAGAGCTTCACCAAACTCCGCCGCAAAAGTTGCGGCTCCGAATTCGGTGCATTTGCCCCCGGGCGACTGCTCCGAGGCCGTCTCCGTCCGAGGATGCCGGGTCACGCAGGAGCCGAGCCCAGACCACGTTCCTGACTGTGTTGTTTGCCTCGCGGAGCAAAACCGATACCTGACCCCATGACGGGAGGGAGCCACCGCAGCCCGCTCCAAATCGACCTCGTGATGGCATGCAGATGTCGCCTTGGTCCGAGGCGGCACCAGGATGCGAACCTTCCCTGAAACCTAAAGTCATCCCCTGCAGGCGTAACGGAGAGGTTCAAGACGATTCACGGCATTCATCTTCGATTGCTCTCGGATTTGCAGGGCTCGCCACGAATGCATAGATCAAGTGCCGACCGCGAGTTCTGATGGAGCGATGCATTGGCCCAAAATCCGTCTGGGATCGACGAGCGGCCGAAGCTGCTCCGACCTCCGGTGATCAAGTCCGAAGGCAGAACCGCCTCGGAACGCTATCTCGCGAAGCTGGCAGAAAGGTCGTTCCTGAACCTTTGGTCCTATCCAAACCCATATCGAGATCAGAGGCAGGGCGGAACAGACAAGGGCAACGGCAAGGAACTTTGCGACCTGCTCGTGGTCTGCGGCAAGCACGTCATCATCTTCAGCGAAAAGACCGTCGGCTGGCCGGGCGGCGCCATCGAGACCGCGTGGCGGAGGTGGGCAAGCAAGGCGATCCGCGACTCGGCCAAGCAGACGAAGGGTGCCGAGCGCTGGATATCCGAGTTTCCTGGGCGGCTTTTCCTTGATCCCGACTGCACGGATCCTTTCCCGATCGATCTTCCGCCCGAAGAAGTGCGACAGGTCCATCGAGTGGTGGTGGCCAACGGAAGCGCGAAACCCTGCCGAAAGCACACGCGAAGCTCCTCGGGTAGCTTGATCATAAGGCCGGGCGTCAAGGGTGACAGCCATTGGACGGACCGAAACGGCGCACCCGAGCCGTTCGTCATCGGCGATGTCGATCCCGAAGGTTCATTCGTGCATGTGTTCAACGAAGCCGCCCTTGAAATCGTCATCGATGAACTCGACACGGTCACCGACTTTGCGGACTATCTCGCGAAGAAGGCCGCCTTTGTTCGATCCGGCGATCTCGTCGAAGCGCATGGCGAGGAGAACCTTCTCGCCTACTACGCAATTCGAATAAACGACGAGGGTGACCACGACTTTGTCGTCGAAGAAGGGAAGGTCCCAATATCCATCGATTGCCGACGGTATGACAAGTTTGTCATAGACCCGCGGTATCAAGCCAGAAAATTTGCCAACGAGACTTCGTATCTTTGGGACAACTTGATCAGCAAGTTCACGAGCCATCTGCTCGATGGAACATCGATCATGCCGGAGGGACAAGACTTCGATCTTCGCAAACTTGAACTCGGCGTACGACAATTGGCCCTGGTGCCAAGGTTCTTCCGTAGATTGCATTCAGAAGCGATCGCGGATGCGCTGGAAAGGGGCAAACACGACGATAGGTTCGTGCGAGTGATCATGAGTCCCACCGGCGAAGAGGCCAGTGAGACCGCCTTCTTCATCCAAACGATGAAATACCTCGATTGGATGGATACCAAGGGAGGCTACGACGGATACCGCAAATCAAGATCGGCTCTTGCAATGATTTATGCTCTCGGTCTGCTTGAACGCCATTCGCATCTCGGACGCGTGGTAGGAATCTCCTGTGAACCTCCGGACCAGAGTCGGGAGAGTTCGGAGGATCTCGTTTACGTCGAGCAGCATGAATGGACAGATCAAGAGCGAAAGAAGATCCAAAGTGACTGCAAGACCGCAGGAGTTCTCCAGAATCAGAACGAGCGCCCAGTCCGGGGGCAGGAGTTTCCCGAGCACGGGGTCATCGCGTTCGAGAGACTGGGCTCGCCACCGGAAAGCTCGCGTTTGAACCGCAAGCAACGGCGGGCACTCAAGGCCCGAACAAGGAAGCGAAAGTGACCCTTCGGTCTCTTTCAGGACTTGATGCAGGCGTCAGTGTCAATGAAGCCGATCCAGGCAATTCTCCAACCGAGATGGCAGCCTCGCACGAACCGATTGATCCGGCCGATTTGCCCAGCGTTCCTTGTCGAGAATCCGCCAGGGGCAAGGCCAACCCGGCCGAGTTGCCTGAATTCGGGGCACGCTGATTTCGCTGGCAAGCCAGCGACCGATGCGGCTGCGACCGCCGCCACGATGTCGAAGAGTTGAACTTTGGGGCTTATTCCCCTGAAGTTTGACAGGGTCGAAACAGGTACGCCTCAGCGATGCAGGTGTCGCCTGCCTTCAACCGCAGCAGCGCGAGCACACAGTCTGGGACAGCCGCATCGCGGGCGAGCAGGGGAATTGCAAGACTTCTCAATGGTTGGCATGCTGGACGCATCAGCTGACCAAATGCGGAAGCGGGTCACGTCGTGACGGGGCATGTGCCAACGCTAGGCGCAAAGTCCCCTAACCAAAGAGTTGAACCATGGTACCAAACGTCGTCATGGCCGTCGTTCTTGTGCTGGCGGCATCCACCGTCCAGGCCGGAGACGAACCTGTCATGTCTTGGGGCGGCGAGTTGCCGGCGGGTAAAGACGAGTACTTAACGGAGCCGGACTGCCGGGACTGGAACACCCACAATTTCATTGAGGCCGCCGACGCGAATGCAGTTTTTCGTTGTATCGCGGCAGGTGAGGATATCGAAGACAGCAACGGTGGCCTGACCCCTTTGATGCAGGCTGTTGAGTACGGCACAGTCGAAGCGGTTATCGCATTGCTGAACGCGGGGGCGAACGTCGGGGCGGTCAGCGCGCTTAATTCAACACCCCTGCACTTTGCTGCAGGGGTAGGTTCGGTGGAAAAGATCACCGCGTTGATTTCAGCAGGGGCCGACATTGAGGCTGGCGGTGGCATTCTAATTGAGAATACGCCCTTGCATTGGGCAGCGGACGGAAACGCCGAGGCCGTCAAGGCGCTTCTGGATGCGGGTGCAAACATCGAGGCTCTCGCCCAATTCGACAGGACGCCCCTGCACATAGCAGCATCGAGCGGCTCCGCCGAGACAGTCAAGGCGCTCCTTGCGGGTGGTGCCGATCCCATGGCACGAGACCAGTTCGGGGACACGCCATTGCTCCTTGCAGCGCGAATAGGCACTGCCGGGTCCGTCGCCGCACTTCGGGGGCCGGGCAGCCTCTCCTGTGCCGACTGGCAGAGGCCAGGGTTCTTCAGGGCCGTCACTGCTTCGTTCGTGGCCCGTTGCATCGCGTCGGGCATCGACATTCACGAGCGGTTCGTGGAAGAGGACGGATTGACAGCCTTGCACCTGGCTGCGTCAACGGGTTCCGCCGAGACCGTCACCGCGCTTCTGAAGGCGGGGGCCAACGTCGACGCATTGGTGCCGAACGACCATGGATTTAGGATGACTCCCCTTCTCTTCGCGATCCAAGGGAGGAACTACGAGACCGTCGAAGCCCTTCTGAGCGCCGGGGCAAACCTCGAAGTACCGACTTTCGAGGGGCAGGTGGAAATTCGTGGACAGAACTTGATGGCAGCACTTACGCCTCTGCACGTTGCGGTGGGCCAATTTGAAAGCGTCCAAGTCGTCAATGCCCTTCTTGAGGCGAACGCCAGCATCGCGGCCGACGCTTATGGCTTGACACCTCTTCACATGGCATCGGATGCCGAGATTGTAAGCGCGCTACTGGCTGCTGGAGCCGATATCGACGCACTTACCATTGACGGCAGGACACCACTGCACGGAATTGCCGCCGGCGGCACGCCGGAAGCAGTCAATTTTCTTCTGGCGGCTGGCGCGAACATCGAAGCTCGGGACAGGGCGGGAGAGACGCCTATGCATCATGCGGCTGCATCCGGCACTGCCGGAACAATCAAGGCGCTGCTGGCAGCGGGGGCCGACATCACGGCCCAAAGCGTGGAGGGCGTGACTCCCCCCGAAATTGAAAGAAGGGGGACACTGGCAGGGCCGGGATGCGCGGACTGGTCAAGCGAGGCGTTCTTCGTGTCTCGCTTTCCGGGCCTTCCGATGGCGCCGGAGGAAATTGCGGAGCACGTCGAGCGCTGCCTGGTGTTGGGAAGCGACCCCGAAAGCCGGACAGAAAGTGGCTGGACGCCACTGCACCATGCTGCGGCAGGCCGTTCCGCTGCCGCCCTGCGCCTTCTTTTGGAGGCCGGAGCCGACATCGAGGCCCGTCGGGACGAGGACGGCTGGACGGCGCTGCATGTTGCAGCGGCTGCGGATGATCGAGAGCCTGTCGGCCTTCTGCTGGAGGCCGGGGCCAATGTGACGGCGCGCAACAATTTTGGCTGGACACCCCTGCATGTGGCTTCGCACCGTGAGAACGCAGAGATCGTTCATGCCCTCTGGAGAGCGGGCGGCGATGTCGAGGCGCGAACCGACGATGGCAACACGCCCCTGAATCTGGTTCGGGGAACGAAGGTGCCTTACGGCACTAACGGGACGATAAAGATCTTGATGAAGGCTGGAGCCAACATTGAGGCACGGAACAAGCATGGTCGGACTCCCCTCCATTCGGCTTCACTTTCGGGCACGTTCGGAGCCGTCACCGCGCTGCTGGAATGGGGGGCCGACATCGAGGCGCGGGACGAGGCTGGCAACACTCCCTTGGCCTATGCGGCAGAGACCAACGCTAGGAACGTAATCGCACTTGTGGAGGCCGGAGCGAACGTTATGAGCCGCGACCGTCACGGCTTCACCCCCCTGCACACCGCGTCATCTTTTGGCACTGCCGACACCGTCAACGCTCTTTTGGACGCAGGGGCGGACATTGAAGCACGCCAGATAAACGGGCTTACGCCCCTTCACTTGGCGGCACTGCAAGGAACCCCACGGACAGTCGACGCACTCTTGGATGCAGGAGCGAAAGCGAAAGCACGCAGTGAGGACGGAAAGATCCCCTTCGACCTGGCAAAGGAAAACGACAGGCTGCAGAACACGGATGCTTTCTGGCGGCTCAACCAGGCTCGTTTCGAATAAGAACGTGAGAGAGGAAACTCAGTCACTGGTCCGGCTGGTCGCTAGGGTGCCTTTCCCATCGTCCGCTTTTGTCTCAAGGTGGTCCGTAACGGCAATCTCGGACCTTCTCGGGCACAAATGAGCACTTATTCACAAAAAATGGTCGATGCCCGCATTTCCTTCCTAAACACACTCCAGATTCACATTGTTCCGCCTTCAAATTTTACTCACTTCCGCAGTTTGGGTTGCAGTGAATAGAAACACCGCGAACGATGGACGGTCGTGCACCGTAGTCCCTTCATCATAGTCCGAAGGCAACGAACACGCCGCCATAACTGGCAGAGTCGTGACTGTTGCAACGGCTGCCTTAAACCGTGACATCATGCCCATCCGTGACTTTTTTCGCTCCTTCGCGGAACCGTTCCAAAAAGCGAAAAACAGTACCGCTCCCGCCGTTCAACAGTGCTGCGGACACGGCATAGCTGACGATGCCTGATTCAATTGTGATCTTGATGGGAGCCAAAAGAAGCTGGAAGATGTCGATCCCCGAGGACGCACATATGGCGAAGGAAATTGCAAAGATGATAGGTGTTTTGAAGCCCTTGTTGTTCAGCCCAGATTGCGCATAGAGCTTCCACTTGAAAAGCACATTGCACAACTCTTCGACGATCAGAGAGACGAACAGCCATACCAAGATAGCTGCGGCAAGATGCTCAAAATTAAAGTCATTAAGTGCGTCCATGATAGATCTCCCTTCATGTCAATGAGCGACCCATGATGAGATGACCTCGCCCTATGGCTCAGCTCGCCACCATCCTATCGCAGACGATCACTCGCAGCAAGAAGTCCAGAGCAACCGTTGTCGAGATCCTTCTAGTCCCGTCAAACGAATCAGGATAGGTTCTATGATTGAAGTGCCCAGCTTAGTGGCAAGCTCGGGACTATCGTCAGATATGTGCAAAGACTTCTCTAAATTTGGTCCTAGCCACTTCCAATCTGGAGGCGAACAATGATTGTCATTGTCGTTGACTTGAAGACAATTGCAGTTCTTACACTAGCAATTGCAACACTTGTGAAGTAGGAATTCTTCAAAACTTGGCGAGGCTTCATTGCCTCGCCTATCTTGACGTTCCCAGAGTTCGAGTCTTCGGCACTTTGAATTCAAGGACTGGGGAGATAAGGACTTCATCACCGCATGTCTGTCTTTGTCATGTCTACCCGGGAGCATCGTAAATTTTCCGACGCCTCTGGCGAGCATCGAATGCCGCAAGCGAAGTCGGTGTCAAACAGGCGTACTCTATCGTATTTCGAGAACACGGACTTCCTTAATGTACGATCCGGCCTGGTACTCGACCTCGTCCCCGAGCCGTGCATCAAGGAGCGCCTTACCCAGCGGAGTATGAATACCGACTTCGCCCGAGCTGGGGTCGTTTCTGTCGGCGACCAAAGTAAATGACAGCTTCTTGCCTCCATCACTCAGACTCTCGACGGACACCTTTGAACCCAAGCCCACAATTGGTTCATTGATCGCGACTGCTTCAGGATTGATCGAGAAATAGTCACTTTGTTCTGAGGTCTCCGTGGGTGGACTGGTGCGCGGTACATTGTCTTGTTCATGTGAAACGCTTCGCAGATAAGTAGTCGGTTCGGAAGTTCCGGTTTCGGTGACATCCGTTGACTCCACGTCAGTTTCCTTGGCGATGCGTGCCAGCATGGCCATAGCGTCAAGATTCTCCGCGTGATCAACACCCTTCTCCTTGGCCCGGGACAGGGCATCCGCGATCACCGCGCTCAGCACATCGATCTCATTCCGCGGGTTGCGGAACCAATCGGTGGACCAGATCCGGTGCAGCCGCCAGCCGAGATCCTCAAGAACCTCCTGGCGGAGCCGATCACGGTCGCGGCTTGACCTTGAGCCATGGTAGGTCGCGCCGTCACACTCGACGCCGAGGATGTAGCCGTAGGGCCAGCTTGGATGCCGCACGCCCAGGTCGATGCGAAAGCCGGCGACACCCACTTGAGGGACAACTTCATAGCCCAACCGTTCGATCTGTGCGGCGACATAGTCCTCGAACGGGCTTTCGGTCCCGCCTCGAGGACCTGCCTTGTCCGGCACGTGTCCGGTCTTGGAGTATTCGAGCCACGCTCGAAACATCTTCACGCCCAGGTTCTTGCTTCCGTCGACAAGAACGTCGGTTGGCTTCATTGACGTGAACGTTTTGATCTTCTTTTTTGCCCGCGTGAAAAGCACGTTGAGTCTTCGATGCCCGTCGGCAGAATTGATCGGTCCAAAGCGTTGGTGGACCCTGCCGCCCTGCATTTCCGGGCCGTACAGCGTCGAGATCATCATCACGTCGCGTTCGTCGCCCTGAATCGTCTCGAGATTCTTGATGAAGAACTCTTCGAGCGCATCGTTTTGCTCTTCCCACTTTTCGACGAATTCCCGGACCTTCGGATTGCGGTCACGCTCACGTTCGAACTCCTCCAGGATCAGGTCCTTCTGATCGACATTCATTGTGCAGATTCCGAGCGAGAGTTCGGGCCGATGCGTCATGTGACGCACTGCGGCCTCAACCACGGCTCGGGCCTCGATCTCGTTTCGTCGACCCTTGTAGGTCCCGTGTGTTTCTTGCAGTTCGACGCCGAGGTCGGGATGTCCCTCCAGTGCGGACGGGAAGATCGTCAGCTCGTCCTTGTACATCCAGTGATTGGAAAACTGAATCAAGGCGGGGTGTCGCGAGCGGTAATGCCAGCGGAGCTGCCGGATTGGCATGAAGGCGACATTGGCCATGTCGAGGATGCTCTCGCTGTCCTCGCGCAGGTCCTCGTCGGTGTCGCTGTCGTCCAGTACTTTCTGGAAGAAGCTCGTAGGGGGCAGTTGCTTCGTGTCTCCCACGATCACCGCCCTTCCGGCACGGCTGAGCGCGCCCACGGCGTTCTCGGGGGTCATCTGAGAGGCTTCATCTATCACGACAAGATCGAACTTCATGTCGGCGTGCAGAAACTGTGCCACGGCAAGAGGCGACATCATCCAGCACGGCTTGAGTTCAAGCAATGCCTTCCCCGACCGTCGGGTGAGATCGCGCAGTCCGATGCGGCGTTTTTTCTTGTGCAGCTCGTTGTGGATGAGGCTCATGTCGGTAAACTCCGACTTCCGGCCGATGTTGTTTCCTGAAGGCGGCCGGGCGTCGGCCAGGAGCTTGTCAACGATCACGCGTCTCGACATTTGCACGAGATCTCGGTCCGTCTGTGCGATCTCGGCTCTGATCTGATCCAAGTCCTGCCCGTCGTAACCTAGGAGCGGCTCGCTGAACCGGTCATAGGCGGCATCAGCCATCGACTTTGCGATGATCGCCCGCACGATCGGACCAAGCCGGGTCGGATCAAAGTCGTCTTGCGTGACGACCCAGTCCACCAACTCGCCCAGACCCTGTCCACGAAGGCTGTCCTCCGCGCGTTTGAGCTGCGCACGGTCGAGCAGGGAATCAGGATCCGCCTCTGCGGCACGCAGGTCTTCGACCCGCTCCGCGAATTCCGAAGCGACCGAAAACTCGTCTTCCAGGCCAAGGTCTTCTCGAAGAATTGCGATCAGTTTGTCGATCTGCCGACGTAAGTCGGTGAATTCGTCAAACTGGGCCTGGAGGTCGTTCAAGGTTCCTGTCCGCAACGCGGTGACGGCGGAGCGTGGATCAGGCAGGCCGGCGAGCGCTTCCGCGATCTCGCACTCCATCAAGAGCAGGTCGGTTGGCGTATCGACACCCGCGAACCGCCCGCCGATGACATCGGCTGCGGCCGAGCCGCTGATCCGCTCCGAGAGCGACTTCTCCTTGCTCTTGAGCGCAAGGACCTCTTCAATCTCGTCGAACGGGACTTCCTCTCTATCGCGAAAGACCAGGAGATGTCCGCGGGCCTCGGAGAGCAGCATCTCCTCTCTTGCGATTTCTTCACGAAGTTCCGTGATCCGTGCTTCGGTCTCAGCCAAAGTCCGTGAAGGGATGTCCTCCGCCAAGTTTGCGAAGTCCAGCATCGGTTCGAGGTCGCCCGTTTCGAGGCATGACTTCAGTTCGACGCTTCCGGCCGATATCTCGGCGGTGAGTTCGTGAAAGGAGACCGCGCCACGGATCTCTTCCATCTCGGTGTTGATGCCCTTGAACAGGGGCCCGAAACGTTCCGCGAAGCGCGGCTCCCGGTCGAATTCGCGCATCTTGTCGACCCAGTCGGCGTATTCTTGCATGCGCCAAGCCATGGCCGACCGCGTGTCGTTGCGCCGCCCGCGAAGAATGTTGAGGTAGGTGTTCCGAGCGGATCTGTATGAACTTGAAAGGAACCGCAAGATCCCCGAACGCTCGATGATCCTGGCCGCCTGCCTGATCTGGGCAGCGTCGTGCGTTCCACCTGCACCTGGCAAGGCCTGCCGGATGCGTCCGATCTTGGATGACAGCGCGGTCAAGCTCTGCTCAATCTCCGCAGCGTCGCTCTCGGCGGTGCATTGGGGATCGGGAATGCGGAGACCGAGCACGGCTTCACTTTGCGAAGCGATCCGCAACGCGTCTGCCCGGATCTCGGACAGCTTGCGGCCGGAGCTGGTCCAGGTGGCCGGCAGTCGCCTCGCGGCTTCGACAACGCGCTCGGCAGGCGTGACCGTCTTCAGCAGGTCCGCATGCCGTGATCCGTGCCTTTCGGGGGAGATCGCCTTCCCGTTCTGATCGGCGAAGTCTCGCGCGGCGGACAGGCGCTCTTCGATGTTCCACCCGGAGGCGTCTCGCAACGAGCGAGCAAGCCTGGCCATGACGGTCTGCCTCTCCTGGACCTGGCCGCAGAATTCGCGCACGGAGCGGCGCGCACTTGCGGAAACGAGAACCTCGACCGACCCGACGTCGATCCGGTCAACGTGTTCATCGATCCGCGCAACGATCTGGCCTAGCTGGCTCACATCACCCTTGAAGATCTCTTCCGACATGAGGGCCGCGAGGGCCGAGCCTTCCATGGAACGGCGCAAGCCGTCGATCTGGTCCGCCAATCGCAGCGCGGTCTCGCTGATGTCTTCTGCGGAGTCGTGGCTGGTGACCGGCTTCTGGGCGGCACGCCACAGTGCAGGCAACCTGGCAATCTGTCCGAGTCTTTCACCGAATGCTCTAGCCTCGTTGACAATTTGCTCCACTGCAGGTTCCCCGAGGCTCTCCACTTGGGGAATCGAAATGCGGCGGATCTCTCGGGGAACTCCTTGACGGACACTTGAGGTGCGGATTGCATGGCCGATCACCTGATGTACCGTCATCCCGGTCGTGCCGAGGTAGGCGCCCAGTGCATCCAAATGAGCCTGAAGAACGCCCTTCCGCTTCTTCAGGGCATCCTTTCGGGCCTCGAGATCGTCACGGCTCCGTGCACTTCCGCGGCCAATCGCCAATCGGCTTTCAATGCCTTCATAGACGAGTTCCGCGGTGCCGCGACCGGCTTGGAGCGGCAGGACGAAGTTCCCAAGCCCGACGGCTTGCAAACGATTCTTGACCACATCCAGTGCGGTGAGTTTCTCCGCCACGAAGAGAATCTTCTTGCCTTCGGCGAGGGCCGCAGCAACGAGATTGACGATGGTCTGTGACTTCCCGGACCCCGGAGGGCCTTCGATCGCGAGATTTCCGCCGTTCGAAACATCGACCAAGGCTGAGTATTGCGAGGCATCGGCGTCCATCACCAAGTAGGGGACCGCCCGCTCGACGTCTGGATCATCAGTTTCGTAGGTTTCCGCATAGGAGCCGTCGCCTGTGCCGGTGGTCGCCAGCAGTCGTGCCACTGCCTCGCACTCGGCGAGCGGTCTCTTGTCCGGATCAAGATCGTGGTACATGGCGATCTTGGATGAAGGGAATATCCCGAAGCAAACCTCACGCCTCACGCTCCAGTGCCAGCCGTTGGGCCGAAGCTTCTGGATGGTGCGAAAGTATGCCTCGACGCCTCCGCTCTCACCGCTCGTCTCATATTCTGGCAGTGCGAGACGATGCTCCGACTTCAGCTTCTCTTCCAGGTTTGTGTTTATGGAAACCTCCCCTGCTCCGCGAACAAAGAACTCTGCACCCTGCGGCGACTGTCGACGTTCGATGCGGATCTCCATCAACAGAAGAGGCGAAATGAACTTCTGTCGCTCGGCCGGGTCCTTCCACTCCAAGAGGCCGAAGGCCGCATGAAGGACATTGACGCCTGTCTCGCGCTCGAAAGAACGACCTTTCTCAAGGACCGCCCTTGCAGCCCTGCCTAGTTTGTCTGGCAGCAGCAGAGTCTGGACATCGTCATCATCATGACGGCCGTCGTCGTTCACATCCTCGGGGTCAGGGAGGATGTGACTCGGCGAGATGCCGTGCAGTCTCGCATGATCGGCCAGCGAGAGGCTCTCTTTGGTCTGCCGAGGCGGCAGACCAAGCTGCACGCGCACCCGGTCCTTCAACTCTCGCTCAAGCAAAAATACTCTTTCCTCGGCAGAATCGGAATCTCCATCGATCTCTTCGAGCGCCGCCAGATGAATCTCATCCTCCGCACGAGCGAAATACAGCGCATCGAGGAATTCATCTGTCTCCTCGTCCGGAAGCTGCTCTTCAAGTGAAGGCAGTGGCGCAAGACGCATTGCCGTACCACGCGCCAGCTTGAAGCGCAGAACTTCGGGCAGTTCATCCACTGTCCGGATGGCCGATGTTGATGTTGGTCGGAACTTGATGTGGATCAGGGGGTTGCGGCGCGTGGAATCCAGAAGGCGTTTGCGAAGTTCTTGCAGCTTGTCAGAAACGAGTTTGATGATTCCCGGAGATGAAAGATCGTGCTTTCCATCGAAACTATCGCTGAAATTGCTCATGAGACCCTTGGCCGAAATTTCCAAGTCACCTACCAACAAAAGGCAAGGTTGCCTGATTTTGCGTGATTTTCAAGTGCTTTTGCACCTTGGGCAACGATCGTGGTCGGAAGAAGGTGCAACTGAGGAAGGATGCCTTCAGCCTGACCAGTTCCTCGGCTTCTTGATCAACCAGATGCAGCGGCGCTGTTGCAAGCAATTCGAGTCGGATGCCGAGCGGGGCGAGGTGTGGCGCACCAGGATCATGCACGAAATGTGACCGGCCGAGTTGGTTCGCGGAAAGGCATACGGCGTTGCCTTCAGTGTCCCTGAGGAAGTGCTGGGCGGCGATCATGGAAGAGAGGTCCGCAAGGTATGCCTTTGCAGTGGTCATGGTCTGAATGTCATCATCCAGAAGTGTACGATGTCCAGATCGCATGCGTTTCTCAAATTCGAAACAGACAGTTTCAAACCTTGGAGGGTGGCCTCGGGGTGACAGGTCATGAAAGCCAATGCTTCCTCTGTAATCGACCAAGGGATCTTCTATTCCGTGCAGGCGTTCAGTGTCTCCATCTAAGTTGACAGTGCGGCGTTCAGGTCGCCCTAGCGACACATTTCAAGATACAAGACCGAAACATGTTGCAGAAACTTTGGGTCGACACCCTTTGCGGACCGTACAGCATTCTCCTTGAAATCCAAAAGGCTGGTCGCTGCGCCATGATGCGAATGAACGGACAGCCGCTGCATGTCGGACAGATCGACTCCGTCAATGGCGTTCATCTGCAGGATGAGCTGTACCTCTTGATATTGTTCGATCAACCTTGGGCGTTCGCTCTCGTCTTCTGGACGGTCGTCGCCGTACGCCTTCTTCGCGAGGCAAACGGCGCCTGACAAGAGATTCCAACCGGCATCAGCCTGTCATTTGTACACTGGTCGCGACCGGATTCAACCTTGGCGTAACTGTTCGGCCGTTGCCTCCGCCGCTGATCTGCCAAATTCCACGAAGTTGACTCCAGAGTCCTGGTTGTTGCGTTCCTCCACAAGACCAGTAGGCACGTTGCTGAAAACTGTGTTTGTTGCCGCCATCAAGACAGCGTCCTTTACATATTTGTCGTCAGTCGCTTCCACGAATGCCTGAAAGGTCCTCAGACTTAGAGCGCGGTGCCTGTTCACTGCCGCTTGATGGATAAGCGCACGATAAATGCGTCCGCACCACACGGCACCAGTAAACAACACCACTACGACCGCCGCCTTGCTTGCCATATTGCGAAGCGTTTCCGACATGCCCGCATCCGGGTCGACGCTGGGCCAAAAGTAGGAGAGGACGGCCGCGAAAACAGTAGCTACGGCAAATCCAGAAGATGAATACAGCCAGCACTTGGATTGACTTTGTAACTTCTCTGCCTCTCCATTAAATTCTTCCGTGAAAGTTCCCACTCCGGCGCTCGCTGCAGCAGTGCGTGCGGCACTCTCGATTTTTTCGATCTCTGCCTTCTTCTCATCGACCCATGTCTTGGCTTCATCATAGAGGTTCTGGGATTTGGCTATTGCTTGTTCAATTTTGGCAATGCTCTCCCCAACATCACCTCGCTTGTACATAAGATAGGCAATCTGGGAACTTGCAGCATGACGGAAATTGTCAACTGCACTGTGAAGTTGAATGCATATGTTATCTCTATTTTCTGAAGGTGAGCCGCCTGACGCGATCGAAAATTCATCTATTTGCTGCAAGTATCGAGCCACTTCAGGGATCGACGCTTGAATTTCACTGGCTATCCCATCAGTAAGGTACTCAAGCGGCATGCTATTCAAGTCTTTTGAAATAGAAAGTGCGTCTTCTATATCCGAACGAGCGCTTTTAAAGTCAATTTCGCCCCACCCCGAGCGACTTATGAGTTCGATATCAACATACTTTAGAACGGATTCCAATTCCGTCCTTAGTGCAGTGACTAAGTCGTTTGTAGCCATATCTTGCTCCTCGTATGATCCCAACCTATACGTATGCGGCTAGGAAATGTGCCTTTCGGGTAGGATGGGCGTAATGTCGCAATTGTCAATGCGGTTGGATGGAACGAAGGCAACATCAGTGACTTCAGGCAGGTCAAGGTACCATCTTCAGAGGTCCTGAACTCGGGGCACAAGAATTCCAACTTTCGTGATGCCTTGGTTGCGAAGTTTCATCGTGTGCCCAACTCTGCACCCCTTGTTTTTATGGTTCGCGGAGGATGGCCGTCAGCGCCGACGCTTGAGCGGGCCTCAGGAAATCTTGCGTGCCCTTCATGTGCCCGCCTTGCTGGCGCAGCCCGGCAAAGCCCTTGTTTGTCTGCAAAATCCGGCCACAGGAAATCCGAAATCCCAATGCGAAGTCAGGACGTGTGATCTTGTGAAGGGGTTGGCAGGTCGAGAAGTCCGACGGGTGTAGACGAAGGATTTAAGGGAAGTCAGACTGAGGCAGGATAGGGTTGCAGAGGACGGCGCGTCGTTGTCGGTATTCGCAATGTACCGGAATTGTCAAAAGTAGTCCGGGAGCCTTGTCTTCCATTGACTCATTAGGACCAAGGCGCCCTCGACGGTTTCACCGCTGTTGACCAGTTCCAGCTCGCCCACCGGCGTGGCATCATGCCAACGGAAGTGATCCGAAAGGAAGGAGAGAACTTCTCTCTTGTAGGCCGTGTCGGCGTTGTCAAGCTGATCGCCCTTGGTCTCAAGAGCCACGATCCGCCTGGCCGCTCCCTCACGCCGGACTGCAAAGATGAAGTCCGGGTAGATCTTCGCCGACTTCCACCCTTGGATGCCGTACTGCTTTCGTGCGACGTTGCGGTGCCACCAGTCCAGCGTCTTCTCGCCGTCGAGGTAGACCGCCACATCCCGCTCGTCGCGGTTCATCTCGTTCTCGTAGACGGGCGAGAAGAGGCTCCTTTGGAGAGGCTCACCTGATTTGCTCGCGAGCTGGCGAGCGTTCTTGGGTTCAGCGGTCTCAACCCTCAAGGGCATTCGCCAGTTGCTGCCGTCGAGCCGCAAACGGAACTGAATGCGGCCCTCAAGCACCTCTTCCTTGAAATGGGCTTCGGCGCACGCGTTCCGCTTGACGTCGAGCCCCTTGCGCAGCTCTTCCACGATCAGGCCCGCGGTCCGGCCGAGCATGGCATCGTCGAATCCTCGCGCCCGAAGCGCCGCCACCGTTGCGCCGACGATCTCGCGCCCCACGAAGGCGTTCTGCACGATGTCCGAGATCATCCGGACCGCGTGGGCCGGATCGAAGGCAAGGCTCTCCGGACTTTCAGTGACCGTCTTGCTGACGAACGGTTCGCCGCCCGTGTGCGCAATCCCGATCCTCTGGAGCTGGCTTTCCGCCGCCTGCGCGTTGTCGGGCACGTTCTCCGCGAATTCCTGCGGATCAAAGCCCCGCCAGTCGATCCTGGAAAGCAGATCCGTCTCGTAGTCCAGCTCGCGCGCATCGCCACCTTCGACCACCATGACCTTCGGAAGATAGATTTCCGTTTTGGCGAAGGCCGGGCGGCGCTTGATCGCGCGGGGCGTGTCGCCGTTCCCGTCCTCGCCGTCCTGGGTCACGCTCAGGACCAGATCGCCGAGCCCGTCCCGTTCCAGGCCTTCCTTGATTCCGGCGACAACCGTCGCCGTGTTGGCGTGGTGCGTGATCACGTGGCACTCGTCGAGGGCCTCGACACCCGTCTTCAGGGCACCCGGCTGCCGGAGAATGCGGCCGACGAGCTGCGTCATGGCCTTCAGGTTGGAACTGGCAGCAAGGCTGCACAGCACGTAGGCGAACGGACAGTCCCAGCCCTCCTGAAGGGCCTGCTTGGTGACTATCGCCCGGACCCTGCTGGTCGAGGACAGAAGGTCCTGGTTCTCGGGGGCCTTCAGGTCGTTTTGCTGGGCCGTCTTGATCGCGATCTCCGCTTCATCGAAGCCGGCCGTCAGGAGCCATTCCTTCACGTCTTCGGCGTGGACATGGCCGCTTTCGCGCTGTTCAGCACCCGTGCGCTCGACCTGGATCAGCATGATCGGACGGATGTACCGGCCGGTTTCGGACAGCAGCGTCCGTGCCTCTGCATCCAGCGCCTGGAGCCTGGCCAGGGCGGCGTTCAGTGTCGCCTTCCAGTCGTTGCCCTGCCGGGGGTCTAGGTTGAGCGGCATCTTGATCATGCCCTCCCGGTCCAGCTCGCGGCCCGTCACCTCGACCAGGACATTGGCGTAACGCCCGGCGCGAGGCTTCTTGCCGCCGCGGGGCTTGACGTCCTGCGGCGTGGCGGTCAGGTCCAGGACGAAGCACGGATTGAAGCCGTAGAGCGTCCTGAACGCCAGGTCGGTGATGGCGCGGTGACCTTCGTCCAAGACGAAAACTGGACGGATGAGGCGCAAGGCGTTGCCGAGGGAGTCCTTCACCATCGGGAACATATCGTCGTAGGCGTCAAGGTTCGGAGTCGCATCAAGCGCGGCCTTGTGCGCCAGTTGCTCGCCCTCGGGAGGGAAGAAGCCATGCACGTCCCCCCGGTCCTGGAACATCTTCAAGGATTCCTGCGCCTTGCGGTTAGCCGACTGAAGCATGAGAAGCATGACGCAGAGATTGGATTCGACGTCACGGGCGTCGAGACGGTCCGTCTTCTCCATGATCTGCACGCGTCCGGCGGCAGCGCGGTCGAGCGCCTGCCGGTAGGGATGCTGGCGGTCCTTCAGGTGCTTCAGGGTCTGGGTGTAGATCGCCTCGTTCGGCACGATCCACAGGACGAAGCCCGTGTTGCTGTCAAGATATCGTCCCAGGATCCGGGACACTGACGAGACGGCAATCCAGGTCTTGCCGCCTGCAGTGGGCACCTTGAGAACGGCGTTCGGCACGGGGCGGCCGCAGCCGTCCCGCCTCGGCGAGAAAGGAATGTTCTCTCGAGACTTGGGCAGGCTGCCTGCGGCTTGAAGCACCTCCCATGCCCTCTCGGCAAAGTCGGGAACGGGAACGTCAAGATCGGGCTCGGCGACCGCAAGGGTCGCGATCCTGTCCGCCTTGCCCTTCTCCTCCTTGAGAACGTCAAGATAGCCTTCGAGAGCCGAGAACGCGCGATCCTGGTAATCGAGCTTTCGAAAGCTGACGCTCAAGGGATCAACTCCGGTCGATGCGATAGAGGGCGAAGGGCAAGGGGACGAATTCAACCGGGATGTTCTGCTCGGCCAGCATCTTCTGGCTGACATACCTTGCCGGAGCGAAGACAAGGTGCCGTGCCTCCGGATCCGTCTCTGCGAATTCCTTGGCCCGCTTGAGGGTCAACGCTGCTTCCGGGGACTTCAGCCAGTCCAGATCGGGCCTGTAGATCAACCAGACATGCTGACCTTCCGTCGCCCCGAGATGGAATTCGCTCTCGCGCATGACGTTCGGATCGAGGGCTCGGGCGGTCGCCATGTGAAAGAGAACGGAGCCGATCGCGTCATAGGTCGGCAGCGTCTCGCCTCGGAGCACCCTGTCCAGCTCCACCGGATCGCCGAGCGTGCAGTAGGTGAAGCTCCCGCCCAGACCCTCAGCTCGTTCCTCGACAGCCTTCTCTCCCGTGACGATCAGCTCGCCGTCCTTCACGGTCTTCTTGATGGCGTCGTATTCGTGGCCGTGCAGGTTTTCGATCCCGTCAACGGATTCGCGGAGCTTTTGCCCCTGTTTGAGTTTGGTCCACGTCAGCTTTTCGCGGAGAAGCTCGGTGCGCTGCGTGCCCCGGAAAGCATATCCGTTGATCACACGGCGCACCCTCTCTGCAGTTAGCCTGTCTGCATAGTCTTCCATCTCCACCAGGATAAAGCGTCTGTTGGCCCCTTCGCGTATGTTGGACTCAAGCACGGCGTGGGCTGTAGTTCCGGAACCAGCGAATGAATCGAGGATGATTGCCTCCGGTCCTGTACACATCTCAATGATTCGACGAACAAGACTTACGGTCTTTGGGGTATTAAAAAGGTCCGCGGTCACGAAGATACGTCGCAGCATTGCCTTGGCCTGTCGCATCGTATCAACGTCCGACCAGATCGTAGGATAGGGGCGTGTCGGGTTGTCTTGGGGCGCATACTCCCTAGTGTACGGTTCCCATACCTCGCGCCCTAGCTTTGTCACCCGTTTCCAGATGAGCGTTCCAGCACTCTCGTGACGCTCGACGCCTTTCAGTCCCATTGACCAACACGCCTCTTCACCGTTGTCGTGAATAGGAAAAACACTGCTCCCGTCGGGATCTTCCAGGGGGAACCACATGGTTGGTCGGTCGCGGCGAAGGCTATTTCTCCCATTTTTCTTTAGGAGTCGATCCCTGTACATACGGCCATTGGAATCTCGACGAGTGTAAGCCTTCAGGATGCCAGGCGCGGCCATGCGGGAAAACCGTGCAGAATCAATGTCACGAGCGAAGCAAAGCACGTATTCATGGTCCGGCGTAATTTCGACCTTGTTGTCGTTGGGACTGTCGACCTTGCGCCAAACGAATGTGGCAACGTGGTTTCTCGATCCGAATAGCTCGCAGCACATACTTGTAAGCCGATGGGCTTCGTCGTCACCGATCGATACGAACATCACGCCGTGGTCGTCGAGAAGTTCGTATAGCAGCCGGAGCCTCGGCCACATCATGGCGCACCACTTGTCGTGGCGGAGTCCGTCGTCCTCGCCTACGGGGTTAGCGTCCAGCCACTCGCGGATCATCGGGGCATTGACGTTATCGTTGTAGCACCAGCCTTCGTTGCCCGTGTTGTAAGGCGGGTCGATGAAGATGCAGTCCACCTTGCCCGCATAGAGCGGCAGGAGCGCCTTGAGGGCGTGCAGGTTGTCTCCGTGTACGATCAGGTTGCCGTCGAGCGCCACGGGACCGATACCCTTGCTCTCCTCTGGCACCAGCGGCCTGAACGGCACCGCAAGATGGTGGTTGTAGACAAACTCCTTGCCCTTGAAATTAAGTTCTGTCATGCGCGCCTCTCTTGAAGAGCAGCGGCTTTGCATGAATGCAGCCGAAGCTCGTCTGAATCAATCCAAAGCCAACTTGCGAGAACTGCCCTTTGTCAAGACCTGCTCTTTCAGTACCCGAAGCGGACGTTGCTCGACTGCTCGGCATGAAATTTGCGCTGTCTGACCCTTGGGAGGCTGGCTCAAACTTGAGATTCATACGTCGCCCTGTTGGGCCGCAGTCGTTCGATCCGGCGCCGGAGGCCGACCACTTTGCCGCGTTGAGCTCGGATCGGCGCGAGCAAGGCGTGCACGACGAGTTGGGGCGCAATCTGGGGGCGTGGACACGTCATTCAACGGCGCGACATCCTGGAGGTGGCGACGATTCACCACTTGAGCGCGGCACGGACGAAGAGGTCAACCCAGACGAACTTGCCAAATGACCCTGCAATGACCGAAATTGGACAGAACCGCTCACTCATGCTGACCGTTGCCAATTCTTCGTCGGCCAAAACGACAATTCAATCCTGACATCGATTTATCCGCAATGCATGGACTTAAGCCGTTCCAGCGTTTCGAGGACGGGCGCGTTCGGCTGGTCTGCCGGAATGAGAGGCGGTTCATCCAGACCCAAGACTGCAGCCGTCATGTCGTTGGCGGCTATTTCCCATGCGTTGATGACGGTCAGATCATGCTTGCCTATCGGCAGATCGAAAATGGGCTTTGGCGACTCCAGCTTGTTTGGCAGGTGCGCGGGAATCAGTATGTACCGACTGTGACGTGCATAGTCTGCGAGGAACTGATCAAGGTTCTGTGTCGAATTCGGGTACATGCGATGGAAGCGTGACACAAATTCGAAAACATTCTCCTCCGACACGGGAACATTGTCCGGGTTCTGACCGATCATCACGGCATACGCAGCGGGACTGTCGCGTGATATGCCGCGAACGATTGTGATCTTGAGATCGTCCTTGACGTCGTCATCGCCGTACCGCTTGCGCCATGACCTGAAGATGTCTTCGGCAGCCGGAAGGTTCTTGTACGCGAGACCCAGCAGGGGCGGCGGCATGTCGGAGCCGGGCGGGGACCATATGAAGAGGGTGGCGTTCCACTTCGCCTTGTCCCACTTTTGCACATCAATGGGCGAGATCCAGCGCGTCTTCGAGTGCTTGCCCTTGGCCGCATCGCGCAAATCTCTGGTTGCAAGACCTTCCTCCCGCTTTGCGTTGCCAACCGACTTGATCGCATCGTGTGCTGGTGCGGGGGGCCAGGCTTCCGCGCGTTTGACTTCGTAGGTGGGGTCGGCAGGATCGATCCAGTCAGCCAGCGAAAGCTGCGCGCGATCACCGTGCAGATTACCGAGCATGATGGGAACGTTAGAGAACGTCAGTGCGCGATCCAGTGCGCGTTCATCTTCGAACAGCGCCTCACCCCACGTCTTGGCATCCTGAGGCCTTGCGAAGCGAAGGAAAACTTCGAGAATGGCCTCCCTCATCCAAAGCGGAAACGACAGCACGTCTTCCTTGGTCTTGTGTTCCATGACCAAGCGATGCCTGATCGTACCGACGGGCTCGCCTTCAACATCGGAAAACGTCAGAACCGGGCTGAGGCCAACGTCATCGGACGGCGCTACCTGCAGTTGCAAGTGGTCCACTTGAGGAAAGATGCGATGATCGAGACTAGTCGCTAGCAAGGCTTCCAAAGACCCAAGGACGGCCTCGCCAATTCCGATGGAAACAAGATTGTTGGTGCAGGCCACCTCGATGCGGCACCCGAGCACGTTGGACGAGAGCGTGACGGTTTCCCCAAGGGCGAAGTCTGGAACCGGATAGTCCGCTTTCACGCCGGAATCGCGCAAGTCTCGCATGATGGTCTCTACCCCTTCAGATGTTTCTTGTTCCGGCATCCAACCTTCCGTTCTCAGGATGTCTTCATTGCCCATCAGGTAGAGCAGAGCGCAGCGTGACATCGGCAACGCGAGCCTTTCGAGGGCGTCGGGAAATTGAGCGATGTCGCCCAATTCAGCGACGGGTGTTTGCAACAGCAGCGATGCGATCTGCGTCATGTGCGCCGCATGCATCTGGTCGAGGCGGCGACGCTGCCCGTCAGTGCGCGCTTGTGCGTTGCGAACGATCAACTCCAACTCGTGCGCACTCAGGATCTGTGGAACGCGACCAAGTTTCAACTCGGTATCAAAGAACCTGGACAAGACGGAAGCCCGGAGCGCGCCAATGCTGCCATGCCTCTTGAAATCCGAGAATTCCTGACTGACGGCGGCGAGGGTGTAGTTCCTGGCAGCCCACGGAAGGCCGACTTCTTCGAAGGCGAATCCTGTGCCCAGCAAGGCGTCGACAAGGTCGTCTTCGTACTCCTCCTTGACGAGGAGCGAGACGGCGCGGCCGAACCAGCGGATAGCTTCGCACGGAGATCCCTTCGCAAGCTTCTGGTACGCCCGTTGCACATTCTTCCTTGCTGCCTCGCCTTCCCCGCTGCGTGACGCGAGGGCATCGGTGATAGCCTCGAACAGCGTGTCGAATTCGTCGCTGTCAGCGATGAACTCGCCGATTTGTGTGAGGGCATCTGCGATGCTGGTGAACGGGAATGTCCCAAGCCCTTCGGCTCGTTCGATGACATCGGTGAACGAGACCCAGATGTCCTTGAGCGGGTCGTCGCGATGCTCAACTCCTCTTTCGGAGACGCAAACCATCAGCAACATGGTTTCGGCATGTAGTGCGTTGTTGGGACGATTGGTCTGCTCCGCCAGAGCTTCCAGCGCGGACTTGAGCGCAAAAGTGCGGTCCTTGAGCTTTCCTTTCGATGCTTCCATCGAGCCCGTATGGACACTCATTCGTATGAGGGGCAGCAAATTGCTCAGGCGCTCCAGATCTTTTGCATCGTCGGAACCGAGAGCGAGACGTTCGACATCGTCATAGAGTTCAGACGTGCGAAGGTGGTCTTCATGCCAGAAATGAGAGGTCCATGCCCACTCGTAGGCAATCGCGAGCTCGAGCTTTTCCATTTTTTTGTCTCGTGCGAGACGGAGTGCGCGATCAAAATGCCCGTTCACGTCGGCGCTCGGATGCTCCAATCCTCGAACGAGCAGCGCGGCACGTCGCGCATCCTCGACCAGCGCGGCAGGTTGCTCCTGATACTGCGAAACGTCGGCGATCCTTGCCTCAAGGGCCTCCAGTTCCGCCGCGCGTTTGGCATCACTTGGCCCCAGCTTCCTGGCTTGCTTCTCCGTGCCCTTGCCAACGCCAAGCTCCTCGACGGCAATGGCCATGCTGTCGTGCTTGAAGACGCGGTCGAGTAGCCATGTGCGATCCAGAATTGTGACTGGAATGCCGTATTTCTTAGTTAGCTCGTCCTGCAGGTCGGCCGACTTCTTCGCGGGGACGAACTGGTTCGTGACGCAGATGATCTGATCGTAATCTCGCTTGGTGCCAGCGATTGCGGTGACGTCAGACCTGATTTTCGACCGCCAGTCCTTCTTGGCGCTGAATGCGAAAGCCTTACGCTCGCCGGCCTTGTCGTTGTCGGGCACGTACCAGCGTGCCGAGACTTCACTCGAAACGGGGAATGTCTCTGCGTCGGTCTTGCCGTCACCCCCTCCAACCGGACCCGTCTGAGGACGAATGTTCGGCGCGATGAACTTCTCGCAAAGGCGCTGCGCGAAATTCTCGAATGCGGTTTCGTCCTTCTGGTTGGTGAGCGTTTCGAGGTGGTAGGACAAGACTTCGCGGCCGACCGCGTGCTCCACTTCTGACACCGAATCGGAGAACAGGTCGGGGTGGCGGTCGCGCATGAAACGCGACGGCGCATACCTGGTTTCAACGGGTGCGGTCTCTGCTCGTTCCCTCATGGGCCAATGATATTGGTTGCCGCACCGCTTAGGAAGTGGGAGTTCTTATGGATTTCCCCGAATGTAGCGTTCAACAGTCGACGGTCTACGCCAAGCGACCGCTCAACGGACCCGAGGCAGTGGTCCAGTGTCTCTCTAGATACCGTCGGGTTGCGCAGCGGACTCCCGTCGGCGGACCGCCGTTCACCACGGCTCGATCTCGGGGTAGATTCCGCGGTCGTGCTCGGCCCCCTGGTCCCGGACCAGGCCGAGTTCCCGCCCCAGCGTCTCCTGCCGCCTGCGCCATGGCGACGGGTCGCAGGACACGTTCTCGCGGTGCAGCGCGCGAAGCTTCGCCTTCGCCCTCTTCCTCGCCGCGTCGCCGGGCAGCCGCTCCATGACCGGCCCCTTGCCCTCGCACATCTGCCGGACCTCCGCGCCAGTGAAGCTCGCGCAGACGCGCCGCAGGAGCGTCCACTCGCGGTGCGACCTACCGGTCGGACTCTCCCCCTCCGGCGCGTCCCGCTGCAGCTCGGCGAGCAGTGCCCCGCGCTCCTTCCGCAGCCCCTCCGCCGAGGGAACCGTCCCGCGCTCCAGCGCCTCCGCCATGGCCAGCGCCAGCTCTTGCCGTTCCGTCCCACGCGTCGCGACGACGGCGCGTGCCGCGACGGACTCGATCCTGGAGGGCGCCGCCTCCACGCCCTCCAGGCACCGCACCCCCTCGGCGAGGGCGGCCTTGTACCTGTCGGCCTGGCCCTTCCTGTAGAAGTCCGGGTCGCCTTCGAACCGCGCCCGCGCCTCGAAGATCTCGCCGGCGTCGATCCTGCGCGCCGCCTCGACCCGGAATTCGGTCTCGGCCCTCCCGCGCGCGACGGAGAAGGCGGCCGCGTCGGTCCCGCCGTCCCCGTCCCAGGGCACGTCCGGAGCCTCCGCAGAGAGCCGCAGGACCGCCTCGACGTCATTCCGGAGCGTGTCGCGGTGCACGGGCGACGCCGCGTCGACGCGCTCGCTGACGGCGCAGGCGAGAACGAGCGCGTCATCGGCCAGGCGGCGGTCCTCCGCGTCGCGTTCCGGAACGGATTCGTCCCTGGCGGGCCTGGCGGCGTCGAACACCAGGCTCCGCCCCCAGCGTTCGTCCCGCTCACGGTACCGGGCGACGTCGCGGCGCACCCCGTCCGACAGGCCGTCGCGGGCATCGAATTCCCGCACGCGCCCCATGAGGGCGCCCCAGGCAGGTGCGTCGACCGGGACCGTGCCGGTCCGCGCCGCGTGGCGCTCGGCCGCGTCCGCATGCCGGCGCAGCTCCTCGTGCATCGATTCCGCGACGAGGCGGTCCAGCCCGTCGGCGGCTTTCTTCAGCCCGTCGCGCTCCCCGGGCATCGCACGCAAGTGCGCGGCATGCGGCCCCATGTCGGACAGCATCCTCCGGCCATCCTCCGCCGCGCCCTCGGCGCGCGTCCGCCAGGCCGCAAGCGCCTCCGGATTCCCGTCCGGCCCGGGGAACCGCGCGGACTCGGCTTCGGCCCGCTCCGGCCAGTCCCGGATCTCCCGGACCAGGGCCTCGCTCTCCGACCGGTGCTCCAGCCAGGCCCGGGCGGTCTTCCCGAGGCTCGCCGGGAGTGCCGGATCCCGGGCAAGCTCCCCGGTCAGCGCGACGAGTTCGTCGAAGCGCGGGGCGTGGAATGGCGGGACCCCGGCCGACCTCGCCTGCCTGTTGACCTCGTCCGCCAGCCACGCGAACCCGGCACGCCGGTCCGACGCCAGCGCTTCTCCCGTCGCCGCGAGGGACCTGCGCACGCGCTCCGCCTCGTCCGGCATGGCGTCGAGATGGGGACGGTACGGGCTGCCGTCCGCCAGCATGGCGCGGACCTCCCGTTCGGTCTCCAGCCCCTCCTTCCGCCAGGCGCGGCAGGCGGGACCCGCCGGGTCGGCGCGGCCATGCGGGTCGAGGGGCAGATCCCTTGCGCGCCTCCCGGCCCAGGCGTCGGTCCGCGCAGGCAAGGCGCGAACCTCGCCGACCAGCGCCTCCTGCCGGTCGCGGACATCCCGCCACCCCGCGACGGCACGCCCGGTGTCCGCGTCGAGTCCCGCCTGACCGTCGAGCCTCTCTCCCAGCCGGGCGGTCCCCTCCCAGCCTTCGCAGTGCAGCTCCGGCATGGAGTCTCGCCGGGCGCGGTCCTGCAGCGCGCGCCATCCGCGCCGGAACCGTCCCGAATCGTCCAGGGTGCGTGTGCGTTCCAGCGCCGCCGCCTCCGTCCTGATCCCCGCCTCCCCGGGCGCGGATTCCCGGTCAGGACGTTCGTGACGCCGCGGCCCGTCCTGCATCGCGCGCGCCTCCTCCAGAAGCGCGTCGCCCTCCCGCCGCCACGCCGCGTGCCCGGGCATGTCCTCCGGATGCCGTCCCGCCGCCCTGGCCGCCCAGCCGATCTCCGGCCACCTGCGCCAGTGGGCGCGCACTCGCGCCGCGAGGTCCCGTTCCTTGCGCTCCTCCGCGATCCGGCGCTCCTGCCCCTCCAGCATCGTGTCCACCGTCCGGCGCATGTCGGTCGGCAGGTCCTCGATCGCGGACAGCGCCGCCGCCCGCGCCATCACCTCCGCATGTCCGAGAAGGTCGCAAGGGTCGCGGCCCGCCTCCTCGCCGCGCCTTTCCAGCTCGCGCCAGTCCGCGACCAGCGCCTCGAAGATCTCCGGCTCGATTGCGGGCGGACGTTCCGGATCGATGCCCAGCGCCTCCAGCGCGCCGTCCCCCTGGCCGGGCCGGCCCTCCAGCGTCTCGACCAGCCCCTCCCGGTCGTCGGTCAGCAGCAGGAACTCGTCCGAGGCGCGGCTCAGCTCGACATGGAACAGCGCCTGGTCCGCGGCGCCGGCCGACTCCAGCACCGCGATCGCCGAGCGCGCGGTCGCGCCCTGCGCGGCGTGGACCGTGGTGCAGTACGCGTGGTCGAGGTGGCGGAGCTGGACGTCGTCCCTGGCCAGCGAGAGGCCGCGCCCGTCCGGGTCGCGGAACCGCACGCGGCTCCTCTCGACCGCGACGACATCCGCCTCGCCGCCGTTGACGAGGCCGGGCCGGCCGCGCGCGGCCTTCCGGTTGCGGGTCCAGCGGATCCGGTCGCCGGCGCGGATCTCGATCTCCTCCGTGTCGTGCAGCCGGCACCACCAGGCGCTGTTGCCCGAGGGCCGGAAGCTCCGCTCGCCGCCGGGCGTCGCCAGCGTCACCTTCCCGTCGCCTGCGGCCGTGACGGCCGTGACGATGCAGACGTCGTCCTGGCGGCAACCGTAGGCGTCGCGATGGAACACGACGGTGTCCCCTTCCTCCCAGCTGCGGATGTCAGCCGCCTGCGCCCGCGTCAGCCGCCGGTCGACCAGCCGGTCGATGACAAGGGACGGACCTTGCAGAGCGCCCTCCGCCGCGAGCCCCTCGCGCACCGCGGCGTTGGCCTCGCGTCGGATCGCGTGGGTGGGCGCCATAATCGCGGTGTCCGTCCGCTCCTCGGGGGCGAGCGCCAGCCAGCGCCGTCCCGCCTCCGCGCCGAGATCGCCGCGCGGAACCTCGCGCACCCGCTCGCCGAGGATCTCCGTCGCCGCGCCCGGCGCGCCCTCCCTGGACCGCCTGACGGCCTCCAGGAGCGCCGGGTCGCGCTGGCGCAGCACCTCGTCCATGACGGCGGTCTCCATGCCCGCCCGCTGCATGAGCCGGAACGGCTGGCCCGCGTCCACCGCGCGCAGCTGCGCCGTGTCGCCCACCAGCGCCACCCTTGCCACACCGAGCGTGCGGGAGATTCGCAGGAGCGCCTCCATGCGCGCGGTGTCGACCATGGACGCCTCGTCGACCGCGAGCATCGCGCCCCGGAACTCCTCCCGCCCCCGTGCCAGGCGGTCCGGATCGGAGAGGTCCCCGTGCCGTGTCAGGAACCGCTGCAGCGTCCACGCCTCGACGCCGGCCTCCCGCGCCAGCACCCGTGCGGCCGAGGCCGAGGGCGCGAGGCCCAGGATCCGCCGTTCCCCCGCGAGCGCCGCCGCCTCGCGGAGCATCGCGGTCTTGCCGCTGCCGGCATGGCCCTGCACGCCGACGACCGTGTCCCGCGCGAGCAGCAGCGTCCGCACCGCCGCCCGCTGGCCGTCCGTGAGACGGCCGCCCTCCAGCCTCGCCGCGACCGCCGCCTCGTCTGCAAGCGGGACGGCCCGGCCGCGTCCCTCGCGCAGGAGCGCCAGCAGCCGCCGCTCCGCCTTCACCGCCCGCTCGGTGACGAAGGGGCGGTCCGCGCCCCGGCGCACGGTCTCGACCAGCTCGCCCTCCCGCACCAGTCGCGCGACGGCTGCGTCGATCTCGGCAAGCGTCCAGCGCCCCGGCGCGTGGCCGAGCGCCACGGCCCGGATCTCCGTCTCGGGGATCACGGTGCGCCGTTCCTCCGCATGCGCCACCGCGCGCGCCACCGCCTCCAGCGGCCCGGTCTCCGGATCGCGCGACAGCCGCGCCGGGGCGGAGGGCCGGCCCGTGCGCCGTCCCTTCCTCGGCGCCCGCGCGCCGCGCGGCAGCTCCGGCAGGGCCGGCGCCCGCTTGCGGTTCCGGATCACGTTGTCCGGCAGGTCCGGCGGCGGGACGGTCACCGCCTCCGAGATCGCGCCGGTCTCCGTGTCGACGGGCCTGGGCGGGGCGAGGGCCATCCTGTCGCGGTCAAGACCGAGCGCGCGGGCCCGCTCCCGCCATTCCGGCACCAGTTCCGCCAGGCTGCGGTCCCGCTTGCGCCGCCGCGTGTGCAGCGCCGCCGTCTGGGCGAGGGCAGGCGTGTAGGGAAGCCCGAGCCGCTCCAGGTGGGCGAGGATCTCGCGGCGCCGTCCGGAGAACGCCATCAGGAACGAGCGGTCGTAGCCCGCGAACTCGAACCCGGGCACGTTGCCGACCATCGTCGGCACGGTCGCCATCCCCATCGCCTGGAGCCGGCGCGCGAGCTCGTTGCGGTAGTGGGCCCCGATGAGGTTCCGGCTCCGCCGGATCCGCGTCGGCTCGACGCTGCGCCAGGCGCCGTCCCGCGTCCGGGTCATGTTCGCAATGACGCAATGCGTGTGCAGCTGCGGGTCGAGGTTGCGGCTCGTCAGGTGACGGAACCCGGCCACGGCCATGCCGTCGGCCTTCACCCGGGGACGGCGCCGCGTCGCCGGGTCCCAGCCGCGCGTCTCCAGCAGCTCCGCCTCGATCCAGTCCAGCGTCGCGCGGACCGCATCGTCGTGGGCCCGGATCACCCGCCGGTCGCCGGCGACCAGCGCCTCCAGCGACACCGACTTCGGGGCCGAGAAGGTGACGTCCCAGCCCGGACGGTGCTCGCGCTCGCCCTCGCGCATGCGCCCGAGGCGGATTTCCGTGCCCGGGACAACGCCCGAGAGGAGATCGTCGAAGCGCTTGGGATGCACGTGGCCCCTGAGCCCGATCGCGCCCGCCGCCGCGCCGTGCCAGAAGCTCGCCTGCCGGTGCTCGGGATCGTCCTTCGCGTAGTAGCCGTCGCGCTCGTAGTAGGAGAGCGCCGCCGTCGCGGAGGCCAGCTCGACGACCGTCGCGACCATGCGCTCAGGCTCCCCGCACGAAGGCCGCCGTCGCGGATGTCCGCAGGCGATGTCCGGCCGGATCCCGGGAGCCATGCCAGCGGGAACGGCGGCGGCTGGAGACGGGGCGGCGGATCAGAAGCCTTGCCATGCAAGGAACCGGGAGAGCGGGCCCGCCCAGGCTTCCAGCGCCATGCCGGCGACAGCCCCGAGGATGATCCAGCGGAACGGGACCCCCCGGCGGCTCCGAAGATCCCCGATCCCCATTTCGATCCCGCCCAGGCGCGCGGACAGGGCGACGAAACCGTCCTCCTGGGCCTCCCGGCCATGCGCGCAGCCCGCGTCGATGCCGTTCGCCGTCTGCCGGATGCCCTCCAGGTCCTGGCGGATCGGGGCACGCTTCCACGTCAGCAGGTGAACGATCCACCTGAGCTGCTCCCGGACCGTCCTCTCCTCGTCCTCCGTCGCGGCCCCGCCCGGCTCGGCCGCGCCGCCGGTCCGTGCAGCGAGTTCCCGGTCCGGCGCCGTCGCCGCCACGATGCGGTCGGCCAGTCCGGCGACCGTCTCCTCCATCTCCTCCCGCGTCATCGGCGCCGCCCGTCCGGACGCCGCTTCGCCGACGCGCTCCAGGAACCTCGACCCCCAGGCCTCCAGCTCCTCCATGGTCGCCGGATCGGGGCGTTCGGCCTGCGCCGTGACGGTCTCGCCCAGCCTCGCGATCTCGTCCTTCATCTCCTCGATCGCCGCCGCGCCCGGGCCCGGTCGCGTGACCATCAGGTCCTTCCAGCCCGAACCGCGCCGGTCGCCGTCCCGTTCCCCGCTCATGCGCCGTCTCCTCTCTCGCGTCCCCTTCCGCCGGCGTCCCGCCTGAGGGCACGGTTCCGCGTCAGCCGGGACATGTCCACGTCCGCCTGCCGCTCGCCCCGCACCGCCGCAAGCGCGGCGCGGAGATCCGCCGCGCGTCCAACGTCCAGCATGCCGTCCGCCCACGCCGCGAACATGGCGGCCACCCGGGCCTGCATGTCATCCGCAAGCGGCTTCGCGGCCCTGCGGCCCGACATGAGAGCGCGGATCTCCCGCACGCCCTCGAGAAGCTCGTGCTGCTCCACCGCGTTGAGCGCGAGGATCGGGGCGGACCCGTCCCTCTCGCGCCCGTTGCGCTCGACGAGGCCGACGAGGTAGCGGGCGACCGTCAGCCCGCGCCGGGCCGCGTGGTCGCGCACGGTTGCCCACTCCGCGTCGGTCGCCGAGATCGAGAGGTGCCTCGCGGGCTTCGTCCCGCCCGTCATGGCGCCCGGTCCCCGGCCATGAGGGAGATCGCCGACAGCAGGCTCTGGCCGCTGCCGCCCGGAAGCTCGTCCTGGAGCGCCCGCACGAAGCCCCGGATCTCCAGCACGCCGTCGAGAACGGACAGCTGCGCATCCGCGTCCAGCGCAAGCGGATGGACGTCCGGATCGTCCGCAATCGCCAGATCGAGCACGTGGCGCGAGATCGACTTGCCCGCCGCCTTCGCCCGCGCCCGTATCATCTCCTGCTCCGCGGGCGGGCAGTGCAGGCTGCGCTGCCTCGGCCGCCCTCGCGCGTCGCCGCTCACGACGGATCCTCCGGACCGGCGGACGCGGCCTTCCAGCGATTCGCCGCGCCGGGATCGGTCAGGCGGTCGAGCATGCCCTCGCGGTCCATCCACGCGTCGACCGCGTCGCAGGCGTCGTCCCACGCCGCGCCGGCCCCGGCCTCGCGCAGGCGCCGCTCCTCCAGCTTCGAGAGCACGAGCGCCTCGCGCACCGCGCGGCGCAGGACCTCCCTCGGAAGGTCGTCGGGGGCCAGAGCGCGAGAGACGACGTACCTGGAGATCTCCATGCCGCTCGCCCCGGCGGCCCGCGAGATCCGCTCCCACTCCGCGTCGGTGGCCATCAGGCCGCGCTGCCTGCGCGGGACGCTCATGGCACCCGTCCGGGCCGATTCGGCGCCGCCGTGCGGGAAACAAGAACCCGTGCCGCCTTCATGCGCTTTCCCTTGTTCCTGACATACGCTTCATGCTGCAAATCCGTTCCTGCTTTCAAACAAGCATATGTCAATGTTCCCTAATTGCAACAAGTTCATCGACAGCATCTTCTGGCCGGCTCAGCCAACTGTTGCTTTACAAGCGATGTAACGCACTGTATACATGGGTTTCAACAGGAGAAGGCAACAGTGAATCGGAGTGGCAGGGGCCACGCGGCTCTTTCTTGGAATGTCACACCCGCTCAGGAACAATGAACTAGTTGCGGGTGCCGCGTCGGTCAAGCCTCTGGTTCCGGTTGTCTGATTTCGCCCATTCAGGATGAGGCAACGCGCTCCGGCGAAATTTATCGGGTGCCAAGACTTGGCGCATTCGACTGCAATCGAACTAGTGTCGCGCCAGGGACATGCCTTCCCCGGTCTGGCGACAGGGCGCAATCGGCCGTTCGTGCCGAAGGTCGGGAAGCCCCCGAACGGGATCGGGCTCCGTACTTCCGATGATTGAGTCCCGCATCGCGAACCGCGACTGCGCGTTTCGACATTCGCAACGAATTCGAAGGGGTCTTTACGCTGCCAGACTGCCGTGCTAGCGGGCCGGAATGCAGGAATTGCGCTCCATAGCCGAAAGTCACATGTAGCGCCCGCTGTTGCGGGCGGCGTCTTCGCTGTTCGCAAGAGAATTCGCACTCTCCGACACTGCCTGACGCCGTATGCGTGGAACAATGTGCAGGAGAGTGAAATTGACACACTGGTATACAGCCGACCTTCACTTCGGCCACGACAACATCATCCGGCTCTGTGGCCGGCCGTTTCGTGACGCCGAACACATGGAAGCGGTGATCCTCGAGAACCTTTGGAACTGCGTAGGCCCGCAGGATGATCTCTGGATTCTCGGGGACTTCGCGATGGGCCGAAACTCAAGGAATGACGCGTGGCTCCGCCACCGCTTCGACCAGTTGCCAGGCCTGCGAAAGCACCTTGTCGTCGGCAATCACGACCGGCCCGGGACCCTGAGGCTGCCTTGGGACAGCGTGTCGCATTTCCTGGAAGTCAGGGATGATCCGGAGAGCCTTCCCAATACGCTCTGCCACTATCCAATGGTGACCTGGAACCATTCCAGGCGCGGCGCGTTGCAACTCTTTAGCCACGTTCACAACAACTGGAGAGGCACCAGGAATTCGGTCAACGTCGGCGTCGACGTCTTTGACTTCAAGCCGGTGCAGCTTGCGGACATCCAGCGCCGTGCGAAGTCATTGCCCGTGAACGAGCATTGGCCTGACGTCGAACCTGGGCTGGATCTGGAAAGCAGATAGCGTGTCCGTGCAGTTCGTCACTTGCCAAATTTCTGGAGTAGGCCGTCCCGGCCGGAACCATCGCGGCCGGGGCAATCCACAAATCGGTCCCTTGCAACGGCACGCCCCGAAAATCCCGGCCTTGCGGATTGTCGCCGTCGGAACGACTGGGCCGGGCGTGAACCTGGCCGGTTCGCGCATGAGGCCAAGACATCAATGCCTTCAAAGGCTTGAGCGCTGATTCAGGGGTTTATCGTGCCGGTGGTTCAGACTAAACGCATCCCTGTACCCGATGAAAGGTCGCGCAAATGATCCCGAGATACATGCGCCCTGAAATGGCGGCGATCTGGTCGCCGCAAGCCAGGTTTCGAATCTGGTTCGAGATCGAGGCGCATGCCTGCGATGCCATGGCGGAGCTTGGCGTCATTCCCCGCGAAAACGCCGAAGCGGTCTGGAAGGCACGGGATGCAGAATTCGACGTTGAGCGCATTGACGAGATCGAAGCGGTCACCAAGCATGATGTCATTGCGTTCCTGACGCATCTTGCCGAAATCATCGGCGACAAGGATGCCCGCTTCGTGCACCAGGGCATGACGTCTTCCGACGTTCTTGACACCGCGTTCAACATCCAGCTGACGCGCGCAACCGACATGCTTCTCGAAGACATGGATGCGCTTCTCGCCGCGTTGAGGCGCCGCGCGCACGAGCACAAGATGGATGTCCGCGTCGGGCGGAGCCACGGCATTCACGCGGAGCCGGTCACCATGGGGCTGACCTTCGCCAGGTTTTTTGCGGAAATGGACCGCAACAGGGCACGTCTTCGACACGCACGCGAGGAAGTGGCCACCGGGGCGATTTCCGGCGCGGTCGGAACGTTCGCGAACATTGATCCCGGCGTGGAGAAGCATGTCTGCGCCAAGCTGGGGCTGCGCCCGGAGCCTGTCTCGACTCAGGTCATTCCAAGAGACCGGCATGCAATGTTCTTCGCGACGCTTGGCGTCGTCGCTTCGAGCGTGGAGAACATCGCGACCGAGATCCGGCACATGCAGCGCACCGAGGTCCTGGAGGCGGAAGAGCATTTCTCCAAAGGGCAGAAGGGTTCCTCCGCCATGCCACACAAGCGCAATCCGGTCCTGACCGAGAACCTGACCGGACTTGCCCGCCTCGTTCGCAGCGCGGTCACGCCTGCCCTGGAAAACGTCACGCTTTGGCACGAGCGCGACATCTCGCATTCCTCGGTGGAACGCGGCATCGGCCCCGACGCGACCGTTCACCTGGATTTCGCGCTCGTGCGCCTCACGGGCGTGATCGACAGGCTCGTCGTCTATCCGGGGAACATGAAGAGGAACCTCGGCAGGCTGCGCGGCCTTGTCCATTCGCAGCAGGTGCTTCTGGCCCTGACGCAAAAGGGGGTCAGTCGAGACGATGCCTACAGGCTGGTCCAGCGCAACGCGATGAAGGTTTGGGAAGACGACAAGGACTTCCTTGAGGAACTCTTGGCCGATGCCGACGTGACCGCCGCGCTGTCGGAGGCGGAGATCCGCGAGAAGTTCGATCTAGGGAGTCACACAAGGCACGTCGACACGATATTCGGTCGCGTGTTCGGGACGTGACGGCATTCACGGTTTCGTGAAGCGCCGGCGTGAGATCCCGTGCTAGTCTGGGCGTACAACGGTCGAAAGGGAGAGACTCATGAAAGCTGGATCGCTTGTCGTGGCCGTTTTCCTGACGATGACGCCATCTCTGGCAATGGCCATTTGCTTCAAGGGTCACGCGGAAGAACAGATCACGATGTCATGCCCCGAGGGGCAGGTTTTCGATGCCGAGACGAATTCCTGCATCACGCCAACTGGCTGATCTCGTTTCTTCAGACAATCACGGGGCGGCCTTCTGGCCGCCTTGTCATTGAGATTGCCCGACTCGCTGGCCGCGCAATTGGTCCCGCAACCCGACCTGACATTCCCCGTTGCAATGCATGACCAAGGGCCCGTATCCAACGGTCTGTAACGCGATGGCGAGGTGCGGGCCGTGGCACTCGGCAACCGGTTCAGGGATTGGCTAAACAACGGGCTTGCCCGTTCGATTCTAGGAATTGCACTGTTGCTGCCCTACCGCGTGCGAGGTCCGTTCGTGGGTACGCTGGTCGCCTACGTGGCGGCGCCGCTCATTGGCTGGCGCACCAGGATTCTGGAGAATCTGGATCTTGCCATGCCCGAACTCTCTTCGGCGGAAAGGCGGAGGATTGCGCGGCGCGTGCCGGACAACTTCGGGCGCACGGTGATCGAGATATACTCGGGGGAGGAGTTCGTGGCGCGGGCTCAAGCCGCGAAACTGGAAGGTCCGGGCGTTGCCGCTCTCAAGGCGGCGCGCGACGCGCGTAGGCCCGTCATTCTCGTAACGGCCCATTTCGGAAACTACGATGTTCCGCGCGCGAAACTCAGTCGCGAGGGGTATTCGATGGCCGCGCTCTACCGGCCGATGCGCAACGCTGCGTTCAACGCTCACTACGTCAAGGCGATTTCGGCGATTGCGTCGCCGGTCTTTCCGACCAACAGGAAGGGAGTCGCGGGACTGATCCGGCACCTGAGGGAGGGTGGCGTGATCGGGCTCGCCACCGACATTTCCATGGCCGGGGCGCCGCTCCTGAAGTTCTTCGACCGGGAGGCGCACACGGCGCTGTCCGTTGCCGAGTGGGCACTGGCGTACAACGCGGAGATCATCCCGCTGTTTGGCATACGGGAAGACGACGGTCGGACGTTCCGCGTGCGAATGGAGGCGCCCTTGGCCAGATCGACTCCCGAGAGCATGATGCAGGAATACAATGACATCGTCGAAAGGATGGCGCGCAAGCACCCCACCCAGTGGTTCTGGATCCATCATCGCTGGAAGTACAGGCCGGGGCGGGTGCCCTCCGGAGCTAGCGAAGCCGGTGAGCCCCGAGGATAGGTCCTGAATTGCGGGCCTGCACAAGCACCACGACGGGAACGCCTTCGGGGACCTGCGCCGTCGCGCGAAAGGCGGACTTGCCGTTCCAGGTCCCCAGTCGCGCCCAGTCCCTGACAATGTTGTGATAGGTGAGGGTGCGCCCGGCGTTTTCGCCTCGGAGGACGTCAACCGTCGCTTCTGGCACGTATGTCACAAGATCGATGACCGCCGGCAGGGCCGCCGTCCCGGCCGGAGTTGCCTCGATGGATATCTGGTCGCCATTCCGCCTGGCCACGACGTTGACGCGGGCATCCTGTGCGGCGTGCTTCTGCAGCAGTCTGGAGATTTTCATTGGCCGCGAGCCAATGACGTGGTCCCTGCCGCCAATCACCATCTGAGGGGTATAGATCGTGTTCTTTCCGATCGCGCGCACGTATGAGCGTTGACGGTCGGTGTGGCCCGGAATGGCGAACTTGTCCTTCCAGCCCAGGTAGTCCCAGTAATCCACGTGCAGCGCTAGGGCGATCACGTCGTCGCGCCCGGCCAGTTCGCTGAGGATTCGATCCGCCGGCGGGCAGGAACTGCACCCTTGGGAGGTGAACAGCTCCACGACGACCGTCTGGCCTGCTGCTGCAATTCCGGAGGCCGCCATCCAAAGCGCGGCGGCAATCGGCATCAATCGAGTCATCGCCTCAGTCCCGTTCTGGTACCCGACCTCAGTACCGAATCCGCGTCGCGGTCTCCAATCAAGGTTTTGCGAGGCTGCGTTACAGTGTCCCACCGCCGACGGAAATTCGCTTGTTTTGCGGGCTTATGGACGGAAAGTACGCAGTCTTGCGGAAAATTTGCGTTGCGCGACTTGCGCCGTTCCGCAAGGGGAGAGTATCCCCAACCCGAAATTCGGTCCAGCTCAACACGGAGGCGAAGAGATGCCCATTTCCGTAGGCCACGACTCGTCAGGAACCAGGAAGACCCTCACGGCAGGCGGTGCCAGCGTGGATTACTATTCGATCCCGGCAGCCGAGGCGGGCGGCCTGGGCAGCTTCGACCGGCTTCCCGCCTCGCTGAAGGTGGTCCTGGAGAACGTGTTGCGCTTCGAGGACGGAAAGACCGTGACGGTTGCCGACATCCGGGCGTTTTCCGAATGGGCGGAAAGGGACGGCAGGAATCCGCGGGAGATCGCCTATCGACCGGCTCGCGTGCTCATGCAGGACTTCACCGGTGTGCCCGCCGTCGTCGACCTTGCCGCCATGCGGGACGGGATCGTGGCGCTCGGCGGCAAAGCCGAGAAGATAAACCCGTTGAACCCGGTCGACCTCGTCATCGACCACTCGGTCATGATCGACGAGTTTGGCAATCCACGTGCGTTTCAGTTGAATGTTGACCGCGAATACGAGCGGAACTTGGAGCGCTACACGTTTCTCAAATGGGGACAGAGCGCTTTCGACAATTTTCGGGTCGTTCCGCCGGGCACCGGAATCTGTCACCAAGTGAACCTCGAGTACCTCGCCCAGGCAATCTGGACGGACAAGGATCAGAACGGAGCGGATGTGGCGTTCCCCGACACTCTCGTCGGCACGGACAGCCACACGACCATGGTGAACGGGCTGGCAGTTCTGGGCTGGGGCGTCGGCGGCATCGAGGCAGAGGCCGCGATGCTTGGGCAGCCGGTCTCCATGCTGATCCCGGAAGTCGTCGGATTCGAGCTGACCGGATCCATGGTGGAGGGCACGACCGGAACGGACCTCGTCCTGAAGGTTGTCGAAATGCTCCGCGAGAAGGGCGTTGTGGGCAAGTTCGTCGAGTTCTTTGGCGAGGGGCTGGACCGGCTGCCGCTTGCGGACAGGGCCACGATTGCAAACATGGCGCCCGAATACGGAGCGACCTGCGGCTTCTTCCCCGTCGACGGCGAAACGCTGCGCTACCTTCGCCAGACCGGTCGTTCGGAAGAGCGGATCGCGCTGGTCGAAGCCTATGCCAAGGAGAACGGAATGTGGCGCCGGACCGACAACGCGACCGTCTATTCGGACAAGCTGAGTCTCGACATGAGCACGATCGTGCCAGCCATTTCAGGTCCGAGGCGACCGCAGGACTTCGTGGCGCTCACCGACGCGAAGGCCGCGTTTGCGCGCGAAATGACGGAGACCTTCAAGCGTCCCGTCGGCAAGGAGGTCACCGTGGAGGGCGAAGACTTCACGATGGAATCAGGCAAGGTCGTGATCGCCTCGATCACGTCCTGCACCAACACGTCGAATCCCTACGTCATGATCGGCGCAGGCCTTGTCGCCCGCAAGGCGCGGGCACTGGGGCTGAACCGCAAGCCATGGGTCAAGACCTCGCTTGCACCAGGCAGCCAGGTCGTGAGCGCCTATCTGGACGCGGCAGGACTTCAGGAAGACCTGGACGCCGTCGGGTTCAACCTCGTCGGGTATGGGTGCACAACCTGCATCGGGAATTCCGGACCGCTCCAGCCCGAGATTTCCAAGGCGATTTCGGACGGCGACCTCGTGGCCACGGCCGTTCTTTCGGGGAACCGGAATTTCGAGGGCCGGATCAGCCCGGACGTCCGCGCGAACTACCTGGCCTCACCGCCCCTTGTCGTGGCATATGCGTTGGCGGGGACGCTTGACATCGACCTTGCCAGGGAACCCATCGGTCAGGACAGGGACGGCAAGGACGTGTTCCTCAAGGACGTCTGGCCAACGCAGGAGGAGATTGCGGAACTCGTGCAGAAGACCGTGACGCGGGAAGCGTTCCGGTCAAGATACGCCGATGTCTTCGTGGGCGATGAGAAATGGCGCGGCGTGGAGACGACCGACAGCCTCACCTATGATTGGCCTGCAACGTCCACATATGTGCAGAATCCTCCGTATTTCCGGGACATGTCGCCGGAGCCTGGAACAATCTCCAACGTCGAAGGCGCACGCATTCTGGCCCTTCTCGGCGACATGGTGACGACCGACCACATTTCGCCAGCGGGGTCATTCAAGGACACGACGCCGGCAGGCAGGTACCTGACTGATCGACAAGTGGCGCCGCGCGAGTTCAATTCCTACGGATCGAGACGCGGGAACCACGAGATCATGATGCGGGGCACGTTTGCCAACATCCGTATCAGGAACGAGTTGCTGGACGGCGTGGAAGGCGGGTACACGAAGGGTCCTGACGGCACCCGGATGTCGATATACGATGCGGCCATGGCATATCAGGAGCAGGGCACGCCCCTGGTGGTGGTTGCGGGCGCCCAGTACGGCGCCGGTTCCTCCCGGGACTGGGCCGCGAAAGGCACCGCGCTTCTGGGCGTGAAAGCGGTCATCGCGGAGAGTTACGAGCGCATCCACCGCTCCAATCTCGTTGGAATGGGCGTCATTCCATTCGAGTTCACTGGCGGAGACACGCGCCAGTCGCTCGGGCTGACCGGCGACGAGATGATCACGATCACCGGGCTGGAAGGTGATCTGCAGCCACTTTCTGAAGTGCCTTGCCGGATTGAATTCGCGGATGGCAGTTCGCAGGAGATCGCTCTCAAGTGTCGAATCGACACGGGAATCGAGAAGGAATACGTCGAGCATGGCGGTGTCCTGCACTACGTGCTGCGTGACCTCGCAAAGGCGGCGTGACGCAAGCGCGTCGGCGGCGGCGGCGCCGATTGGCTGATTGGCGCGGACGGTCGGCCGCGGCGCAGCCGAAACGCGCAATCCAGGCCTTGCGAGGCCTGCACGCCTAGCGCGTCAGTGCGGTCTCCACCGCAGGGCGGATCCTGCGTTCCAGAATCTGTTCCGTCACGGGGCCGGCGAATCTTGAGACGACCTTGCCCCTGCCATCGACGACGAATGTCTCGGGAACGCCGTACACGCCCCATTCGATGGCATTTCGTCCTCGTGGGTCCGCGCCGACGGCCTTGAATGGATTGCCAAGTTCGTCAAGGAAGCGCCGGGCCTTCTGCGGATCGTCCTTGTAGTTGATGCCAAGGATTGCGAAGCCGTCGCGCTTCAGGCGCATCAGCTGAGGATGTTCAACGCGGCACGGCGCGCACCAGCTGGCCCAGAAGTTCACCAGCGTGACGCTTCCGCTCGTCAATTCGTCCGGTCCGATGATCGCCAGGTTCCCGAGCGGGACGACGTCCGGAACTGGGGCATCGCGTCCGAGCAGGGCCGAGGGCAGGGCGTCCGGATCCTCGCGGTAGATGCCGCCCAGGAACAGACCCGCAAGCCCTGCAAGGACCACGAGCGGCAGCAGGACAATCGGCGATGTCCTAGGCATCGAAGGTTCGGCGCTCGGTTTCGTCCAGCAGCCGCTTGCTGCGCAGGGCCTGCAGCACGCTCGACCCGATGATGGCGACCAGGATCACGAAGGATCCCGCATACGCCAAGGCGACCTCGAATGCGTATGCTCCAAGATCCGGCATCACGAAATGCGCTCCTTCAGTTCAAGCGCACGCACCCGGCGCAGGCGAATTTCGCAGCGGGTGCGCAAGAGGACGAGCGCGACGAAGAGAACGACGAACCCCGCGATCGACACCATGAGCGGGAGCCAGAACTCGTTCGACATGTTCTCGTCCCTGTCCAGCGAGAGGCTCGCGGCCTGATGCAACCCCTGGCTCCAGAAGTTGACGGCGTAGCGGGAGAGGAGAGCGAAGACCGACCCGACGATGCAGAGCATGCTGGTCAGGTCGGCAGCAGTGTCCGGGTTCTCGACCGAGGACCATAGCGCCATGTAGCCCAGGTAGAAGAGGAACAGGATCAGGAAGGAGGTCAGTCTCGGCTCCCATTCCCACCAGCTGCCCCACATGGGCTGTCCCCAGACCGCGCCGGTGAAGAGCGCCATCAGGGTCATGGCCACGCCTACCGGAGCGGCGGCCTTGGCGGCCAGTGCCGAAACGTGGTGCCTTCGGATCAGCCATATGAGCGACGCAACCAGCATCATGACCCAGGCGTTGATCGCCATCATGGCGGAGGGGACATGCAGGTAGATGATCCTGACCGTCGAGCCTTGCCGGAAGTCGTCCGGGCCGAAGAAGAATCCCCAGGTCAGGCCGGTTCCGAGGCACAGCGCGGCGAGAAGGAACAGCGGTCCGACGATTCGGTCCGTTGTCGCCATGAACTTCCTCGGATTGGCGAATTCCCAGAGTGACATGCGGGATACCTAGCCTTGGAGTCGGTCGCCCTCAAGTGGCGCAAGGGGTCACGATGCAGGGCCGATTGACGCGGTCCTGCAGGCGGGGGCTTGCGTTTCCGGGCAAAGTCCGAAAGTTGCAAGAAGGAACTGAAGAGGTGCACGATGCCCACTCGCAACAGGTTTGCAGAACTGCATGACGAAATCACCGCGTGGCGACGTGATTTCCACACGCATCCGGAACTGCTCTTCGAGGTGCATCGCACCGCCGGAATCGTGGAGGAGAAGCTCAAGGAATTCGGATGCGACGAAGTGGTGGCCGGCATCGGGCGCACGGGAGTCGTCGGGTTGGTCCATGGCAAGACCAGGACTTCGGGGAGGACGGTTGGTCTGCGCGCCGACATGGATGCGCTGCCGATCCACGAGGAAACGGGACTGGCCTATGCGTCGAAGACGCCAGGCAAGATGCATGCCTGCGGACATGACGGGCACACCGCGATGCTCCTTGGCGCCGCAAAATACCTGGCGGAGACGCGGAACTTCGACGGTACCGTCGCGGTCATTTTCCAGCCAGCCGAGGAAGGCGGCGGCGGCGGGCGCGAAATGGTCGATGACGGCATGATCGAACGCTTCGGCATCGACGAGGTCTACGGCATGCACAACTGGCCCGAGGCGGATGTCGGAACGTTCGCGATCCGGGCCGGGAAGTTCTTCGCCGCAGCCGATCATTTCGATGTCACGATCGCGGCTGGCGGGGCGCATGCAGCCAAGCCTCATGAAGGCATAGACGTGACCGTTGTCGCATGCCAGATCGTCCTTGCGCTGCAGACGATCGCCAGCCGGAATCTTGACCCTGTCAAGCAGCTGGTGATCTCGGTGACGTCCTTCGAGACGTCGTCAACCGCCTACAACGTCATTCCCGAGCGTGTAGCGCTCAAGGGCACGGTCCGGTCCCTGGAATCAGAGGTCCAGGAAATGGCCGAGAGGCGCATCCGCGAGACCGTCATGCAGACCGCGGCAGCCTTCGGCGCGAAGGCGGAGGTCGGATACCACCGGAACTACCCCGCGATGGCGAACAGCGAGGCCGAGACCGGCCACGCCATCGAGGCCGCGAAACGGGTGGCTGGCGATTGCGGGCATGCCGACCTGACAATGGGCGGCGAGGACTTCGCGTTCATGCTGAATGCCTGTCCCGGGGCCTACATCCTTCTCGGAAATGGCAATACGGCCCATGTCCACCAGCCGACATATGATTTCAACGACGCCGCGATTCCTCACGGGTGTTCGTGGTGGGTCGAGATCGCCGAGGGGAGATTGCGGGCCGGAGACCGTAACAGCTGACGCACCACGGGCGTCAGCACCGCAGGCTGATCTTGTTGCCTTCGACACTTGCGTGATCAATTGGACCGGGAGATGAGGTAGGAGCGATGCCCGAAATCGAGCCCAAGGACACGTCGCTGAAGTCGCTTGAGGGCCTCCATCTGTGGCATGCGCCGATGTCGAGCTGCTCTCAACGTGTGCGGATCGTACTGGCCGAAACTGGCAAGCCGTTCGTCAGCCACGTGATCGACTTGGAAAGGAACGAGCACGCGTCGAAGGCGTATCAGGCGATCCATCCCAAAGGGCTGGTTCCCGCGCTCGTGGAAGACGGCCATCTCTACATAGAGTCCGTCGACATAATCCAGAAAGTTGCCGGGAGTGACAGCTCCTTGGCGAATTCGGCGTCACCGGAACTTCTGAAAATGGCGGACGAGGCGCAATTGGACCTCAAGCTGCTGAGCTTTGAGTTCCTGTTTCGCTCCAGACCGCCGTCAAGGCCCGAAGATGCCGAGGCATTTCAACGAAACCATCAAAACGACTGGCTGAAACAGTTCAGAATCGACTTCGCCAAGGATTTTGATCCCGAACGCATCGATGCCGCCGTTCGTCGGACAGATGACGGGTTTCGGCACCTCGACGACCTGTTGTCGGATGGTCGGAGATATCTGGATGGCGACGAATTCTCGCTTTCCGACGCGGCCTGGATGCCGAACTTCCACCGGTTCAATCTGATGGGATGGCCCTTCGAGAGGACGCCAAGCCTGAAGCCCTGGTTTGACAGGGTTTCCGCGCGCCCCAGCTACCAGGCGGCACTATTGAATTGGCAGCCCGAGGTCGTGCCAGGGGCGTTTGCGGAATACACGCGGAAGCGGCGCGCCGAGGGAACGGACGTCCGGGCATTCGGTGGCTTGTCCGGATAGTTCCTGGCTCAATGCCCGTTCAGGGAAAGTGATCACGCGGACACGCGGTCCGTTCGGGCCGGTCCTCCTTGCCTGGACCATTGGCTGGTCGGGCCCGTCGCCGACCGCCGGCCCGGGCAATCCGACCGGGGGCGGCGAGGATCGGCGGGGATGAAATCGATGCCGACGGCGGACGCGGAACATGCACTCGTCGCAGGATGGGCCAGGCAATTTCAGGAAGCGAGGTCATCGGGCGATAGATCGAAGAGCCCCGCACCACCTTGCCGTATCTGGGCCAGGAGCGCAGCGTGCTCCGGCAACAGCCGCTGGATGTAGAATCGCGCCAGTGCGGTTCTGGCGCTGCCTGGATCTGCGAGCGCGGCTTTCAAGTGGTAGTGTGCCCCGATCACCCGGGCCGCCGCCCGGAGAAATGGCACGGCAACTGCAAACCGGTCATTCGCGTCTTGGCCGATCAGCCACTCAGTGGTGTCCCGGAGTGACACGGCGGCGCCTCCGACCGCTTCGGCCAAGGTCGGGCTGGAGGACCGCGCATGCCCGGCACTCTCTTTCACTTCGTCCAGGAGCCGATAGAGGGCTTCGCCTTCATCCATCATCTTGCGGCCGACGAGGTCCATGGCCTGGATGCCATTGGTGCCCTCATAGATTGGCGTGATTCGTGCGTCCCGGAGGTATTGGGCTGCGCCAGTCTCCTCCATGTAGCCCATTCCTCCATGGACCTGCATTGCCTCGCTTGCCACGGCAACGCCAGTGTCGGTGCCAAACGCCTTGGCGATGGGCGTTAGCAGCGCCGCCCGCGCCTCCCATGCAGGTCCGGCGTCAGCGCGGGACAAGTCGATTGCAACCGCACAGGCCAATGCGATGGCGCGCGCCGCGAAAATTTCGGCTTTCATTTGAATCAGCATCCGGCGCACGTCCGCATGCTCAACTATGGTGCCGGATCTCCCTGCCTTGCCTTGCCGACGTTCTCTCGCAAAGGTGAGTGCCTTCTGGAATGCCGCCTCGGCCACTCCGATGCCCTGGATGCCCACCCCGAGACGTGCGTTGTTCATCATTGTGAAGATCGCAGCCATGCCTCCGTGCTCTTTCCCCACCAGCCAACCGGTGGCGCCGACATACTCCATGACGGCCGTCGGCGAGCCGTGAATGCCAAGCTTGTGTTCGAGACTGACCACGTGAAGGCTGTTGCGTTCACCCGGTTCACCTTCTGCATCGGGGAGAAACTTGGGCACGAGGAACAGGCTGATGCCCTTGGTGCCTGATGGGGCATCGGGCAGGCGTGCGAGCACGAGGTGGCTGACATTCGCCATGAATTCCGCGTCACCCCAGGAGATGAATATCTTCTGGCCCGTGACAGCGTAGGTTCCGTCTCCCTTTTGGACGGCCTGCGTCCGCAATGCGCCTACGTCGCTGCCGGCTTGAGGTTCGGTCAGGTTCATCGTGCCCGCCCAGTCGCCGGAGATGAGCTTGGGGAGATAGAGCGCCTTGATTTCGTCGCTGCCGTGCGCTTCGAGGGCCTCGATCTGGCCTTGCGCCAGGAGGGGACTGAGTTGCAGCGCCAGACACGCGCCCGCCATCATTTCGTTGATTGCCGACCCAAGGGTGGTTGGCAGTCCCATGCCGCCGTGCACTGAATCCGCGGTCAAGCCGATCCAGCCGCCTTCCGCAATCTTGCGGAACCCTCCGTCAAATCCAGGAGGCATGCGGACGATACCGTTCTCCAACCTTGCAGGGTGAGAGTCTCCGATGGCGTTGAGCGGTGCCAGGGCGTCGTCACAGAGCTTCGCGCCCTCCCTTAGGATTGCGTCCACAAGGTCGGGCGTGGCATCTGCAAACCTCTCCGTGTCACTGACTTTCTGGAATCCAACCACATTCTGCAGAATGAACTGGAAGTCGCTGACGGGTGATTTGAAAGACATTCGCGTTCGCTCCGGCGAATCCAGGTTGGCATCGAGGCAGCGCGTCGTTAACGAGTACGCTGCAACCTTGCATGCGGCAATTGTCAGTCGCAATCAGAACGTGAAGTCACGGGACATGCCCGAAGAAACAGAGAGACTTGCTGCTGACGAGGCGGGAATCACCCGTGCGGCGGAACTCCTCGCCAGTGGCGCACTCGTCGCATTTCCGACCGAAACCGTCTACGGCTTGGGTGCCGACGCACGGAACGGGCTCGCCGTTGCCGGAATATACGAAGCCAAGGGCAGGCCTTCATTCAATCCGCTGATCACGCACGTGCGGGACATTGGCCGGGCGAGGGAGATTGCGAGGTTCCCGGAGGCCGTGCTGCCGTTCATCAGGAATGGCTGGCCTGCCGGGCTGACGCTCGTCGTGCCCTTGCGCGAACGAAGCGGCATATCTTCGCTGGTCACGGCAGGGCTGTCGACAGTGGCAATCCGGGTACCTGTATGGCCTCCCGCGAAGGCTCTCCTCAAGGCATTCGGCGGCCCGATTGCGGCGCCATCTGCCAACCCGTCTGGCAGGATCAGTTCGACGACGGCAGATCATGTCATGACCGGCCTGAATGGCCGGATCGCCGCGGTCCTGGACGGCGGAGTTTCTTCCGCCGGGATCGAGTCCACGATCATCGGGCTTAGGGACGAGGAACCGGTCGTGCTGCGCGAAGGGGCCTTTGTGGTTCCGGATGGCGTCCTGCGTGTCACGTCGCCGGCAGACGCATCAAGCCATGTCGATTCTCCGGGCCAGTTGGCCTCGCACTACGCGCCTAGCGGTCTGGTTCGAATGAACGCACGGGTGGCCGAGCCTGGAGAGTGGCATTTGGGTTTCGGTGACATCAAGGGAAATGCCACCCTCTCGCATGACGGCGACCTGAGGGAAGCAGCGGCCAGGCTCTTTGCGGCGTTCCACGAAGCAGATGCGAGGGGCGTGGAGAGGATTGCCGTAGCCCCGATCCCCGATCATGAACTTGGGCGGGCAATCAATGACCGCCTGCGCCGCGCCGCCGCGCCGCGACCTTCCCCGGGGCATGCCGGGCAACGACGCTGAAGCAGTGCGAATGATCCGAATGGCTGTCGGACCGGGTCCTTGGCATCGATCGCGGATGGCGCGAATTCCGGCCTGGAACGGTGAAGCTTGGCAAGCGTGTTGCAGGCTTGGCGCGATCCGCATCAACATGCGTCAGAAATGCGAATCAAGGCATGGAGATGAACCGCCGAGTTTTCATTGCGGTCTGCGCAACGCTCGCGTTGACGGCCTGTGTACCCGACGCGATGCAGCGCCCGGATCTCGAACCGTTGCCCAGAGTCAAGCGCACGGGCTCCCCTCAGGACGTTGACGACTTCCGCGCAGTCGTGCAGCGCGTTGAGCCGGTGGCTGAGCAGGTTTGCCGTGAGGCGCGGGCAGACCTGAACTGTGATTTCCTGATCCTGGTCGACGAGCGGCCAAACCTGCAGCCGAATGCATACCAGACCTATCGGCGCGATGGACGTCCGGTGATCATTTTCACGGCGTCGCTCCTCCGCGTGATGAAGAACCGGGACGAAGTGGCCTTCGCCCTTTCCCACGAAGCGGCGCACCACATTGAGGAGCATGTCTTGCAGACCCGGTCATCGGTCTTCGCAGGCACACTGATCGGGGCGATTTTCGGGGCCGCCGCCGGCCTTGACGCGAGCGGCCTGGATGCAGCCGCCGACATCGGCGGAACGATCGGTGCAAGAAGCTATTCCAAGGAATTCGAACTCGAGGCAGACGCCCTCGGCGCGAGGATTGCAGAGCGCGCTGGATTCGACGCGCTTCGTGGCGTGCTCTATTTTCAGGATGCCGCTGATCCGGGAGATCGCTTTCTCGGCACGCATCCGCCCAATGCCGACCGGATTCGCATAGTACGAAGAAGCGTCGGTTGACCGAACTGCGCATCTTGATTGACTCCCTGCAACCGCAAGCCGAACGCGCTCTTGCCTGAAGCCTCGATTTCGGTTTCGCTGGTTTCGCCCCAAACGCGAGAGACGCGCTTTCCATGAAGGTGACGCTCAGACAACTGGAAATCTTGCGAGCAATTTCGATTGCCGGGTCGATCAGTCGCGCCACCCGGCATCTGGGGATGTCGCAACCGAGCGTGTCCCAGCAGTTGGCAAAGATGGAAGACGCACTCGGAGTTCTGCTTTTTGTCCGCCGGCGCAGCCCGCGAACGGAACTCACCCCTGCCGGAATGTACTGGGCCAGTTCCGCTGAGAGGATTCTCGCCGCCGTCGAAGCCGCTGAAACCCAGCACCTCGATCTCTTCGATGGTAGTGGTCTTTCGCTCTCCTTTGGCGCGACGCCGTCTCTGACCGGACGGTTCATCGAACGAGTGGCCGAGATTGCCCTGTCGGTGCCGCAGATCTCGCGTTTTGACCATGTCTGGGCAATCAACTCCGCTGAACTGATCGAAAAACTGATGATGCACAAGGTCAACGTTGCGGTCCTCAGCGCCGAACGGGTGGAGCCGCATCGTGAATCGCTGAGCGTCTTTGGCTTGTTTGACGACCGGATCGTCTTGGCCGTGCCCGCGTCGGTTCCGGTGGATTCTTTCCGGGCCTGTCTGTCAGGCAAGGATGGATCCAGGTACGCTGGGTGTCTCAACCGGTACGTGGACATTGGCGACATTGCCCACTGGTCCGCGAAGTCCCGGAACTGGTATCAGAACCTCTTGCCCCGTGCGCATCCGTACTTTGGCTGCATGACGCATGAGACGGCCGTTCGGATTGTTGCGGCCGGCCTGGCGACTTGCCACACCCCGATGTCAGTGATCCCCAACCTTCCCGGCGACGTCCGCAAACGCGTACGATTCTACAAGTTGGAAGAGATCGCTCGCAGCGTTGCCTTGGCCATGCCCAAGCATCTGAACAGCGTGAGCCCATTCCGCGACTTCGCCGCCCAGGTGTCAGGACTGGTCAGGGACGAATACACGTCGGAAAGGCTCGGTCTCTCCCAACTTCCGCTGCCGAACAACACCGACCGCTGATGGGAACCCGAGCCTTCCGACCCTGGCCGCCTTGCCTGCTGGTCCAGGGGGTCAGGCACTGCATAACCTCACGCGTCCTGCCCCGCGCGAGCACCAGTTGGAGCCCACCCTCTTGTCCTGCGCCACGCATCCCGCAGAACAGCCGCAGTCGAATTCGTTCCACAGTGCGGCGTCGCATGCCGCTCGCGTCGGGGAGTTTCCTGGAACGGCACCATGTCCGACGGACACGGATCCATCCGGCAGAACCGAATCCAGGACCATGAACCAATGCGCGAGTTCCATGAGATGTCAGGCTGCATCCGGCACGAACGCGTTAGCAATGGGCATCGTTCGCGGTGCCATCGGGCATGATCGTGTCGCAGAATATAATGCCCGTTAGCTTGGCTCCGGTGAGGTCGGCTCCGGTGAGGTCCGTTCCGATCATGACCGACCAAGACAGGTCGGCACCAGTCAGGTTGGCATTGCGCAGGCTGGTTCCTTCGAGGTTCGCGCCATAAAGATTCGCGCCCGACAGGTCGGACCGGTCCAACACGCCGTCGACCAGATTTGGCGCACCTCCCAGTTCCGCGGCATAAACCGCCGCCCACCTGAGATCTGCCCTTGTCAGGTCGCATTCCTCGCATCGCCCCGTGTCCCTGAGTTGCGCCACCGCGCTTTCGTCCCAGGCAGCGAGCGCTGTCGGGATCAGGGCAAATGCGAGACTGGGCAGAAGCGGTTTCATGTCGCACCTGGCGTGCATGCCTTGCCTATGGATCATAGCCGAAAGGGCGACAGAAACAAACAGTCTCCGGTCGGCTATAGCAGGGCCATGGCATTTGGATCATCTTTGGGGGCTCGGCATCGATTGGCAGCCGTGCTGCGGAACAGACAAGTTTCGGAAGCAGGTCGTCGTCGACTCCGGCCTTCGGATTTCAGCGCATCGACGGCACTTCCCTCCGTGGGTCAGCCGCGCGAGGTTCAGAGCCAGCATCAGCATCAGCGTCAGGCTTCCGGGGCCTTTGTCCTTCCGGCCGAAGGTCATCTGCAGAACCTTGCGTACTTGGTGTCCAATGCCATTGTCACGGCGAGGTGCCAATGAAGCGAATTCTCTGCCGCCAAGTGCGAGCTCAACATCTTGAGGAACCGCTCCGTACCGAGCCTTTCGCCGAGAAGGCGGCAGCGCGACTCCTTGCTCTGTCCCCCTCGTTGTTTTCCCGGGTCACTTTCGCCCAATTTGATGGCGCGCGGGACCGGCCAGTGACGCAGGTCCACTGCAGCGTGTCGCGTCGTGGCAGACGGTCGCATCGCGGATCTTGATGCGCCCACGGCCCTTGTTCACGGCGTTGCAACGTAACAACTTCCCGGCGCTCTCCGGGTCCGCCATGTGGAACGGGGCATCGTCGTGAATCGTCTCCCGGCTGCCCGTCGGTGCAAGGACGAAACTGCCGCCTTTCTTCGTGAATTCCCCGGCGGTCGCCCATTGCGTGCACATCGCGGCCGAGGTCACCGGGCCGTCCTCGATGTCGAGAAGACCCGGCAGCGCCTGCATCGCCATGATCTCGCTGGACTTGCCGGCCGCACGGACCGCCGGAGCGCCAGGCACACCCCGACGGCGACGGCGTTGACGAGGTGCAGCGGAGAGCGGCTCGCGGCGGCCTTGAGGGATTGCCGCAGCGCCTTGCCGTCGACCGAGATCATGTCTGGCCCAGTCCGCGGCAAGGTGGAGAAGCGCCCACGGAAGTCGTTCAGGGTCGAGAATCCTGAGCTTCGACTGACAGGCGTCGTGGCTCGGGATGCCGTGCTCGATCTGCCTCAGGCGACGGCAGGGCCTTTCTTCGTTCGCCCGGACCACGCCCCGTTGGTGCAATTCCGGCCGTTGCAGGGCACGCAACGAAACGACGTCTTCAGCGTCTCATGGAGATCATGCCAGGTCGTTCCAATGGCCAAGAGTATTCCACACCGTCGCGGATTCGTCCGAAGTCCTGCGCCTTCCTGGCTCGACCCCGCGCCCGCCAGGCTCCTTCAGCAGGGAATCACGCAGTCACGCAGGAACCACGTGCAAACCGTTCAAATTCGACAGTCTTGCCGATTGCAGCCATCTATCGGCGAGCCGTGAGTTCGGGCTATTGTCAGACCAGTGAATTCGAAAGCAGGTGTAACTGGCTTGAGGCCAATCCGACAAGCCTTGGTGCTTTGCATGCTTTCCGCCGGGTTCGGTGGAATGGTCGTGGACGGTTCTCCGATCAAGTGTGAGCCCGCGACTGCGGATTGCCTGCTGCACGCAGCCCGGAGGGCGACTGAGGAACTGGGCCGGCAATTGCAGCGCGACGAGGCGCATTTCGCGATCGCGGCGGCGTTGGCCGAACTGGGGCGTCAGGCAGAGGCCCTTCAAGAAGCCGGGTTGATCGAAAACCCCGTCACGATGGCCGAGGCCGAAGCCGAAATCGTCCGGGCGGCCGCACGGCAGGGTGCATTCGACACGGCATTCGAGATCGCGATGGAGATTGACGACGCACGCAACCGCTCTGCCAAGGATCTTGCGCTCGAAACACTTGCGGTCGAGCAAGCGGCCCGGGGCTTGATCGACGAGGCATTCGACACTGTGGTGGCGATCAACAATCCGTTCCGCAGATCAGAGGCGCAAGCGGCGATCGCGATCTCGGTGGCGCGGTCGGGCGACATCCCCTCCGCAATGCACGCGGCGGCGCGGATTGGCATGGATTATTGGTTCAGCGCCGAACAGAACCGTTTCAAGATCGCCAGCGGGCTGGTCGCGCGCAGCGATAGATTCGACCACTACTGGTTTTATGAGGCGCTGGCGAAAATTGCCAGGATACAGTCGCACAGCGGCGATGTCGAAGCCGGATTGCAGACTGCGCACGCAATCCCCGATCTTGCCGGTCGGGCGCGTGCCATGGCTGGGGCCGCGGCCGCGCAGGTGGCGCAGGGGAACATCGAGGCGGCTCTGACCACGGCGCGGCGGATCGAGGCGTCCTACGGTGATCACGAGGCGATGATTGCAATTGCCGATGGCATGGCGGCCGCTGGCGATTTCGGAGGCGCGCTGGAGTTGGCGCGCGCAATTCAGGAGGCCTATGGCGATGGTGCCGCGCTGGCCGCGCTTGCCGAACGGCAAGCCGTGATGGGCGCCTATGATGACAGCGTTGAAACACTTTCCGAAATCGCGGTGATCGAGGATCTCGACCGTGCACGTTCGATGGTCGCCCGCGAATACGCCAGGACCGACCGATCGAGGGCGGCACTCGACATGGTGGCCAGCATTGGCAATCGAAACAAGCGATTCGACGCGGTTCGTGCCATCGCGGTGACATTGGCGACGGAAGGCAAGACCGACCGGGCACTGCGCCTGGTGGCGGAATTCGCCGGGCGCGCCGAAGACGAGGAACTGGTGACGGCTGTGGTCCTGGCGCAGGCGCGTGCCGGCGACCTTGACACAGCCGTCGCGATGGCCGGAACCCTGGACGACCCGATGTTCCGCGCCATCGCGCTTGCCGGGCTTGCGGCCCTGACGCGCTAGACTTCGACGCTGGTCCCGTCCAGTCGCGTCAGGATCGCCCGCGAGGCTGGTACGGTCGACAAGATTGCCTGTGCGGCCTCTTCCCCGGCGACGCAAATCGCTGTCGACAGCGCGTCGGCCAAGGCCGACTTCGGCGCGACCACGGCAACCTGTGACAAGCTCCCTGCGCTCAGACCGCTGCGGGGGTCGAATATGTGGTTGCCAGTGCCGTCCGGCAGTACCTGGCCATAGCCGCCCGAGACCGATATCGCTGCGTCGGCAAGTGCCACCTGGCTCGAAATGCGAGCAGGTGCATTCGGGTTCACGAGCCCGATCGAGACAGGTTGGCCATCGGGCGCCTGGCCAAGAACACGGGTTTCTCCCAGTTCGATCACCGCGCATTCGAAACCTTCGTTGCCCAACAACTCAGTGATCCGGTCGGTGATGTACCCTTGCGCAATGCCGTTCAAGCTTGCGGCCATGTTTGGGCGACCAAATTGAATGGCGTTGCGGCGTGCGGTCAGGCATGTGTAGTCGACGAGAGGCAATACGCGCGCGACCAATCCCGGATCAGGTGCACCGCTGCCGGCGTGAAGGGCCCAGAGCGGCTGAATTGTAGGGTCGAACGCGCCCCGACTTGCATCGGCGATCCGGCGGCTCAGATCGAGAACTTCGACCAAGTCCCGCGAGGGGCGTTCGATCCGTCCCTCCCGGTTCAATCGCGACAGTTCGCTGGCCGGTCGAAACAGGCTGAAGATGGCCTCCATCCGCGCGATCTCGGAATGCATGCGCCGAAGGGCGCGGCTGGCGCGCGCCGGGTCGACGCTCCAAAGCGTCATGGAGGACACCGCACCCAGCGCCTCGCCATGCCAACGCACGGGCCGCGGAAGGCCCTGGGTCGATTGCAGCCCGAGAACGCCAAGCGGCACCGCCAGGCCGGCGGCGAGTATCCGCAAGGTTTGGCGCCGCGAAGGGGTCACGCCGGCGCCCCCGGATTTGCGCCTGCCGGATTGAGGACGGGGCGCAACCCCGCAGCCTGTTCCCGTTCCTTTCGCTGCATCGCCAGGGGCGGGCACCGGCGGTCATCGTGATACTCGACCATGCATTCGAGACACTGGAAACACTCGGCCATGACGACTTCACCGGAGGGCTCGATGGCCTTCACGGGACAGGAACGCTCGCACAGCTGACAGGGATTGCCGCATTCCGCGCGACGCTTGAGAAGCTCGAACAGGTGCAGCCGGTCGAGGAGGGCAAGCCCGGCCCCGAGCGGGCAGAGGAAACGGCAGAACGCGCGTTCCGCAAAGAGCCCGATCACCAGGAGCACGACGGCATAGACGACATAGGGCGGACCGCGCACGAACACGGCCGTGATCGCGGTCTTGAAGGGTTCGACTTCCTCGGCGACGGTCGCGACATCCGGGGCCACGACGGCAAGCAACAGGATCACCCCAAGCGCAACGTACTTGCCGTTCCAAAGGACACGTTGCGTGGGCATGGAGGGCGTCCACTGCGGCAGGTTCAGGGTCCGGGCCGCCTGTGCCAGCAGTTCCTGCAAGGCCCCGAAAGGGCACAGCCAGCCGCAAAAGACGCCGCGTCCCAGCAGGACAAGCGAGATTGCGGTGTATCCCGCAAGGATCACGATCAGCGGCTCGGCCAGATAGAACGCAAGGTCAAGGCTCACGAAGGGTGCCTTGAGATAGTTCATGAGGTGGACGACGGAAAGCTGCGCGCTGGCGATCCAGCCGATCCAGACCAGCGTGAACACCAGGAACGAGGTCCTGAGCCATCGGTGCAACCGGCGCCGCCGGACCAGCTGCGCCTGAAACGCCAGAAGCGCAGTCAGCAGCGCGAGAGCCGTCGCGAGGATCGCGATGTCGTAAATGCCGTCCGCCCAAGGTTCGAGCCAGACCGGGGGCGGGTCCGGTTCGGGCATGAGGATCATGGAGCCGGGCAGGGTGTAGTCGAGACCGGCCAGCACGAACCGTTCCAGTTTCCCGTCCGGTCTCACCGCGGTCGCGAAGAGGTCTGCGCGCCAGGGCTGCATCGGATCGAAGCCGCTGTCGGGTGGCAGCACCAGGATGTCCGCGATCCTGCCGCGCGTCACGATCATGTCCGCCTTGGAGAAACTGAAGTCGCGCTCGCCCTGCGTGACCTGCACGCGATCCAGCATGAAGCCGTTGGACAGGTTGTTGTACCGCGTGCCGCGGTGGTCGTAGACGCCGCCCAGCGTCGCGACGAAAATGCCTTGGGTGCCCGCGGGCCAGCCATTGATCAGTTCGTCATAGGGTTCCAGCCCGGCGCCGTTGCGCCCGACCCATGGCGCGTTGCCATAGCCGGTCACGAAGTCGATGTAGGTGTCGTCCGGTCCGCCCGACATCGGCACCTCGGGCAGCAGGTCGCCCACCCCGGCACGCGCCATCGCCTCTGCCAGCTTTGCGTTCGACACATGCGCAAGCGACAGTCCGCCGTCAGCGACAAGCTCCTCCGGGCTCATTGGCTTGAAGTTGATCATGTCGACGGTCGGCTCGGTGACCACGATCTCTTCGGTGCGATAGCGCAGCACCATGCGAGCGCCTTCCTGGACCGCGTTTCGCATGGCACGTGCGGATATGGTCGCCCCGGCAACGAAGTCCGGCGGCAGTCCGCCTTCGACGCCGAGCCGCGCCTCGCTGCCTTCGATGGCTTGCAGAAAGGTGACGAGAAGCGCCGTGCGACGGGCGTCGTTGATCAGGTAGGGTTCGCGGTGGAACAGGGCAACCGCACCCGTGATCCGGCCGCCCATCGTGACACCCGCCACGACGTCAAAAGGCGTGCTCGAATAGCCTGGAGCACGCAGCACATCGAGAGTGGAAAAGACGTAGCCCGCCATCTCCTCCCTGCGATAGGCGGCGGCGGCGACAGGCCCGTCGTCGTCGACAATTTCCAGCCGGGTGATTCCGGGAAAGACCGCGGACATCACTTCGGGAGTCAGCCGGTCTAGCAGCGATGGCGCCTGGCGTGCGTCACCTTGTGCCCAACTCGGTGTCGGGACGGCAAGCCAGGCCCCGAGCGCGAGCGCCAGGAACCCCGGCAGTCGCCAGGCGCGCGGCAGCCAACTCCTAGCAGTCCCTGTCCGCACTGCGTCCGTCCGGCATCAGTGTTTCGCACAAGATCGCGCTGTCGAGCGCCGTACGTTCGATCCTGGTGCCGCTCAGATTGGCGCGCGCAAGCGACGCATGCCCAAGATCGGTCCTGTGCATGACTGCACCTGCGAGATTGGCCGAGAAAAGGTTCGCACCGCCCAGATCCGTCCCGGTCAGATCGGCCCCGGCCAGCGTCGCTCCTGTCAATATGGCTCCGGTCAGGTCGGCGCCGTCCAGCCTGGCGCCATCCAGCAGGCTGTAGAATAGGTTTGCCCCCCGAAGGTCGGCCCCGGTCAGTGTCACCCCCGACAGGTTTGCGCCGATCAGAATGCCGTAGGACAGCCGGGCACCGGTCAGGTCGCTTCCGGCAAGGTTCGACGCCCGCAGGTCGGCCTTGACGAGGTTTGCGCCCGCCAGGTCGCAGGACAGGCAGGTCAGCGTGCTCCGAAACCGGTTCAGGTCATCCGGATCCCAAGCCCATGCAAGGATTGGCAAGACTGCAAGAAGCGCCGCTGCCGGAATTGCTTTCAAGGGCGTCGGGCACCCAGATCCGGAATCGGACGGCTCATGGTCACCGCCGCCGGATCTGGCCATGACGGCATGTTGATTGCGCACCGATGCAAAGGGAAGGAGCCGCACCGGCTCCTTCCGATCTTCGTCCGAATGGGAGGACGGGCCTGCCCGGAGCCCATCGAGCCCCGGACATCGTCACAGTTCCGCATTTGCCAGCGGCGTGGAGCGGACCCGTGTGCCGGTTGCATAGAAGATCGCGTTGGCAACGGCAGGCGGGGTCGGTGGACCGGTCGGCTCCCCCAGGCCTCCCCACCACTGATCCTCCGACATCTCCAGATGCACCACGATCTCGGGAGGCGTATCCGCCATCTTCATCACCTGGTAGCTGTCGAAGTTCGTGTTCACGATCCGGCCGTCGCGGATGACGAGACCGCCGTACATGGCGTGGGACATTTCCCAGATCGCCGAGCTTTCGGCCTGTTCGCGCGCGGCCAGCGGATTGATGACGTAGCCGCTGTTGATGTAGAAGTCCAGCTTGTCGATGAAGATCTGGCCACGGCGGCTGACCGCCACGGTGGCGACGCAACCGGCAACGGTGCCGTGCGATGCGACCACCGCAAGTCCCATGCCTTCACCTCGACCCATGTCGGTCGTCCAGCCGGACTTTTCCTTCATCGCCAGCAGTACGCGCTGCCAAGGCTCGTTGCCCTCGGTCATCTTGATCCGCCACTCAAGCGGATCCCAGCCGCCAGCCTGGGCCAACTCATCGACCATTTGCTCGACGATGAACCCGGTGGAATTGGCGCCTGGCGCCCTGTGATAGCCGATCGGGATGTGGCTCTGGACCGCGCTGTATTCGTGACGGCGGTTCGGCACCAGGTAGGGCATGTTGGCCACGCCGCGCTGCGAGAAGGCGGGAATCTTCTCTTCGCCCACGAAATGAGTCACGAGAGCTTCGGGAAGGCCATCCTCGCCGAGCGCGGCCTTGTAGGTCCCCCAGACAGGTGGGCGCTGGCTGTCCTGCGCGACGTCTTCCTCGCGCGAGCGGACTACCTTGACCGGCCGTCCGACCGCCGCCGAAATGGCGGCTGCCTGCCGGTGCACGTCCATGTTGTAGCCGCCGCCGAAGCCGCCGCCCAGGTAGGTCTGGTGCAGGAACACGTTCTCGGTGTCGCGCCCCAGTTGGTCGGCGACCTCGTTCAACGAACGAGCGATGTCCTGGGTAAAGGTCCAGACGTCGACCCTGTCGTCCTTCACGTCAGCCACGGCACAGGGAGGCATCATTGTCGCGTGAGTTTCGAACGGCCGGTAGTAGACTTCGCCGGTCACCTGGCTGGCAGAGGCCTCAATGATCCCGTGCACCGCATCGTGATTCACGCCACGGTCCAGCCTGCGGCCGACATTGCCGTCCTCGTTGAGGACAAGAGCCCCGGGCTGCGATATCAGCTGCATCGCCTCGGCCATCTGGCTTTCGGTGCTGATTGCAACGCCCCGGCCATAGTCCCAGACAATGGGCATGACCGCTAGGGCGTTCTGTGCCTGATACCAGCTGTCGGCCACGATCGCGACTCCGCTGCGCAGGTCGGTGAAGGCAGGCACTTCCTTGACCTGCTCAAGTTCAACCGCCGCGATGACGCCTGGCATATCCCTGACCGCTTCGAAATCGTAGCTCACCAGCCGACCCTCGGGCACCGGACAGGCCATCGCCGCGGCATGAACCATGCCGGGAACGGACACGTCGATCGGGTAGGTTGCAGTCCCGTTGGTCTTGAGCGGCACGTCCAGACGCGGGACATCCCTGCCAAGAAGCCACCAGTCGCCGTAGGCCTTGATCGTCGGCTCTTCATCGAGCGTGACGGCCGCGGCTTCGGCCGCGAACTCCCCGTAGGTGCCCTGAAGCGTGCCCTGCTCATCGTGCTCGGTCGTGAGCCAGCCCTGCTTTGCGGTCACCTTGTCCACCGGCACTTGCCAGCGGTTCGCCGCGGCCACCCGCAGACGCTCGCGTGCCGAGGCGCCGGCCTGCATCATGTACGGGTGACGGCGTGAAACTGTCGTGGAGCCGCCAGTGGACGTGGTCGTGTAGAGATTGTCATTGTTCACATGGCGGTTGGCACTTGCATAGACATGCCGGACGTTTTCCCACGGTATGTCGAGTTCCTCCGCGACCATCATGGGAACTGCGGTGAAAGCACCCTGACCCATCTCGGTCTGGGGCGTCACGATGCTGACGATGTTGTTGGGGTCGATGGTCAGCCAGGCGTTTATTTCCGCCGCGGCACCTTCGACGCTGGCCTCGGCCATTGACGGGAAGTGAATTCCGACCGCCAGACCGCCCGCGGCCGAGGTCGTGATCTTCATGAAGCTCCGTCGGGTGAGGTTCATATGTTTCATGACTGTCTCCCTCAGGTCTTGCTCAGTTCGGCAGCACGATGAATGGCTGCGCGAATTCGCGGGTAGGTGCCGCACCGGCAGATGTTTCCGGCCATGGCTTTGTCGATCTCGTTGTCAGTGGGATCGGGGCTCTTCTCCAGCAGGGCGACCGCCGACATGATCTGGCCGGACTGGCAATACCCGCATTGCGGGACCGTAAGTTCCTGCCATGCCTGCTGGACCGGGTGGTCGTTGCCTTCCGAGACGCCTTCGATGGTGCGGATCGCCTTTCCCGCCGCGGCTGCGACGGGCGTGTTGCAGGACCGCACGGCGTTGCCGTCGACGATCACCGTGCAATTGCCGCACTGGGCGATGCCGCAGCCGAACTTCGTGCCTGTCAGGCCGACCGTTTCGCGGATCGCCCAAAGCAGGGGCATTTGCGGATCCACGTCGATCAAGTGGTCCTGACCGTTTATATTAAGCGTTATCGACATCTATTTCCTCCATAGGATTGCCGTGGGGCGAAGCCTGCTGACTCCCAACACGGCAAGCGCATTGAGACGTCCCGAACCCGACGGAGATCCTCTGGTCTTCACGAACAGTGAACACGTCCAAGTCGGGCCCAAACGGCTCTAGTCGAAGTGTGATCGTACCAAAACTCACGCTCAGCACAAAGGGAAGTCGTTTTTCCAAATACTTCACATTGGAAAAACCAATGATGTTGTCCGCCGAAAGGGGCCTGCCGCATGCGGACGCGGCGAAACTCGGCCCGCGTGCGCCCTCAGACGGACTTTCCCGAAATTCCCGCGTCGTTGTGCTCTCTGATGTTTCGCCGCCCTGTCGGTCGGGCCGGCAACGGAATTGGGGAGCGCTGCCGCCCGCCGGGCGGGCGGTGTCACTTCAATCGGGCACGAGTCTCCCGTGGTGGGGCCTGGAAGCCAGGCACGGATTCCTGCGCATGTGCGGTGATGACGTCCAAGCGTGGCGGCTTCGTCCCGGAACCGGCGGCAAGAGGCGCGGCGCGCATGCGGGGAACGGCGCTGGACTTGGCCTGGAGCCGAGGGTTGCCTGGCGCGGCCGGCCCGTCACGCAAGAGCAAGGCTGTCCAGTCAGTTGCGGGCCATCAGGCTCCTGCCTCCTGCCTTCATCGCCATCCAAGCCTTGCAGGAACGTGACGGCAGCATGCCGAAAGAGGAAGAGCCGAAGTCAGTTGTAACGGATGGATTGCGCGGCGGCTCGCGTCCGAACGGTCCCGGCGGTCTACCCGGCCTTGCGGGAGTATGTGCAGTAGATGCCGGTATCACTGCCATCCCGATAGAGCGTTCCGCGGTTTAGGTCGAACTTGTACTCGCCGAAATCCCCGGTCAGAATGATGAACTCGTCGTCGATGGCCACGTTGGATGTTCCGATGAGCGCGATATCCTGAATGGGCTCCTCGGTGTCGATCGTATAGATGTCGAAATCCACCATCCCGGTGCAATTGGCCTCGATCTTTTCGGCCATTCCGGCGTGCACCGACCCAAGCAGAACCATGCCGAACCCGGCGACAATCCTGGCGAGGCGAGAGAATCCCATTTGCCTCCCTCCCTGATGCTACTGCACCAATACCGTCAGATCGAGCCAATTGCAAAATTTAATTGGATGAACCGATCCCAAGAGGTTCATCTGGAGTTGCATTTTGCATGAACTCCGGCGGCAGCCGCGGAAGATTGACAGCCAGGGTCTTGCGAGACCGCCGCGACCGTGTTCACCTCCCCCGGGAGTGAGGGCGAAGCGACATGCCAAGAGTAAACCTTGCGCTGTTCCTGACGTTGATCTGGCCGCATGTTTCAATTGGCGCAGAGAGCCCAGGCTTCCCCGTTGATCACGGACGCAGGCCGGTTGTGGCAGAGCCGTTTCTGCGCACCGGCGATGCGGTCGCACTCTGCCTTCGACGCGAGCGGCAATCGCAGGACTTCTGCAACGGGCTAGTGCAGGGCTATGCGGATTACGTCGTGATCCGCAAGAAGGCCTGCATACCGGCAACTGTCACCCCTCAGGACCTGGCCGCGGTCTTCGCCGGTCCCGACGTGGTGGTCAGCACCGGTTACATCGACGATCTGCCCGCCTTCGAAACCGCGGTAGAAATGTTCATAAGGCACTTTCCATGCGACTGACGCTGCGGCTCAATGCGCGGCCACCGCCTCATTCAGATCCTTCCAAGGTGGCCGGTCGGTGAAGTGCCAGCGCACATAGGCCGCGACATCTGACAGTTCCTCGTCGGTCAGCGCGATCGCCTCCATCTTGCGGTCCGGCACGCCGAGCGGCGGCGCGATGCCGTCGCGCACGACATTGAGCAGGTTCTTCGGCGAAGGCGCATTGACCGCATAGGTCAGGCCCAGCGATATTGGCTGCGACTTCGCGACCCTTTCCTTATGGCATTTCGCGCACCTCGCCGCGAAGACGTCGCGCCCGGCGCTCAGAACCGGATCGGTGACCTCCTCATCAGGGAGCACTCCCTTGGTCGGCGGCCAGTCGCGTGCCTTGGCGAAACTCAAGGCGGCGTCCCTGTTCTCGTCCGATTGCTCCGGGGTGATGGACTCAAGCCAGGCCGCAATTGCGAACACATCGTCTTCGTCCGCGTCGTGGAGTTGATCGGCAACCGTGGTCATCGGCCCGGATGCAATGCCATGCAGCTCGCTCCAGCCGTCAAACAGGTAGTCGGCATAGTCGTCCAGTGTCCAGGCGACCGGGGCGATGGAATGGCCGCCAAGCGGCGGTGCCAGCCAGCCCTCGGCCTCGCCCCCTTCGAACAGGCGGTCGCCGATCATTGCGCCGAAGGGGTTGCGCGGCGTGTGGCACGCCCCGCAGTGGCCCAAGGACAGCGCAAGGTAGGCGCCGCGGTTCTGCTCCTCGTTGAGTGCCGGGTCATGCGCGTAGGGCGCTCCATCCAGAAACAGCAGCTTCCACCCTGCCAGAACGGGCCGGAAGGAAAACGGGAACGGCATCTCGTTCGGCGTGCTTTCGGCAATGACCGGCGGCTGGCTCATGAGCCAGGCATAGATCGCGCGCAGGTCTTCATCCGTCGACTTGGTGAAGCTGTCGTAGGGGAAGGCCGGATAGAGATGCCTGCCCTCGCGGTCCAGCCCTTCCCGCATCGACCGGGCAAAGGCGGCGAAGCTCCATCGACCAATGCCGGTTTCCGGATCTGGGGTGATGTTGGTCGAGTAGATCGTGCCGAAGGGCGTCGGAAGGCCAAGCCCCCCCGCCAACGGAGCGCCGCCCTTGGCCGTATGGCAGGCAGAACAGGCGCCGACCAGCGCCAGCATCTCGCCGCGCTTGATCTCGTCGTCGGAGAAATCCAGGCTGCCCGGCTCCAATGGGTCAAGAGCCGGGGCATAGGCCACCCAGAAGAGCGCCGCGCAGACTGAAAGAAGGAACGCTGCGATCAGCGAACCCAGCAACTTCACTTTGCGTCCCATATGATCTGGTCTCTCCCTCGGACCATTCCCGGTTGCCGCTCAGCGCCGCACGCCGGGCGCTTCGATCACCAGACCGGCACCACGCTGAACCAGATAAAGTTCCAGTTCGATGAACTCGTCCGACCCACGTTCAAATGACTGCGCGCGGATCGATTGCATGCACCATTCGAACATTCGGTGACGCGTTCCAGGCTCTCCCCAAAGCAAGCGATAGATGGGAAAGGCATTGACCTGTCCCTGGCTGATCACGTCGCCTCGAAGCTTGCCGCCGGCGTGATCGACGTGGCATTGCGGGCACGACAGGTTCAGCTGCCCCCGCCGCTGTTCGTAGATTTTCCTGCCACGGTCGAGGAACGGCTGCAACTGCGGCGTGATCTCGGGCCGCATGGGCATGCCCCGCGACTGGAATGAAATCAAGGTTGTCAGCGACAGGATTTCGGGGCTCTCGTAGGCCAGTGGCTCCGCGCCCATGCGGGCGGCCTCCAGTTGGATCTTCCGCTCCAGATTGACCAGCTTGCCCGTTCCCGCGTCCAGCACGGGGTATCGTGCGGCGACGCCCTTCATCTCCCGGTCGACCGGACCGTGGCAGTCGGCACAGGATTGGCCAGCTGGTCCCATTGGCCGGCGCCATAGCCGAAGTCCCTCATCGACCAGGAAGAATCCTGGATTGAGGAAATCGTCGTCCTGCATCGCCTGCGTTGCCGGCTCCATGTAGCTGTAGCCGGACCGCGGCTCCCCGGCCGCAACGGGCAGGCAGAAGGCAAGAGCCAGCACCAGCAGCGCCGACAAGCAACGACGCCTCACCGGTTCGATTCTTCCGTCAGGGTGAGCAGATAAGCGACGACGTCTTCGACCTCCTGTGCATCGTAGATGGTCTTTCCGCGATAGCGGTCCGCGACATCGACCAATCCCTTGACCGAGTAGTAGGGCGGCATGATCGTGTCGGGGTTGATGACCCGGGCGTCGACGATTCGTTGCCGCAATTCCATGTTGTCAAGCCGGGATGCGACGCCGTCAAGAGCCGGGCCAATCTGGCCCTGGTCCCTTTCGTCGAGGGCGGAGATTTCATGGCAGATCAGGCAACTGACCCGCCGCATGTCGAGCAGAAGCGCTTCGCCGCGCGCGGGATCGCCGGGCTGACCCGTCAGCGGGGCAGGCCCGTCTGCGTTTGCAGCCCCAATGCCCTGCAGCCATAAGCCCAGGGCCAAAGCGGGCAACCGCCTCACGCTCCGAACAGTTCCTGCGTCAGGTTCGCGTACCAGCCACGGGCGTAGTCCGCTTCGTCGCGGCGCAACTCCGGCAGGTTGCCCGCCGCGCTGGTGCCGCCGGATCCGGGCAGGCTGGCCAGCCTGTTGGTGTCCTGCGCACTCCGGTATACGCCGGCGACCGAGATTCCGTACTCGGGCCCGACGAGGCTGTAGCAGGTGTTCATCAGGATTCCGCGCTGAGGTTCGCGCCCCTCCAGGAGGGCTGCAACCGCGTGGGCACACGCCTTGCCCTGAGTTGCGGCCGCGAACCCGCTCTTGGGCATGTCGCCGACGATTGCTGCGTCGCCGATGACGTGGACATGATCGGCCTCACGTGCCTCGAATGTCAGTCCGTCGATCTCGCACCACAAGCCGCTGCCGCCCAGCCCGGCATCCAGCACGATCGTGGCCGCCTGCTGCGGCGGGATCAGGTTTATCACATCACCCTTGAAATCGCCAAAATAGGTCTCAACGCGCCGCGCGTCGGCGTCGATGCCTTTCAGTCCGCCGTGATCGGAGAACGGAACGAAGTCGATCATTCCCGGATAGAGCGCCTGCCAGCCTTCCATGAACAGGCCTTGCTTGGAGAACTTGTCCTTGCCATCGACGATGATGATCTTGGCGGCCGGATTGTGCCGGCTCAGGTAGCTTGCGATCAAGCTTGCCCGCTCGTAGGGCCCCGGGGGGCAACGAAACGGGTTGTCAGGCGGGGCGATGATGACGGTGCCGCCCTGAGGCATGGACCGGATCTGGTCACGCAGCAGGATCGTTTGCGCGCCGGCCTTCCAGGCGTGAGGCAGCCTGTCCGCGACCTCGGGCCCGACCCCGGGCAGCGCGTCGTAGCGGAAGTCGATCCCGGGCGACACGATGGCCCGGTCGTAAGACAGCCTGTCACCGGAATGCAGTGTTACGGTGCGGCCGGCCGGATCAAGGGCGATCGCGGGATCGACCCGCACTTTGACGCCATCGTCGTGCAGGGCATCGTAGGAAAACTGGATCTCGGACATGTCCCACAGACCACCAATCACGAGGTTTGAAAACGGACAGGTGGCGAAGTCCGGAGCATCAGTGACCAGGGTGACTGCAACCTCCGGCATGATCCGCCGCATGGCCCGCGCCGCCGCCGACCCGCCAAATCCGCCGCCGATCACGACGACATGCGCATCGGCCCGTGCCCGTGCAGGTGCTGCGAGGATCGGCGCGGTCAGCGCCGCGCCGGCAAAGCCAAGCGCCTGCCGGCGCGTCAGTCCGGTTCGGGTCATTGGTCGGCTCCCGGCAGTGCGGCGAAATAGGCCGCGATCTCGGCGATGTCTTCGTCGGACAAGGGTCCGACGAGGCGGCCCATGACAGTGGATTCGCGCGAGCCGTCCCTGAATGCAAGCAGGGCTTCGGCGAACGCCTCGCTGTCCATGCCGGCGATGGTGGGCATCGTCCCCTGGCTCATGCCGCGAGGGCCGTGGCACGTTGTGCAGGCATCGACCGTTACCGCAAGCGGCCCGTCTGCCGCCCAGGCAGTCCCGGTACCTGAAAGAACTGCCGCAAAGATCGCGAAGACGCCATGGCGGGCACGATCCGGATCAGGACAAGTCATGGTTCTCCCTCAGGCAAATCTTGGCCCCTCCACAGCTTGCACCGAGGATGGCAGGGAATTTCACTTGCGCAGCCTATCTAAAACATAGGAAAAGCCACACTACCTGACAGGCAAGGCCTGCCGCGTGTACAAGATTGTGCGCAGCAATGCGCGATTCCGTGGCCCTTGGCGCGCGCTTCCGGACGGCCCAAAACCTGATCGCATGCGCCAAGGCGACGCTCACCTGCCGTGTCAGTCCATGCTACATGACATGGTTTCCCGGGTCCAGAAGGCGCTTGCGATCCCGGCATTTGCAAGGATGCACGTGCCGTCCTTCGTCGCTCCACCCGATCCGGCGGTCCCGCGCTGCGACGAGGTGGCGTAGCTGGCGTCCCGCGAAGGGCGTCATCTCGTGCGGATGCGCGCGACCAGCGTGCGCCGGAGGGTCCGGTCCCCTGGATTCACGACCGGATCGATGCCGAGAGCCTTGATCGGCGTCAGGCGCGGCGGCGCCCTTTCGGGCTCCGGGACGCCGGCTCGGACCAGGCGGGACCGGTTGTTCGCCTCCGGCGCAGTGTGGCGGAAGTGCAATGCCGGAAGAGCCTTGGTCTGAATGCCCGGTGGTGTCATGAATCCGGCAAACTTGGGAAGTCCGGGCGCATCGAGGAACGAGAACTTCTCCCAGGACCGGCGGTGCAGGGGATCCCGCAGTCGAACCGCTCCCGCGACAAGATCGCAGCCGCCTTTTCTTGCAAGGTGTCGCTGACCGGTGATTGTGCCGTGCATCCGGACGGCCACGCGGGAATCCCCTTGTTCGGAAGTTTGTCTTGATTGCATGGAAGTGCTAGGCTGCGCGTGCAACCGTTGGCGACACGGGCTTGGAGGGCTACGGACATGTCGGACCCCAAATGGCCGCCAACCGCATTGCCGATCACCTTGTCTCGCCGCGCGCTGCTGGCGGCTGGCGTGGCAACCTGCGCGTTGCCGCTGCAGGCGGACGAGACGGAGATGCTTGCCGCGATAGATGAGGATTTCGGCGCGGCGGAATTGAAATCGGGCAAGATCGAGATCACCATGCCGGAATTCTCCGACTCCGGTGCCTCCGTGCCGATGGACACTTACGTCCCCTGCCAAATGACTCCGGAGGACTACCCGCGCGTCGTCCGCGTCTACGCGCCTCGCAATCCGCGCCCCCGTGTCGTCGCCCTCTACTTTACGCCAGCCTGTGGCGAGGCGCGGATGAGCACCCGCGTGCGGCTTGATGCATTTCAGGACGTGGTGGCCATTGCGGAGATGTCCGACGGCGAAACATTCAAGGCTGTCAGGCACGTCAACGTCACGTACGGGGCCTGCGAGGATGCCGTCGCCAACGACCAGTTTCCGCCGGGTTGGGCACCGAACATGCGAGTGGCGCTGCCGGACAAGGTGGCGAGAGATGAGGTTTTCACGGTGCGCACCATCATCAATCATCCGATGGAAACCGGATTGCGCCACGACAAGACCGGCCTTCTCGTCCCCGTCCGGATCGCCGAACGATTCAGATGCCTTGTCGAGGGGGCGGAGGTCTTCGGCGCCAAGCTGGAGCCCGCCGTTTCCGCGAACCCCTACATTGCCTTCAGCCTGCGTCTCAACCAAAGCGCAAACCTGGCTTTTGAATGGGTGGACACGAATGGCGATGTCTATGCAGTTTCCGGACATGTAGACGTCGTTTCCTAGTACCCAAACACCGCTGAATTGATCGATGGAGCGACGGTCCCGGTCCGCCGCGTTGCCGACCGACGAGCGATCGCCATGCCGCCCGCGCTGAGAGGAAAGACAATCCGGCTTGTCCTGTGTGGCATGCCGCCTCCCGGGCGCCGCTGTCGCCGCCGCCCGGGAGGCCGGCCAGACGCGACTGCGAGGACGAACGCAACAGGACGGCGAGAAGGATCACGATCTGTCCGCCGCTCTCCCGGTGCCACCCAGAACCCGCCCGACGCTTCCGCGCGATCCCGGCGCCATGCCTTTGGACACGGCATTGTCTCTGCGGCACCCGAAGCCGACCCTCTCCGCCCCGGTCGCCTAGCCCGAGACGTTGCGGGAAACGAACATGGGCTTTGAACGTCACGGCGCCGAGGGGCAGCGGCTCTACCAGCGATCTATCGCGAGTAACGCTGACAGCAACGTTCACCTGCACGAATGCCGAAGGAGGGCAGGGCCTTCAGGCACGTCTCCTCTTTGGTCGCCATGAAAGGAACACGGCGATGGCGCCGTCATCGAATGCGGCCTGCCTGCCGCCAACCCGTCCGTGGGTCCTGGCGGCATCGAGACCGGCCCAGGTCGGCTCGAATTCCGGCAGGGTGACGACGGTCTGCGCTTGTTCGCGTACCGTTCTCGCGCAACCAACAGCGTCGCGGCGTGCACCATGCTGCCGTGCGTCGGCAGCATGCGGACGGGTCGGCCGTCAACGCCGCATCAGGGCGGCGGCGATGAAGGCCAGGGCCTCGCTGATTGACGCGCGTCAATGACCTGGCAGAAGGTCGATGTCACTGCACCGAAGCAGCCGCGTGTCCGCCGTCACCAGTGTCAGGCTGTGCACCTTGGCAGTGGCGGCGATGAAGCGATCTGCAGGATCCTGGTGCTCGATGTCCACGGTACGGCCGGCGATCGCCACATCGATGGTGAGCGGGACCTCGGTGACAGGCGAGATCGACATCGCCTTGCGAAGCCAACGATGGGGATCGGGGTTGAGCACGACCCGGCCGCGTTCGGCAAGGAGCAGAGCTTCCCACACGCTGACAGGGGAGAGAAAGAGTTCGGTTTCGCCAGATTGCAAGGCATGTCTTGCGGAATCGCCGAGTCGGTCCTGGTCAAGAAGACTCCACAACCAGATGTGCGTATCGAGCAGCAGCCCCATCTACCTGAGGACATCCCACTCCGCGAGGTCTGCCACAGGTGCGATGAGATCGTCGCGGATCTCGCCATCGTCCTGCATCGCGCCGAGCCACTCCCCGGTTGGCGACGGCGGCGGCGGCAGAATCTGGGCGACCGGCTTGCCGAAGCGGGTGACCAGCACGGGCTTGCGCAATCTTCCCACCCGGTCGAGAACGGCCAGACACGTCGCCTTGAACTTTGAAATCTGAATCTCTTCCATGGAACTATTTGTACCATGGTCTGAGTCCATGGTCAATATTATGCTGCCTGACGCGATGGATGCCAGATCATCGGGAGACCTGCTCTCGTCACGGCGTCAAGAACGAAGAACGTCTGTCGCGCGCTCCGGCCTGGAGGACTCCCGGCGCCCGCTGTCTGTCAGGCGGCGGTGGCCGCTCTCCCTCTGCTGCGCGGACGGGTCGGTCGCCAACGCCGAATTAGGGCGGCGACGATGAAGGCCAGGCCGGGCAGCAGGATGACCAGCAGTGTCCAGTTGCCGTAACGGGACCATGGCGCGGGGTGTTCGAGGGGGCAGGCAGGGTGACATCGAGGATGCCGCTGTGGCCGGGCGGCATGCTCGCCACCATCCGGCCGAGGGGATCGAGGATGCCGCTGATGCCCGTGTTGGCCACGCGGACGACGGGAAGTCCCTGTTCCACCGCGCGCGGCCTCGAGAGTCGTCAAGGCACAGGCGTCCCGCCTATCTCGTGCACGAGACAGCAGGCATGTTGAGCTCAACCATATGGTGACAACTAACGTGTTGTTTCGGTCAGGCGGCGTTCAACATACGCGATGACCTGGCCGATCATGTCGTCCATGTGCGGCTCTTCGAAGAAATGTCCCGCGCCCTTGATCTCGGAATGCGTGATCGTGATTCCCTTCTGCTCGTGAAGCCTCTCGACCAACTCGTGAGTGTCTTCCGGAGGTGCCACGCGGTCTGCTGTGCCGCTGATGATCAAGCCGGACGAGGGGCAGGGCGCAAGGAAGGAGAAGTCGTACCTGTTGGCGGGCGGCGACACGCTGATGAAGCCCGTGATTTCCGGGCGCCGCATCAGAAGCTGCATTCCGATCCACGCACCGAACGAGAACCCGGCAACCCAGCAGTGCTTTGCATTCTGGTTCATGGATTGCAGGTAGTCGAGGGCCGAAGCCGCATCGGACAACTCGCCGATGCCCTCGTCATATTCGCCCTGGCTGCGTCCGACGCCCCGGAAATTGAAGCGAAGCACGCTGAAGCCCATGTTGTGGAACGCATAGTGCAGGTTGTAGACGATGCGGTTGTTCATCGTGCCGCCGAACTGCGGATGCGGATGCAGCACGATCGCGATCGGTGCATCCCTGTTCTTCTGTGGATGGTAGCGGCCTTCGAGCCGGCCCTCAGGGCCTGGGAAAATGACCTCGGGCATCTGTTCGGTTTCACCTTTCCGCTTGCCGAAGCTTCGTCGATAGTTGACGAATTTCGTGAGTTACCTTAGAACCGTTCTAAACAAGCTCCGCCCTCCGGAAGGACTTTCGGGACGTAAGCTGCGCGGCGCGAAAGGTCAATGAGAAGTAGGCGAGACACTCAGCCATGAAACTCAGCACGAAAGGGCGCTACGCCGTGGTCGCGCTGGCGGATCTGGCGCTGGCCCCCGAGAACGAGTTGCTGTCCTTGAGCGAGATCTCGAGGCGCCAGGACATTTCGTTGCCCTATCTTGAGCAGCTCTTCGTGAAGCTTCGGCGCGCGGGGTTGGTGGAGTCCGTTCGTGGACCCGGTGGCGGGTATCGTCTTGCCCGTCCGGCTTCGCAGGTCCGAATCAGCGAAATCCTTGGCGCCGTCGACGAGACTGTCAGCGCAATGCACACGGGAGCTGGCGCAAGCGGCGGCGTTTCGGGTTCCAAGGCGCAGAGCCTCAGCAACAGGTTGTGGGAGGGTCTTTCCGCACATGTCTACGTGTTCCTTCACCAGACGCGGCTTTCGGACGTCACCGGCAACGAACTGGCCCCGTGCCCTGCCGTCCCGGCGCTCCTGCAAGTGGTGGACGACGGATGAGCCGCGCAGGAGGACTTGAGGGCGGCACCGGGTTTCTTGCTGGAGGCATGCCGGGATGTCCGTGAAGGATCGCGCATATCTCGACTGGAACGCGTCGGCACCGCTGCGACCAAGGGCCAGGGACGCCATGATGGCCGTGCTGGGAGAGACCGGAAATCCGTCCGCCGTGCATGCCGAGGGGCGCAGGATGCGCGGCATTGTCGAGCGTGCCCGTGCGCAGGTGGCGGCACTGGCCGGATGCAGCCCTTCGGAAGTCGTGTTCACGTCCGGGGCAACGGAGGCGGCTTCCGTGCTTCGCCACCTGCCGCCGAAACATGCCGTCTGCGTCCACGCATTCGCGCATGATTGCCTGTGGGCCTATCATGAAACGGCTTCGGCGAGGGACGCACCGGATGGACCGGGGCACGTTCTGGCCATGAGTCACGCAAATTCGGAATCCGGAGTGATCACGGAGCCGCCTGATGCGGTTGACGGAGGCTGGTTCGTCGACGGCGTCCGTTGCGACCGGCTGCTTCTGGACATCGCCCAGTCGGCTGGAAAGGTGCGTTTCGACTTTTCCGCGTCCGGCGCGGACCTGGCTGTTCTTTCCGCGCACAAGCTGGGTGGCCCGAAGGGCGTTGGCGCCTTGATCGTGCGGGACGGCACCGAAATCGAGGCGTTGCTTTGCGGCGGCGGGCAGGAGCTGGGTCGTCGCTCCGGCACGGAAAACGTCGCCGGAATTGCTGGATTCGGCGCCGCTGCGCTTGATGCGTCGCTTGATCTTGAGGCTGGACTCTGGGCGGAAGTGCAGTCTCTGCGAGACGATCTGGAAAACGCTCTGGAAGCCAGCGGAAATGAGACTATTTTTGTCGGCAGAGGCTCGCAGCGGCTGCCGAACACTTCCTGTTTCGTTACGCCGGGATGGAAGGGCGAAACGCAGGTCATGCAGATGGACCTGGCCGGTTTCGCCGTCTCCAGCGGGTCGGCCTGTTCGTCGGGCAAGGTAAGGGGGTCTCGAGTGCTCCGCGCCATGGGTCTGGATGCGCAAGCGGCGGAATGCGCGCTTCGAGTGTCGATCGGGCCGACGACGACAGAGGAAGAGCTGATGCGCTTCGTGGACGCATGGGCGAAGCAAAAGGGGAAACTCCGCCAGCGTGCGGCATGAAGGGGAACCGGCAGATGGCAGTTCTGGAAAGCGTGACCGAGATAAAGGAAGGGGTCGACCAGGAGACGGTCGATGCCGTGCAATCCCTTTCGGCGACGTACAAGCATGGCTGGGAGACCGAGATCGAGACGGACTATGCGCCGAGGGGTCTCGACGAGGACATCGTGCGCCTGATCTCGGAAAAGAACGGCGAGCCGGATTGGATGACGGAATGGCGGCTTCAGGCCTATCGCAGATGGCTGGAAATGGATGAGCCGGAATGGGCAATGGTCGACTACCCGGCAATCGATTTCCAGGACCAGTATTACTATGCCAAGCCGAAATCCATGGCGGAGAGGCCGAAGTCGCTCGACGAAGTCGATCCGAAGCTGCTGGAAACCTACGAAAGGCTGGGCATTCCGTTGAAGGAACAGATGGTCCTTGCCGGAGTGGACGGTGCGGCGAATTCGCCCTACGAAGGCCGCAAGGTTGCCGTGGACGCCGTCTTTGACAGCGTTTCGGTCGGCACGACCTTCCAGGCCGAGCTCGAGAAGGCGGGCGTCATCTTCTGCGCGATTTCGGAGGCCGTCAGGAAGCATCCCGATCTTGTCAGGAAATACCTTGGCAGCGTCGTGCCGCAGTCGGACAACTTCTACGCGACGCTCAATTCGGCCGTGTATTCGGACGGATCCTTCGTATACGTTCCCGAAGGCGTTCGCTGCCCGATGGAGCTCAGCACCTATTTCCGGATCAATGCCGAGAACACCGGCCAGTTCGAGCGCACGCTGATCATCGCCGACAAGGGGTCCTACGTCTCCTATCTCGAAGGGTGCACCGCGCCGCAGCGGGACACGAACCAGCTGCATGCCGCGGTCGTCGAACTGGTGGCGCTGGAGGATGCCGAGATCAAGTATTCCACGGTGCAGAACTGGTATCCGGGCGACGAGAACGGCAAGGGCGGCATCTACAATTTCGTGACCAAGCGGGCCGATTGCCGGGGAGCGCGCTCGAAGGTGATGTGGACGCAGGTCGAGACCGGAAGCGCCGTCACCTGGAAGTACCCGTCCTGCATTCTGAGGGGCAACGAAAGCCAGGGCGAATTCTATTCGATCGCCATCACGAACAACCGGCAGCAAGCCGACACCGGCACCAAGATGGTGCATCTCGGCAAGAGCACGAAGTCGAGGATCGTCTCGAAGGGAATCAGCGCCGGACGGGCGCAGAACACCTATCGCGGGCTGGTTTCGATGCATCCCAGGGCCAGTGGCTCCCGGAACTACACCCAGTGCGATTCGCTTCTGATCGGCGGCAAGTGCGGGGCGCATACCGTGCCCTATATCGAGGTCAAGAACAACTCGTCACGAGTCGAGCACGAGGCCACGACATCGAAGGTCGACGAGGACCAGCTCTTCTACTGCAGGCAGCGCGGCATGGACGAGGAAGAGGCCGTGGCGCTCGTCGTCAACGGCTTCTGCAAGGACGTGCTGCAGGCGCTTCCCATGGAATTCGCGATGGAGGCGCAGCAACTGGTTGCGATTTCGCTTGAAGGAAGCGTCGGATGAGCAAATCGTTGTCGTTCATGCCCGGCGCTTTCCGCGCCGAGTCCGATCGCCGGAGCGTTGCCGGAAGGTCCGGGAACCATGGCCACGCGCACGGGATGGAATTTCGGGCATGAACCGGCAGTTCTTCGCGTGCATTGGCACCTTCAGCTTCGCCCCGGTGACGGCGCTCTCCTTTGGTGGCTGGATGCCGGGCGAGGGCGGTTCCTGGCCGCTCATGCTGGCAATCGGCGCGGCGGCGGGAGCGCTGGCTGGACCCGGCACGCGTCTTCAGGCGCCGAAGGAATTCTGGAGGAATGGATCATGATCCGCACAATGCTCCTGACAGCAGCCCTTACAGGTCTCTTCTGTTCGGCGTTTGCGGTGTTCGTCCATTTCATGACGAGTGCGCTGGGGCTCGCTGGCTTGGTCCTCGTCAGCTTCACGAGCGGCTTTCTTGGCAGCCTCTTCGCACAGTCCGTGCTGGGTCGCGTCTGGGTCAGGGGCCAGTGATGTTCCGCGCTGCAATGCCGATGACTTCGGCGGAAACGGCAGGTCGATGAAAATGCCGCCGCGTCGGGAAGGCTCGCAGGTCAGAGTATCAGTCGGGTGCAGGTCGCGAGCCTGTTCCTGCACGCAAGTTTCATGAGGAAGACATGCTGAAAATAGACAATCTCCACGTCAGGCTTGAGGAAGAGGACAAGGTGATCCTCAGGGGCGTTGACCTGGACGTGCCCGCCGGGTCCGTGCACGCGATCATGGGGCCGAACGGCTCGGGAAAGTCGACGCTCGCCTATGTCCTGTCCGGACGGGACGGATACGAGGTAACGCACGGGGGCGTTGCGCTCGAGGGTCAGGATCTGCTCGAACTCGAGCCTGAGGAACGTGCCGCTGCGGGCCTGTTCCTGGCATTCCAGTATCCGGTCGAGATCCCGGGCGTCGGCAACATGACGTTTCTTCGCACCGCGCTCAATGCGCAGCGAAAGGCGTGCGGCGATGAAGAGGTGAGCGCGGCCGACTTCCTCAAGCTCATCCGCAGCAGGGCGAAGTCCCTTCGGATCGACCCGGACATGCTGAAGCGCCCCGTCAATGTCGGTTTTTCCGGCGGCGAAAAGAAGCGCAACGAGATCCTACAGATGGCAGTCCTCGAACCGAAGATGTGCGTGCTCGACGAGACGGATTCGGGTCTTGACGTTGACGCGATGCGCCTCGTGGCTGACGGCGTGAACGCCCTTCGCGACGAAGGCCGTGCATTCCTCGTCATCACGCACTACCAGCGCCTGCTGAACCACATTGAACCGGACGTGGTCCACATCATGGCGGATGGCAGGATCGTGAAGACCGGAGGTCCCGACCTCGCGCTTGAAGTCGAGACGAACGGGTATGCCGACATCCTCCAGGAGGTTGCCTGATGGGACTGCCCGCTCGCGGAAAGGAAGATGCGGAAGCCAGGATTGCCCATCTCGAAATGCCCGCCGGGCAGGCGGGATGGGCGCGCTTGGCGCACGCGCAGGCCCTCACCCGCTTCCTCAAGATGGGGCTTCCGGGGCGTCGCGACGAATACTGGCGATTCACGCGACCGGATGACCTGAACGCGCCGCAAGCGCCCCCGGCGGCCGTGGCCGACTTCAAGGAAGCGCCGGTGTTTGGAGAGATCGATCGACTGAGAATCGTGTTCAGGGACGGTGTCTTTGATCCCGAAGCATCGGACGACCTTGCGTGCGAGGGCCTGGAAATCGAACGGCTCCAGTCGGCGGCGGCGCACGACATTCACTGGTTGAAGGATGTCTACGGAGTGCTGGAGGCGCGGGGCCAGGAACCCGTGGCACGCCCGTTTGCGGCGCTCAATACGGCATTCGCCACCGACGGCATCGTGATCCGGGCCACGGAAAGCGTCTCCAGGCCCGTCAACCTGATCTACCTGCACGAGAATCCTGACAGCGACGCGATCCTGCATTTCGCGATCAAGGTCGAAAGCGGAGCCGACCTGACAGTCCTCGAAAACGGCCCGGCGGCGGCGCGCTTCAACAAGTGCATGGAAGTCGAAGTCGCCGACGGCGGCGCGTTCCATCATGTTCGCGCGCAGGGTCGTGATCATGAACGTCGCGCGGTCACGCACATGTTCGCGCGCCTTGGAAAGGACAGCGCCTTCAAGTCGTTCACGTTGACTGCCAACGGCGTCCTGACCCGAAACGAGGCGTTCATCGAACTCGCTGGCGACAATGCTGTCGCCCACATCGCGGGCGCGGCCGTCGGGGACGGCGATTTTCATCACGACGACACCGTGTTTGTTGTCCACGACGCGGTCGGGTGCGAGAGCCGCCAGGTCTTCAAGAAGGTGTTGCGCAACGGTGCAGTTGGCGCGTTTCAGGGGAAGATCCTGGTGAAGGAGGGAGCGCAGAAGACCGACGGGTACCAGATCAGCCAGTCGCTGCTTCTCGACGAGGACGCACAGTTCCTGGCGAAGCCCGAACTCGAAATATATGCCGACGACGTGGCATGCTCCCACGGTTCGACGTCAGGGGCGATTGACGAGGATGCGCTGTTCTACCTGCAGTCGCGCGGCCTTCCGAGACCCGAGGCGCAGGATCTTCTGGTCCTCGCCTTTCTTGCGGAGGCGATCGAGGAGATCGAACGCGAAGACATAGCCGAGGACATTTTGGGGCGGCTCAAGGGCTGGCTGCAGCGTCATCGCAGATGAGCGTAGTTCTGGACATCCTCAGAACCTACCGGACGCCAAGGTCCGTTCAGGTCAGGCGAATGACGGGACCTCGTCGCGAAGGCGCCCTGCTCGCCATGGCCCTGGCGGCCTGTGGCCTTATCTTCGTGGCACAGTTGCCCAGGCTTGCTCGCGAGAGTTGGCTGGAACCGGCAGTCGGGCTTGATGCGCGACTTGCCGGCGCATTCTTTGGCTGGATGGTGGCCATGCCGCTTGTTCTCTACGCGATCGCGCTTCTGGTGCACATCGCGCTGCGACTGGTCCGGTGGCCCGCGACCGGCCATGCCTGCCGGGCGGCGCTGTTCTGGGCGCTGCTCGCTTCCACACCGGCCTGGCTCCTGTCCGGAATTGCTGCCGGCCTTGCCCCGGGGCTGCCTTTCGAGGCCGTGAGCCTGGTTGCCCTGGTGCTCTTCCTTGCATTTCTTTGGGCCGGGATGCTGGCAATGAAGCAAGCGCAGGTGGAGGCAGCGTGACTCTCTGGGACCGAATTCCTGGCATTGCGCTGAGCATGCTTCGCGAACCGCGGGCAACTGCCGCCGAGCTCTTCAGGCTTGGTGTGCCGCGCGAAGCCGCGTGGCTGTCCTTCGTTCTGGTGATCTTGCTTTACGTGATTGCCGTCGAGCGGTTCTTGCCGATGGCGGAAGCGTTGGTGATGCCCGTGCCGAGACTGCCGCCTCTCTTGCGCGCCGGCCTGGAGCTGTGCAGCGAGCTGTTCCTGGTCTGGGTGCTGTGGAGGCTGGGCGGGGCACTTGGCGGACAGGGCAGGTTCGAACAAGTGCTGCTGGTGTTCGTTTTCGTCTGGATGTATTTCACCGTGGCGGTCGTGCTCCTGCCGATCCTGGCGGCCTTTTCGTTCACGTTGACCGGTCTGGTCGGCATGGCGTTCTTCATTCACTGGATCTGGCTGTTCGTTTCGGTGATGGCCGAGGCCCACGGGTTCAAGTCCCTTTGGACGTCGTTCGTGCTGTTCGTGTTGTCCTGGATGGCGTTGTTCCTCTTTTCGCTCTTCTTCTCGCCATTGGTCATCGGTGTCATCGGAGTGGGCGGCGGTGTATGAAGTCGAGAAAATTCGCCGCGACTTTCCAATCCTCGGTCGGGAGGTGAACGGCGAACCGCTTGTCTATCTCGACAACGGCGCATCGGCGCAGAAGCCGCAGGTCGTGATTGATGCGGTCACGCGTGCATATTCGCAAGAATACTCCAACGTCCACAGGGGCCTGCACTATCTCTCCAACCTGGCGACCGAAAGGTACGAGGCTGTACGCGGCACCATTGCACGGTTCCTGAACGCTGGCGCTGCCGACGAGATCGTCATGAACTCGGGAACGACTGAAGGCATTAACACGGTGGCGCATTCCTGGGCGATGCCGCGCATGGAAGCGGGCGATGAAATCGTCCTTTCGGTAATGGAGCATCACGCCAACATCGTGCCCTGGCACTTCCTGCGGGAGCGGCAGGGCGTCGTCCTGAAGTGGGTCGAAGTGGACGAAACGGGCGCGTTGGCACCCGAAAGGGTCCTGGATGCGATCGGGTCAAGGACGAGGCTGGTCGCCGTCACGCACCTGTCGAACGTGCTGGGGACCAGGGTCGACGTGAAGTCCATCTGTCGCGGCGCGCAGGAAGCGGGCGTGCCGGTGCTTGTCGATGGCAGTCAGGGTGCGGTTCACATGCCCGTCGACGTTCAGGACATCGGGTGCGATTTCTATGCGATCACGGGGCACAAGCTCTACGGCCCGTCCGGCTCCGGGGCGGTCTACATTCGGAAGGAGCGTCAGGCGGAGATGCGACCCTTCATGGGCGGCGGCGACATGATCCGGGACGTGAGAAGGAACGAAATAACCTGGGCGGAGCCGCCGATGAAATTCGAGGCCGGCACGCCAGGAATCGTTCAGCAGATCGGCCTCGGCGTCGCCCTCGACTATCTCATGGAACTGGGCATGGAGAACGTGGCCCGGCACGAGTCCCGGCTTTGCGACTACCTGCGGTCGAGGATCGACGGGCTCAACTGGCTGAATGTCCAGGGGACGACGCCGGACAAGGCGGCTATATTCTCGTTCACGCTGGACGGCGCGGCCCATGCACACGACATCTCCACGGTTCTTGACAAGAAAGGTGTCGCGGTTCGTGCAGGTCACCATTGCGCCCAGCCGCTTATGGAGCACTACGGGATCACCGCGTCGGCGCGGGCGAGTTTCGGTCTGTACAACACCGAGGCCGAGGTCGACACGTTGGTTGAAGCACTGGAACTCTGCCGGGAACTGTTCGGGTGACCGTCGCAGGGTGCGTCGCTGGGGCAGGGATGCACTTGCGAAGAGGCGGCAACCTTACTATCAGGTCGCATTGGCACCCGTAGCTCAGCTGGATAGAGCGCTGCCCTCCGAAGGCAGAGGCCAGAGGTTCGAATCCTCTCGGGTGCGCCATTCCCCTTGAAATTCATGATCTTGACCCATGCATTGATCTTGGCGCCGCGATGCGCGTTTTCCGTCATGACGAAACGGCCGGAAATCCGGGCGCGTGTCCAGAGATCAAGGCATTTGCGATCTGCTTCTGGGCTTCGCTGCGCATCCTCGCTGGGGTTGCAGCACGGAATGGACCTGAGGGGCTATGGTCCGGGTGCTCCAGATTCAGATACGTCTTGCCTGCATTGCTATCATTGATTACAAATTGACATGCATCGGAGGGGTTCATGGCAAGCATCACTATCCGCAATCTTGACGACCGTCTAAAGAGGCGTCTGCGCGTTCGTGCGGCCGAGCATGGCCGTTCCATGGAAGAGGAAGTGCGGCAAATCCTGAGGCAGGTCGTCGGCCCCCCGGCAGAGAACGGAAATCTCGGCGAAGACATCCATCGGCGGTTCGCCGCCATAGGAGGCGTGGAGCTTGAGCTGCCGGATCGGGATCCAATGCCTGAGCCGCCAAGCTTCGATTGAGACCATGATCCTGATCGAAACCGATGTCGTCTCGGAGCTGATGCGGCCGTTGCCCGCTCCTGCCGTTCTGGACTGGTTCGGGCGTCAGGATGATGCCGGCCTTCATCTGAGCGCGGTTGGAGAGGCCGAATTGCGGCGCGGAGCCCTGATCTTTCCGGCAGGGCGCCGCCGTGACAGGTTGATCGCAGAGATCAACGCCTTGGTTTGGGATGATTTCGGACACCGTGTATTGCCGTTCGACAGCGCCGCCGCTCGGGAGTTTGCGGCGATCTTCGCTGACCGACGAGCCGCTGGTCGGGCAATCAGCTTCCCTGACTGTCAGATTGCCGCAATTGCTCGTTGCCATGGGGCCGCCATTGCCACGCGCAACGGGAGAGATTTCGAGGGATGCGGCATCAAGATCGTTGACCCGTGGATTCCGCGATGAACTCCATCCAGCGCCTCGATGGTTCTTCCGAGGAACCGGGACAATTTGCGAGTGGCAGGGTCGCGAGGTTCGAATCCTCTCGGGTGCACTGTTTCCCCTAACGGAGTCGATGCCATAGCGATGCGTGATCTTCTGCCGGATGGTCCCAGTCAAAAATTGGAAGCAGCATGGAACCGGAGCAGTGAGACGTGCAGCGATCCCGCGCGTTAGTGGGGGCACAAGGATTGTGCGCGAGGGCCCTGGGTGGCGCATTCAGGCGCATAGAAGGGCATGAACAGCTACGTTGCGCTTGCTGCAAGCGGCAGATTCTCAGGAGATCAGCCCAGTCTTGGCTGTCCGCATTCGGGCAAAACGGGACAACAAATGCGCTCCTCAGGCCGATCCCGGCCTCTGCACGAACAGGAGGAAAACTCCGACGAGGATCAAACAACTTCCGAGTACCTGGGTCCAGGAAATCTGCTCCTTCAGGACAAGGAACGAAAACAGCAGCGCGATCACAATCGTGCCGCTCACGATTGTAGGAATTGCAACGCTCGCATCCATCGGCTTCATCCCTCCGACCCCCCCGAAGAGGTAGAGATATCCGATCTCCGCGCCTCCGATGCACAACCCGGCAAGCGTAGCCCAGGCATAAGACGCCGGAGACAGGGAAAACACGTGTCCGCCTCGAACCGCCAGCAGGGAGAGAAACACGACCGACGTCGACAGCGCAGCGACTTGAATGCACATCGTGGCGAGAACGGTTGTCGTGGCTCCGGAAGGAACGTGCCCTCCCGACAGCTTCACGAACAGGTTGTAGCCCGCGTATAGAATTGTAACCGCGGCAAGTAGCGCGATGCCAGCCATCCATGCCTCTCCCTTTCATTCCGATCTGACGAATTTGGCACAGTCGTGTGGCAAACGCACGGGTGCGGGCGCACTTCCATCGCCACAATTTTCATCAATCGGGCGGACAGCGCCCGTCGGCAGACGTTTCGCGGCCCGTTCCCACATCCATTGGCGGAGATTCTCGACCACGATCAGGCTGGTCGACATCGTGGCGGGCCGACTGCCCGCCCCGGGTTGCCGGGCGACCGCGTCGAATACGGCAAGCGAAACTCGGATTTGCGATTGCTTCCCCGGAACACCGTCAAGGCGCCAGCCGACATCTTGATCGAAAGCGCATTGTCGGCCCGTCTTGCGGCCCTCCGTTCGCGGGTGGGGACGCCGCGTCTCGTCCTCCCTTGTTCATGCACCCGGACGCGGGCCTGCAATGCGAGCCGCTCAATCCTGCAGTGATCTCACACCCAGTTCGCCTTCCGCCCTTGATTCCATGGCGAGCACCGCCGCGTGAATCCCTGCTGCAGTCGTGAAATACGGTATCCTGTCCATGAGCGTCACGCTTCTCATCGATCGCGAGTCCTCGATGGCCTGGGCGCCCTCGGTCGTGTTCATGACAAGCGCCACCTCGCCGTCCTTCATCACGTCAATGATCGTGCGCCCGCCTTCGTAGACCTTGTTCACGATGTCTGACGGAACGCCGTTGTCGGTCAGGAACCTTGCGGTGCCGCGCGTGGCGAGGATCTTCAGTCCGAGCCTGTTCAACGTTCGTGCCGTTTCGACCAGCTCTTCCGTCTTGTCCGCGTTCTTGATGGAGAAGAAGACCGTCCCTTCTTCGGGAAGCATGGCGCCTGCGCCAAGCTGCGCCTTGAGGAATGCGCGCGCGAAGCTCCTGTCCCATCCCATGACCTCCCCGGTCGACCGCATCTCCGGACCGAGAAGCGTGTCGACGCCGGGGAAGCGCGCGAAGGGCAGCACGGCCTCCTTGACCGAGTACCACGGCGTGCGAAATTCCCTGAGCGTCATGGGATCCGTGCCGCCGTCGCCGTTGGTGGCCTGGATTGGGAAATCGGAGAGTTTCTCGCCAGCCATCACGCGAGCCGCAATCGAGGCGATGGCGCTGTCCACCGCCTTGGCCACGAATGGCACGGTCCGCGAGGCACGCGGATTGACTTCGATGAGGTAGATGTCTTCGCCCTTGATCGCGTACTGCACGTTCATCAGCCCGACAACCTTCAGTTCCCGGGCCAATGCCCCGGTCTGGTGGACGAGTTCGTCGATGATTCCGTTTGGAAGCGAGTGCGGTGGCAGCGAACATGCGCTGTCGCCCGAATGGACGCCGGCCTCCTCGATGTGCTCCATGATGCCGGAAACATGCACATCCGCTCCGTCGCAGATCGCGTCCACGTCCACCTCGGTTGCGCCGTCAAGATAGCTGTCGAGCAGGACGGGGCTTTCGCCCGAGACGACGACGGCGTCGCGAATGTATCGCTCGAGCTGGCTGGCATCGCGGACGATCTGCATCGCGCGACCGCCAAGCACGTAGGACGGTCGGATCACCAGCGGATAGCCGATGTCGTCGGCGACGGAGAGCGCCTCCTCTCGGGAATGCGCTATGCCGTTCCGGGGCTGCTTCAGGTCCAGGCGGTTGACGAGTTCCTGGAAGCGCTTCCGGTCCTCAGCCAGGTCAATCGCATCCGGTGACGTGCCGAGAATGGGAATGTCCGCGTCATGCAGCGCATTGGCGAGCTTCAGGGGGGTCTGCCCGCCGAATTGCACGATCACCCCATGGAGCGTGCCGCGTTCCTGCTCGACCCGCAGGATCTCCATGACATGCTCGAATGTCAGAGGCTCGAAATACAGCCGGTCCGAGGTGTCGTAATCCGTGGAGACGGTCTCCGGATTGCAGTTTATCATTATCGTCTCAAAGCCCGCCTCGGAGAGCGCGAAACAGGCGTGGCAGCAGCAATAGTCGAACTCGATTCCCTGGCCAATGCGGTTGGGACCGCCGCCGAGAATGACCACCTTGCGCCGCTCGGTCGGGTTCGCCTCGCATTCGGCCTCGCCCATGGCGGGCGCTTCGTAGGTCGAATACATGTATGGCGTGTGCGCCTCGAATTCCGCCGCGCAGGTGTCGATTCGCTTGAAGGCCGCGTGGACACCCAGACCGTGGCGGCTGCGACGGACGCTTTCTTCCGGACGGGCGGCCAGTTTCGCCAGCCGTGCGTCGGTGAAGCCCAGCACTTTCAGCTTGCGCAGGCCCTCCCTGGATTCGGGCAGCCCGCTTTCCAGCACCGCGGCCTCGGCGTCCACGATTTCGCGGATCCGGGTGAGGAACCAGGGATCGAAGTTCGTCACGGCCTGAATGTCGCAGTCCGAAAGCCCGTGCCGCATCGCTTGCGCGATGATCCGCAGCCTGTCCGGCGTCAGCCTGGCAAGGGCTGCCGTGATGGCTGCGCGCCCGTCGCCGCCGGCACCTTCCTCGGTGGCGGCGGTGGTGCTGCCGTTGCAGAACGGTGCCGGCAAGGGAGGGGCGCCGGGAATCTCGATCTCGTCAAGCCCGGTCAGGCCGGTCTCGAGCGACGCAAGCGCCTTCTGCATGCTTTCGTGGAACGTGCGGCCGATGGCCATGGCTTCGCCCACCGATTTCATCGAAGTCGTGAGCGACGGTTCGCTGCCCGGGAACTTCTCGAAGGCAAATCGCGGGATCTTCGTGACCACGTAGTCGATCGTCGGCTCGAACGAGGCGGGCGTTACCTTGGTTATGTCGTTGTCGAGCTCGTCCAGCGTGAAGCCCACGGCGAGCTTTGCGGCGATCTTGGCGATCGGGAAACCCGTGGCCTTCGACGCCAGGGCCGATGACCGGGAAACCCGCGGGTTCATCTCGATCACGACCATGCGCCCGTCTTCGGGATTCACCGCCCACTGGACGTTCGAGCCTCCGGTCTCGACGCCAATCTCGCGGAGAACGGCGATCGAGGCCGTCCGCATCCGCTGGTATTCCTTGTCGGTGAGGGTCAGCGCCGGGGCGACCGTGATGGAGTCTCCCGTGTGGACGCCCATGGGATCGACGTTCTCGATGGAGCACACGATGATCGCGTTGTCCGCCCGATCACGGACCACTTCCATCTCGAACTCCTTCCAGCCGAGCAGGCTCTCGTCAATCAGGATCTGCGCGACGGGAGAGGCTTCGAGCCCCCGGCGGCACATCTCGAGATACTCGGTGCGGTTGTAGGCGACGCCGCCGCCGGTGCCGCCCAGGGTGAAAGCGGGCCGGATGATTGCGGGAAGCCCCACTTCGCCCAGCGCTGCCATCGCGCGCTCGACACCCTTGGGGATGTCAAATCGGCCTTCGGCGTCCCTTGGCGCGTCGGCAATCGCAGCCTTCGGGTTCTCGAGGCCGATCCGCTCCATTGCCTCCCTGAAGAGCTTGCGGTTCTCGGCCATTTCGATGGCTTCCGGCCTGGCGCCGATCATTTCGACTCCGAACTTCTCCAGGACGCCCATCTCCTGCAGCGCGAGGGACGTGTTGAGGCCAGTCTGCCCGCCCATGGTCGGCAGAAGCGCGTCGGGCCGCTCCCTTTCGATGATCTTGGCCACGACTTCAGGCGTGATGGGCTCGATATAGGTTGCGTCCGCCAAGCCAGGGTCGGTCATGATCGTGGCCGGATTCGAGTTCACGAGCACGACGCGAAAGCCCTCCTCGCGAAGCGCCTTGCAGGCCTGTGCGCCCGAGTAGTCGAACTCGCAAGCCTGTCCAATAACGATTGGGCCGGCCCCGATTATCATGATGGACCCAATGTCGGTTCTCTTCGGCATCCGCTGCCTCGTGGTCACGCGCAAATTGTCCTGCGTTATAGGGATTGGCCGTTCCTGCGCAAGGGGTTAACCGAGGCGCTGGCAAGTTTTGTGACGCCGGGTTCCGGCAAACGGCAAGCCCGCCCGGTCTTGGCGTCGCCTGTCCGCTTGACTTCCGGCCCGTTGCAAGTTGTATCGGCGCCCTGCAATCAGGAGACGCAACTACATGCACGCCTTTCGAAGTCACAACTGTGCCGAACTCAATGCCTCCCATGTAGGCGAGACCGTGCGTCTTTCGGGCTGGGTCCACCGCGTTCGAGATCATGGCGGCGTGCTGTTCGTCGACCTTCGCGACCATTATGGCGTGACCCAGGTCCTCGCCGACCCGGACAGCCCCGCCTTCGCGGAGGTGGAGAAGGTTCGCTCGGAGTGGTGCATCCGGATAGACGGCGAGGTGAAGGCGCGGGACGCCGATCTCGTGAACCCGAAGATCTCCACCGGCGACATCGAGGTCTTCATCCGCGATCTCGAGGTCCTGGGAGCTGCGGAGGAGCTTCCGCTGATCGTGTTCGGTGACCAGGAGTACCCGGAGGAGACGCGGCTGCGATACAGGTTCCTCGACCTTCGGCGCGAGGCGATGCAGCGAAACATGAAGCTCCGCTCGGATGTGGTGGCCAGCATTCGGCGGCGCATGTGGGACGCCGGATTCCGCGAGCACCAGACGCCGATCATCACGGCATCCAGCCCCGAAGGCGCGCGGGATTTCCTCGTACCCTCGCGGCTTCATCCGGGCAAGTTCTACGCCCTTCCGCAGGCGCCGCAGCAGTTCAAGCAGCTCTTGATGGTTTCCGGCTTCGATCGATACTTCCAGGTCGCACCATGCTTCCGAGATGAAGATCCGCGCGCCGACCGTTCGCCCACCGACTTCTACCAGCTCGACATGGAAATGAGCTTCGTGACGCAGCAGGACGTCTTCGACACGGTTTCGCCCGTGATCGAGGGGGTTTTCTCCGAGTTTGCAGCGAGCCGTGACGTGGATCCGGTCGTCGACTGGCCGCAGATTCCGTATCGCGACACGATGCTCTGTTACGGGACCGACAAGCCCGACCTGAGGATCCCGATCAGGATGGAGGATGTCTCGGAGCATTTCCGGGGATCCGGATTCGCGACATTCGCCAGGATCCTGGAACAGGACGGCACGGAAGTCCGCACGATTCCCGCGCCGGGCGGCGGCAGCCGCCGGTTCTGCGACCGCATGAATGCGTTTGCCCAGGGAGCGGGCCTTCCGGGCATGGGCTACATCATCTGGCGCGACGGCAATGGCGGAATGGAGGCGGCCGGGCCGGTCGCAAAAAACATCGGCCCCGAACGCACGGAGGCCATCAGGAGACAGCTCGACCTGACCTCTGGCGACGCCGCGTTCTTCCTGGGCGGCAAGGCGAAGAGCTTTGAAGCCGTGGCGGGAAAGGCCCGCGTGCTCATAGGCGAGGAGCTTGGACTTGTCGAGAAGGACCGGTTTGCGTTCGCCTGGATTGTCGATTTCCCGCTCTACATAGAGGATGAGGAAAGTGGCGCGATCGATTTCGAGCACAATCCGTTCTCGATGCCCCAGGGGGGCATGGCCGCGCTTGCGGGCAATCCGCTGGACGCCCTGGGATTCCAGTATGACCTGGTGTGCAACGGTCACGAAATTGCCTCGGGCGCAATCCGCAACCATCAACCCGAGATCATGTTCCGGGCCTTCGAGATTGCGGGTTATGGAGAGGACGAGGTGCGCGCCCGATTTGGCGGCATGGTCAATGCGCTGCGCTTTGGTGCGCCGCCGCACGGCGGTTGCGCCGCGGGGATCGACCGGATCGTCATGCTCCTGGCCGACGAGGCGAACATCCGCGAAGTCATTCTCTTTCCGATGAACCAGAGGGCGGAAGATCTCATGATGGATGCTCCCACGGAGCCGACCCGAGAGCAGTTGCGTGAGCTTCGATTGCGAACGCTGCCGCGCGAAGAGTGATCGTCGGATCGTGATGCGAGATCCGGAGGACGGCGACGTGGCTGTCGATCCGGCCCGGATGACGCATTGCGCCGCGAATTCGAGGACCTGAGGACGGCAGAACCATGAGCATGAAGGACTGGTCACCTCCGCCACTGCCATCTCGAACGGCAATTGCAGGACGCTATGTTGTGCTGGAGCCGGTCGAACGCGCACATCTCGCCGGATTGATGGAAGCCTTCGCCGAGGATGCCGACGGCAGGATGTGGGAGTATCTTCCGCACGGTCCGTTCGACAAGGCCGGCTATCTGGTTTGGACGGACGCGGCACGCGCGTCGCCCGACCCGTTGCACTATGCGGTGCGCATGGAGGACGGCCGGCTCGGAGGCACTCTCAGCCTGATGCGGATCAAGCCTGCCGCGGGTTCGATCGAGACGGGCTGGCTTACGTTCTCGCCTCGCCTTCAGCGGACTCGAGAGGCCACCGAAGCGGTCTTTCAGCTGATGCGCTGGTCCTTCGAAGCGGGTTATCGAAGGTTCGAGTGGAAGTGCGACGCGGCGAATCACCGCTCGCGGCGTGCGGCGGAGCGATTCGGCTTTTCCTACGAAGGGGTGTTTCGGCAGGCGACGGTCGTCAAGGGACGGAATCGTGACACGGCCTGGTACGCGTGCATTGACAGCGAATGGCCAGCTCTCAAGGAGGCGTTCGAGGCTTGGCTCGAACCCTCGAATTTTGACGCCAGCGGAACGCAGAGGCACAGGCTGGGTGACTTGACGGCACCCGTTCTTGCGTGCAGGGATCCCGTGCTTTGAGCCGTCGGCTCCCGAAAGTTCCATGGTGGAGCGGATTGCCGGCTTCTCCGTCGCGCGGGTTCTGCGCATGTCAGGTGCACCAGTGACTCTTTGGTTGAATTTGCAATGGCGGTTTCGGAATCCAGCGTGGGCATGCTATGATTGCAAAAAAGGCGAGGCATCCGGTTGGGCAGATGACACGCAAGCTGTTCGGCACTGACGGCGCGCGCGGGCGCGTCAACACGCATCCCATGACTGCGGATGCCGTTCTGCGTCTCGGTGCTGCCGCGGGACGCTACTTTCACCGGGACGGTTCCGCCCCGCACCACGTCGTCATCGGCAAGGACACGAGGCTCTCCGGCTACATGTTCGAAAGCGCCTTGACGGCGGGTTTCACGTCGACCGGCATGAACGTGCTCCTGCTTGGCCCGGTGCCGACGCCCGCCGTCGGCTTGCTGGTGCGTTCCATGGGGGCCGACGTCGGAGTGATGATTTCGGCCAGCCACAATTCTCATGAAGACAATGGCGTGAAGTTCTTCGGCCCCGACGGCTTCAAGCTTTCGGACGACGCCGAGGCCGCAATCGAGGCGATCATGGAGGGCGACATCAAGCTGGCCGATCCGGTCGGCATCGGTCGCGCCCAGCGCGTGGAAGGCGGGCCATCCAGATATGTCGAGAATCTGCGATCCACGCTTCCAGGCGACCTGGACCTTGCCGGCATGAAGGTCGTGATCGATTGCGCGAACGGGGCCGCCTATCGCGCGGCGCCAGAACTGCTCGGCAAGCTGGGTGCCACGGTGACGGAAGTCGGCACTTCGCCCGACGGGAAGAACATCAACAAGAACTGCGGCACGACATGTATCGCCACGGCTGCGGAAGCCGTGGCGTCCGGCGGCGCCGATGTCGCCATTTGCCTGGACGGCGATGCGGACCGCGTGATGATCATCGACGAGACGGGCAAGGTCGCCGATGGCGACCAGATCATGGCGTTGTTCGCGGCGCGCTGGGCCGATGAGGGCCGGCTTCGGGGCAGCACACTGGTGACGACAGTGATGTCAAATCTCGGTCTGGAACGATTCCTGGCGGGTCGGGGCGTCTCGCTGCTGCGCACGTCCGTGGGCGACCGTTACGTGGTCGAGGAAATGCGCGCCGGCGGGTACAATCTTGGCGGCGAGCAGTCGGGGCATATCGTCATGACGGACCATGCGACGACCGGCGACGGCCTGCTCGCAGGAGCTCACTTCCTGGCCGAGATGCAACGCACCGGACGATCTGCAAGCGAACTTCGCCACATGTTCGAGCCCGTGCCGCAGCTCCTCAAGAACATACGGTGCCCCGAGGACGCGCAGCCCCTCGAATCCGCGACCGTGAAGGGCGCGATCACGGCAGCCGAGAAGCGACTGGCAGGAACCGGTCGTCTCCTGATCCGTCGCTCGGGAACCGAATCGCTGATTCGGGTAATGGCGGAATGCGAGGACGAAGCGCTCCTGAAGGAAGTCGTGGAAGGGATCGTGGCTGATGTCGAGGCTGCGGCCTGAACCAGTCCTACCGGTGCTGGTCCTGCCCTTCGTAACGGGCGACGAGCTCCTCGGGAGAAGCGCCGCGGAGATAGCGCATGAGCGTGCCAAGATTGCCGGTGCTTCGCCGCAGCCATCCCTCGGCCTCGTAACGTTCGGCCGACGTGAACGCGATTGCGTCGAGCGGGCGAAGGCGACCCTTGAGGCGGTGGGCGAGGGCCAGGTCCTCCATTAGCGGAATGTCAGGCACGCCACCGACTTCCTCCAGTGTTGCGCGTGCGACGAGCAGCCCCTGGTCGCCATAGGGCAGCCCAAGGAGGAATGAGCGGAGATTCGCGCCTGCTGCGACCAGTCGAGGCGCGAAGCCGTTCGCCCGAAACCGGAGCCGGAACCAGCCCGCCTTGTCGGGATGGTTCTCCATGTGGCTGCGCACGGCTTGGGCCCAGCCATCCGAGAGATGCGTGTCGGCGTGAAGAATCAGCATCCAGGGAGCCTGTGCAGCCGCGATCCCTCGCGAAATCTGCCCTCCGCGTCCCTTGGGGCCGGTCACGAGTGTCGCTCCCAGTTCTCTTGCAACGTCGGTGATGCCGTCCTTCGAGCCGCCATCGGAAAGGACAAGCTCGGCGACCAGCCCGTCCGTCAGTCCGCCAAGAAGCGCCTCGGTCGTGGCCGGCAGGGCATGGGCCGCGTTGAGCGTAGGGATGATGACGGCAATGGGTGCGGGCATGGCTGCAATTTGGCTGGCAAGTCCCTATATTGGCCCGGAAACCCGCAGGAGGCCAGCATGGGCGGACGCAAGGTCATTCGGATTGCCGGAGCTGACCGGGAAGAATTTCTCCAGAACCTCGTCACCAACGACGTGGCACGCCTGAAGGACGGGCTTGTCTGGGCTGCTCTCCTCACGCCACAAGGCAAGTATCTCGCGGATTTCTTCCTCGTTTCCGACGGAGACGCGATCCTGCTCGATGTGGCGGAGGTGCTTGCGAAGGGGCTGATGCAGCGCCTCCAGATGTACAGGCTACGGGCAGACGTGACGATCGAGGAAACGGACATCGCCGTCGCGCGAGGCCTTGGCAATGCGCCGGAGGGCGCGTTTCCCGACCCGCGAGATCCTGCGCTGGGCTGGCGGGCCTACGACGGTCGAATGGGCGACGCGGCGGATTGGGAGGCGATTCGCGTCGCAGCAGGAGTGCCGGAAAGTGGCATCGAGTTGCTTCCAAACAGCACCTATCCCCTTGAGGCGTGCTTCGAGCGGTTGAACGGCGTTGATTTCAAGAAGGGCTGCTATGTAGGCCAGGAGGTCACTGCACGGATGAAGCACAAGGCGAGTCTTCGCAAGGGACTGAAGCGGGTTCGTGTCACTGGCGAGGCGCCGGTCGGCACCGAAGTGCTGAACGGCAAGGGGCAGGTTGCGGGCGCGCTCCATTCGCAGAGTGACGGTCTGGGGCTGGCCTATTTGCGCCTGGATCGGGTCGATGACGCCATGCGGGCCGGAGATGCAGCCGTCAGACTTCGCGAGGACGGATGAGACTGCCATGCCGGTCGGCGAGGCGTTGAAGCGGCGACAGGCAGACTTGGGACAGGTGCATTCAGAGGATCGAACGGCTTCGCGGAAGGCCATCAATGGCATCTTGAAGTGGCCTGATCGGGGAACACGCAATGGGGCCAATGGAGGAAGGTTGACATGCGGGAAGCACCCAGCCGATCAATGCTGGACACACATGTCCGCCTACCTCGTGCACGAGATAGGCGGTGTTCTCCTGATGGCGGGTATCGGGTCCCGGCATGACGAGTAGATCAGCCCGATAGTGCCCTTACGGTCTGAATCGGCATGAACAGGCGCAGCGGCTGATCAGGGAGGGGGATGAATCCGAAGGACTCGCAATAGGTTTTCCGCCGCGCCACGGTTTCGGGTTCGCCGCAGTCGAAGACATCCAGCAGAACAGCGCAGGTCCCGATTTCGTCCGAGACGCGCCCGATGCGACTGAGCGCATCGGCGAGCAGTGCGCTTCCAAGGCCCTGCCCCTGCATTGACTGATCAACGCCGATCATGGAAATGAACGCGGTCGGCAGAACACCGTGCCGGAGTGCCTTTTTGGCCAAGGCTTCCGGCATGTCTTCTGCGACGACGGAATGCATGTTGATCCCGTAGAACCCGACGATGCGGCGGTCGCCATCGAGCACGACCCAAATGCGGACCACGTCAGCCTTTGCGCCCTTCCTTGCCGTGAGCTTCAGGTAGTTGTCGATTTGCGCCACGCCACAAGAGAAAGCCGCCCGGTCCTGCCTCTTGGGATCGAACGGCTCGATGGTGTACTTGGCTTCGCCGACAGCGTTAGTCGGCATTCGCAATCAGCTTCCCGCGCAACGCAAACGCCTGCTTAAGCCGATCATTCGGCTCAGGGGGATTCTCGAGAGCCGCGAAGAACGCGGCACGATCCACCTCACTCTCCAACGCCGTCATCTTGTGCGCTTCGATCGTTCTTTGCGCAGCCTTGTATGCGGCACTCACAACAAAGGAACTCAATTCAACGCCGCTCAGGGTTGCTGCACGACTGATCACACCCTTCACCGAAGGCTGCGTACGCGCTTCCAGCCGAGCGCTCTTGGGCTCGTCGACAGCAACAGTGCTGTCCTCAAACGCCAACATGATTGCCTCCTTGGCCTGACATTGCGCCAGAATGGCGAGATTCTTCTCGCGATCCACTATGTACGGCTTATCGGCATACGTGTCAGGAGTACGGAAGAATTGCCTAATAGAGGTCCCGCGGATGCGTGCCGCGCTCACGGCCTAAACGGACCGAAGCTGCGTATTTGGACATCTTGAAGAACACACAGCGAACGGATCGCTGTGTTCGTGACTCCTACGGGGCGGGGTCTTCCCGGACTTCCAACGGATCTTGAGCGGCCTTGCCATGCTCTCCGGTCTTGCCATTGGCCTTGTAGACGGTTCCGCGCGAGATCCTGGTCGGTGACTGCCCTTCGGCAATTCTGGCCCTTATTTCGTCCATGTCGATCGTCGGAGGCCGTCCGCGATAGACACCCCTTCGCTAGCAATAAATATGTCCTTGAACCGATATCAGTTAGAGGGTATATTTCTGTCATGACGTGGGCGGTGCTTGAACATCCGGACTTCGCCGAAGAACGTGAAGCACTGCCAGATGAGGTGCGTGACAAGCTTGATGCGGTGGTTCTCCTGCTTGAGCAATATGGCCCCCAGTTAGGGCGACCCTATGTTGACACACTGTCCGGCAGCGATCACGCCAAAATGAAGGAAATCCGCGTGAGCGAGCAGGGCGTCTGGCGATTTGCCTTCGCGTTCGATGAAGAGAGAAACGCTGTCGTCCTGGTTGGTGGCAACAAGCAAGGCAAGAACCAGAAGCGGTTCTACAAGGGCCTCATAGCAACAGCCGATCAGCGCCTTGATGAATGGCTCGACGCGGAATGAAAGGAAGATCGATGGCAAAGCTCAAGAAAACGGCCTTTGTGAATGCCGGTGACCGCATTCGTGCTCTGCCCCAGGACCGTCGCGAGCGTATCGAAGCGCTTGCAGGTGACATGGCGTCAGAGATGCTTCTCGCCGAAATTCGCAGAACACTCTCCCTTACCCAGAAGGACCTTGCCGAACGAACCGGACTGGCCCAGGGCGAAGTTTCGCGATTCGAGAATGCCGAACTTACCGGTGCCAAGATCGGAACGCTGGAACGCTACGTTGCCGGCATGGGCGGTCGTCTGCGGCTTTTGGCAGAAATGCCCGATGGCACAACGGCTGAAATCCCGATGAGGAAGGGAAAGCCGGTGAAATCACGCGTGAGCGCTACCTGATCCAACGATCAAAGACCCGCAGCCTTGGGCCGAGCGTCGAGCGAGGACGGGGCGGAATCCGCCAGGCACCATCCGCCCCTTTCTGGAAGTTCCAGTTTTCCTTCTGGCGCGAATTCAGGTCGCCAAAGGCCACCGGCTGGAACATTACAAAACCTCCTTCCGGTTTGGAACTTCACTCAAGGGGCAATACTGTTGCTTTAAGCACAATTCGGGATGATTTCAGGCGTCCAGCCGTGCTGCCGGCGCGACACCGGACCGCGCTTGCGGAGGGGATAGCCGCTCATCTTCTGCCTGACGCCCCGCGGCCTGGCCGCGGCTGGAGACGACGCGCTCCTCGAGGATCTCGTCAATCACGCCGGCCGGCCGGTCCGCCGGGGGGGAAGGCGCCGGGATTGATGATCCGGCGGCGCATCACGCGGACGGAGTGCACGAAGGACAGCCGGTCGGGATCCTCCCCGGACTTCTCGGCGGCCTCGTGGATCAGGCGTCGCACCGCGTAGTGGGCGAGCATCAGCCCGTCGACCTCCTGGAAGACGAGATCGGGCGTCTTGCTGCGCAGGGCGGCGCCGGGCCCGAGGATGTGGGTCTTGACCTCGTCACAGTCGGTCTCGATCTCCCACCGCTCGTGGTGCAGCACGGCAAGCTCGGCGGCCGGCGCGGCGCGGTGGTCGAGCAGGGTGGTGGCGAGCATCGTGGCCTCGCCGCCGCCCTCGATCCGGTAGGCGACGATCCGCACCGGAAGCTCGCCCCGGCTGCGCCGGCGGTCGCGGCCGCTGCCGCGGATCACGCTCCGCCACGAGCCGTCGTCGAACGCCTCGACGACCGGGAACTTCATGCTCCCCTTGAACCGCCACAGCAGGTCCGCTCCCGTCGCCACGGCGCGCGCGTGTCCGAGGCCACCCAGCTGCGTGTGGGGGACCTGCGCATCGGGCGCCGAGACGGCGGCCACGCGCTCGTCACCCTGCACGGAAAGGGCGGAAAGGTTCGCCAGTGCCCCCCTTCGGCCAAGGATCGAGCGCGTCATGATGGAACTGGTCGACGGCCGTGACGCGGACGAGCCCGTCTTCCTCAACCGGCGTCGTCAGCCGTTCACCCGGTTCGGCGTCTACTGGGTCGTCGAGCGATGCGCATCCCAAGTGCCAGCGCTGGCCGGGAGGAAGATAACGCCGCACGTCGTCAGGCACTACGACGGTCTCTCACATGGTGTTCGCGGGCATCGACATCGACATCGTGCGCGCCTGGCTCGGCCACACGTCGATCGACACCACCAACGTCCATGCCGAAATCAGCCAGAAGGTGAAGGCCGAGGCGATGGCGCTCTGCGACGTCGATGAAACGGATTCGGGAGGCACATGGAAGGAGGACGAGAGCCCGATGGCCTTCCTCAAGTCGTACTGATCCCGCCGGGATATGTTGCGGCGATCCGGCTTCCTCGACCCGGAAGACCAAGAAAACAAGGAGTCCGTCAGAGCGATCGAAGACGCCGCGACATACCCAGACGCGCAACATGCCAACCCCGCGCGGTCCTCGCCCATTCACGAAGGCGCTTCGGGGAGCGCGACCGGGAAAGTCGTCCCTTGCCTTATTCATGAGGGGGAAATAGGTTCCGCTCCAGGACTTGCCGGCATGGCGCCGGGGCTTCCGTTTCGCCTGGCCGGCAAGGCATGCAGGAAATGGAGGAGCGTTCGATGGACCGGTTGAATTCCATAATTGACTCGATCAATGCGTTTGCGTGGGGGCCACCCATGCTCGGCATACTCGGCGTGACCGGTGTTCTCCTGACACTGGGCCTTGTTTTCATGCCCTGGCGCAGGGTTGGTTACGGGTTCCGTCTCTTGTTCGACAAGGAGACCGTCGGCCAGGGCGAGGTCAAGCCGTTCAACGCGCTGATGACGGCGCTGTCGGCGACCGTCGGCACCGGGAACATTGCAGGAGTGGCAACAGCGATCGCGCTGGGCGGCCCGGGAGCGATCTTCTACATGTGGCTGATTGCTCTCTTCGGCATGGCGACCAAATATGCGGAGGCGGTCTGCGCGGTGACCTACCGCGAAGTGGACGCGACCGGCAAGTATGTCGGCGGGCCCATGTACTATCTGCGCAACGGCGTTGGCGAATTTGCCCCTGAACTCGGCAAGTGGCTTGGTATCGCCTTTGCGGTCTTCGGGGCGATAGCCGCGTTTGGCATAGGCAATGCGGTCCAGGTCAACTCGATGGCCGCCGCCCTCGGCGGCAGCTTCAACGTTCCGACATGGGTCACGGGCATTGTTGTCGCCGCGCTGGCGGGATTTGTCATCATCGGCGGGATCAGCCGGATCGGCGACGTGGCTGGCAAGCTCGTGCCCGCCATGATCGTGCTCTATGTCGGCACGGCGCTCCTGATCATCATCATCAACATCACGGAAGTTCCTTCGGCCATCGGAATGATCTTCACCCATGCATTCACGCCGGCGGCCGCAACTGGCGGGTTTGCGGGCGCTGCCGTGGCAGCGGCAATCCGCTTCGGCGTTGCCAGGGGCGTTTTCTCCAACGAGTCCGGACTGGGCTCGGCAGCCATCGCCCATGCGGCGGCGCAGACCAACAGCCCCGTCAGGCAGGGCGTCATCGCGATGCTTGGGACCTTCATCGACACCATCATCGTCTGCACGATGACGGCTCTGGTCATCCTGACCTCGGGCGCATGGACCATGACCGGTGCCGACGGCGGCGGGTTGACGGGTGCAATTCTTACGTCGACCAGCTACGAGACGTCGATTGCCGGTGGCCAGTACATTGTCACGATCGCGCTTGCGGTGTTTGCGTTCACGACGATTCTCGGCTGGTCATATTACGGGGAGCGTTGCTGGCAGTACCTGTTCAGCGAGAGGAGCCTTCTCGTCTATCGGGCGCTCTGGATCCTGGCGGCGCTTGCGTTTGCGAACGTGAAAGTTGATTTCGTGTGGAACCTGTCGGACACGCTGAACGGGCTGATGGCGGTTCCCAACCTGATCGGCCTGATCCTGCTGGCGCCCATGGTGTTCAAGGTGACGCGCCATTACTTCGAGGACGAGGGAATGCCGTTGGCGAGGCCGCTCAAGGAGGCCTGACCGCAACGGGAGCGTGCACAGCGGGCGGAACGCCTGCGTGCCGGGCCCGGCGCAGGCTCCGTCATTGCCTTGGCGGCATGCGTGCCATCCACGCGGTGGACACGAGGCGCATGTCGCTGCCGAAGTGCGGCTTGCTCAGCGGAGCTGTTGCGAGAGGCCGCGGCGAATTGAAGTGACAGGAACCAGATTCGCCTGACGGTCGGCTCCAACACCGAGCTGGGCGTCGGCCAGGGACGGATCAGATGATCAACGGCAGCCGCAAGATGCAGAGGCGCCGTCCTGCCGCATTTGGTTGCGTGGACAGCAGCCTCGCGAAACGGTAGATTCCACTCGTCGTTAAGGACCGAACTGCGCGCCGTTGCCGGCGTCCGCCGCTGCGGATTCCGGTCTTGCGCGCACGCACGCCTGAGGGTTCGAACATGACCGATCAGCTTCCGGCCGCACGCGCCTCCGGCGAAGGCGCCGCCAGTCCGCCCGACCTGGAAGAGCGCACGTCGCGCTTCCTCGACGCCAACAAGGTCTTCAGCCGCACAGAGTTCACGGCCGCCCTTGGTCCGCACGAAGAATCCGAGGCCGTGGACAGCCTCCTCATGCGGCAGGTGAAGGATGAACGCATCAAGCAGGCGGCCCACGAAGTCTATGTCGTGGGAGATCCGGAGCCTCGCCCTGGGCGCTTCGTCGCGCCGGAATACGTCCTGGCCAGCAAGCTGCGGCCGGACGGCATTCTCGCATATCACACCGCCCTCGAGCTTTGCGGGATCCAGCATTCCGTGATCATTTCCGAACTCCAGGTCCTGAGCTGCGGGCCGGAGGGCATTGCCGATCTCCCCTACAGCCTCTGCAGGTTCATCAGGCCGCACCGGGCATTGATCGCTGCCGGCAAGACTGACTTCCTGACTACCTCGAAGAGACTTATCGACATCCCGGTCAGGATCACGGCCTTCGAGCGCACATTGGTCGACGTCCTTCATCGTGCCGACCGGGCCTGCGGCGTGGACGAGGTCATCGAGTGCCTCAACGTCGCGCCCTACATCTTGGAAGACTTTGACTGCAGCAAGGTCGCCGACTACGTTGAGCTCGTCGGGATCCGGTCCCTCGCGGGCGTGGTCGGCTGGTGGCTGGAACGCTGGCAGTCCGAACTCAACGTGTCGCGCCGGACACTGGACCGCATGCGGGCCATGTTGCCCGACACGTACTCCTATGCGCTGTTCGCTCGGCCGGAGCGGTCCGAACTTGTTCCTGAGTGGCGCATCTACCTCTCGCCCGATGCCCTCGACACGACGTTCGAGGGTCTTCCCCCGGATGCGGACTTCTGAATGAAGCTCGTGCGCCGGGAAGTCGAGGACCTCGCGGAAGAGCGCGGCCTCCGCACTGACATGCTCGAGTCCATGCTGCGGCTCTACGACGTTCTCAACAGTTTCGCGTCCGATGACGTGATAGCGCCGCGCATGGCCCTGAAGGGGGGCACGGCGCTCAGCGCATTTCACGGCAAGCTGCCGCGGCGCTCGTTCGACATCGACATCAATTATGTCGGCGAACTGGACTACAGGCGGCATTTCGACGACCGGTTCGTCTCAATCCTCCTTTCCAAGGGGTACAGGCTAGGCGCCACCCCGCCTGGAGGAAGCGCGAAGTGGACGTTCCGGTATCAAAGCCTCTTCGATTCCGAAAGTTCGCTCTTTATCGACGTCAATTATCGCGAGCGTTTTCCGCTCTTCGGAGTCAGCCGGCTATCCTCAGCGCCGCTGGGCGAGTGCCGGGCAAGGGACGTCCCGGTACTTGACGTCCATGAAGTGGCCGGAAGCAAGCTGAAGGCGCTGGTTGTCCGCCAGAGGTCGCGCGACCTTTTCGACGCCGACGTCATCATCGACATGCACGGCCTCGACTGGGAGAAAGTGCGGCTCGCGAACGTGGTACATGGCGCCTGGCAGGTTCGGCACGACTGGCGAGACTTCTCCTCCGCCTTTATCTGCGGCGACGAGCGTGAGGGGGAAGAAGCCTGGCGCAATGCCTTCCAACGGGTACTTTGCGGCATCGACAGGACCGGCGCGGTTCAGGTTTGCCCGTCCCGCAACAAGGAAGCGAGCCATTGGGACGCCAACGTTGCAGTCCATTGATCAGAATCTGAAGTCGGCATCGCACAAGGCTTGACGGTCGAGATGATGGGTGGTCGGGTCTGCACGAATGTTGCCGGTTTACCTCAGGGCAAAGTGGAGGCGGGCGTTTCGTGCGGATAGACGGACTTCAATACGCAAACTGGTCTGAGAGGATCTTCCGCCAGATGCGCGACGGTGGACTCGACGCCGTTCACGTGACCGTTGCCTACCATGAATCCTTTCGCGAGGCGGTGCTGAATCTCGAACTGTGGAACCGTTGGTTCGAAACCTATCCGGACCTGATCACGAAAGGGTTGGCGGCGGATGATGTCAAATGCGCCCGGGAGACGGGCCGCACGGCAATTTTCTTCGGCTTCCAGAACCCGAGCCCCATCGAGAACGACATCGGCCTCGTCGAGATTTTCCACGCACTAGGCGTGCGCTTCATGCAGCTGAGCTACAACAACCAGTCGCTCTTGGCGACAGGTTGCTACGAGAAGGAAGACAGCGGCATCACGCGCATGGGCCGACAGGTCATCCGGGAGATGAACCGTGTCGGCCTTGTGGTGGACATGAGCCATTCCGCGGATCGCTCGACGATCGAGGCTGCAGAGATATCGGAGCGCCCGATCGCGATCACGCACGCGAATCCTCACGAGTGGGCGCCTGCCTTGCGCAACAAGAAGGCCGATGTGATTCGGGCCGTTACCGAATCCGGTGGCATGCTGGGGTTTTCGCTCTACCCGCATCACCTCAAGGACAAGTCCAGGTGCACCATCGAAAGCTTCTGCGAGATGATCGCGCGGACGGTTGACGCCTTTGGCACGGAACATTTCGGCATAGGTTCGGATCTCTGCCAGGATCAGCCGGACGGCGTGGTTGAATGGATGCGCACCGGGCGCTGGACGAAGGAGATTGACTACGGGGAGGGATCGGCAGCTTCGCCCGGGTTCCCGCCAATGCCAGACTGGTTCCAGGACAATCGGGACTTCGCGAATATCGAGAAGGGACTAAGGTCGGTCGGCATGAGCGATTCCGAGATCAAGGCCGTCATGGGAGGGAACTGGCACAGGTTCTTTGCCGAGAGTTTCGGGCCAAGGTGACCATGTGCGGCAGACAGGCATCGCTCCGCGACCCGTCCCGAATCATGAGACTGGCGCGCCTCGGCTCCATGCACCAAAGCAGACTGAGCTTCATGCGGATCCTGACGCGTCGCATGGCACGTGAGAACTGGAACTTTGCGCGCACCGCCTTCGACATGGATGAAAGGGGCACTGGACGCGCAATCTACAGGGTGGATTGCCCCGAGCGCTCCTACTCCATGGTGGCCTTTGGCCATGACCTTCCTGACGAGATGCGATCGGACCGGGTGATCGCGGAGGCTTGGGACGCGACCTTCGCGCTTCTTGACGGAGTGCCGGACGAAACGGACGTCGCGCGTCTTGCGGCCAACGTGCCCCTTCAGGAGGCCGGTCGGTACAGCGCGCGCGAACTTGTCGTGTCGCGGGCCAACCGGTCGTCGCGGCTTTGGGAGCACGTGGTGGCAGCGCTCGCGGCGGGAACGCAGCCAGACGCGGAACAACTGGATGCCGTCGGATACCTGATGCGCACGACGGCGGTATATGGTTCGGGCAAGTTCGGAGCCGTGGACTACGCTCACGTCCGGAGCCGGCCCGAATTTGCCGCCCCCTTCCAGGCGGAGATGCTGCTGGTCTACCTGATCCGGACATTCGTGCTCGATCTTGTCGAGCACTTGGCGCGTTGCCGAGGCGGCGAACTGGCGGCAGCGCTGGACCGCGATACGGCGAGGAAGCTCGGCATCGGCAACGCGACGGGGCTGGGAATGGCGCCTTTCATCGTCAATCACGCGGCGCTGTTCAACAACTGGGTTGCGGCACGTGAGGAGGCGATCCGGCGCGTTCGGTCGGTCCCGACGGCAACCGAGGCGGAACTTGCGCTGTTTCTCGACAGGCTGCAACGCAGCGAGGTCCTCGTTCGCGACTGGCGTTCCGGGCACCCGGTTCAGCGGGCAAGGGTGGAAAGGCTGCAACTGGACCTGCAGTTGATCCAGGCCCGGATTGAAGATTGGACGGTCGGCGAGAGCTGGCCGTGGGACCGTCTTGTCGAGTGGTCCGAGGCGGCCCTGAGCGAGGAGGGGCAGGAGTGCCTGGCCTCGCTGATCCTCGAACCGTACGGGGCGCTTGTGGACGAACTCTCCGAGACGATGGCAGATCCGAATGACGGAGACTTCCGCATCGACGGTTCGATGTCGCTGGCGGAGGCATGCGGATTGTTTCGGGAGCACTATGGTTGGGCGCTGGGCATCGACTGGAAAATGCCCGAGGCGACGGCGCGTGCATGGTACATCTCGGAAGAAAAGCTTGAGCCCCGCCTCGGCGAGCGCCATGAGGAAGACATCGCGGAATTCGAGCAGCCGCTTTCCCCTGGCCGCGACGCGGCGCGCGCCTATGCCGATCTCGAAGGCTGGGCACCCGAAGAATCGGTGGCTGCCTTTCTGCTGAAGCACCCCGAGCACCGCCATGTCATTCGCCGTGCGCAGGTGTGCCGTACCGCCCCCTATGCCGAGATACATGACAACACGATCAGCGCAACGATGCTGCCGATCGACATGATGCGGGCCAAGCTGAGCTTCTTCGGCGCAACGAATTTCGATCCTAAGTCGGATCGCTGGGTGCGCATCAGGATGTATGCAGGCGTGCCATATCCCGGCGACCTCGATTCCGGAAACTGCGAAGACTGGATTTATCCGGAGCTGGTCGCGTGAACCGGTCGCTGAACGAGGTTGAGACCATCGCATGGAAGGCGGCGCGCGGCGCTGGATACCCTTGGGGCATTGCGGAGGAAGCCGCTGCTGCCTTGCGATGGCTTGCGGGACGCGGCATCGATGGGTGCCCGGCCCTGGCGTCCCTGCTGGAACGGACCGACGGCTCGAATCTCGGAGACTTCTCGCCGGAGCCAGGAAATGTCTGGTCCGCACCCGGTGGAGTCCTCTGCCCGCTGATGGCGGGCGCGGCCCTGTCGGATCATGCACGCCACCTACGGCAGTGTGCACATGAGTTCGGCCGGATGGCGTCTCCGGTCCTTCTCCTGCCGTTCGCGGGCTGGGCGGCGGCAAGGATCGGCGTGAACTTGCAGGTGACCTGGTCTGGCGGTTCGTCGTTCACCGACGGTGAGGGGCTTGCGCTGCAAGGAGATCCGGGTCGGGACCTCGGCGGCGTGAAGGTCGCGGTCAGTGGCGCAGTGTCGGAAGCCCGTCCAGGCGCGCGCCGTGCGTATCCCGAATCTCGCGCATGGGACCGGCTTGGGGAATTCGCCTGCAGGGTTCATGCGCCGGCATCCGAGGCGTCCCGGCGACTCGGTGCAGGTGGTGCGGACGGGATTGATGATGATTGAGAGATTGGGACAAGACGCCGGACCACGCCGGCGTGACGTCAAGGCATGTCCGGGCCGTTTGGAAAGACGTCCGGCATTCCGAGATGGCTCACGCAATCCCGTGGTTCGCATGGCGCATCTTTCGGGCTGCTTGATGGGGTCGAGGGCCCTGAAGTCCGGTACCGGCCCGCGAAGCGAGGACGGGAAACCTGTACATCTGGCCGTTGGATGAACGGTCGGCACGGTGGCAGATGCCGCCGCAGGAGAACCCGGCGGCGTTGGCGGCACAGCGGTCGGACCTGATGAAGCGGCTTGCCTGCGCAGAGATGGAAGATGAGCGCAACGAGGCCGAATTTCGAAACGGATGATCGTTGCGCTGCTGTCGAGCGCGGCCCCTGCGCAGACCGCGCCAGTCCCGTCAACGCTGATCGAGGCCTTGCGCCAGCCGCATCAACTGCACCGCCTCCGCCCGATAGCCGTAGGGGTCGTCGCCCCTGTTGGCGTTGGCAAGCGCGATCGCATCATCCCAGGACCAGTCGCCCAGGTAGTTCGATCCGCGCAAGAGCTGCCCGAAGCCGGCAATCGCGGCGGCAAACCCGGCCTCGGGGGAGGGCGCCAGATCGGAGGTGATCGGCCGTTCGATCAGCCGGCTGGTCTTGGTCCCCGGCGCCTTGTATCGCAGCCGCAGAAAGCCCAGCTCGTCCGAGGTGCTTGCGACTTCGTCGGCCTGGTAGCGAAGCGGGTCGGTCAGTCGCGCGGGCGAGCCAACGGGCGTGACTTCGTAGATCGCGGTGACGGAATGGCCCGCGCCGATCTCGCCGGCATCGACCGCGTCGTTGTTGAAGTCCTCGCGCCGCAGAGTGCGCGTCTCGTATCCGATCAGCCGGTATTCGGAGATCTGGGCGGGGTTGAACTCCACCTGGATCTTCACGTCATCGGCGATCGGGAGGAGCACGCCGGACAATTGGTCCACCAGCACCTTCCGCGCCTCGCTGAGCGTGTCGACATGCGCAGCGATGCCGTTGCCGTGCTGTGCCAGCGCCTGCATCGTGGCATCGTCCAGGTTGCCGCGCCCGAAGCCCAGGACCGACAGGTAGGTGCCGCCCTCGGCCTGCCGCTCGATGAAATTCTTCAGGGCCTCGGGATCGGATAGTCCGACGTTGAAGTCACCGTCGGTGGCGAGGATCACGCGGGTCATCTCGCCGTTGTCCGTCATGCCTCGTGCGGTGGCATAGGCCTGCTGCAGTCCTGCCTCGCCGGCGGTGGACCCGCCCGCCGACAGCAGGTCAAGCACGGCGCTTATGGTGCCCCGGTCCCGTGCAGGCGTCGGTTCCAGCACCAGGCCGGCGCTGCCCGCATAGGTGACAATGGCCACCTCGTCTTCGGGCCGCAACTGCCCCAGCAAGAGACGGAAGGACTGTTTCAGGAGCGGCAGCTTGTTGACCTCGTCCATCGAGCCGGACGTGTCGATCAGGAACACGAGGTTCAGCGGCGGGCGGTCCTCGATTTCGGGCAGTGCGCCCTGGATCGCGATCTGCACCAGCTTCGTGCCTGCGTTCCACGGCGCCGGACCGACCCACACGGTGGGCCGGAACGGCGCGTCCCCGTCCGGTGCAGGATACGCATAGGGGAAGTAGTTGATCATCTCTTCGACGCGCACGGCCTCGACGGGAGGCAGGTGGCCATTCAGCAGTGACGACCGCACCACCGAATACGACGCGGTGTCCACGTCGATCGAAAAGGTCGAGACCGGGCTTTCCGCCACCACCTTGACCGGGTTGTCATCGGCACCGGCGTACTCCTCGGTGTTGAAATCCGCCCACGGCGTCGTGGGCGTGAGGATCAGGTGTTCGAGCGGAAACGCACCAGCTGCCGCGAGGTTCTCGCCGCCCTCGAGCATGGCAGTCGGCACCTGCGCGCGCAGGCGCCGCTCCGCCATCTCCGCGCGCAGGCGCCGCTCTGCCGGCGCGGCAATAGGTTCCCCTGCCGGCTCAGCGTCAACAAGCCCGCCAAGCACGGGTTCAGGTGCCGCAACCTCGCGGCTGGTGGAAACTGCCGGTCGATCCGGCGCGTCCCCAATGGGCAGAAGCATGAACACGCCGAAAGCGACGATCACGGTGCTTGCGGCCAGCGCCATGCGGCCGGACAGAAAATTCAGCATCATCCTTGGTTCCCTGGCGAAACCCGTTTCCGGGCAGTCAGGGCTTTGACGCGGCACGTCCGCCGATCCTTGGCACCGGTCAAAGTTCTTCCGCGCCAACGCAAGATTGGCGGCCTTCTTCGCGGCATCCGGTGCAGGCATGGCGGCGCGCATGGTCGCCTTCAGCTTGTCAAGATCATCGTCGTTCATGTCCGATCCTCGGCCTCGCGCAGGGTGCGAATGATCTTCTTTGCCTCTGAAACCCTCCAGCTGATCGTGCCTTCGGAGACGCCCAGCACCTGTCCGGCGTCGGCATGGGTCAACTCGTCCAGCACCAGCGCGAGCGTGTCGCGCAGGTCGTTCGGCAGGGCGCGCATCGCCTGCCTCAGCCACCTCACATTGTCGGCCGCCTCCGCATCGGCCGCGCGGCGGTCCAGCTCCCGGTCTCCCCAGCCGGCGGCGGCCTTCGCATGTGCGGCCTTGCGGCGTCGGCGATCATGGGCGGCGTTCACCGCCACGCGGTAGAGCCAGGTGCCAAACCGCGCGTCACCCCGAAATCCGGCCAGCTTTGCCGGCAGCGCGACGCAGATGTCCTGCGTCAGGTCCTCGGCGTCGGCCCGACTGCCGGTGAGGCGAAAGCACAGCGCGAAGAGCGGGTCATAGCGCCGCTCCAGCAGCTTGGAAAATGCTGCCCCGTCGCCGCCTGCCGCGGCAAGGGCAAGCTCTTCGTCGCTTGTGGCCATGTACATTACGGTTGTTTGACGCATGCCGAGGGTCAATCCTTGGAAAGGGCCAGGCACCAGCGCTCGGGGGCACGGCTGCCTTCCGGCTCCCGGCTCCACGCTCGTGCCCCCTCGACATGAACGCGCTCCTGTTCCCGGAAGGCCAGCGCGGGCTCCGCGCCCGGCAGCGACAAGTTCGCGCCCGCGATCGTCCCGGGACGTCGTCCGACAAGCCGTCAGCGAAGCTGCGATGCCGCCGCCTCGAGGGCACCCTTCGTCACTTCCAGGTCGTCGTCGTCGAGGGCAAGACAGCAATAGGTCTTGCCTGGTGGCTTGAACAGCCCATGGGCTCTGAGCGCCCCGTTCCATGACGCGGTACGGGCGGCGTCCGCTGCCCGAAAGTCGCGATAGTTCCGGACATCCCGTTCGGTGAAGACAACTTCGAACAGCGACGGCACGCCGACAAGCCGATACGGAATGCCCGTCGGGTCGAGCGCGTCGCGCGTCAGTCCCATGATCGTCTTGCCGAGGTCTTCCAGACGCTCGTATTGGCTGGGGCGCCGCAGGATCTCGAGGGTCTTGAGGCCCGCGGCTGCCGCAATCGGGTTGCCGGAAAGCGTCCCGACCTGCATCAGCCAGCCTTCCGGGCCAGCAAGGCTCCTGTCAAAATGCTTCATGATCTCGGCACGTCCGGCGATTGCGGCCAGGGGAAACCCGCCGCCGATGATCTTGCCAAGCGTCGCGATGTCGGGCGTTACGCCGCAGGTTTCCTGCGCACCGCCATAGGCAAGCCGGAATCCGGTGACGATTTCGTCGAATATGAGGACGATCCCGTGCCTGTCGGCTTCCTCCCTGAGGACCTGCAGGTAGCCGGGTTCCGGCGGAATGATGCGCTGCAGCGGCTCGACGATGATTCCGGCGACCTGGTCGCCCCATTCCGTCATGAGCGAGCGAATGTAGTCCGGGTCGTTGAATGGCGCGATCAGCACGTCGGAGGCGATTCCGGCCGGAATCCCGGCGCTGTCAGGCACGGCCTCCGGGAAGTTCACCGGTCTTTCCGGCGCAAGCGACATCTGCGCCTCGGCGCTCATGCCGTGATAGCCGCCTTCGAACTTGACGATCTTGTCGCGACCCGTGAAGGCGCGGGCCAGCCGCATGGCAAACATGTCCGCCTCGCCGCCGGTGGAGACGTATCGGAGCTGCTCGGCGCAGGACAGGGCTCGGCAGATCTCTTCCGCAAGCGCGATGCCAGCGGCATTGCTGGCAAAAAAGGTCTGGCCCCTGGGCAACTGCTCCGCAACGACCTCCAGCACCTCCGGGTGGCTGTGACCGAGGATCAACGGACCTGAGCCGATCAGGTAATCGACATACTCGTTGCCGTCCATGTCCCGGACACGTGCGCCCCGGCCCTCGTGGATGACGATTCCGGGGTCGAAATTGCCGAACCCGCCTGCCGGCAGCACGGCCTTCGCACGCGCGACCCAGTCGGTCTGCGATGTGATCGTGGTCAATGTCCTGCTCCCGAACCAGGTCAGATTCGCCGAGGATGTCCGGGTCGGGATCGACTGCGAGACCCGAACATTCGCGAGGCGCGATGCATCCTTATTCGTGGCTTGGCGCTCTCCGGTCAAGGCACGGCCCGGCAATGTCCGAGGCCGCCGGCCGGGCGGCGTCAGTAGGGGCCGGGGACAATGGGGCTGCCATCGACGAACCGATCAGGGCGGAACCGCGACAAGTCGATGCCCGTGGGGCGGTCCAGCGCGAGGTCGGCGAGGACACGGCCCGCCCCGGGCCCGATTCCGAAGCCGTGTCCGCTCATGCCGGTGCCGATGAACAGGCCGGGGAGCGATGGCACTTCGCAGATGTAGGGCACGGCATCGGGGGTCACGTCGATCATCCCTGCCCACGTTTCCGCGAAGCTGGCCTCTTCAAGCCAGGGCGCCCGCTTGCGGAGATGCTTCATCAGGCGTCGCCGACCTTCCCTTGACGGAGGTGGATCGAGCACGCGCATTCGCTCGAACGGCGTGACCTCGTCGGCACGCCAGCGCGTCCTGGATCCCCATGCACCCGGATAACCCGCGGGCGGCTTCGGCCTGAGGCGCAGATTTCGGGCCGATTTCCTGATCAGCTTCGCGAACTTGGCCAGGTCCCGGAACGAACGCGCGCACACGTAGTGCTCGATGAGGTTCCCGGTTGTCACGGTATGGCCGCCATCCGCACGACGACTCGTGGCGAATCCGGGCATGGAAACGTTCGGAAGCCCGCGGTCGGCCACGGGGCGGGTGCGGCCGACCGTCGAACGCACGATGAGCTGCGGCAGGTCAATTCCCGCGTTCCACGCAAAGCAGGCGGACCAAGCACCGCCTGCCAGCACCACGCGGTCGGCCCGAACGGGCCCGCGTTCGGTATGGACGCCGGAGACATTGCCGGCCCTGGTTTCGAGGGTGCGCACGGCGCAATCCTCCGTGATCGACACGCCGGACCGCCGCGCGGCACGCGCCAGCGCCGGCACCGCGACAAACGGCTCCGCCCGCCCGTCGCTCGGGGTCAGCATCCCGCCGACCCACTGGCCTTCGAACCCGGGGCATGCTTCCCGCGCTTCCGCCGCCGACAGCATCCGCGTGTCGAGCTGGTGCTCCTGGGCGAGATCATGCCATTCCTCGTACTTGGCGAGCGCGCGCTCGTCCTCGGCGAGATACGCCAGGCCGCATCCTTCGAACGCGAGGTCCTTCTCTCCAGTCTCTGCCGCGAGACTCCGCCAGATCCGGTTCGCCTCCATCACGATGGGCAGTTCGTCCCGGTCCCGACCCTGCTGGCGGATCCAGCCCCAATTGCGGCTCGACTGCTCGCCGGCAACCCGCCCCTTCTCGATCAGCGCGACCTTCGCTCCCTGCTGCGCGAGGAACCAGGCGGTCGAGGTGCCGATGATCCCGGCGCCGATCACCACGACGTCGGCCGCTTCCGGAACCGGGTCGGCATGGACGATCGGCGTGCGTTCGGTGATCATCGGCATGCGGGACTTCTCCGAGCTTGGCGGCGGCGCGCGGGCTTGAGCGAGGCATCGCAGAATGCGATCCGGCAAGGAAGGACCGGGTTGCGGATCGAGAGCGCGGCGGACCGCCCCAGGTGGCCACGCCGCGTCTCGGCCCCTGTGCCGGGGCGGGCATGCCCTGGTCGGGACGGTCGCGCGAGAAACGGCATGCTTGCCGGGCAGGGCCGCCCGCGGCCCTGTCTTCGGACGGGGCGTTCGCCACGAGCGTCGGTTGTCGGCATGATGGCGTCCAACCCGATCGGGTCGGTGCCAGGCGGCATTTGCGAAAGTGCCGTGATCGCGGGCCGATTGCCGCGCGTATCGGCGGGGCTGCTATGCGGGATCGAATTTGCCGGTTCCGCCTGCGTGCAACGCGGGCCTTGCACGCACCATCCAGTCGCCCGCAACGTGATCGTGGTCAATGTCCTACTCCAATGTCAGGTCCGGGTCTCCGAGGATGTCCAGGTCGGGATCGATCCCCAGACCCGGACCTTCGGGAGGCGCGATGCATCCTCCTTCGCGACTCGGCGCGTTCGGGTCAAGGCGCGGGCCGACATAGCCCGAGAGGTCGCACGTGTTCAGGAGACGCGAGGGCGGCGTCGTGGCTGCCAGATGCAGCAGTGCGGCGGTGGCGATGTCCGAACCCCACGTGTCCTCGATGCACATTTTCGATCCCAAATGCAGGCAGAGGTCGCGGGCAGAGCGGCAGGCCGAGATGCCGCCGAACTTGGAAAGCTTGAGCGCGACCGCGTCCATGCAGGCCCGTGCGTGCCCTTCGAGCAGGGTTTCTGTGTCATGGGCCGCCTCGTCAAGTTTCATCGGAAGGCCGGTCGCGTCGCGAACCCGTGCGCATTCGGCGAGGGTGCGGCACGGCTGCTCAAGCATGATGTCCAGGTCGCGTACCGCACGGCCGACGCGCGTGGCTTCCAGCGACGTGGCGCCCGTGTTCCAGTCACCGTAGACGAGCGGTCCGGGTCCCACGGCCTCCCGGACTGCGGTCAACCGCTCGACATCGGTCTGCCAGCCTCCCGAGGCGCCTAGCTTGACTTGGAACTGCCCGATGCCCTGCGCCTTGGCTTCGCGAGCGATGCGCGCCATTTCGTCAGGCGCGATGCAGGTGATGGAATGATAGAGCGGCATCGAGTCCGTCTGGCGTCCGCCGAGAACGCGGTAGAGGGGCAGGTCCGCGACCCTTGCCGTCAGATCCCAAAGCGCGATGTCGATCGCGGACTTCGCATAGACGTGTCCCTGAAGCCAGGCGTCGGCCTTCGAGATGACAGCGTCCGGCCCGATCGGGTCGCAGCCAAGAAGCGTCGGCGCAAGTTCGGTGATCGCCGGCTGGACGCCACGGGCGTAGGCCGGAAGGTAGTGAGGGATCGGGCAGACCTCTCCCCAGCCGGTGATGCCCGCATCGGTGTCGAGCGCCAGGATCACGGTTTCGACGGTGTCGCAGGTCTTGCCGTCGGCCATGTGATAGGCTTGGTGGCTTTTCAATGGCAGGTGCCAGAGGCGAACGGCGGAGATCTTCATGGACGCGCACCTGCCGCCGCACGAGGATCTCGATGCCATGAGCCGATGGCGGGAATTTCTTCGGTGCCTGCAACACAGGCTGCCTGTCCAAGTCCTGCAAAGAGGCGCACGGTCATGACGATTCGTAGACCGCAACCGGATCGCCGAGGGCCGCCTCGTCGGGATGAACCCCAAGGCCCGGTGATTCGGGAAGATGCAGATGGCCGTCCCTGTTGCGCGGCCCCTGGCCCGGGGCAATGTCCTTGGTCAACATGTCCTGGCACGCCCAGACCGCCAACCGATGCGCGTCCGGCACAGTGGCGGCGAGGTGGAGCGCCTCGGCGTCGGCCAGTACCGATCCGCCGGTTGCCATGATGAACATGTCAATGCCGTGGGCAAGCGCGACGTCGCGCATGCGCGCGGCCTTGGTCAATCCACCGACCCGGTTGAGCTTGATGCCGAACACTTCCGCAAGGCCGTCGCGGGCTATGCGCGTGGCGTCCTGAAGCGTCACGAGGCTCTCGTCCACGCTCACCGGTGCGGAATGCAGCGGACGGATGGCAGCGATGTCGTCAAGGGACTCGCATGGCTGCTCGAACATGACGCGGAGATCCTCTGTCGCCTGCATCACGCGAAGAGCCTGCTGGCGGGTCCAGCCTCGATTCACGTCATAGAGGATGATCTCGTTCGGCCCGCGGTGCGCCTCCACGTCCCGGATTCGTGCCACGTCCAGGTCGACGTCACCGCCGATCTTGACGGAATGGGCCATGTAGCCGCGTTCGCGATACCGGTTCATGACGTCGCGCGTATCTTCGATTGTCCTGGCGCCGACCGAAGAGGCGATGGGCGCGGGCGTCCGGGAGCCGCCTCCCATGAGGTCCGAGATCGGCACGCCGGCAGCCTGGCCCGCGATGTCCCAGCAGGCCATGTCGACGGGAGCCTTGGCGTGGAGATGCCCAGGCAGCGCGAGGTCCATGGCGCGTTCCACATCCAGCACCCGCCGTGGATCGAGGTTTAGGACAAACGGAGCCATGGTCTCGATGCCTGCCCTGATTCCGGGGCCATGCGCGGCAACGTATGTGTGGCCCCAAGGCGTTCCCTCGCCCCATCCGGACAGGTCGGCGTCAGTGTCGACCCTGACGAAAGTGGCATCGAGGACCTCGAACTTGAGCCGTCCGCCCGAAAGCCAGTACGGGTGTTCGAGCGGAAGGTCTGCCTTGTAGACCGAGATGCGGGTGATCTTCATGGATTGGGAAGTCCTGCATGTCCCGGGCGGTCAGGAGCGTGCTCCAGGTTCGCTGTCAATCTGAATGCGGACGGCATGCAAACCCCTTGGAGCAAGGCGCAGCCGCCGACCTCCGCGCCTGTCCGAAGCACTCCCGTGCACAGAGCGTTCTTCACCGCGTGGATCATGGAATCACGACGATGTTGCCGACATGCTTCTTGGCGATGAAGGCGGCCTGTGCCGCATGAAGCTCCTCAAGCGGCCAGGTTGCGGCGAGGTTCGGCTTGACCTTGCCCGCCTCGATCAGCCGGACGAGTTCCGGCATCACGTCTTCGCCGATCACCGTCGACCCGGTGAATGTCAGGTCGTTGAGATAGAACGTCCTGAGGTCGAACTCCACGATCGGGCCGGCAATCGCGCCCGAGCACGTGTAGCGGCCACCCCGCTCGAGGACGTCTATGAGGGAGGGCCAAGCCGGGCCGCCAACGATGTCGGCGACGACGCTGACCGTCTCGTCCTTGAGGGCGGAGCGGAGATCTCCGGCGTCCCGTGGCAGGACGCGGTCGGCGCCAAGGGCGGAGACCTCGGAGTGCTTGGCTTCCGAAGCCATGGCCACGACCCTTGCGCCCTGGATCTTTGCGAGCTGGACAAGGGCCCCGCCGACACCGCCGGATGCGCCTGTGACAAGAACGGTGTCCGAGGCGTCGACCTGCGCGCGTTCCAGCATTCCGAGCGCGGTGGAATACGAGCAGGAAAACGTGGCGAGTTCCGGACTCGTCATCTCGGACCGGACGGTCAGGGCGTTCCGTGACGGAACGGTCGTGTATTCCGCGAATCCGCCGTCGCGTTCCGAGCCAAGATACCCGACCCTGTTCCTGTTCCCGGGATCCTCCGCATCGCGAATCCAGTTGTCGGTGATCACGCGCGCTCCGATGCGGGCCGGGTCCACGCCGTTCCCGACAGCCACAATCTCGCCGCATGCATCGGCACCCTGGATGCGAGGAAAGGTGATCGGCGCGCCGCCCCAGCTTGGATCGTCCTGTCCCGCCACATCGAATCCGTCGCCGGTCGTGCGCTCGGTGACCGCCTTCGAGTACCAGCCGGAACGCGTGTTGACATCAGTGTTGTTCAGGCCGCATGCGCCGACCTTGATCAGCACCTCTCCGGGGGCCGGGTCGGGTCGGGGCCAGTCGGTATGAAGGACCATCCGGTCCATTCCGCCATGGCCGAGAGTGACCATCGCTGTCATTGTTTCGGGCATGGCCATGAGAATCCGTTCCTGAAGCGCGTGAAACTGCTCGACAGGCTAATCGCACGATTTTACCATCGTCAATGAGGCATGGCATCAACGCATTACCCGAGGCGCATGTGGAGCTTGCTCGCGAACGGACAGACTGGCGCCCCGGAGGCGGAATGTCGCGCACCACCCGTAAATGTCGGGCGTGCCCGTCACCGCGTCCATGAGCCAGGGAACTGCATCAATGGCTGACCCGGTTCGTTCGCTCGCGGCCCGCTACTACACCGACCCGGACGTCTTCGAGGCGGAAAGGGGCGGGTTGCTGTCCCGGACATGGCAGTTCGCATGCCACGCAAGCGCGCTTCGGAATGGCGGTGACTACGTGACGTTCGAGATCGCGGGCGAGAGCCTGTTTGCGATCAAGGGCAAGGACGGCGTCATCCGAACCTTCTACAATGTCTGTCAGCATCGTGCGCACCAGCTCGTCAGCGGGACCGGGACGAAGCGGCTTCTGGTCTGTCCGTATCACTCATGGACCTACGAATTGACGGGCGAATTGCGCTCCGGCCCGAACATCGGAGCGGTCCAGGGTTTCGACAGGTCGAAGGTCTGCCTCACCGAGGTCAGGACCGAGGTGTTCCTCGGCTTTGTCTTCGTCAACCTGGATCCGAAGGCAAGTTCCATGGACGACTGGTTTCCGGGCGTCCAGGACGAGCTGCGGACCTGGGTGCCGGACTGGGAGTGCCTGCATCCGGTTCAATGGATCGAGATCCCGGAGAGCTGCAACTGGAAGGTGTCGGTGGAGAACTATTCCGAATGCTACCATTGCAGCCTCAACCACCCGACATTCGCAACCGGCGTGGTCAAGGCCGAGACCTACGACATACGGCCGCAAGGCTACTGCCTGCGCCACACGACAGAATGCCAGAACCTCGATGACATGACCTACGAAATTGATCGGTCCCGTGCTCACGCGGAGGAGTATTCAAGCTGGTTTCTCTGGCCCGCGTTCAGTTTCCAGGCCTATCCGGGAAACGTGCTCAACACCTATCACTGGCGTCCGCTCGACGTGGACCGGGTCGTGGTCTGGCGCGGGTGGTACGCGGTTGAAGGGGAGACGAGCGACGTGATTCTCGACCTTGCCCGACAGGACAGGGAGACGACGGTCGAAGAGGACATTCGTCTGGTCGAGTCCGTGCAGCGAGGCCTTCGGTCGCGCGGCTATGCGCCGGGACCGCTGGTGATCGATCCGAATTGCGGCGTCAACTCCGAGCACTCGGTCATGCATCTGCAGCGATGGATGCGGGAGGCCGTGGATGTTTAGCGCCGCCCCTGTCCCGCCCGTGTCGAAAGCCCATGCCGATTCCGCTCCCGGAACGGTCGTGGCGGCTTGCAGTCACCGCCGTGGGGCCAGGAGTTGACCATGTTGACCGGGCGTTGCCTGTGTGGCCGGGTCTCATGGTCGGCACCTGGTCCGGTCACGCGCAACCTGGTCTGTCATTGCGAGGATTGCCGACGCGCGACCTCGTCACCCTTCACCGCCTTTGTCGGGCTCGCACCAGAATCCGTTGCCTGGACGGGAGACGTCAATCGCTTCGAGAGTTCCCGGGGCACGTGGCGCGGGTTTTGCCGGAACTGTGGCACCCGGCTGTATTTCCAGTCCGAGAAATGGCCGGGCGAAATCCATATCCATGCCGCGACGCTGGATGACGGCATGGACTACCGGCCGACCGCTCAGGTCGTGCTTCGTTCCCGTGCATCCTGGCTTGAAGACCTGGGCGCATTGCCGGGCTGTCAGGACTTCGACGCGCCGCCGAGGGATGCCGGGACGTGAAGATGCCCGAAACATGGCAGGCGGAGCACAAGCTCTTCCCGCACCAGGTGGGATTCACCTGCCCGCCCTTCGACTACGACGCTGCGCCGTCCGATTTCCTCCGGATGGCGCCGGACACCGTGGGCGTCCACGGCTGGATGCTCCACGTGCCCGACTATGCTCACGGCATTGACCAGCGGAAGGCCAATTTCGGCATGATGGACGAATTCTGCCACTGCATGGCCAGAAACGGCGCAGACGTCGCGGCGCAGGTCGGGTCGAACTGGGTCCACGCGTCAGGCCTTGGCGTCGACGGCATCCGCGAGCATTGCAGCGCCTTGTCCGACAGGTACGGGCTCGCGTTTCACATGGCAGGCTATGCAATGGTGGAGGCCCTGCGCGCTCTCAACGTCGAAAAGGTCGCGTTGAATGCCGCCTATCACTGGCCGGAATGGTGGCAGGGTACGAGGGCCTTTCTGGAGGATGCGGGCTTCGAGGTGCTCTGGGCAGGCAACTTTCGCGACCAGGGCTGGTTCGAAAGCCAGGAAGAGATCAATGCCTGCCGATGGGTTTTCGACGGCGATCTGGCATTCAGGAGCTTCGAGCATGTCGCTGAACAGGCGCCGGCTGCGGACGCGTACCTGATCAACGGCATGTGCAACTTTCGGTCCGGACCGCACGGGCTTCCGCAGAGGCCGGCGCATCTTGCGCGAGAACTGGAAGAACGGCTCGGCAAGCCCGTCGTCGGGCACGACACGGCGCTGTACTGGCGCGTCTTCAAGACATTGGGGCTCGCCCCGGTGACGCCACAGGGCCGGTTGCTGGAAAGCCTGCATGACTGAACGTGTCGGAACGGACATGGCACCGTCGATGACGGTCTGCGGTGTTCCGGCGGAATCGCCGCCCGGACCTGCCTTGGTCGTGCCCTCCCGAATGGTGCGGGACCGCAATGCATAAGATCCTTGCTCTCTGGGCGGTGCCCCGCTCCACGTCGACCGCCTTTGAGTGGATGATGCGCCAGCGCGGGGACTTTGACTGCCTCCACGAACCGTTCGGCGAGGCATGGTACCAGGGCGAAGCTCCGCTCTGGCATCGGTTCGAGCCGGGAGCGAAGACCACCCCGGGGCTCACGCTTGAGAGCGCCTGGGAAGACATCCAGGCCCGCGCCGCGAGGGGTCCGGTCTTTCTCAAGGATTTCCCCCACTACATCAGCCACATGTGGAATCCCGAGTTCCTGTCCCGTTTCACGCATGCCTTTCTCATACGCGATCCCGCAAAGACCATTGCGTCGCTCATTGACAAGTGGCCGGACGTTCACGAAGGCGAAGTCGGCTTCCCTGAAATGCGGGCGCTCTTCGACCTGGTGAGTGCGCTTGAGGGCAGGGCGCCTCCGGTCATTGACAGCGACGATCTTCTGGAATGCCCGGCGAAGATGATCAGGGCCTTCTGCAACGCGGTCGGGATTCCCTTCGTTCCGGAGGCGCTGTCATGGGCGGCGGGCGGAGACCCGTCGGCGCATAGCTGGTGGGATGGTGGCTCGTTTCATGCCAACCTCGCACGCTCGACGGGATTGGCGCCCCAGCGAAGGAACTACATGGAGCTTGAGGACATGCCACCGCGCGTGCAGCAGATCCATCGCCGGATGAAGCCGCATTACGACCGGCTTCATGCCCGTCGCCTGACCCCTTGACGAGTGAGGCGCTACGGGGATGTTGCGATAGGTCATGCGCCCAGTGTCGTCTTGAGGCGCGTTCATGGCTTCGCGGGGCCGTTCCCGGCGTCGTGATTGCGGGAGCCGCCGTGCAAGACGGAGGTTGCGAACGGGTTTGGACGCAGGAGGCAATTGCCGTGCGGCAGGAACAGGGGTCGGGAAACGTGCGGGTCTTCGACCCGAGGCATTCATGAAAGTCACCAGATCGGGAGATCAGCATGGGAAAACTAGACGCGGAACTGTTCGAGGTTGGATTGAAGCGGAGAAAGGCGACGCTCGGTTCGGAATACGTGGAGAAGAACCTTGCGGCGGCGGACGATTTCACGCGCCCGTTTCAGGAGGCGATGACCGCCTGGTGTTGGGGATTCGGCTGGGGTGACGATGCGATCGATGCAAAGACCCGCAGCATGATGAACCTGTCGATGATCGGTGCGCTGGGAAAGATGCATGAGTGGGAGCTTCACTGTCGCGGCGCATTGAACAACGGCGTGTCGGCGGAAGAGATTCGCGCGATTGTCCATGTCGTCGGAATCTATTGCGGCGTGCCGCAGGCACTTGACTGCTTTCGCGTCGCACGCAAGGTGCTGCAGGAGGCGGGGCATCTTCCGGCCAATGAGCCCTGAACTCCTGAACTCGACGTCCTTTGGGAGTCGCAGACCGGATTTGGCGGACGTGAATTCTTGGGCATAAGAATTTGAAATGCTTTAGCTTTCGACAACAGGTCTCTATGTCCGGCGTACCGGCGAGCTGGCCGGTGCCCTCTCCGAACATCATTCATGCGGCGCATGGACCCACTTGCATCCTGACCGCCACGTGCCCGATCATGAGTGCCGCATGCAGGCGACCGGACGGGACCAATGCGATCAGTTCCGGTTGAGATCTTGGACCGGGAGTTCGCGAAATTGATCAAGAGAAGCGGGTGGGCGATGCATCCATGATCAGCCGATGCGGACGCCCCAATTCCGGAAAGGAGCCCGGCGGCAATTCCTTGCCGTTCCAGTCGGGCAGGCGCGCAGGCGTGCAGAGGCAGGTTCGCACCCTCGCAGCGAATTCCTGAATCTGGTGCTTCGAATCCGATTCGCCCGACCCAGGTGGTTAGCGAAATCTCTTCACATGGGTCTTGGACGAGGAACGGCCCCTGGAGTGCCCGGCTTGCAATGGCAAGGTATTTCTGGCCGGCAATCAGATTGGCTGAAGACGCCGTCGACACGCGGCTTGACGACTGCACGGCCTGGGAGACCGTGGAGAAGGAACTCTCTTCCGGGGAGTTCAAATGCCCGGTATGCAAACTTGCGTTGGACGGCACCGAAGAGCTGGATTGCGCAGGAATCGAAATCTACCATACGCTGGGTGTCGAGAGGGAGATGGAGTTCGAGCCCGACCACGGCAACGACTGATCTTCATTTCGGCCAGGGCACGCACGCATTTCACCGATATGATCTGCACATTTGGTGAGTCGCACACGTGCACACGAACTCCTGTGCAGACGCCTTGAGAGCGACGGGATCACTTGACGATACTCCCGTGTTCAAGTCTCGCACTCTGGAAAATCACGGATCCTGGGAACCGCTTGTTCCAAGTTTGCGGAGCAAGGATCGACTTCGATCACCTTGTTTGCCAGGTCACCCGGATTGCCGATGCAGTCCAACGCGACTTGAAAGTGCGACAATTGGTCAACTCTGCCTGAGCCCGGCGGCAAGTTGAGACAGACAAGACCTGCATGCAGCGGCTGGCCGACATGGCATGGTCCCGGGCTGGCGCTTCCTTGTCTCGGTCGGAAATCGCCCGAGTCTCGGGTCACGAGCGTCCAGTCGCCATCAATGACGGCTTGTATCAACTGATGGTCCTTCCCGCCCGCCATGCCCCGCCGTGTGACATGTGCGCTTCCAACATGTCCTGCTTCCACGGCCATGTCGACCAAGACCGTGGACAAGCACTCGTCGACAAGGAACTTCACGAATGCCTGCCCCTGTTCAATGCGCGTCCGTCAGGTTGACAGTCTCTTCCGAGACAGGACGCCGAAACGTGGAGCCGACGCGAGGTCGTCCGGTTCGCGGGTGTGCCTTGGCAAAAAGCGCAGATGCTTCAACATCTTCGCGGCTCAGGGCCGGAAAATCCTCCAAAGCGGTCTCCATACCGTCTGCGGCGAGTGCGTCCGCGACTTCGTGGACACTGATCCGGGTTCCGCGCACGACGGGGATGCCACCTCTTACCTCCGGGTCTTCGACGATGCGACGAAACGCATCGTTCAGTCTGTTCAACCCTGCCATCGCCACGCTCACAGGCTCTCCAAGGGAGATCATGACGCAGCCGCTCTCAAACCGCAGGGGCCTCGCATGCCCGGGGTCGTCGCGAAGGCGGGGCCAGTTCTCCGTGGCGAACCTCTCGATCACTCGCATGGCTTTCAGCCGCGTGCCTTTGCTCAGCTTGGAACCGTCGGTCGCACCAAAGCTGACCATGGGAACCGCGTAGGCGCGCACTGCGCGGCGCGAGCCGAGCTTGACCCATGCGGACCTGGGAAGCACGGCATCATCAATCAGGCGATTGATCTTGCGGGCCGGGACACCCGTGGCCACAGCAGCCTCGTTGATCAGGATCGCCTTGCCGGGCGCGATCTCAAGGTTGGTCGGGCTCGGGATGTCCAGTTCCTCAAAAAGTATTCGACGATCGGACGAGTTCAACATGGGCCACGCAAGAGCGCGCTTCAAGGCAATTCCATTGCCCCGCCAAGGTGCCTCCTGGTGCTTCCAGATGCCCTTCTACGCGGAACCTTCGGGATGCCTGTCCAAGCGGTCAAGCGAATCACGAAGCTCGTGAATGGCAATCTGCGCACTCTCGTCTCTTTGCGGGACTGTGACTGCTCCCCGTCCCTCAGGATGGGGAGCAGTCACCCGTATGCCCCGGCCTTGGACGTGCGAAGGCCGGAGGCGACGAGCGCTTCGGCCATCGTCACGGCACAGCTCAGTCCGTCGATGACGGGCATCCCGAACTCCTTCGAGAGCCGCTGCATCAGATCGGTCATGCCTGCGCAGCCGAGGACAATCGCATCCGACCGGTCTTCCGTGATCGCGGTCTCGATGACGCGTCGCATTGTGTCCATGGTCTCCGAAGACATGCGTTCCAGCTCCAGCACCGGAATGTCGGTCGCCCGGACCGCGGCAATGCGAGACGTCATGCCGTATCTTTGCAGGTTGGCCTCCAGCAGCGGCACGGATCGCGAAAGCGTCGTGACCACGGTGAACCTGTTGCTGAGCATTCTTGCCGCGTAGCAGGCGGACTGGCCGATTCCCAGCACCGGCGCATCAACCATGCACCTCACGGCGTCCAGTCCGGTATCGTCGAAACAGGCGATGACGACTCCATCCACGCCCCTGTGGCGCTCGACCTGATCCAGCATACCTGCCAGGCAAAGGGCGCCGTCGAGATAGCCCTGAATGCTCGGAGGCCCGGACTCCGACCCAACGGTCACTATCCTGGTGCCGGGACGGGCGACACGCCTCGCCGCACGGTCGATGATCTCGGTCATCGAGGCGGTGGTGTTGGGATTCACGACGAGCAGGTCCATGGCTTCCTACACGGCTCCACCAAGATACGCCGCCTTTATTCTGCTGTCGTTGAGCAGTTCGCGCGACTCTCCCGATATGACGACGTTCCCGGTCGTGATGGCGTAGGCGCGATGGGAGATGCTGAGCGCCATGCGCGAGTTCTGCTCGACCAGCAGAACGGAAACGCCGTCGTCACGGTTTATCCGGACGATCGACCGCGCGATGTCCTGTACCAGCTTGGGCGCGATTCCCAGCGACGGCTCGTCGAGAAGCAAGAGCTTCGGCCGGGCCATCAACGCCCGGCCGATCACGAGCATCTGCTGCTCTCCGCCTGAAAGCGTCCCGGCCGACTGGCGCAGGCGTTCCTGCAGGCGGGGAAACCGCTCGAGGACGCCTTCGAGGGACTGTCTGATGTCCGCCCTTCCGCTGCGGGTGAACGCGCCCATCATGAGGTTGTCCTTGACCGACATGTATGGAAACACGCGCCGGCCCTCGGGAACCATGGCGATGCCCATGCCGACGATGCTCGCCGGGTCGTGGCCGTCTATGCGTTCGCCCCTGAAGCTGATCGAGCCGCTCTCGATCCTTGAGAGCCCCGTAATCGCGCGCAGGATGGATGACTTTCCCGCGCCGTTGGCGCCGATGAGGGCGACTGTCTCGCCCTCGGCCAGGTCCAGCGTCACGCCGCGCAGGGCGAAGACGCGATCGTAGTAGAGCCTCACGTCCTCGAATTTCAGCAGCATGGACACCATGGCCTAAACCCCGATCTCGTCATCGGCGCTGCCAAGATAGGCTTCGATGACCTTCTCGTCGTCCTGTATCTGCGAGGGCGTGCCCTCGGCGATCTTCTCGCCGAAGTTCAGCACGACGATCCGGTCGGAAATCGACATGACCGCGGCCATGTCGTGCTCGACGAGAAGGACGGTCACGCCTCGGTCCCTGACGGACTTGACGAGGGAAACCATGTTCCTCGTCTCGTCCATGTTCATGCCCGCGAAAGGTTCGTCAAGCAGCAGGGCGACCGGGTTGGTGGAAAGCCCGATCGCGATTCCCAGCGCCCGCAAGTGGCCTTGCGGCAGGTTGCGCGCCCGCTCGCCGGAGATTTCCGACATCCCCAGGAAGGAGAGGATCTCGTCCGCCCGCCGGCCAAAGCTGTCCTCGTCCTGGCGCGCCACGCCGGTTCCGAGAAAGTAACCCGCCAATGACGCCGACGACCTGAGATGCTGTGCCAGGATGACGCTCTCCCTGACCGTCATGTCCTTGAATATGTTGGTCTCCTGAAAGGTCCGCACGACACCTTTCCGAGCCACGACATGGGGTTTCAGGTCGGATATCCTCTCGCCGCGGAACAGCACTTCGCCCGAGGTGGTGCGCAGGAACGAGGTGATCAGCTTGAAGAGCGTGGACTTTCCCGCACCGTTGGGCCCGATCACCGAAAGGATCTCGTGTTCGCGGACGTCGAAGGAGACGGCATTGATTGCCGTCAACCCTCCGAACCTGCGGGTCAGGTCACGGATCTGGAGGAGCGGGGTCATCGCCACAGCTTCCGGATCATGTCAACGCGTATGCTGAGCAGCCCGTTCGGAAGAACCAGGATCAGCAGGATCAGTATGCCGGAGAACACGAGCAGCTGGTATTGTCCCAGCTCGAACAGCAGGTCCCAGCCGAAATAGAGCACGAGGGTCCCGAGCATCGGGCCGAACACGTAGCCGAGCCCGCCCAGGAAGCAGTTCAGCATGAAGTCTATCGAATCCTTCACGACAAAGCTCGACGGGTAGACCGACTGCGCGATCGCTCCGAACATCGCGCCGCCCAGGCCGCCGAAGAAGGAGGATATCGCGAAGACGATCACGCGCAGGTAGGCGACGTTGACGCCCACGGATTCGGCGAGCTCCTCGTTCTGCTGCATCGACCGGCAGAGATGCCCGAGGCGGGAGTTCACGATTCGGTACAACGATGCATAGCAGAGAACCATGAGCACGCAGGCGGCATGGTAGAACGCAAGCTTGGTGTTCTGAATCGTGGAGAAGTCGGGAATCAGGGTGATGCCGAGGACCGAAAGCTCTCCCGGCAGGGGAATTGACACTATTCCCTTCGCGCCGTTAGTGATCGGCAGCGCCAGGGCCGCCAGCCGGACCACTTCGGTGAGCACCAGCGTGATCATCGCGAAGTACACGCCGCGCAGGCGCAGTATGGGCAGTCCGATCACGATGGCCACCAGGCTCGCGAAGAGGCCCGCCAGGGGAAGGGAAACCCAGAAGGAAACGCCCGCCTTGGTGACCAGGATGGCTGACACGTAGGCGCCAATCAGGGCGAACGCGCCCTGCCCGATGTTGATTCGGCCGATGTAAAACGTCAGCCAGACACCGGCACTCGCGACGGACAGCAGCGCCACGGATGTCAGCGTGAAGTAGAAGTTCCAGAGCCCGGTCACGGCAATGAGAACGGGGATGAGCCAGAAGACTCCAACGAGGAACGCCGCGACATAGGCGAGCACCCGCAGCCGACGCGCGTCAAGATGGTTCATCGCGCTATCCCCACGGCTTGCCCATCAGTCCCTGCGGGCGGATTGCCAGGAAGATCATGAGCGCAACGAAAGTGACGAGATAGGTGATGTCCCCGTACTGGGAAAGCACGGCAAGCCCGACAGCCTCGAGCATGCCCAGGATGAAGCCGCCGAGGATCGCGCCCGAGATCACCCCGGCCCCGCCGATCATGACCATCATGAACGCCTTGATCGACGTGGGACCGCCCATGCCGAGATTGACGCCGGTGATGGTGACGAGCAGGCCGCCGACCAGGCCCGCCAGCATGGCGCCCAGGGCGAACCCGATCATGGAATACCGGTTGACGTTCACGCCCATCAGCTGGGCGGCGTCACGGTCCTGGGCCAGGGCCCTGAGGGCTCGGCCCGTCCTGCTGAACTGCATGAAGGCGATGAACGCGGCGATGGAGACCATCGCGAGAAAGCAGATCAGGATCCGGTCGTACGGCATGATGATCCTGAAGTCCCAGTTCAGGACGCCGTCGACGATCTTCGGGACGCCGCGCTGCTTCTCCCCGAAGACCAGCAGGATCATCGCGTCGAGAAGGAAGGCCAATCCCGCCGCCAGCAGCATGGTGCTCTCCTCCCTCGCCGATCGCCTGATCACGGGGCCGAACAGGAACTTTTCGATCAAGGCGCCGATAACCGCGAGCGTCACGCACGACATCAGGAGCGCAAGCACAAACGGAAGCCCGAACTGGCCATAGAACGTGTACGTGACAAAGCCGCCGATGACGTACATCTGGCCATGGGCGAAGTTCAGCACGTTCATGAGCGCGAAAATCAGCGTCAGCCCGAGCGCGATCATCGCGTACTGCGAGCCAAGATAGACGCCGTTCGCCACTACCTGTTCCATTGGGACATCCCGTTCCGCAAAGGCACCGGACCGGAGGTTCCGGCCCGGTGCGCAATTTCGAGGCCTCAGTCTAGCTTAGTCGACTTCAGCGACAAAGAGCGTTTCGAACTCTCCGTCCTGGTAGACGTTCACGACCAGGGGAACCGCGATCTGCCGTCGCTGCCCGAACGACGAGACGCCGACGTAGCGCATCATGGCATCGCCCTTCATGTAGGGGTTGGGCGCCTCGAACGAGTCGATGGTCTGCTTGAAGGCCTCGACGTCGTCGATGGCCGCCGGATTCGCCGCGAGCGTCGCAAGGATGTACTCCAGGGCGTAAACCTTCGTGTTCGACTCGTCGTTGTATTCGCCGAACATCTCCGTGTATCTCGCGACGAACTCGTTCATCATGTCTGACGCGATTTCCGGTGTGGACGCGCCGCCCACGGAAATGAACCCGTTCGCGAGGTCGCCTGCGCCCTCGCGCAGCACCTGGGCATCCTGGGCGGTCTCCGTGGACATGATACCCTGGAAGCCCAGTTCACGCGCGGACCGAAGCAGCTGTGGCGCGTTGGCGGGCGTCACGCCCGAAAGCACGAGCAGGTCGGGATTCGTGCGGATCACGGGGGTAAGGACAGGAGTGAAGTCCGTGGTGTGATCTTTAGAAGACCAGAGCGCCGCGCAGCGGCACCATTGCCCAGAGACCTTTTCCCCTCTCGATAAGAACGTTATTACAGGAGGTTGCGGTCATCGGCAAGAGGAATTCATGTGCATTGCACATGGGTCAGTCGCGAAAGCCGAACGCGCGAGAGTTGCAAATCCGGGAGAGCCATGTGCAAGAAATGGGCATGGCAGAACTGCAGGAAAGCGGCCACGATTGGCATGCGCAAGGTTCTGTGTAATATATTAAGAGTGCCTGTCATGGCTTGAGATACGCTGTTGTGGCGGCCGCCTGCACATGAAGGAGACGACCATGCAAGAGGAGTCCGCGAGGCCCGGGGCCGTCAGGAAGCAGAGGGCCGTCAAGGCGACGGACAGCGAATGGGACATCGTCCGGGAGCGTGCGAAGGCCGCAAGGATGTCCGCGAGCGGCTACGTCGTCCGGCGCGCGCTGGCGCCCGAAATGCCGCCGGGGCCGTCGCTCGCGACGATCGCGGCACGGCTCGACCGCATCGAGACAGCGGTGCTGACGCTGGCCGAGGTCGAGCGGACGCGGCTGGCGGAGCGCGGCGAGGACAACGGCTGGACGGCGGCGCTCCGGAAGGTCGAGCTTCGGCTTCGCACGGAACGGGCGGTCTCGGGAGAGGCGGAGGGTCGGCGATGAGCCTGAACAGGGGACGCCCGGTCTACTGCAGGGATCCCGCCGACTGGGAGCGGATCAGGAAGCGGGCGGCCTCGGTCGGCGTGAGCGTCTCCGAGTTCGTGATGACCTGCGCCCTGCACGACGTCAGTCCCGAGCCGCCCCCGCCGCTCGTGCTCACGCCCGAGGAGCAGCGGGAACTCCTGGCGAACGTTCGCGAGCTGCAGCGGCGCGTCGTCGGGATTTTCCTCGCACGGGCGGACGGCGGGCCGCCGATGGTCGAGGCGGTCCAGCTCCTCTACCAGCTGGAGAACGGAGAGCTTCCCTTCGACATCAGGGACCCGGAATCGGGTGACCCCGAATGACGCGGGCACGGACCGGGCCGGAGAGCAAGACCTTCCACGTCTCGTGTTCCGACGCGCAGTGGGAGGAGGCGAAGCGGCGGGCCGCCGCCGCCGGCATGAAGACGTCGCCCTGGCTCGTCGAGCGGGCGCTGGAGGCGGACCTGTCTATCTTCGACGTGCGCCCGGAACCGGAGCGGCTGGTGCTGAGCGCCGAGGACCAGGACCTGCTCTCCCACCAGGTCGACTTCATCCTGAAGGTGATCGGGTCCTCTCCCGACCCTGCCTGGCTCGAGAGGCTCGGCAACCAGGTCGAGTTCCTGCGCGACGCGAAGGTGACTGAGATGATTGCCGACGGGAGGGTCGACGAGTTGTTCCTGGCCTTCGAGAAGCTGTTCGGGCCCGAGAACGCGGAGAGGCTCCTGGCGAAGGCCGTCAAGGCGTGGCACGGGGCGAAGTCGGTCGAGGTCAGGATCGGCGGCCCGACGAGGCGGGCGTGACCCGTCCGGGCCGGCCGCCTTGGCGCGCTTTCCCGAAAGGCGGTCCCGGTTCCCGCACGCATTGGAATTCGGGAGGGGACCGCTTTCCGGAACCGCCCGTTTCCGGCACGAAACCTGCTTGAGGGACAGGCCGCATCCGTCCCGCCCGGCCGAAGCAGGCGAGTTCGCCTACCGCCCGATGTCGATCTCCGCGCCCATGTGGCGCGACTTGCTGCGGGTCCGTTCCAGCTCCCTCTCGCGCTCCATCTTCTTCTTGTGCGCCGCCTCCACCTCCTTGCGGACCGGTGCGTCGCGCCTGACCGTGTCCGAAACCGCCGCCGCCGTCTCGCGCAGCCGCCTCTCCAGCCCTGGAACCCGGGCAAGATGCCGGTCGTAGCGTTCCCTGTCGGAGAGGACGTCCCGGAGCTCCCCGACGCTTCGCTCGGCCTCGCGTTTCCACCTCGGATAGGGATGCATCTCCGCCACGAACGCCCTGCCGCCCTTTTCCCGCTCCCTGAGGGCCTTGGCGAGATCGTGGTCGACGAACCGGAGACGCGCCTGTTCAGCCCGCATGTCGCGGAGCGTCGATCTTTCATCGACCGCGAACCAGTTGAACTCGGGACTCCTGCGCGGGCCGGAGTCCAGTCCCTTGACGAAGGCGTCGTAGCCCTCGACGAAGAAGCGGTGGCATCCCTGCTCCTCCGCCCTGTCGAGGATTCCCTCCCAGGCCTTGAGGCTTCGTGCATCCAGCGCGTCGTTGTCGGGCGCCGCGTGCAAGCGCGCCAGCGCCTTCTCCAGCGTCTTCCGGTCGTCCGGCGAGAGAAGCGGATCCCTGGCCAGGCGCTCCCCCCGCTCGATCATCTTCGGGGCGGACCTCGTCCAGCGTCCGTAGCTGCTCAGCCGCCCCTTGCCGACCGGCCTGTCCGGCCGCCGCTGCGCGGCCCTGTCGATGATCTCCCGTCTCCTGGCGACGAAGTCCGTCACCTCCCTGACGCCCTGCCGGATCTCGCGGTCCCTCGCGTCCAGCCCGGGCAGTTCCTCCACCATTTTCGCGAGGTCCGGGGGAAGGTCGTGGCCCGCGCTCCCGAGCCGCTCCATGAAGCGGTCGTAGCCCGGCGCGCGGAAAGGATGGCAGCCCTCCCGTTCGGCCTCCGTCATGAGCGCCTCCCGGTCCCTCTGCAGGTCGCCGATAAGCTCCTGCCGCGAGAGCCGCGCGTTCAGGATGCCGAGGGCCGCCGCCAGCGGCACCCGGATCCCTTCGCGCTCGGCCTTGCCGGACAGGCGGTGGTCGCGCAGCAGGTCCTCCGCCTCGGCCATGGTCTTGCGCGCGGCCTTCCCGGGCGCCTCGGAGCCGTCGAGGCCCTTCCCGATCTCCCTGGCCACGCCCTGGAGCCGCCCCCATCGCTGCCGCAGGGACTCGCACTCCCGCGCGGCGTCGGCCGTCGCCTTCGGAAGCGCGCCCGCGTGTTCCAGCGCGAAGTCCGCGGTCCGCGCGAGCAGCGCCCCGGTCTCCGGAAGGAAGGCGACGTGCTCGCCCTTCAGCCCGGCCTTGATCCTGGAACCCAGCCAGTCATTCTCGATCACGGACAGCTCCCGCTCCGCCCGCCGGATTCTCGGGCCAACCCAGTCGAGCCGGTCGCCAAGCTCGCGCATCCGCATTCCGCATTCGCTCACGAATTCCGCGAGCGGCTTCGACATCGCCTCCGGATGCCTCTCCGCGAACTCGCCGGCCTTCTTCAGGAGCGCGCCGGCCCCCGGCTGGACGGCGACGTTCCGGCCCTCCGACCGTACCCGATGGCGCAGGCCTTGGAGCATGCCCTCCAGCGCGTCGAGATCCAGCCCCCGGACATGGCCATCGTGGTCCGCCAGGATCCGCGCGATCTCCTCCGGCGCATCGCCGCCCTCGGCTTCCGCGCGCTGCCGGAGCCGGTCCAAAAGCTCCTCGGCTTCCTCGGCCATGAAGGGGGAGATTCCGTCGCGTTCCGCTTCCGCCTCCAGCGCCCGCCACTCCTGCAGCGCCGGACGCAGCGGCTCCTTCCGCGAGACCTCGCGGTCAAGCCGGTGCAGCGCGTGGCCGGTCGCCTCAAGCGCCGAATGCGACACGCCGATCTCCTGCTCCAGGCGGTGCACGAGCTCCTGCG
>VXSG01000065.1 GCA_009838075.1 Boseongicola sp. SB0665_bin_10 | reverse complement strand
CCCCGTCCGTCTGCTGGCCGTCCGCGAGATCAGCGATAGCGTGGGAAAGTCCTGAATATTTCGTAGGACTTTCTGATACATTAGGCTGCGATCTGCCTGGCCTTTTCGACCAAGACCTCTGCCTGCCGGATCGAGGCATAGTCGATCAGTCGACCGTCCAGCGACACTGCGCCCTTGCCCGCCGCTTCGGCCTCTGCCATGGCCGCAAGAATACGGTTGGCCTTCTCAACCTCGGCCTCGGACGGGCTCATCACCTCGTTGGCCAGCGCGACCTGGCTGGGGTGGATGGCCCACTTTCCCTCGCAGCCAAGAGCAGCGGCGCGATAGGCGGCGGCTTTGTAGCCTTCGGGATCGCTGAAATCCCCAAACGGGCCGTCGATGGGCCGCAGGCCATTGGCGCGGGCGGCAACGACCATGTTGGCGATGGCTGAATGCCACATGTCGCCCCAATGCACCTGCCGGGATCCATCGCTGCCCGGGTCGGTCAGCACTGCGTAATTCTCGTTCACGCCGCCAATCACGGTGGTACGGGCCCGCATGCTGGCGGCATAATCGGCAACCCCGAAATGCAGGCTTTCGTTGCGCATTGATGCACCGGCGATTGCATTGACATTCTGCATGCCCAAGGCGGTCTCGATGATATGCTCGAACCCGATGCGCCTCGTCAGCCCCGTCGCATCCTCGACCTGCGTCACCAGCATGTCCACGGCATAGACGTCCGCGGCAGTCCCAACCTTGGGAATCATGATCAAATCGAGCCGCTCCCCTGCCTGTTCCACGACATCGACGACGTCGCGATACATGTAATGCGTGTCCAAGCCGTTGATTCGCACTGACATGGTCTTGTTGTTCCAATCGACCTCGTTCAGGGCCTTGACAATGTTATTGCGGGCCCGTTCCTTCTCGTCCGGGGCGACCGCATCTTCGAGATCGAGAAAAATGACATCGACGTCGGATTGCGCTGCTTTTTCAAACATTTGCGGCTGGCTGCCAGGGACAGCCAATTCGCTGCGGTTCAGGCGTCCGGGCGCCTGTTCGATGGGGTGAAAGCTCATGTCGGCCACTCCTGGAGTTTGGTGGGTTCAAGATGTCGGTCAGGCAGACAGGCGAAATTCCAATCTGTCAAGAAATTTTATTGCGCATGGTGGAATGAATACGAAACAAGATTATTTGGATTGCCCAGGCAATCTGGACGAGTAGAAATATGTGATCGCCTGCGCCCGGTTCTTGACCGACAGCTTGTCATATAGGTTCGACAGGTGGAATTTCACGGTGTTGATAGAGATTCCGAGCTCACACGACAGCTCTCGGTTCGTCAGTCCCTTCGACAGCGCCTCCAGAATCACGCGTTCCTTGCGGCTGAGCGTCTGGATCGGGTCGGCTTGCAACTCGCGGACGTCGACGAACGGGAACACCATCTTGCCCGCCGCGACATCGGCGCAAGTGGCCAGCAGTCCCTCCACTGCGCCCGACCGCGCCACGAAACCGGCTGCCCCAGCGGTCATCGCCAGCCGGGGCAAATCGCTGGTGTCGTCGCCATAGACCACCAGTTTTGGCGCGTGCTCTTGCTCGCGCAGCACCTCGATCAATTTTGGGCCGCCGAGGGCCGGTAGGTTCCAGTCGATCACGCCGACGTCGACCGGCACCCGAATCACCATGCCCAAGAACCCTTCGGCAGTAGCGGCAGTTGCCACGAGCGAGAATCGGGGATCACGCTCGAAGATCTCGGACATGGCTGACAAGATCAGGGGATTTCGGTCCGCCAGCATGATGTCGATCGGACGCTCGATTTCGCTAACCATGTGTTTTCCAAGCGCGATTCACAGAAAGCCGCCCATTCAGGTGGGGCGATTTTCGGAAAACTACCGAATACTTACCGTTATGGGCAGGGATTTTCCCACCTATTTAGCTGCCAAAAACAGGAGTAACCGACGTTGTGGAATTTCGCAAGCTCGGGCCTCCTGGGAAGCAATTTCGAATAGGAAGGAAGCCCGCGATGACAGTCCACGCCTTTCCGCAGTTGGAAATCCCCGAGACACTGGCAGCCGGCCCGGGTCCAGGCAACACCGATGCCCGCGTGCTGGCGCGGTTCGCCGCCGCGGGCGTTGCCGACCACATGCAGCCGGACGTTCTGCGCGGCATGGTGGAGTGCAAGCACATGTTGCGCGAAATCTGGGGGACGGACAACGTTCACACCTTCGGAGCCGCCGGAACCGGCTGGACCGCGCTGGACATGATGTTTTCCGCCGTGCGCCCCGGCGACAAGGTCGTGGCCTTTGCCAATGGCACCTTCTCAGGAATCGACGCGCTGACACTGCGGCTCAAGGCGGCGACAGAAAAGGAACTTGCCGCGAGCCCGATGGACCCGCACGCCGCGAGCGTCACCGTGATCGAGGTCCCGCATGGACAATCGGTCAGCCTCGCCGAGATTGAAACGGCCCTGGCAAAGCATCAACCCAAATGGGCCTTCATGGCACACTGGGAAACCGGCTCTGGCCGGATCAACGATCTCAAGGGTTTCTCGGATGCCTGCGACCGCCATGGGGTCATGGGATTGGTCGACGCTGTCTCCTCCCTCGGCGTCGAGGATTTCCGTATCGATGACTACCCGGCGGTCGCAGGCTGGGCGTCGTGTCCGCAGAAGGGTATCTGCTGTTTGCCGCTGACCTATGCGCCGGTTTCCTTCACCGACCGGTTCATCGACAGTCTGAAGGAAACAGGGGCCGCTACCTATGCCAATCACCCGATCTTCGAGGCGCGCCACTGGGGCATCATCGAGGGCGAGGACGTCGAAATGGGCATCTATCACCGCACCCACTCCGGCTATGCTGTCTCGGCATTCCATGAATCGCTGCGCCTGACGCTGGAACAGACCGTCGCCAAGCGTGCCGCCGAATACACCCGCCACGAGGCCGTGCTGCGCGATGTGCTCGAGGCAATGGGCTGTGAGGTGACGTCGAACATGACCTCGCTGGTCGTCCTGAATCTTCCGGGTGACATGGCAGGTCGCGAAATGGAACTGGTGCAGCATTGCCGCGCGCAGAATTTCGGCATTTGGCCGACGCTCAGTACCCCGGTGCAGATACGCATCGGTATCCTCAACCAGTTGAACCGCCGCGCCATTGAAGAAATTGCAACCCGGTTTGCCCAAGCCATCCGCGATCTGGGAGGCAAGGCGAATCAGGCAGACATCAACGACCTGCTGCACAGCCACTACGGCGTGGCTTGCGCCGCCGAGTAAGAAGCCAGAGCCTTGGACGTGCACGAGTATCAAGCCAAGGAAATCCTGTCGGGTTTCGGAGTGGAGGTTCCGCCCGGAGCGTTGGCTTATTCTCCTGAACAGGCCACCTATCGCGCCCGCGAACTCGGCGGCGACAAGTGGGTGGTCAAAGCGCAGGTTCACGCGGGCGGACGCGGCAAGGCAGGCGGTGTCAAGCTTTGCGACAGCGACTACGCGATCCAGGAAGCCTGCGAAAGCATGTTCGGCCGCAAGCTGGTAACTCATCAGACCGGGCCCGAGGGCAAGGGCATCTACCGCGTTTATGTCGAGGCCGCCGTGCCAATTGAGCGCGAGTTCTACCTCGGCTTTGTCATGGACCGATCCAGCCAGCGGGTGATGATAGTTGCCAGCGCCGAGGGCGGCATGGAGATCGAGGAGATCAGCGCCGAGAAGCCGGATTCCATCGTCCGCTCCACCGTTGAGCCAGCGGTTGGTTTGCAGGATTTTCAGGCCCGCGAGATTGCATTTCAGCTGGGGATCGAACCCGGGCTTGTCAGCCAGGTAGTGCGCACTCTTCAGGGCTGCTACCGCGCGTTTTCGGAGCTCGATGCCACGATGGTGGAGATCAACCCGCTAGTGGTGACTGGCGATGATCGCGTGATCGCGCTGGATGCAAAGATGACTTTCGACTACAACGCGCTGTTCCGTCATCCGCAGATCAGCGAATTGCGCGACAAGTCGCAGGAAGACCCGCGCGAAAGCCGCGCCGCTGACCGGGGCCTCAACTATGTCGGGCTGGACGGCAACATCGGCTGCATCGTAAATGGCGCTGGGCTGGCAATGGCAACAATGGACACAATCATGCTGGCCGGGGGCAAGCCCGCGAACTTCCTTGATATCGGCGGCGGCGCCACACCTGAACGCGTCGCCAAGGCATTTCGCCTGGTGATGTCGGACAAGAATGTGCAGGCCGTGCTTGTCAACATCTTTGCCGGCATCAATCGGTGTGACTGGGTGGCAGAAGGCATCGTTCAAGCGCTGAACGAGGTGCAAGTCGACGTGCCCGTCATTGCCCGCCTCGCAGGCACGAACGTGGAAGCGGGTCAAAAAATCCTCTCCAAATCTGGCCTGCCGATCATCCGCGCCGGCACTCTGATGGAAGCTGCCGAGCGCGCCGTGCTCGCATGGCGGAACGATTTGACCCAAGCCACCCGTGTGAGGGCCGTGAAATGAGCATTCTTCTTGATCGCGACACACGCGTAATCGTTCAGGGCATCACTGGCCGCATGGCCCGGTTTCACACCAAGGACATGCTGGAATACGGCACCAACGTCGTTGGCGGCGTAGTGCCGGGCAAGGGCGGCCAAATGGTCGAAGGCGTGCCGGTTTTCGACACAGTAAAAGAAGCGGTGACCGCGGCCGATGCCGAGGCCAGCCTTGTCTTCGTCCCGCCTCCCTTCGCCGCAGATTCGATCATGGAAGCGGCCGACGGGGGCATTCGGTATTGCGTCTGCATCACCGATGGCATCCCCGCGGGCGACATGATCCGGGTGAAACGCTACATGATGCGATACCCGAGAGAGCGTCGCATGGTGTTGACGGGGCCGAACTGCGCGGGCACGATCTCTCCCGGCAAGGCGCTGCTCGGGATAATGCCGGGGCATATCTATCTGCCTGGAAACGTGGGCATTGTCGGTCGCTCGGGAACGCTGGGTTACGAGGCCGCCGCGCAACTCAAGGAACTGGGGCTGGGTGTGTCCACCTCTGTCGGCATCGGCGGCGACCCGATTAACGGCTCGTCCTTCAAGGACATCTTGGAGCGGTTTGAAAATGACGCCGACACGGATGTAATCTGTATGATCGGTGAGATCGGCGGCCCGCAAGAGGCCGAAGCCGCCGAATACATCCGCGAGCACGTGACCAAGCCGGTTGTTGCCTATGTTGCGGGCCTGACCGCACCAAAGCATCCATGTTTCGAGTCAAGCTCGGATTCGGCCTTTTTCGGCGGCT
>VXSG01000026.1 GCA_009838075.1 Boseongicola sp. SB0665_bin_10 | reverse complement strand
TCCTCGACCCACACCTCCAGTGAACCCGCCGCCTCGGGTCGCCCCGCCAGCGGACCCGCCCCCGGACGAGAATCAGGATCCCGAGACTTGGGGTTTCTGGTCGGACTTCTCCCAGGACCACTTCCGGGTGGAGGAGACCATGCAGACCGACAGCGGCTCGACCTGGTTGGTCCATGGAACGCCCGCCGGCCTGGTTGACAACCTGCCGCGGAATGCGGAACTGCCCAGCGTGTTTCGATATACGGGCCATGTCTGGGGCCGGGTGTACGGAGGCAGGTTCGGCGGGCAGATCGAAACCAACCGGGTGGTCGGGCAGATGGACGCCACCTACGGGTCGCGGGACCACTACGGACCCGGTGCGGATGACGTGCTGAACGTCTTTCTCAGCCAAATGTGGCGGGAGTTGCCCGATGGCGGCCGCGACCACCTGCCTGGGATGTGGTTCAGCGGCGACGTGGGGACCAACCGGACCGACCCCGACTACGACCCGCTTCAGGATACCGCGACGTTCACGTTGGCCCCGGATCAGTTCGAGACGTCCCCGGGGCAAGAGAGAGGGACGGTAACGGGCAGCTTCTACGGTCCCAACGGGGAAGCCGTGGCCGCCACGTTCTGGTACCTGCGTGACGGATACAGGATCCAGGGCGTGTTCGGCGGGAAACTGGGAGAATGAACCCCAGGTGCAATTCCTGGGCCAGCCCGTGCGGCGCTTCCAGGCGCCGGATCGCCGTGCTGGTCGATTGCTGCTGACCGGTGCCTGGACTCCATTCTTCGCGCGGTAGTGACCAAGGCATGTTTCCCATGCCATTTCCGGCACGATGTGCATTCACACCGTTTTCCGAGGCATTGCCGGGAGCGGCAAAGGGGCGGACACGGCCCGTTGCCACCCTTTCCTCGCCTTCGTCCGGTCTGCTGCCGACGGGACGGGCCAAGGGTCCGGGAACAGGAACGGGTGCGGGCCGCCCGAATTCAGCCATCGTGGCGATGGCAAGGCGTTTCGCGGAAAGACCGGAAACGAGGATCCGGCCAGACAGGCTCATGACAGCTTCAACGAGTACCCGATGCCGAAGTCGGCTCGCCCCAGGTCGGCGCGCATTGGAGGAGCGGTCAGATGCAGGTCACTGGATTGTTGCACGGGTCCAGGTTGCTGAGGCATGTGGATTTCCCATGCCCGGAAGTGCTGGGTCCCGGCGCAAGCGAAGACGAGATCCAGGCGCTGATCGAAAGGCACGGGCTGGTCTTCGTCAAACCTGTCTTCAAGGGCGGCATCGGAAAGAAGGGAAAGGCGGGTCTCGTCGCCAAGGTGCGCGACCTGAAGTCGGCACTGGCCGAGAAGGAGAGGCTCTATTTCGCGAAGCACCGGCATGGCAATGCCGTCGCAAAGGCCAACGGCGTCACCTTCGAGGCGGGCGTGCCGGCCGAGCACGAGGTCTACTTCTCGATCACGGATGACAGCCGCTTTCGCGCGCCGACAATGACGCTGACCCATCGGGGCGGCGTCGACATCGAAGACCTGGGCAAGGACGAGGTCGCGACGGTTCCGTTTGACGCGCTGACCGGGCTCAAGGCATTTGTCGTCGCCAACGCGCTTTCGGACATCGGTGCGCCGAAGGAGATCATCTCGCCGCTGGTTCAGCAGTTGCCAAAGCTCTGGGAGCTGATGCACCACTACGGAATGACCACGCTGGAGCTGAACCCGATCAGGATGCAGCCCGGCAGGAACGGTCGGCTTGCGCCGGTCGCGTGCGACTTCAAGTGCGGGTTCGATCGGGACGATCCGCGCGTGTTGCGCCTGGGGCTTCCGGACCAGCTCTTCGCGTCCGACGTCTCTGCGTTCGAGCAGGAGGTGAACCAGCTCCGCACCCACCAGGGGCAGTCGGACGTGTTCGTGATCAACGAAAGCGGCACCATCCTCGCACCGACCTTCGGCGGCGGCGCAAACAGCCTTGTCACCGAAGTGCTCGGGGATGCCGCGATCATATCCTCGGACTTCGGCGGCAATCCGCCCTACGAGAAGATGAAGGCCGAGGCATCGATCTGCTACAGGCACTTCCTGTCGCAGTCCAACGTGCTCTTCATCATCGGCGGCAAGTCGAACAACACCGACATCCTGGAGACCTTCCGGGGCATGGGAGACGCACTGCGCGAACACTTTGCGGCACACGGACCGGTGCCGCTCTACGTCGTCGCCGGGCGAGGCGGTCCGAACCTGGTCCGCGGCTTCGGCAACCTGGCCGACACGCTGGACAGTCTCGGCCTGCCGTACCGGTTCTTCGGGTTCGACAGCGCGATCTCGGAAGTCGTGAACTACGCCAAGGAGGTCGATCAATGGATGCGCGTCGGCGGCCGGGACGAGATCGCCCGGCTCCTGGGCATTTCGGCTGCCGCGCAGGAGGAATGAAGACAATGCACAAGCAAGGCATCGAGGGCTTCCCGTACTACCTGGGCATCCGGTCGCTGGGCGAGGTCGCGACGCGCGAAGACCGTGTTTGCGTCCTGAACCTGCTCGGCGGCGAATCCCGGCAGGTCACGCCGACCAGCCACGCGTTTTCCGGCGGAAACGTCGTGTTCGGGACCTCGCCCGGCCGCGCGGGCAGCGTCCTGAAGACCCCTGTCGGCGACATTCCCGTGTTCAACAACGTGCGCGAAGGGCTGGATGCCGGCCATGCCTTCAACGTCGGCGTGGTCTACCTGCCGCCGTCGGGCGTGCGTGACGGGGTGGCCGAACTCATCCGGGTCAATGAGCATCTCGCCAGGATTGTCATCATCACCGAAAAGATCGCGGTCCACGATGCGCGCGAAATCCGCGCCATGGCGCAGGCGAACGGCATCGACATCGTGGGAGGAAACTGCCTTGGGGTCGCGGACAGCTGGAACCGGGTCCGGATCGGCGGAGCGCTCGGCGGGGATCATCCCGAGGAGTCGCTCCTGAAAGGGTCGGTCTCGATCTTTTCGAACTCCGGCGGGTTCACCACCACCATCGCCCAGTATCTCGCCACGGAAGGTTGGGGCACGACCACGCTGATCTCGTCGGGCAAGGACGTCTACATTCACTATTCCGCACGCGACTTCGCGCACGCGCTGAAAGCCGACGACAGGACCAAGGCCGCCGTGCTCTACGTGGAGCCCGGCGGCTACTACGAGCGCGACGTGGATTTTGGCAAGCCCGTCGTCGCATGCGTGGTCGGGCGCTGGAAATCCAGGCTGACCCGCGCGGTTGGCCACGCCGGCGCGATGGCCGGCAGCGGCGACAGCGCCGAGGACAAGGAAAGCTGGTTTGTCGAGGCGTTCGGCGTCGACGGACTCTTTTTGCCAGGCAATCCGGCTGTCTCACGGAAGGGCGCCGTCGTGACGAACATCGCTGACATTCCGGCAGCCCTCACCGCCGTGATGAAGCTCTCCGGGGTTGATCCCGACTTTCACTCGACGGGCAGCCTGTCGCTGAAGCCCTGGCTCGCGAACGACAGGGGTCTTGCGCTGCCGGCCAGTCTTGCGCTGCCGCCCGTGCGTGCCGCGGCGCCCTACGACGAGCAGATCGAAACGCTCAAGGACCAGGTCGGAGCGGTTGTCGCGCGCCAAAGGATGAAGGACAGGTCCGGAGCGTCGGTGATGGACCCGAAGTCCCAGGTGACCAGCGTGCACGGACATTCCGTGCTTGACCTGGCACTGGAACCGCTCGAGGCGAACTTCGCGTTGCCACTTGTCCACGAAATCGCGACCGAGAACGATCGTGCGCTGCTGGACATTGCCGTCGCCGCAGAGGTCAACCTCGTCGGTGACCCGATCCTGGTGGCGTGTGATGCAGCTCGCGAAGCCGGAAACGCGCCAAACGCCGTGATGGCCGCCGCGGCGGCCATCGTCGGGCCGAACAGGGTTGAACGGGCGCTCGCCTGCACGGACATGCTGATCGAGCTGTTCTGCCATTCCGGGCTGCCGGACGGTCCGGACGAAACCTTCGACACCAGCGCCATCGCCATAGATGAAGACTCCCGCGCCCTGTTTCTGGCCGGGCCCGAGGACGCCGACGATCCCCGGCCAGGGGCCATGCTCGCCGCCGTGAGGGCGCGCGGCGGAAAGTCGGCGTTCCTGAAATTCCTGGACACGCTGGGCGAACCTCTGAACCGCGATGCCATCCTCGCCGCCATCGCCCTGACGATCTCCTGGGGGCCGTTGATGCGAAAGCGGATCACCCGGCTGACCGCACGGACCTTGCCGTGGTACCTGCGGCTCTACGGCGTCATGGTCGGCGCAACGATCCCTGGCGAGCACCACAAGCCGGGCTCACTCTGCGGCGTTCCCCGCGAAGAACGCTTCTCGACATGGACCATGGCAGACCTCTGCCATTTGGCCATCACCGGCAAGAAGCCGACTGCTGCGGAGGCCCTGCCCCTGCAGATTCTTGTCGGCTTGCTCATCTCGAACGGCCCTGGCTCGATTTCGGCCCAGGGCGCGAAAGGCGCCGTGGCTGCGGACGGACCCCAGACTCCGCAGCGCGTCCAGATCAACAAGGCGATGTTGGGTTTCCTCAGCCATTGCGGCTACAGCCACGGCGGCAATGGATTTGAAGGCATGGCCTTTCTGCTGGAACGGTTCGCAGGCACGGGCCTGAAGGATCCGGCCGACCCGAGCCATGGTCTTGACCTGAAGCAGATGGCCCGTGACTTCGCGATCGAGTACAAGCGCGAGAAGGCCGACGCGAAGGAAATCGGCGCGGAGGTGCGCGCGCTGCCCGGTGTACACCACCCCGTGTTCAAGGGCCGGCCAGTCAACTTTGACCCGCGCGAGCGCTTCGTTGCCGAATTCCTGGAGGAGCGCGGCGACCACAACGTCTTCCACGCCTTCTATTGCGAGTTGGTGAAGGCGCTATACGATACCGGCGTCAGCCGCTATGTGTTCTGCGTCAATGTCGATGCCGTCATTGCCGCGCTTCTGCTTGCATTGCTCTGGAAGGACTTCCAGTCCGGATCTCTCACAAGGCGCGATCTCGAAAATGCGGCATTCACCGTGTTCCTCCATGGTCGCGTGATCGGGTCGGCGGCCGAGATCGATGATCACATGAACCGGGGGCGGAACATGGACACGCGCACGCCCGCCTCGGCCTGCACACACGTCGTCTGAAGTTGCTCGGCCGGCAGGCAAGTGGGATGTCTTCACTTGGGAATTATATGCGATAGTGCCATCAGGCCGCTCTCGCACTGATTTCACGGGTCGATGAGGTCGGCGACCCGAACGCCCCTCGCCGTGCAGACGCGTCAATCCCGGACGCCTCGTGCTCCGG
>VXSG01000082.1:10206-41500 GCA_009838075.1 Boseongicola sp. SB0665_bin_10 | reverse complement strand
AGGGGATCTCGCACCGGCACTGCCGCGTCGTCCAGCGCGCCGACGGCTACGGATACGTCATCGAGACGCCGCGGAAGGAGGAGACGACAACGATGCACGGAACACGGGGCCCCGCATTCCTCCCCGCCCTGAAGGGCGGGGTTTCCTGCGGGATGACTTGATGAATCAGAAACGCCCCGAACCGGTCCAGATCGTGAAACAGCGGCGCGACGCCGCGCTGCACGCGCTCGTGGCTGGCATTCCATTCGTACAGTTTCTCGGAATCGCGTTCGAGCGCCACGGCGACGAACTGACGGCCGTGCTCAAGTTCGACGACATGCAGATCGGCAACCCCGAACTTCCCGCGCTGCATGGCGGGGTGACGGCTGCTTTCCTGGAGACCGCAGCATTGGTCGAGCTCGGCTGGCAGAACCTCTGGCACGAGATCGAAAGCGGCAGGCTGGATGCCGATTCGCTGAATCCCGCCACGCTGCCACGCATGCCAAAGACGATAAACATAGCCGTCGACTACCTTCGTTCGGGGCTGCCGCGGGACGCCTATGCGCGGGCTCGCGTCAACCGGTCGGGCCGTCGCTACGCGAGTGTCAGGGTCGAGGCATGGCAGGACAATCGCATGCGGCCGATGGCGCAGGCGACGGGACATTTCCTGATGCCGTCACTTTCCGCTGAATGACGGCCTCGACCCCGCACGGGATCACGCACCGCCGTGTCCTCGGCATAGCCCTGCCGATTCTGCTCGCCAATGCCACGGTGCCGATTCTCGGCGTCGTGGACACCGGCGTCGTAGGGCAACTAGGGGATCCCGTGCCGATCGGGGCTGTCGCGATCGGGGCCAACATCCTGACAGCGATCTACTGGATCTTCGGCTTTCTCCGCATGGGAACCACCGGCATGACAAGCCAGGCGCTTGGTGCCGGCGACCGGGGAGAGGCGGACGCGCTCCTGTCGCGCGCCATGGTTGTCGGGGTGGGCGGCGGCTTGGCGCTGATCCTTCTGCAATGGCCGATCTTCCAGGGTGGATTCCTCATTTCGCCCGCGTCGCCCGCCGTGGAGGAAAGTGCGAACACGTACATGTCCGTGCGCATCTGGTCGGCCCCTGCAGCCATCGCCCTCTACGGCATCAACGGCTGGCTCATTGCGTCCGAGAGAACCCGTGCAGTTCTGGCGCTGCAGGTCTGGATGAACGGCCTGAACATCGTGCTCGACGTGGCATTCGTGCTTGGCTTCGGTTGGGGCGTTGCCGGTGTCGCCTTTGCCACATTCCTTGCCGAATGGAGCGGGCTGGCGCTGGGACTTTGGTTTTGCAGGGACGCGATCCAGCGACCGTTCTGGAACGACTGGCCCCGAATCCTCTCCCGCGCGCGGCTGTTCAGGATGGCCGTGATCCATAGGGACATCCTGCTGAGATCCCTGTTTGTCGAATCCATCTTCGTTTCCTTCCTGTTCTTCGGCGCCAGATTCGGAGATGTCCCGCTCGCCGCCAACCAGATACTCCTGCAGTTCGTGCATTTGACGGCCCACGCGCTTGACGGCTTCGCGATTGCGGCCGAGACCCTGGTGGGCAATGCGGTGGGGGCGCGAAACCGGGCCCGCCTTCGGAAGGGCGCCGTCATGGCAAGCGCCTGGGGCGCAGGCGTCATGGTCGTCTTTTCGGTGGCGGTCTGGGCATTCGGACCCTGGGTCATCGAACTGATGACCACTTCGGACGAGGTTCGCCGGGCGGCCAAGGCGCTCCTTCCATGGATGGTTGCGGCGCCGGTGCTCGGGATCGCTGCCTGGATGCTCGACGGGATATTCATTGGCGCCACGCGAACGGGCGACATGCGAAACATGACGGCGGTTTCGGCCGCGATCTATTTCGTTGCGGTGTGGGCCCTTGCCGGCTACGGCAACGACGGCCTCTGGATGGCGCTCCTGATTTCCCTTGTTGCAAGGGGTGTCACGCTTGGCATCAGGTACCCCGCGCTTGAACGCGCCGGAGGCTGACCCGGCCCGGGCATGCCTGCCTATCCCTGAAGCCAGTCTGCAACATGGATGCCCCTGGCCTCGGCAACGGACGCAAACCCGTCGTGAACCAGCATCTCGTCAACGCCCCGCGCGATCCGCGATGCGAGAGATATCCCGAAATAGGTCATCGCCGTATAAAGCTGGACCGCCACGGCTCCGGCCTTGATCTTTGCGTAGGCATCGGCGGCCGACGCCACTCCTCCGACGCCGACAAGCGGCATCTCGCCACCCGTCTCGTGAAACAGCCGCGCCAGGACCCGCGTCGAACGCACAAAGAGCGGACGTCCCGAGAGGCCGCCGCTTTCCCCTCTCCTCCGGTCCGTCAGCCCGTCACGCGACACGGTCGTGTTGGTCGCGACAATTGCGGCAACGCCGCACTCCATTGCCGTGCTCGCGATGGAGACAATTTGCGCATCCGAGAGATCCGGCGCGATCTTGAGAAACACGGGCAGGTCGCCGCTTTCCGCCATGACTCCCTCGAGAAGCGCCGGCAAAGCATGTTCGCCCTGGAGATCCCGAAGGTCCTCGGTGTTGGGCGACGACACGTTGACGGTCGCGAAGTCAACGCATTTCCGGGAGGCGCGCATCGCATGCGCATAGTCGACGGCACGATTCTCGCTGTCCCGGTTTGCGCCGAAATTCATCCCGACAGGAATGCCATCAGGACGCGCCGCCAGCCGGTCGATGATCGCATCCAGGCCATCATTGTTGAATCCGAGGCGGTTTATCACCGCCCGATCCTTCCGGAGGCGGAACAGTCTTGGACGCGGATTGCCCAATTGCGGACGGGGTGTCACGGTCCCGACCTCCAGGAACCCGAATCCTGCGTGCATGAGGGGGCCGACCGCGCTCGCATTCTTGTCGAAACCGGCAGCCAGACCGACGGGATTCGGCAGGCGCAGCCCTGCCAGTTCCACGTCCAGATGGGGCGACCTCACCGGGCCAGGCAACGGTGCGAACGGAGTGTGCAGTGCCCGAAGCGCGAGGCCGTGGGCGAATTCGGGCTCAACTCGGTTGAGAACCGCTAGCGCCGCGCGCTCAATCATTCCAATCTGCCTTCGAACACGTGGCGCCCGTCTGCAAGGGGAATCGCCCGCGCGAATGTCACGTCCTCGATCCGGAGATCGCGGTACAGATGCGGGAAAAGTGCACCGTCCCGCGACGGCTCCCACTTGAGAGAGTCTGCCAACGGACCGGCATCCACGCACACGAGCATCAGCCCGTCCTCGCCTGCAAAGTGCCTTGAAGCCGTCTCCTCGGCCTGCGCGCCGGTCGAGAAATGGACAAAGCCGTCCCTCACGTCGTCCGGCGATCCGGCCGTGTGCCCGGCCGCCACGAATGCCTCGAACTCCTCTGCGCGAAATATCTTGTAAATGAGTGTCATGCCCGACCCGTCGCGGCCATTTTGGCACCTTGCCGGATCGACGGCAATCTCCGATCACGCGTCCCGAACGGGAGCATCGATGATGCCGCGGAAAGTCGTGCGTCGCGGCCTCCCGGTCAGGACCGTGTCGATGTCGAGCGGCTTCCCGGCCATGCGTGCCTCGCCGCCGATCCCGCGCCCCGCCCATGCCCGGCCGCGCCACCCGGATGCCGCCATACGATGCCGTATTTCTGCGAACCGGGGGACGACATGGCGTCGGCTTGCAGGGAGCGCCGACACGACAACGGTCCGCAATTCTCGTGCCACGCGCCTCAGAATTCCGGCTCCGCGGAGAACGAAGCCGCGCGGCCGTCGGCAGGATGCCGGAAACGCAACGAGACGGACTGAAGCATGAGCCTGTCGTGTTCCCGGGCCTCTCCCTGCGCGTAGAGCAGATCGCCTAGAATCGGGTGGCCGATCGCCAGGCAGTGAACGCGAAGCTGGTGGGATCGGCCCGTTCTCGGGAAGAGCACCAGGCGGGATTCATCGGCGCATGACTGAAGCAGTTCCCATTTCGTCAAGGCCGGCCTGCCATGCCGAAGATCCACCATCTGCCGCGGCCTGTTGGGCCAGTCAACGGCCAGCGGCAGATCGATCGTGCCAGCGCGCCCGGGCACGCGCCCGTGAACCCGCGCCACGTAGGCCTTGCGCACCTGGCGCTTCTCGAACTGAAGCCCCAAATGGCGCTGCGCATGAGGCGTCAACGCAAAGACCATGAGGCCGGACGTGTCCCTGTCCAGGCGATGGACCAGCAGCGTTGCGGGGAATGCCTCCCTCAGCCGGGTCAGCAGGCAGTCTGCCAGGTGGACACCCTTCCCAGGCACGGACAGAAGACCGTGAGGCTTGGCCACGACCAGAATTTCGTCGTCGGCGTGGATCACGTCGATCGGAGCGGTTGGCGGAGAGTACTCGGCTGTCACGGCGGCGCAGGGCGACCAGGGCCGCTCATCCGTCCAGCTCGCCGAAGACGACGCCCAGCATTCCCGACAGGCCCTCGGCGTCCTCGTTGCTGAACGCGTCCGGCTGATCGCTGTCGATGTCCAGGACCGCGATCAACCGGTCCTTGCCATTCCGCACCGGCAGCACGAGTTCGGACCGCGTGCTGGAGGAACAGGCGATATGGCCGGGAAAGGTAGCGACATCGGGCACGAGCTGAATCTCCCCGGTGCGCGCGGCGGCACCGCAGACGCCTCGGAAAAAGGGGATCGTCAGGCAGCCATGACTACCTTGATAGGGCCCGATCTTCAGCAATTCCGGCCCGACGACACGATAGAATCCGGTCCAGTCGAACCGCTCGTCAGAATGATGCACCTCGCAGGCGACGGTCGCCATCAGCGCAATCTCGTCTGTTTCGCCTTCGGTCAAGGCGAGAATTCTTGCACTCAGTTCCGGATAGCTCAGGTTCATCGGATGCTCCGCTTGTTTGCGCCGAGACCGGACGTCGGGACTTCAGCCCAGGTCGGGCGCGACCAGTTTGCCAACCTGACCTGGCGTGGCGAGTTCGGCCCCGGTAAGGGACTGCAGTTCCTCCAGCGAGATTTCCGGCAACTTCTCGCGCAGGACAAATCGCCCGCCAACGACGTCAACGACGGCCAGGGACGTGTAGACGCGCCCGATGCATTCCTTGCCAGTCAGCGGAAACGTGCACTCCTCGACCAGCTTCGGCTTTCCATCCCTGGTGACATGGTCGGTGACCACCGCGACGCGCCTTGCGCCATGGACCAGGTCCATCGCGCCACCAACGGCGGGCACGCCCTTCGAGCCGACGCGCCAATTGGCCAGGTCACCATTCTGCGCAACCTGGTAGGCGCCGAGAATCGCCACGTCCAGATGCCCGCCGCGAACCATCGCAAAGCTGTCGGCGTGGTGAAAAAAGGCCGCTCCGGGCTTCAAGGTGATCGCCTTCTTTCCTGCATTGATCAGGTCCCAGTCCTCCTTTCCTGCCGTCGGCGCCTTGCCGAATCCCAGAACGCCGTTCTCGGTATGGAACACGGCCTCCCGTCCCTCGGGCTGGAACCGCGCAACAAGTTCGGGAAGCCCGATGCCCAGGTTGACATAGTCCCCGTCACCGATGTCCTGGGCTGCCCGCCAGGCAATCTGCGCACTCGTGAGCTTCCGGACGTTCATGGGTAGGTCGCCCCGGCGCGCATCAACTCCTCCTCCTGCAACGGTTCCGGCACTTCCAGCACGGCGTCGACGAATATCCCCGGCGTCACGACATGTTCCGGATCGATGTCTCCCGGAGCAACGATCTTGCGGGCCTGCACGATCGACACCTCAGCCGCCATGCACATCAGCGGGCTGAAATTCCGGGCCGCGTGCCGATAGGTCAGGTTGCCGTGCGTGTCGGCCAGCTCGGCCTTGATGATGGCCACGTCAGCCTGCAGCCAACGCTCCTGCACGTATTTCCGGCCATCGAACTCGGCGACGGGCTTGCCTTCCGCAAGCTCTGTCCCGTAGCTGGTGGGCGTGTAGAATGCCGGTATGCCCGCACCTGCCGCACGGATGCGTTCGGCAAGGGTTCCCTGGGGCACCAGTTCCAGCCCGATTTCGCCAGCAAGGTACTTTTCGGCAAACGCCCTCGGATCCGAGGATCGCGGGAAGGAGCAGACCATCTTGGCCACCATTCCCGCGTCGATCATCGCGGCAATTCCGACTCGCCCGTTGCCGGCATTGTTGTTCACGACCGTGAGTTCGGCGGGCGAACCCGTGGCTACGTAGCGGTCGACCAGCACATGAATGAGTTCCACCGGCGCGCCGGAACCGCCAAATCCGCCGATCATGAGCACGGAACCGCTCTCGATTCCCGCCACGGCCTGCTCAGGCGAGGAAACGGTCTTGTCCATGGGACGTCCTTTCCTGTCGGCCAGAAGGGCAGCCCGACGTAGTTCTCCGCCAGGTCGCGGCGCGCGGTCTCGGACGCTGCCAAGTGGCCAAGCGTCGCCCGGCGCATCTCGGATGCGAAGTCGTCTTCGTCCTCGAACCGGTGGAGCATCATCGTCATCTGCCAACTGAATCGCATGGCCTTCCAAATCCTCGTCAAGGCGCGTTCCGAATAGTTGTCAATGCCGGTACGGTCGTTTGACCGGATGGAGTCGATCAGCGCCTGGTAGAGATAGTGCACATCCGCCACCGCCAGGTTGAGCCCCTTCGCGCCGGTCGGCGGCACGATGTGTGCCGCATCACCCACCAGGAAGAGGTTGCCCCAGCGAAGCGGTTCGGACACGAAGCTGCGCAACGGCGCGACGGATTTCTCGATGGACGGTCCGGTCTGCATCCTGGCAGCGGTTTCGGACGGCAGGCGGCGCCTCAGTTCGGTCCAGAATTCGTCGTCGCTCCATTGTTCCGGCCGATCGCTCATCGGCACCTGGATGTAATAGCGCGACAGGTTCTGGTTCCGCATCGATGCCAAGGCGAAGCCGCGCTCGGAATTCGCGTATATCAGCTCTTCCTCGCAGGGAGGGACGGGAGACAGGACTCCGAGCCAGCCGAAGGGATAGGTCCGTTCGAATTCTCGCCGCCGGTCGCCAGGGATCGCGTTTCGGCTGACGCCGTGGAATCCGTCGCAGCCTGCCACGAACAGGCAGTCAATCCGCTTGCGGGCGCCTTCGTACGTGAACTCCACCACGGACCTTGGCTGCTCCAGGTCGGACAATGTCACGTCTTCGACGCCATGAAGAACGGTGGTACCGAGTTCATCCAGTGCCATGTAGAGATCTGCAGTGACCTCGGTCTGGCCGTAGACCGTGACGTGCTTGCCCGTCAGGGCGCGAAAGTCGATTCGAACCATCAGGTCATTGTCGGTCAGGTAACATCCTTCGTGAAGGATGCCCTCGCGGTCCAGCCGGCCCGAAACGCCCGCCTCCCGAAGCATGTCGACCGTACCCGCTTCAAGCACGCCAGCCCTGATTCGGCCGAGCACGTGATTCCTCGAGGCACGTTCAAGAATCACCGTCTCAATGCCTGCCCGGTTCAGAAGCTGCGACAGGAGAAGTCCCGAAGGTCCGCCCCCAATGATCGCAACTTCCGCCTGCATGCAACAATCCTCCCGCCAGCGACCTTCGTCCGCGCCAGTTGGCGATGTCAACCAAGCCGGACCGCGACGCCGCATGAATCCCGGAGCCTGACCGCTTTTCATCCGGCAGGCGCGTGACTAGACTTTGCAAATCAACTGGACGGACCCTACCGACATGCGCAATTTCCAGCTTCCGGGCCGATCGCCCGTTCTCGCCTCGAACGGCATGGTGGCCACCTCGCACCCGCTGGCGGCATCCGAGGCATTGACCGTAATGAAGCAGGGCGGGAATGCGGTGGACGCGGCGATTGCCGGCGCAATTCTTCTCGGCGTTTGCGAACCGCACATGACCGGGATCGGCGGCGATTGCTTCGCGTTGATCAAGCCGCCTGGCACCGACGAGGTCACTGCGATCAACGGCTCCGGCCGAGCGCCCGCCGGCCTTGATCCGGACGACCTGAGGGGCGAAGGGATCACAAGAATTGAACCGGGCCATCCTGCGTCCATTACCGTGCCCGGCGCCGTGGACGCGTTTTGCCGGCTCTCGGAACGCTTTGGCCGGATTGGCCTCGACCGCTGCCTCGCTCCCGCGATCCGGTACTTCGAGGAAGGCGTGCCAATGGCGCCGCGCACCGCGTCCGACATCGCTTCGGCAGGTCCTGAAATGACCGATGCCGCAAGGGCGCATTTCCTGAACTCCGGCCGCCCCTATCGTCTCGGCGAACGCATGCGCCTGCCCGGCCAGGCAGAGGTCTTGCGGCGCATCTGCAAGAACGGGCGCGACGCGTTCTACGAAGGCGAGATCCTGGACGACATGCTCTCGGCACTTGCGGATGCGGGCGGAACCCATGTCGCCGAAGACTTCTCGGCAACCGAAGCGACGTGGGGCACGCCGATAGCCGGGCGGTATGGTGAATTTGACGTCCTCGAGCATCGGCCAAACGGACAGGGTGCCACGGCCCTGCTGCTGTTGAACATTCTCTCCCATTTCGACCTGTCTTCCATGGACCCCGTCGGATTCGAGCGCCTTCACATAGAGGCCGAGGCGTCGAAATTCGCCTACGATGCACGAAACCGGTTTCTGGCCGACCCCGATCACGTGACCCGGCTTGAACACATGCTGGCGACCGAGACGGCCGAGAAGCTTGCCGCGCTGATCGACGCGGAGAAAGCGACAGCCAAGCCCGCGGCCCTCGCGGAAGACGTGCACAAGGACACGGTCCTGATCGTTGCCGTCGACGGGGACGGGATGGCGGTCAGCCTGATCTATTCGCTCTTCTCGGCATTCGGCTCCGGCGTGGCGAGCCCCAAGTTCGGCATTCTCTTCCAGAACCGCGGCTCGGGCTTCAACCTGGCGCCTGGCCACCCGAACGAAGCAGGCCCCGGCAAGCGACCCCTGCACACGATCATTCCGGCGATGCGGAAGACCGACGGAAAGGTGGACATGGCCTTTGGCGTCATGGGTGCGCAGTTTCAGGCGGCAGGCCACGCGCACTTCCTGACGAACATCGCCGACTACGGCATGGACCTGCAACAAGCCATTGACGGGCCTCGCTCCTTTGCCGACCCGGACGAAGGCACGCTCCAGGTCGAGGACGGCATTCCGGATTCCACAAAGGACCGGCTTGCAGAGGCCGGGCACAGGCTGGCGCGGCCTGACGTGCCCATCGGCGGGGCGCAGGCCATCTTGATAGATCACGAATGCGGCACGCTTGCCGGCGCATCGGATCCCCGAAAGGACGGGGCAGCCGTCGGCTACTAGTTCAATTGCACCTGGAGCGGATACTGGCCGTCGTCGAAGTCTCCAAAGAACTCGGGCAGACCCGGGTGCTCGACAGGCTCGCCAGACTTGTCGACGACCAGGTTCTGCTCGGAAACATACGCCACGTAGTAGCTGTCCTCGTTTTCCGCCAAGAGGTGGTAGAACGGCTGTTCCTTTGAAGGCCGGCTGTCCTCCGGAATCGCCTCATACCACTCCTCGCTGTTCGAAAAGACAGGATCCACGTCGAAGATGACGCCGCGGAACGGGTGCTTCCTGTGTCGCACGACCTGACCCAGCGAATACTTCGCTTTCGACTTGAACATGGCAGCGACTCCTCGCGTCCAAAAGCGCAGGGCTGCATTTGTCGGCCAATTTGGCGGAAACTTCAACAATCAGGTTGCCGACGGCCGCAGCGGCCGTGCCGCGAATCTGTCTTCCGCCTTGCTCTCATTCTTCCCAAGCCAGGAGTTTCTTGCTACCCTGCCGGAAAAAATGAGGCGGATCGAGGCATGAGCAGAATCCTTTTCGCCGTGTTGCTGCTTGGTCTTCTTGCAGCCTGCGGCCAGCGCGAACCACCCAGGAACCTGGACAACGCATGTTCGATCGTCAAGCAGCGACCGAACTACCTGTCAGCCATGAAACGGACCCAGAAACGCTGGGGCGTTCCCGTGGCGGTGCAGATGGCGACGATCTATCAAGAGAGCAAGTTCGACGGCAATGCCCGCACACCTCGCAAGTACTTCCTCTGGATCATCCCCGCAGGCCGGCAGAGCTCGGCCTACGGATACAGCCAGGCCCTGACCGGAACCTGGAAAGAGTACCAGCGCGAACAGCGCGCCTACGGCGCGCGCCGAAACAACATCCGGGACGCAACCGACTTCATGGGCTGGTACTTCAAGGGATCGCAAAGGGCCCTGGGCATTCCACTTCATGACGCCCGCAACCAGTACCTTGCCTACCACGAGGGCCGGACAGGCTACAGGCGCGGCACTCACCGCAACAAGCCGTGGCTGCTGCGCATCGCCAACGAGGTGTCGAGTCGCGCCTTGCTGTATGACGCACAATTGACGGGCTGCCGGCGGATCTAGTTGCCGCGCCGCTCGGCCTCCTCGAACTCGATGCTGAACAACGTGCCGGGCAATGCGTCAGGCGTTTCGAGTTGCCCGAGAACGACAGTGGTCTTCGATCCCTGACCGTCGAAGACCACCCACTGCCGGAGTTCGACCGGGTTGTCCGTGAACTTGAGCTGCAAATGGCCGTATTCCGGGTGCCTGGGATCCTGCGCCGTCACGATCGTGGCGGTGCCGTCAAACTCATGGCCTATGACCATGTTGCGACTCTTGAAATCGACGTTTCTTTCCAGAATCAGATTCAAGGGCGTCCTGCTCAGCGGGTATCGCTCCGCACCGGAAACGTTCGACTTGCCGTCGAAAATGGCGACTTGGCCGCCGCCTGCCATGACCAGGAGGTCTTCGGGTGGATCATATTCAAAGCGCATTCTTCCAGGACGCGAGACGTACAGCGTGCCGGTCGAGAGAGTGCCGTCATCGTTGATCTGCACGAAATCGCATTTCGCGCGCGTGATCTCCATGATGTAGCGCGAAATCGCATCCAGGGTCAGCCTTTGCGCGGCAAGCGCGGGGGTCGCCGCGAAAGCGAGTCCGCAGCCAAGAAATGTGCGACGCAGCATCGTGCCTCCTGACCGGATCATTCCGATGATCGTTCAAGCCGAGAACAAGCACAAATTCGCTGCAATACCAAGCGGCAGATCGTCGAAGCGCGCCGGCACACGCATTCTTGATGTTCGCGCGACGAGGCAAGCGCGCATGTCCCGGTCGGCGGGTACGGACGTCCGCGGGCATGAACGGGAACTCCGTTCTCGCCGGTCAGCTCTCGCGTGCGCACTAGCCGGCATCGCCTGTCGCGCAAGCGATCACGCCTTGACCTTCCGGATCAGCCCTGCTCGGGCACGAGGATCTCGCGCTTGCCGACATGGTTGGCCGCGCTGACCAAGCCGCTCTCCTCCATCTGCTCGACCAGCCGCGCAGCCTTGTTGTAGCCGATGGCAAGCTTGCGCTGAATGTAGGAAGTCGAGCACTTCCTGTCGCTGATGACGATCTGGACGGCCTGATCGTAGAGCGCGTCCTCGCCGTCCGTGTTTCCACCGAGACCGAGAACGAGATCAAGGTCCGAACTCGCCGCCTCGTCCGGTCCCGCAACGACGCCCGCAACATATTCCGGGGCTCCGAAGCTCTTGAGGTGCGTGACCACGTCCTCGACCTCCTCATCCGAGACAAACGGCCCATGAACCCGAATGATCTTGCCGCCTCCGGCCATGTAGAGCATGTCGCCCTGCCCGAGCAGCTGCTCTGCGCCCATTTCTCCGAGGATCGTCCGGCTGTCGACCTTCGACGTGACCTGGAACGAGACCCTGGTCGGGAAGTTCGCCTTTATGGTCCCCGTGATCACATCCACCGACGGGCGCTGCGTTGCCATGATCAGGTGAATCCCGGAAGCCCGGGCCATTTGGGCCAGGCGCTGGATGCAGGCTTCGATTTCCTTGCCCGCCACCATCATCAGGTCGGCCATCTCGTCCACGATGACCACAACGTAGGGAAACGTTTCCGGCTCGAATTCCTCCGTCTCGAAAACGGGTTCGCCCGTCTCGTCATCGAAGCCGGTCTGCACGGTTCGCGAGAACATCTCTCCCTTGGAAAGCGCTGCCCTGACCCGGCCATTGTAGCCCTCGATGTTGCGGACACCCATCTTGGACATCTTGCGATAGCGTTCCTCCATCTCGCCGACGACCCATTTCAGGGCGATCACGGCCTTCTTCGGATCGGTCACGACCGGCGAAAGCAGATGGGGAATGCCGTCATAGACGGAGAGCTCGAGCATCTTTGGATCTATCATGATGAGGCGGCACTCCTCGGGCGTCAGCTTGTAGAGAAGGCTGAGAATCATCGTGTTGATGGCGACCGACTTGCCCGACCCCGTGGTCCCCGCGATCAGGAGGTGAGGCATCCTGGCCAGGTCCGCAACCACCGGTTCGCCGCCAATGTTCTTGCCGAGCGCAAGCGGCAGGCGCTGCTTGCCGTCGCCATAGTCGCGGGTGGACAGCATCTCCCGGAGGACCACCATCTCGCGGCCGTCGTTTGGCAGCTCGATGCCAATGACGGAACGCCCCGGCACGGTGGAAACGCGCGCCGCAAGCGCGGACATCGAGCGCGCGATGTCGTCTGCCAGCCCCATGACGCGGCTGGCCTTGAGACCGGGAGCGGGCTCAAGCTCGTACATCGTGACGACCGGGCCCGGACGCACGCTGACGATCTCGCCCTTGACGCCGTAGTCATCGAGAACATTCTCGAGCATTCGTGCGTTTTCCTTCAGCGCCTCGTCCGACAGGTAATGGCGCCTGATCGTGATCGGGTCGGTCAGCAGACCCAATGGCGGCACCTCGAATTCGGCCTTGCGGTCGGAGAAGGGCAGTGAGGGCTCTGCCTCGGCGCGAGCCCGGCGCGACCGCGCGGACTTCCGTGTTGCATGCCGAACCTTCGCCCGTGCCTCGGGCGTCGCGATGCGGCCGGAGCCCGCCGCCATGCCGACCGGGTCCATGAATCGCGAATCCGGCACGGGAAGATCCCCGTCGAAACGGTCCTCCTCGGCGACGTCACGATAGTCTTGCCCCTCGAACGCCAGATCTTCCGGGTCGTCCGGCCGCCTGATCGGCGGCTCCTCGCGGAGGACGAGCCCCGACCCCTGCGCCTTTCTTTGGACGATATCCGCAATCCGTGCCCCAATCCGGCCAATCTCGCCAGAAAGCGGGGGCTCGGACGGCACACCGGGCCCGTCCGCCAATTGCAATTCTTGCCCGGCAAGCTCCGTGCCCGAACGGGAATCGTCACCTCGCGAATCCATGTCGAAACCTGCCTCGGACGCCCTCTTGCGGAACGGACGCATCACTGCACGGCAACCACCCGCAACGATCCGGACCAAGAGGCTGACGGTCGCGTGCCCGACAAAGGCAAGGCCTCTCAGCAGGAACTGCGCGAATCGCCGGATTTCGCTGCGCGTGACGCCCAGCACGTAGGCGAACAGCGCGACGCTGCCGACGAAGAGTGCTGCCGAAAGGACCTTCAGACCGATGTCCAGCTCCACGGGCAGGACGACCAGAACGGCGCCCAGGACAACGTCGCCGAAATGACCGCCCAGGCCGGACGCGTATTTCCACTCCGCGCCCGCGACATGAGTCGCCATGTAGATCGATACCAAGGCAATCGCGACAGGCGCAAAGATCAAGCGCCGCAATGCGGTCTTCTCGCCAAACAGCAGAAGGAACCGCAAGCCCCATGCAACGGGAACCAGGGCGATTGCCCATCCCCCGTAGCCGATGACGACGTAGACGAGCAGGGCAAAGGTCGCGCCGATTGGTCCCAGGATGTTTTCGTCCGACGGACCCGCCGTCGACCGCCAGCCCGGCTCATCCGGAGAATAGGAGCCAAGCGCCAACGCAATCGCGATGCCAAGACCGAGGAGCAGGAGGCCCAGGAGTTCCTTGCCTCGGCGCTCGATGATCGCCTGGGTGTCGCTGTCGAAGAGCGGATCGCGTGATCTTGTCTGAAATGCCATGTCTTCACCTCACGTTCACAGGCGGTCGCGGAGTTCCTCCAATCCGCGCTCGAGTTCAGGTTCGTCAGCAACCATTGCCACCCGGATGTAGCCCGCGCCGGGGTTGGCCCCGTTCGCCTCCGAGGCCAGGTAGGTGCCGGGAAGCACGCGCACGCCAGTCTCGCGCCAGAGCCTCAGCGCCGCATCCTCGCCGTCCTGGACCGGCAGCCAAAGGAAGAAGCCGGCAGGTGGGGAGGCATAGCCTTCGATGCCGCCAAGGATGCGATCAGCCATGTCGAACTTCCGTGCGTATCGCTGCCGGCTGGCCTCGACGTGCTTCTCGTCGCCCCAGACCCGTGCGGAAGCCCGCTGGACCGGTCCGGGCAACGGCGCGCCTGCATAGGATCGCAGCCGCCTGATTTCGGCTATGCCCCTTGTGCCGCCGGCCACGAAGCCGGAGCGCAGGCCGGGCAGGTTCGATCGCTTCGACAACGAGTGAAAGACATACAGCCGTTCGGGGTCCGCGCTCATGTCAGCGGCGGCCTCAAGGGCGCCCACCGGCCTCTCGGATCGCCAGATCTCGGAATAGCACTCGTCCGCGAAGACCCGGAAGTCGTGCCTTTCGGCCAGCGCCAGGATCGCTTGCCAATAGGTGCGCGACGCGACCGCACCTTGGGGGTTTGCCGGCGAGCAGACATAGAAGGCCGCTGTGCGGTCCAGCACGTCCCGGTCAATTGCGTCGAGATCTGGAAGGAATCCCGTCTCCCGGGTCGCCGGCAGAAAGACCGGCTCCGCCCCGGCGGCCAGTGCGCCGGTCATGTAGGCCTGGTAGAACGGGTTCGGGATCAAGACGAACGGGCGCCTGCCGTCCTTTTCTTCGGGGCAGAGCGCGACGGACGCGGAAAACAGCCCTTCGCGCGTGCCGTTGAGAGCCATCAACCGGTTCTCGTCCAGCCCTACGCCAAAGCGGCGTTCAATCCAGCCTGCAATCGCGGCAAGAAGTTCGGGCGAGCCGTGGTTCGGCGGATAGCGGCCAAAGTCCCCTGCACATCCCGAAATTGTCTCGCTCACGAATTCGGGAAAGGCATGTTGCGGCTCGCCAATCGACAGATCGACAACCTCCCCTCCCGGCGGGTGCGAATCCAGGAGGGCCCGCAAACGCGGCCACGTGTGGTCCGGAAGGTTCGCAAACCGTTCGGGAACTTGCATCTCTGCCTCAGTGTCAGGGTCGTTTCGCCCCGTTTTCCGGAACAATAGCCGGAGAACCCGCGCCGGTCCACGCAAAATGGCCTCTTTGGCCTGCAGTCAGCAAACCTGTGGCATTTTCGACGATTTCAGGACAGGGCCGCTTCCGCCGCGAGGCCCAGCCTGAGGACATCTTCCTCCCGAGATCCCTGGAGCATCAAGCCGCAGGATGCCACGCCGACGGGCAGCGTCAGCGCCGCAAGCCCCATCAAGTTGCCGATCCGGGTGTTCTGGAGCGCGCGCAGGTTCGTCCGCGTGAACGCCTCCTCATCCGCCAGCATCGCACTGGCCTTCGGGGGGCGAATCGGCACGCTCGGCAGGATCATCGCATCAAGCCCGCTCGCGGCTTCCCGAAAGGTCTCTCGAAGCGCATTCAATTTCTCCGACGCGGCCTGCCAGGTTTCCGAACTGATCGATCTTCCTTGCAAGAAGCGCTTTCTGACAGGGGGATACATGAGATCACCTTGCGCTTCGATCTTCTCCTTCCAGGTGTCGTATGCTTCCGCAGGGAAGAGAATCGGTGCCAGTGCCATGGCCTCGTCGACGACGGGAACTTCGATGTCATCGACCTGCGCTCCAGCCGCAAGGAGGCGCTCGACCGCATTCTCAAACGCATTGCGCGGTTCATCCTCGATGCCGTCAAACGCCGCGCTGCGAAGCACTGCAAGCTTGATGCCTGCAAGCGTCGGTTCGCCGAGGTCCATGGGTCGGATCCCTTCGAGGGCGGCCAGCAGCAGGGCCGAATCCTCCACCGACCGGCAAAGCGGCCCAACCGTGTCGAATCGGGGGCAAAGGGGTACGACGCCCTCAAGCGACAGGCGTCCCCAGGCGGTCTTGAGGCCGACAAGGTCGTTCCAGGCGGACGGCACGCGGACGGATCCGCCGGTATCCGAACCGATTGCCGCCGCCGCGAGCCCGAACGCCACCGAAGCGGCCGCGCCGGAGGATGAGCCGCCGGAGACGGCCTCGGGATCGTTGACGCATGGCGGGGATTCGGTGACAGGATTCAGCCCAAGCCCGGAAAACGCCAGTTCCGTCTGGTGGGTCTTGCCAAGAGAGACCAGCCCCGCCCCGGTCGCGTTCCGCAGAACCGCCGCATCCTCGCGAGGAATGCGGCCTTTCAGCAAGTCGCTTCCCGACTCGGTCGCGATCCCCGACATGTCGTAGAGGTCCTTCCAGGAGATCGGGACTCCGTCAAGAGGCGACAGGCGCGTGCCCGATCGTGCCCTGTCGCGCGCCGCAAGCGCTTCGTCGCGTGCGCGATCAGCGGTGACGCGAACAAATATGCGAGACGCGTCGGCATGCGCCTCGATCGCGGCAAGAAATGATTCGGCAAGCTCTGCCGGATCAATCTCGCCGGCCCCGATCCCGCGCCCGAGATCAGCGGCGCGCATTGTCAACCAGTCCTGCACGGATGCCTCCCGCCGTTTCACGGGCATCGTAGCTGCCGCGTGTCGCATGGACAATGACGCATGGGCCAGTGCATATGCTGACATGGATCTTGACGCGGACATCCTGGTTGCGGGCGGCGGCCTCAACGGCACGGCGTTGGCGCTCGCGCTGGCTTCGGCGGGGTTTCACGTGATGCTGGTCGAACCCCGATCCCGCACCGAACGGAAGGCGGACGACTTCGACGGCCGAAGCTACGCATTCGCGATCTCCTCAATGCGCGCGCTTCAAGCACTCGGCGTCTGGTCGCGACTGAAGGACGTTCAGCCGATACTGCGCATCAAGGTCACCGACGGCCGTCCCGGCGAGGGTCCGTCGCCTCTCATGCTGACCTTCGATCACGGCGAGATCGAGGAAGGCCCGTTGGGGTACATGGTCGAGGATCGTCACCTGCGATCGGAACTGCTCAACGCTGCCGAGAATTCGGGCGTCACGCAAGTGGACGACCGCGTCACCGAACACCATGCCGACGGCACCAGGGTGCTGGTGACCCTGGGTTCCGGCGAGACACGGCGTGTCCGGCTCCTCGTTGGCTGCGATGGCCAGAACAGCCCGATTGCCAGGCGCGGCGGGATCAGGCGCATGGGTTGGAGCTACGGCCAGGCAGCCCTGGTCTGCACGATTGCCCATGAGCGATCGCATCAGGGCATCGCGCATCAGTTCTTCGTTCCGGCCGGACCGCTCGCGATTCTCCCGCTTTCCGGCGACCGCTCCTCGATCGTCTGGACGGAACGGGCGGGGCGTGCCGAAACGGTTCAGGCGATGAGCGAAAGCGACTATCTCGACGAGCTTCGCCCGCGTTTCGGCAGCTTTCTTGGAGAGGTTTCCCTGGCAGGTCGCCGATTTGCGTATCCTCTCCTCCTGTCGATTGCCGAACGGTTCATCGCCGACCGCGTGGCTCTCGTCGGAGATGCCGCGCATGTCGTCCATCCGCTTGCCGGACAGGGGCTGAACGCCGGGCTCAAGGACGTCGCGGCTCTTGCCGAGGTCGTCACCGACGCGGCGCGGCGCGGCGAGGACATCGGACGACCCGAAGTCCTGAGACGGTACGAACGGTGGCGCCGCTTCGACACGATGGCGCTGGCAGCGGCGACTGACGGCTTCAATCGGCTGTTCTCCAATGACGTGGCACTCCTGCGCGGGCTTCGCGACGTCGGTCTCGGGATTGCAAACGCGATTCCCGGCCTCCGACGGGCATTCATCCGCGAGGCGGCTGGACTGACCGGGGACCTGCCGAGGCTGTCGAGGGGCAAGAGGCTCTGAGCCTGCGCCCGGCAGTCAATCGAGCTTGCGCGCCTCGTCCACCAGCATGACCGGAATGCCGTCACGAATGGGATAGGCCAGATGCGCGGCGCGCGACACAAGCTCCTGGGCATCGGCGTCATAGCTCAACGGCGCGCGGGTTTCGGGGCAGACAAGCGCCTCGATCATGCGTCGGTCAAATCCGGGTTCTTCGCTCATTGCAGCGTCTCCTCGCCCCCGCCCCGCATTGCGAACTCGATCAACGTCACCAGCGTTTCGCGCCGGGTCTCCAGCGACGGGGCCTCCAGGAGCGCCTGCTTGTCCTCGGGCTGGAACGGGCAAAGCATCGACAATGCATTGATCAGGAGTTCGTCCTCTGCATCCTCAAGCGATTCCCAGTCGGTGCGCAATTCCTCGGCTTCGAAGAACTGCCGCAGCAACGGAAAGAAGGTCTCTCGATTCAGCCCTGCATCGTTTTCGACACCGCCCAGGTCGCGCTCAAACCCTGACCAGGACACCTGGCACCGTCGGTAGGGCGAGAAGCCCTCCACCTCCTGCTGGTTCCGAAACCGGGAAATGCCGGTCAGCGTGATCATGTACCGCCCGTCGTCAGTCTCCGAGAAGGCCGTGATGCGGCCGGCGCACCCGATCGCGTGAAGCATCGAGGAGCCTTCCTTCTTCCCGCCCCGCGGCTGGATCATGCCAATCAGGCGTTCGGAGGTCTTCATGGAATCGTCGAGCATCGCAAGGTAGCGCGGCTCAAAGATCTGAAGGGGCAGGCGGGCGCGTGGCAGAAGCAGCGCGCCAGGCAGGGGAAACACGGGGACGGTGTCCGGCAGGTCGGACGCCGAGAACCTATGAGGCGCCTGGCCCATCCCTGCCTCAGGCAAAGATCATGGAAGACAGCTTGCGGCGCCCGTTGAGCACGAGCGGATCGTCGGGCTTGAGCGCGTCGAAAATCGTGAAGAGCTGCGACTTTGCCGCACCTTCGTTCCAATCCGCGTCGCGACGATAGAGTTCAAGCAGCATCTCGATCGCATCTTCTGCATTGCCAGACGCATAGAGGGCCTGTGCCAGGTCAAGGCGTGCCTGGTGATCATCCGGGCTGGCTTCGACCGCCGCCTTCAGCTCGCCCACGGGGCCTGCATCGGCCGCTTGGAGCGCGAGTTGCAGTTGCGCCTTCACGGCATGGATCTCAGGCGCCTCCGCCAGTTCCTCCGGTGCATTCGAAAGCAACTGCTCGGCCTGCTCGACCTGGTCGAGGGCCAGGTAGCTCTTGACGAGTCCCGCATATGCGGCAGCATTCGCGGCGTCTTCCTTGAGAACGGCGGCGAACACCTGCGCGGCATCGGCGACCGCACCTTCCTGCAGCATCTCTTCCGCCGAAACCACTGCATCCGACAGGCTGCCGCCATTCTCCCCTCCGGCGGCCTTGATCACGCGATCGATGAAGGCCTTCACCTGCGAGGCGGGAAGCGCGCCCTGAAAGGCGTCGATCGGCTGTCCTTGCCAGAACGCATAGACCATCGGGATCGACTGGACGCGCAACTGCGCAGCTATGGCCTGGTTTTCGTCGAGATTGACCTTCGCCAGCCTAACGGCTCCACGGGCATTCCTGACCGCGGCTTCCAGTTCCGGCGTCAGCTGCCTGCAAGGGCCGCACCACGGCGCCCAGAAGTCCACGATGACCGGCACTTGCTGGCTGGCCTCGACCACGTCCGCCACGAACGTGGCCTCCGTGCTGTCCTTGATAAGGTCGGCGGCGGGTTCGGTCCCCGCCCCATTGAGCTCTAGCATGTTCTTCCCCAGATCGGTGCTGCACAACGTTATATGCGATCACGCTACGGATAACCAAGGGGTGCGGAGTTCCGCGACGGAGAGTCCGAAGGACGTGTTCAGCCTGGCGAACGGTGTGAATTCCATGGACGAGGCAACGCGGATGCGTCACGCGAGTCCGCCCGGCACATGGACTTCGCGCCAGTTGCGCGGCGGCAACCGGCCTCCCTAGACGCGGGCCGCCTCGCCAATGTTGTCGACCCCGCGCTCTTCGAGAAGTGTCGTGAGCCAGTTCGGATCCATCTCCGGCACCGACGATAGCAAGAGGTCGGTATAGGGGTGATGGGGCGGCGTGAACATCTCGTCTTTCGCGCCCTGTTCGACGACCTTGCCATTTTGCATGACCACCACCTCGTCGGCGATCGAACGAACCGTGGCCAGATCATGGGTAATGAACATGTAGGCCAGGCCGAGCTCCTGCTGCAGGCGGTCCAGCAGTTTCAGGATTCCCTCGGCAACCAGCTGGTCGAGCGCGCTCGTCACCTCGTCGCAGATGATGAACTCCGGTTCGGCGGCCAGGGCCCGGGCGATACCGACGCGTTGCTTCTGGCCGCCCGAGAGTTCGGGCGGGAAGCGGTTGTAGAAACTTGCCGGATCAAGCTCGATCAGATCCAGAAGCTCGTCCACCCGCTGCTTCAGCGCCTGTCCCTTGAGACCGGAATAGAACTGCGCCGGGCGACCGATGATGTCACTGATCCGGCTCTTGGGATTCAGCGCCGTATCGGCCATCTGATAGATCATCTGCGCCTGGCGAAGCTGGTCCCTGGTGCGATCCTGGTAACGTGGCGGCAGGGCTTCGTCCCGGCAAAGAACCTCGCCTTTCATCGGCGGCAGCAAGCCCGTGATGACGCGGGCAGCCGTCGATTTTCCGGAGCCCGACTCGCCCACGACAGCCACGGTCATGCCGGGATAGATGTCGAAGGAGACGTCATCCAGCACCTTCGCGCCGCCGGTATAGGCCGCATCGACGCCCTGGACCGAAATCACCGGCTTGCTTTCATCCTCCGGGCGCGACTTCTGCGGACGCTTGAAGCTGCGGACGGCCCAAAGCGACTTGGTGTAGTCCTCCTCGGGAGCGTCAAGCATTTTCTCGGTCGAGGCGTGCTCCACCTCTTCGCCCTTCAGGAGCACCTTGATGGCGTCAGCCATCTGCGCGACCACCGCCAGATCGTGAGTGATGTAGACCGCGGCGGTGTTGAATTGATCGACGATGTCGCGGATCGCGGCAAGGACCTCGATTTGCGTTGTCACGTCAAGCGCAGTCGTTGGCTCGTCAAAGATGATGAGATCGGGCCGGCAGGACATGGCCATGGCGGTCATTGCCCGCTGCAACTGTCCGCCCGACACCTGGTGCGGATACCGGAATCCGATTTCCCTCGGGTTTGGCAGCCGCAGGCGCTCATAAAGCTCCATGGCGTCTTCCTGGGCTTCCATCCGCTTCTTGATGCGGTAGTGCAACGGCGCCTCGGTATGCTGGTCGATGAGTTTGTGCGCAGGATTGAAGCTGGCGGCAGCCGACTGGGCGACATAGGCAATTCGCGAGCCGCGCAGGGCACGCTTTTCCGCCGACGTGGCCGTGGTCAGTTCCATGCCGTCGAACTCGATCGAGCCCTCGGAGATTCGCGTTCCGTCGCGAGCATAGCCCATCGCCGCGGCCCCGATCGTCGACTTGCCCGCACCGGATTCGCCGATCAGGCCAAGCACCTCGCCGCGTCGGAGCGTCAGGTCGACGCCCTTGATGATCGGCACCCAGGTCTCGTCAGAATAGCCATCGATCTTGAGGCCGCGTATTTCCAGGAGGACGCCCTTGTTATGGAACTTGCTCATCTCATTGCTCCTTCAGGCCCGAGGACCGGAACAGCATCCAGTCAACGACGAAGTTGACGGCGACGGTCAGCAGCGCAATGGCGGCCGCCGGAATCAGGGGCGTGATGTCGCCGAACGAGATCAGCGTCGCGTTCTCCCGCACCATTGAGCCCCAATCCGCCGTGGGCGGCTGGATTCCCAGGCCAAGGAAGCTCAGTCCGGCAATCAGGAGGAACACAAAGCAGAACTCCAGGCCGAACTCGGCAATCAGCGGCGCCGTGGAATTCGGCAGGATCTCCTTGCGGATCAGGTGCCAGTCTCCTTCGCCTCTCAGCTTTGCCGCCTCGACATAGTCCATGACGACCACGTTTCCTGCAACCGCACGGGTCAGCCGGAATACACGCGGCGAGTAGATGATCGCGACGACAAGCACGATCACCCAGAGATAGGTGCCGAAGATCGACAACATCAAGAGCGCAAAAATGAGTGACGGAACCGACATGATGACGTCGGCCACGCGGCCCGACAGCTGATCCAGCCAGCCACCCTTGACGGCGGAATAGAGACCGGCCAGCGCACCGATCATGAATGCCAGGATGGTGGCGAGAAGCGCCAGCCCGACGGAATTGCGGGCACCGTAGACGATGCGGCTGAACATGTCGCGGCCAAGCTGGTCAGCGCCGAGAAGCATGTCTTCGTTCGGCGGCTCGAACGCTGAAGCGATCACTTCCGATTGACCGTACGGCGCAATCCAGGGCGCGAAGATACCCGCGATGGCGTAGGTGAAGATCACGAACATTCCAAAGGCCGCGGTCAGCGGAGCGGTCCTGAGTTCCTTGGCGATTGCCGGCCTGGAGACCTGGATCAGAAACTCGCGGAACGCGTAGGACGTTCCCGCCGCAAGGGCCAGGATCCCCGCGAAGACCGTCACGCCCTGCAAGGCTGGCACGCCGCCGACAATCCCGAGAACGAAGCTGACCAAGGTAAGCGAGAAAAGCAGCATGAACGCCTGGCGGTTCTGGAAATAGGCGGCGATGCAGGATGCGGCGATAAGCGCGGCGTAGTACCCGATGACGAACATGCTCATGTTGTCGCCCTCACTTTGGATGCCGCAGACGCGGATTGGTCAGGATCGCCCCGACATCCGCCGCGAGATTCAGGAGAATGAATGTTGCCGCGAAGATCAGGCAGCACGCCTGCACGATTGGGAAATCGCGTTTCGCGACTGCATCGACCAGCAGCTGGCCGATGCCCGGATAGACGAACACGACCTCGACCAGGACAACCCCGGTGACCAGGTAGGCAAGGTTCAGCGCCACGACATTGATGATCGGGGCCCAGGCATTGGGCAGCGCATGCCTGACGATCACTTTCCAAGGCGGGGCGCCCTTGAGACGCGCCATCTCGATATAGGGTGAGGCAAGCAGGTTGATGATCGCCGCACGGGTCATCCGCATCATGTGCGCGGTCACGACCAGCACAAGCGTCAGCGCGGGCAGGAACGTGCGTTCGAGCAGTTCCAGGAAGGTCATTCCCGACGAAATGCTCGCGATCGCGGGGAACATGCTCCACTTGACGGCGAGATAGAGGATCAGGATGTAGCCAAGGAAGAACTCCGGCGAAGAAATGGAGGTGAGCGTCACGACGTTCGCCACCCGGTCGAAAATCGAGTTCCGGAGGAGCGCCACAACTATTCCAAGCGTGATCGCGAACGGAACGGCGATCACCGCTGCATAGGCGGCCAGGAACAACGTGCTGACGAATCGGTCCGTGATCTTGGCGGTGACCGGTTCTCCGTCAATGAGCGAAGTGCCGAAATCGCCGGTCACCGCTCCGGCGAGCCAATCGAAGTAACGCACCACCGCCGGGCGTTCAAGCCCCAGCTCCTCGCGCAACCTGGCGAGGGTTTCCTCGGTTGCCATCTGGCCGAGCACGGCCTGGGCGATGTCACCAGGCAGCAATTCGACCGCGAAAAAAATCAGAACCGACACGACTAGCAGCGTGACCAGCCCCAGGCCCAGCCGTTTTGCGACCAGCCCCAGAATGTCCCCCAAAACCCCCGCCGACAGTTGATGCCGGGCAGGTCCCCATGATTGGAATGCCGGGGCCGCAGGCAACCCCCGTCGCGACAGCAATCGGCCCGCCCGGGCCAAGTGCCCGGGCCGGCGCCCTAGCCTTACGCGAACCACCAGCGGCTGGCGTGGCGGTAGCCGTCCATCTGCCATGCCGGTGAAAGCTGGCCGACATGATGGACGTTGGACCGGCGACCATAGACGAAGTTCGGGAAGTACGGAATCACCGTGCCGCCGTCATCGCGCGCCAACATGCCCATTTCGTGGTACATCTCGGCCCGCTTGGCGTCGTCCAGTTCCGCCTTGGCCTGCAGCAGGAGCTCGTTGAACCGCGGGTTCTTCCAGTGCGATTCATTCCATGCCGCATCATCCTTGTAAGCCAGCGTGTACATGACATCCGGCGTCGGGCGTGCGCCCCAGGTGACCATGCACCACGGCTTTACCAGCCAGACGTCAGCCCAGTAGCTGTCGTTCGGCTCACGCACCACGTTGATGTTGATCCCTGCAGCCTTGGCGTGCTCGGCATAGAGAATGGCCGCGTCGACCGCACCGGTGGTAATCGAATCCGCAGTCGAGAAATCGACCGAGAGTCCGTCCATGCCGGCCTGTTGCAAGTGCCACCTGGCCTTGTCCGGATCGTATTCCCGCTGCGGAATTTCCGACGGGAAGTACGGCATCGCCGGCGAATGGTGGAAGTCGTTGCCGATCGTAGCCGCGCCGAAGGTTATCTTTTCAATCAGTTCTTCGCGATTGATCGCCAGTTTCAATGCCATTCGCACGTCCAGGTTGTCGAACGGCGCGACGTCGACATGCATCGGCATGGTGATGCACTGGGCCGACGAGACATTGTCGATTTCGACATTCGGGTTGCGGCCAAGCAGCCCGAGGGTCTTGTTCTCAAGCAGGCTCGTGGCGTCGACATCCCCGGTTATCAGCGCGGTCTGGCGGGCATTCGGGTCATTGATGACCAGGAACTCGACCTCGTCAAAATACGCGCCTTCGCCGTGCCAGTCGTCGTGACGCACGAACCGTCCGCCGACGCCAAACTCCAGGTCGACCATCTTGTAAGGGCCGCAGCCGAAGCCGGATTGCCAGTCAACGGTGCCGTCGCCGTTGTCCGGCAGGATCACAAGGTGATAGTCCGGCATGATCCAGGGCAGGTCCGCATTCGGTGCGGAGAGCTTGAATGTCACCGTGCCGTCGCCGTTGTCGACAAGATCCTCCACGGAGGCCAGAAGCGCCTTGGCCGCGGAAGTCGATGCGTCGCCTCGGTGATGGTTCATGGACGCAACGACGTCGGCGGTCGTGACCTTTTTCCCGTTATGGAAAGTCGCGCGGTCGTTGATCTTGAATGTCCATTCCATCGCGTCCGGCGTTGCCGACCATTCCGAGGCGACGTCGGGTCCAAGGGTTCCGTCCTGATTGATCATCGTCAGATAGGCCCGAACCGTGTGGGTATAGGCAATCTCGAAGTTCGACTGGTAGAGACCGGGATCATGCTGGTCCGACGTATTGCCGTCATGCTGGGCAACACGGAACGTGCCGCCCTGACTTGGTGTTTGCGCCGCAACCTTGCTGGTCCAGAGGCCGGCCGCCGTCGCGGCGGTGACGCCTGCGACAATCGAGTGGTGCATGAACTCCCTACGGGACACGCGACCTTTCCGCGCCTCCTGCGCAAGTCGGTCAATCAAGTCCTGGCTTCGTATGGTCATGATGGCTCCTCCCCGGATGCTTGAGCGTTTTCGCATGCCATTCACTGCAATGACATGTTGTCCTCCGACATAATGCCCCGTCAGTCGCTGCAGCGCAACACCGGAGGTGGCAGCGGCCCCTGCCGCCGGCAAACGACGTTGCGAGGGGACCGGACCTTGCCACTGCCGCTGCCGGAAGGCTTGGTTGCGCATGCCTTGGGGTGTTGAAACAGATGCTCGAACGGGGCCTTCGCGCGTTGCCGAGCTGACACGGAAACCGTGTCAATCAATGGCATTCTTGAACGCGCCGGGATCGGGAGGCCCGGCCACCGGGCCGCCCTGCATCGATCACAGTTCGAATGTCGCAAAGACCGGCGCGTGGTCGCTCGGCTTGTCCCAGCCCCGCGCCGCACGCAATATCCTGCTGGAATGCCCGGCACCGGCGATGTCCGGCGTGGCCCAAACGTGATCAAGCCGACGTCCCTTGTCGGCGGCATCCCAGTCCCGCGCACGATAGGACCACCAGCTGAACAGTCGTCCCTCCGGGATGTCCTGCCTGGTCACGTCCACCCATTCGCCCGCCTTCTGCGTCTCGTCGAGGTGCTCCACTTCGACGGGCGTGTGGCTGACGACTTTCAAGAGCTGCTTGTGGCTCCAGACATCGTCCTCGCGGGGCGCGATGTTGAGGTCGCCGACAAGGATGGACTTTCTCGGCCGCGCCGCCCGGAACGCATCCCGCATCTCGGTCAGGAAGTCGAGCTTCTGGCCGAACTTCTCGTTCGTCTCCCGGTCGGGCACGTCGCCTCCGGCGGGCACGTAGAAGTTGTGGACCGTGACGCCGTTCCCAAGCCGCCCGACGACATGGCGCGCGTGACCCAGCCCAGCCCAGTCGTGATCACCGGCATCTTCCATCGGGAGCTTCGAGAGGATGGCGACGCCATTGTATCCCTTCTGGCCCCTGGCCGCCATGTGCGTGTAGCCAAGGCGCCTGAAGCTGTCGAACGGGATGTTCTCGACAGGTGACTTGCACTCCTGAAGACACAGGATGTCCGGCCGCTCCTCTTTCATGAGCTTGCAGACAAGCCCTTCCCGCAGCCGAATTGAATTGATGTTCCATGTCGCGATCGTGAACGTCATTTGCTTCTCCCTGCCGGCGCGGAGTGCCAGGCGCGGCGTCTCCCCAACCTTCGGACAGCGGACATGGAACGCACGCGTTCCCCGGTTGAAGATCCCTGGCTCCGGAGACGGAACGGCCCGCCTACTCGGCCGCGATCTTGATCACGGGCTCCATGGTGTTCAGCCTGTCTTCGGGCAGGTGGCACTTGATCTCGTGACCTGCCGCCAAGGTCCGCATTGGCGGTACCTGGCGCTCGCAGAGCCCGTCCGTGACCTCGTGCTTCCATCGGCATCGCGTCTGGAAGGGACATCCGGGCGGTGGATCCAGTGCCGACGGAATGTCGCCTTCGAGAACGATGTGCTGCTTCTCGACACCGGTATCCGCGATCGGGACCGCCGAGAGCAGAGCTTCGGTATAAGGGTGATAGGGCGGCGAAAACACCTGGTCCGTTTCGCCGATCTCGACGACGTGGCCAAGATACATGACCATGACCCTGTCCGCCAGGTACCGGACAATCGAAAGGTCATGGCTGATGAAGAGCAGCGTGGTCTTTTCCTTCCGCTGAATCTCCATCAACAGGTCCGTGACGGCCGCCTGGACGCTGACGTCTAGCGCCGAGACCGGCTCGTCCGCGATCACGATGCGGGCGCCGCCGGCAAATGCGCGCGCGATGCCGACACGCTGCTTCTGCCCCCCTGACAGCTGGCGCGGCATGCGCTCGGCAAACTCCCGGGGGAGCTTTACCAGATCAAGAAGCTCGAGCATGCGCTCCTGGCGCCCTTCCTCCGAATTGCCAACGCCGAAGACCTCGAGCGCGCGGATGATCTGGCGGCCGACCGCCATCGATGGGTTGAGCGTGTCAAAGGGATTCTGAAACACCATCTGGACGCTTGAGACCGTCGTCGGGTCCCGCGCCTCGATCGGCACTTCCTGGATCTCTTCATTGTCGAGGAGGATGCGGCCCGCGGTGGCCGTCTCGAGACCCATCAGCACCTTGGCGAAGGTGGACTTGCCGCAACCCGACTCTCCGACTATGGCCAGCGTCTCGGATTCGTGCGCGGCGAATGTCAGGTTCTCGTTCGCCTTGACCACCTTCCTGTCCCTGCCGCCAAACAGCGCGTTCGCCGCCACCTCGTAGAACTTCTTGAGCTCCTGCATCTCAAGCACGACAGGGCCGGGCTCCGACCTTTCGAAGGTCCGGTTCGACTTGACGGGCGCATCCCAGTCGATCTCGGGGAACTTCAGGCAGCGCGACTCGTGGCGATCGCCGCCCTCGACATCGCCCATCCGGATTTCGCCCGCATCGCATCGCCCTGCCTCGAAGTAGTCGCAACGGGGACCGAAGTTGCAGCCGGACGGGCGCTCATGCGGCAACGGAAAGTTGCCGGGGATCGCCACAAGCGGGCGCATGTTCTTGTCGGCGCCTGGAAGCGGAATGGACCTGAACAGTGCCTGGGTATAGGGATGGCGCATCTTGTCGAACACGTCCTCGATGGAGCCGGTCTCGACCGCCTCCCCGGAATACATCACGCAGATCCGGTCGCAGGTCTCGAGAACCAGCCCTAGATTGTGGCTGATGAACAGCATCGACGTGCCGTACTTCTTGCCCAGGTCCTTCACGAGTTCGACCACTGCGGCCTCGACCGTCACGTCGAGAGCCGTCGTGGGCTCGTCAAGGATCAGCAGTGAGGGCTTTGACATCAGCGCCATGGCGATCACGATGCGCTGCTGCTGACCGCCCGACAGCTGGTGAGGAAAGGACGCGAGTATGCGTTCGGGATCCGGGAGCCGGACATCCTCCACGACCTCAAACGCACGCTGGCGGGCTTCCGATTCTCCAACGTCCTCATGGATCATCGGGACTTCCATGAGCTGCTTGCCGATCTTCATCGCCGGGTTCAGCGAAGCCATGGGTTCCTGGTAGATCATGGCGATTTCGGAGCCGCGAATGTCGCGCAGCTCTTCCTGGCTCATGTCGTTCAGGTTCTGGCCCTTGAACCTGATCGAGCCGCCGACGATGCGTCCGTTGACACCCAGATCCTGCATGACGCCGAGTGCGACCGTGGACTTTCCGCACCCGGATTCCCCGACGAGCCCCATTGCCTCACCCGGCTCCACGGTGCAGGAAAAGTCCATCACGGCAGGAATTTCTCGAAGCCGGGTGAAGAAGCTTATCGAGAGGTTTTCGATCTCGAGGATCGGGCCATCATGGTCCGGCCTGTTCATCGTGCCCTCCATGTCACGCGGGAAGCGCGGCCGTCGGCGCACGCCCTGGATGTGCAGCGGTGCCGAACGCCGGGCATGCCGGATCCCGCCATTGGATGTGCCGAAGACGATTCGCTGGTCATCATCAATCCCTCAGGCTTTCTTCCCGAAGCCCGTCTGCAAGCAGGTTCAGGCCCAGGACAAGGCTCATCAACGAGAATGCGGGGGCCAGGGCGGGATGGGGAAAGATCGACAGGAGTTTCCGTCCGTCATTGATCGTCGAACCCCAGTCCGGGCTTTCCGGGCTGAGGCCAAGGCCGAAGAATCCCAGGGTTCCGAGGAGAATGGTCGTGTAGCCGATCCGCAGGCAGAAATCGACGATGAGCGGCCCGCGCGCGTTGGGCAGTATCTCCCAGAGCATGATGTACCAGGGACCTTCCCCGCGGGTCTGGCCGGCCGCGACGTAATCGCGCGTCTTGATGTCGAGCGCGATGCCCCGCACGATCCGGAACACGGTGGGCGAATTGACGAAGACGACGCTGACGAAGACCACCAGAAGATTGGGCGGAAATTCGATCAGGCCCAGGGGGTCCGCGTTCCAGGCGACCCCGGAATAGATCCAGAGGCCGAGCACCAGGGTGATCACAAGGTACACGCTTCTCTTGACCGGCTGCACATGGAAGCGCGAGTTGATCAGGATCACCATGAATATGATCGGGAAGATGAAGAGGACCGCCGCCATGTAGACGGGAATTCCGGTCTGCACGATTTCCGGCGTGACCAGAAGATAGAAGAGAAGGATCACCGGGAAGGCCAGGATCAGGTTGGAGACAAAGCTCAGGATCGTGTCGAGCCGACCGCCAAAATACGCTGCCGGAAGGCCCAACGTGATCCCCACCATGAACGCGAAAAGCGTTGCGAACGGCGCGACCTTCACGACCTCCCAGGCCCCCTTGACCACGCGGCTGAAAACATCGCGCGCCAGGTTGTCGCCACCCAGGAGATAGTAGGGAAACGCACCCTCCACATTCGGGAGCGCCGTCCCCGGCACCTTGTTCTTCATGCCCGAGACCTGGGCAAGCGGGTCATGCGTCACGATCAGGTCCATCGCCCCGAAGATGGCCGTGAAAACCCAGAACATGACGATCGCGAATCCGATCATGCCGACCATGCTGTCGAACAGCTTGCCGTAGAACCCGAGACGCCGCTTGAAGGCGATCGACGCCGCAAAGGTCGCCAAGAGGGCAATCCAGACCGGCAGGAGACGGGTCGAGACCGTGCCAACGATGCCCTTGTCTTCCATTGTAGGCATCAGGATGCCGGCAATTGCGTAGACGAGAATCAGCAGCAGGATCAGTCCGGCGACGATCTTGACGCCAAGAACCGAATATTCGGCCATCTTCCGGGTGAAGGCGCTGACCTCATGCTCGACGATGTCTTCCGCGGCAAGGAACGTGGCCACGATCTGCACCACGACGGCAATGCCAAGTGCGACCCAGGCAAGCAGGAATACGGGATCGAGGACTGAAAGGCTGCCGGTCCATGTCAGGGGCTCCATGACTCCTTTCCTCCTACGAGATCTGTATGCGGGGGTTCAGGAACACGTACCCGATGTCGGATATGAGCTGCGTGACCAGCACGACGACCACGGCCACCACTGAACAGGCGAGCAGGAGCGAGATGTCGTTGTTGCCCGCCGCCTGCACCAGCACCCAGCCGAAGCCCTTGTAGTTGAACAGGGTCTCGACGATGACGACGCCGTTCAGGAGCCACGGGAACTGGAGCATGATGACCGTGAACGGCGCGATCAGCGCGTTTCTGAGAGCGTGCTTCAGGACGACGTTGCGAAAGCTGACGCCCTTGAGCCGCGCCGTGCGGATATACTGCGCGGTCATGACTTCGGTCATCGAGGCCCGCGTCATTCTGGCGATGTATCCCACGCCGTAGAGCGAGATGGTCAGCACGGGCAGGAGAAAGTTCTCGAGCGTCGCGTTGTCCGCCGCGCTGGTGGCGGTGCCCTTGAATATCTTCCAGCCGGCCGATGAGGCGAGCAGCGTGATGAGAATGACGCCCGAGACGTATTCAGGCGTGGCCGTCGACGCAATGGAGAAGGTCGAGAGCGACCTGTCCATGCGGGATCCTTCGCGCATGCCGGCCAGGACGCCAATGACGAGCGCCGAAGGGACCATGACCACCAAGACCCAGAACATCAGCTTTCCGGTAAGGCCGAGCCGGACGGCGATGATGTTGCTGACATCGTCCTTGAAGACTGTCGAGAAGCCCCAGTCGCCCTGCAGCAGGCCGCAGAAGCGTGGCGCTTCCGAGGGATCCATGCCCCTCGTCGCGCACCTGGCCGTGATGGCGCCCGTTTCCGGATTCTCGTGCACGTGTCCGGGGGCAACGCCAAGCCATTGCCCGTATTTCACCAGCAGGGGCTGCAAGTGGCCGTGCCTCTCGAGATACGAGACCACGGCCTCGTCGGACATCCGCTGGTTGCCCTGCGTCTTCGCCAGCTTTTCCAGGGCCGGATAGAGATTCGTCAGGAAGAACACGACAAATGTAAGGCACAGTGCTGTCAGGATCATGACGGCGACGCGACGCAGGATGAAGACTCCCATGAGGACTCCCTGTCTTCTGGCGCAGGATGGAGTTGCCCGGCCTCCCCTTTGCCGCAACTGCCGAACCGGAGGGGAAGTTCCGGGGGCGCCCGGTTGGGCGCCCCCCGCCGGATGTCAGAACACCGCGACACCCCCGGGGGGGGCGGGGGGATCGGAAGGGTGTGGGCGGGCGGGCGCGGCCCATACGGGCGGTGCCGG
>VXSG01000082.1:0-10196 GCA_009838075.1 Boseongicola sp. SB0665_bin_10 | reverse complement strand
ACCCCCTTGCGCACCCCCTGTCTTGTGGCGCTGTTGGGTGTGGCCCGGCCCCCCCTTTCCCCCACCTGCCGACCGGGCGGGTATGTGCGGGGGGCCCCGGTTGGGGCGCCCCCGGCGTGATGTCATCAAGCCGCGAAACCCAGCTTGTAGACGTGAATCTCGAAGGTGATGTGCATGTCGGCGCCGACAATTCCGGGCTTTCCGTGTCGATAGACCGATCGCCAGTATGGCTGCACGGTCACGCCCTCGTCCTGGATGAGCTTCTGGATCTTGGCCATGACCGCGCGACGCTTCTCGACGTCGGCCAATGCCTGAGCCTCGACCAGCAATGCGTCGAATTCGGGATTCGCCCAGCCGAACTCGTTCCAGGCTTCGCCGGAGCGATATGCCAGGGCGAGGACCTGCACGCCCAGTGGCCGGTGGTTCCAGTTGGTCGAACTGAACGGGTACTTGGCCCAGTCATTCCAGAATGTCGAACCCGGCAGGATCGTGCGCTTGATGTTGAAGCCCGCGTCGCGAAGCTGGGCGGCGACGGCGTCGGTCGTGTTCTTCCGCCAGTCGTCGTCGATCGACACGAGTTCATGTTCATAGTCCATCTTGCCCGCATCTTCCATCAGCGCGCGGGCCTGATCGACGTCACGCGCGATCGGCGGCAGTTCCGCGTATTCGGGATGAACCGGCGCAACGTGATGGTTCTCGGCCAGCACGCCACGGTCGCTGTAGCCAAGCTCGAGACATACCGCGTTGTCCACGGCAAGCTGCAGCGCCCTGCGCACTCGAACGTCGGCATAGGGCTGCTCGCCGTCGATTTCAGCCAGCTGGTTCGGGCGGATGACGATCGTCGCCGCCGTGACCACCTCGGACTTCTCGAAACCGAGGTCGTCCATCACGTCGATGAATTCGCCGACCGACTCGTAGAGGAAGTCCACTTCGTCAGCCTCAAGCGCGGCCAGCCAGGCGGCCGGGTCGGTGCCGAAATCGACGAACTCGATGCGGTCCAGCGCAGGCTTGCCGAACACGGCCTCACCCCACCATTGATGATTCTCGTTGCGGGTGATCGCGCCCTTCACCCCGACCTCGAGCTCCGTCATGAGATACGGACCGGTGCCAACGGCATTCATGGCATCGTCGGCGTTGAACGACGAATGGATGATGGCGGCCGGATAGTCCGCCATGCCAGGAATGATGGTGATGTCAGGTCTTGGCAGGTTCAGGCGAACGGTAAGGTTGTCCACGACCTCGACGGAGCCGTCGATGGCCTTCTGGGTCGCCGGATCGATCAGGACGCCGAAGCGCCCGGCCATCGAGTTGCCTTCGACCGACTTGTCAGCCCACCCGATGATGTTGCGGGCCACGTCTTCCGCCGTGAAGTCGTCGCCGTTGTTCCACTTGACGCCAGGGCGGACGTGCAGCGTGAACTGCGTTGCATCGTCATTCGCTTCCCAGCCTTCGAGCAGCATCGGCTTGAAGGACCCGTCATTGTTGTATTCGACCAGGTATTCCAGGGTGCCGCGGGTGTAGTTTGCAATCTGGCTCCAGTCGTAGACGCGCGGCTCCTTCAGCGCACGCACCTCCATCTGGATGCGCATCGTGCCACCCATCTTCGCGTGCGAACCGGCCTGGACCGGAGCGCTTGCCCCGATCAGCCCGTATGCCGCCGAGGCGGCCACACCCAAGGCCGTGGCGCGGGTCAGGAACTCGCGTCGGCTGATCTTGCCTGCGCGGTATTCCTCCGCATGCATGAGGGCAGCGGGGTGGATTCTCTTCGTTGTCATGTTGTCGATTCTCCCGGTGTTCCGTTGCGGGCGGTGCCCATTCACTCAATTGCAGCCGCAATCCGCCCCATCTTCGACACGCGCGCGCCGAAAGATCAACGGCTGACTGCGGCAACCAGTATAGCGTTTACGACATCAGTTTCAGCAAAAAACGACATTCTTCGGGTTGCGGCACAGAATCAAGGTCGTGTCGTGCACCTTCGCCGGACGCGGCCGCCGAGGGTTCGTCGCTAGGACATCATGACAAGGCCGGCTCCGTCCGGCGCGTGGACCGGCCGTTGTCGAGACATCGGCCGATCCATGTCCGGCTATCGCAGGCACTCGGCCAGTGCGGCGGCCAAATTGCGGATCACCTGCGGGTAGAGTGCAGGACCCGGTTCGAGATCCGCCCCCAGCGGGTCGATCACGCCGGTGTTTGCCTCGGTTCCGCCGAGAACCGTGGCGACCAGGCCTGGATTGAATTGCGGCTCGGCGAGGACGCAGCCGATGCCCTCCTCTCGGATCCAGTCCTGGATCTCGGCGATCCGCGCCGGGCTCGGTTCGGACGCGTCGCTGAGCGAGATCGCGCCCGAGGCGGGGAAGTCGAACGCGGTCTCGAAATACTGGTAGGCGTCGTGGAAGACGATGAAGTTGCGGCCACGGACCGGATCGAGCGTCTCGCTCACCGTCGCGGAAAGCGCCTCCATTTCCGCCCTCCCGGCTGCAGCGTTGGCGAAATAAGCACCCGCATTGTCCGGGTCTGCCGCCGAAAGCTGCCCGGCGATCACGTTCAGCCACGTGGCGGCGTTCTCCGGCGAGAGCCAGGCATGCGGATCGTGGTCGCCATGGGCGTGGCCGTGATCATCATGGGCCATTTCCTCATGGTCGCCTTCGTGCCCGTCGTCGTGTGCGTGCTCTTCGTGGTCGTCGTCATGCCCTTCTTCATCGTGGGCATGTTCGTCATGCTCATCATGCTCGTCATGCTCATCGTGTGCGTGTTCGTCATGCTCATCACGCTCATCGTGCTCATCGTGCGCGTGCGCCTCGAACAAGGCACCTTCCCGGAATTCGAGCAGGATGGTGCCATCGACCTCCAGCAATGAAGTGACCGTCGCGTTCACGGCAAGGGTCTTCACGGCGTCGGCCATCCAGGGCGCCAGGTCTTCGCCCATCCAAAACACGAGATCGGCGTCTTGAAGCGCGGCCGCATCGGAGGGCCGCAGGCTGTACTCATGGGGCGAGGCGCCCGGCGGCACGATGAGGCTGGGCGTGCCGATTCCTTCCATCACGCGTGCCACGAGCGAATGCACCGGCGCGATGTCGACTGCAACGCCTGGCACGTCAGCCGCTGCAGTGCCGCCCATCAAGGCAGCCGTGACCGCGAGAGGAAGTCGCTTTCTGGACATCGGATTCTCCATGTGATATTATAACATTGCGAATCGACATACCTGATGTGGAATGACATGACAAGCGAAGCGCGGCCCGCACCCGCCAAGGGCCCGGCCCCGGTGGGATTTCAGAGACATGACCACGACGCCTGCGTCGGCGGGGCGTTGGCTGCCGCCGAGGCGCTCTGTGCAAGAAAGGGCCTGCGCCTGACGCCCGTGCGTCGGAAGGTGCTGGAACTGCTGCTGCAGGAACACCGGGCGCTTGGGGCCTATGCAATCCTGGACATGCTGCGTGAGGCAGGATTCGGATCGCAACCGCCGGTCGCCTACCGTGCGCTTGACTTCCTGGCCGAGCACGGATTCGTTCACAGGATCGAGCGCCTGAACGCGTTCGTTGCCTGCGCGCATCCCGAGAAGTCCCATTCGCCCGCCTTCATGGTATGCCGGCTCTGTGAAACCGTGGCCGAGACGCGCTCGGCCCCGGCAAGAGGTGCGCTTGGCGCTGCGGCGCGCGCGGCCGGGTTTCAGATCGAGAGAACCGTCGTGGAGGCCGAGGGGGTTTGCCCGGCATGCGCAGACCAGGCCGCATCATGAGCCTGATCAACGTTGACGGCCTGAGCGTCCGCTACGGCGCCAACACCGTGCTGCGCCACGTCGACCTGGCGGTGGAACCTGGCGAGATCGTGACCATTGTCGGCCCGAACGGATCGGGCAAGACAAGCCTCTTTCGGGCCATAATTGGCGCGACGGAGCCGGCCGCGGGACGGATCTCGCTAAGGCCAGGCCTCAGGATCGGCTACGTGCCGCAACGCCTGCACATCGACCCGACACTTCCGATCACCGTGGAACGATTCATGCGCCTGGGCGATCGAGCGCGCCGCCAGGACTGCACGACAGCGCTGGATGCGGCCGGTGTCCCGGACCTGTCGAAGCGGCAGATGTCACAACTGTCGGGCGGCCAGTTCCAACGCGTGCTGTTGGCGCGCGCCTTGATCGCCCGGCCCGAGATCCTGCTTCTGGACGAAGCGACCCAAGGTCTGGATCAGCCCGGTTCCGCCGCCTTCTACAGGCAGATCGAAACGGTTCGCGCGGAAACTGGCTGCGCCGTGCTGATGATCAGCCACGAGTTGCACGTCGTCATGAGTGCGTCAGATCGGGTGATCTGCCTAAACGGCCATGTCTGTTGCGAGGGCACGCCGGCAGTCGTGGCGTCCGCCCCGGAGTACCGGGCGCTGTTCGGAACCGGCACGGGAGGGGCGCTGGCGCTCTATCGACACGACCATGATCATGATCATGATCATGATCACGGCCATGATCGCATGCACAGTCACGAGGCGGCGGAATGATGCTCGACGATTTCATGGTCCGGGCGACGCTTGCCGGCGTCGGGGTGGCCTTCGCGGCCGCCCCGCTCGGCTGCTTCGTCGTCTGGCGGAGGATGGCGTATTTCGGCGATGCCACGGCCCATGCGGCCATGCTCGGCATCGCAATGTCGCTGGCGATGGAAATGTCCATCTTCTTGGGAGCGGTGGCGGTGGCGCTGACCATGGCCGCTACCGTGAACCTGCTGGCCGGGCGCGGCTACGCAATGGACACGCTCCTCGGTGTACTGGCCCATTCCGCGCTCGCCTTCGGGCTTGTCGCTGTCTCCTTTCTGTCGGGGATCCGCATTGACCTGATGGCCTATCTCTTCGGGGACATCCTGGCAGTGTCGCGCGGCGACCTGTTGGTGATCTGGGGCGGGGCGGCGCTCGTGGTCGCCCTGATCGCCTCGCGCTGGCCGGCGCTGCTGACCGCCACCCTGAACGAGGAGCTTGCCTATTCCAGTGGACTCGATCCACGGCGGGAACAGCTGATCCTGACACTTTCCTTGGCGATCACCGTGGCCGTCGCGATCAAGGTTGTGGGCGTCTTGCTGATCGCCGCCATGCTGATCATTCCCGCCGCCGCTGCACGCAGCCTCGCCCGGACGCCCGAAGCCATGGCGGTGATTGCCGCCGCAATCGGTGGCGCATCCGCGGTGGCCGGCCTGCGCGCAGCTTACGCATTTGACGCACCGGCAGGCCCGTCCATCGTCTGCGTTGCCGCCTTGCTGTTCGCCATCCTCGGCCTCGTGAGCTGGTGCAGGCGACTCGGCGCGTAAGCGCAGGGCGGGCCCGGCATCCGCACCTGGGCGACGTCAGGGTTCCATTGCCTCAAGGTCGTCGATGAATCCGGAAATCATGTCGAGACCCTTGTTCCAGAATGCCGGATCTCCGGCATCGAGGCCGAAGGGCGCGAGAAGTTCCTTGTGGTGCCTTGAACCTCCCGCCTTCAACATCTCGAAGTACTTTTCCTGAAATGCCGGGTCGCCTTCCTCATGGACCGCGTAGAGCGCGTTGACCAATCCGTCGCCGAACGCGTAGGCATAGACGTAGAAGGGCGAATGCACGAAATGCGGAACGTAGGTCCAGAACGTCTCGTAGCCCTCCATGAACGAGAATGCGGGCCCAAGACTCTCTTCCTGGACACTCATCCAGAGCTCGCCAAGATCGCCGGGCGTCAGCTCGCCCCCGCGGCGCGCCTCGTGCAGCTTGCACTCGAAGTCGTAGAACGCGATCTGCCGGACGACCGTGTTGATCATGTCCTCGACCTTGCCCGCCAGCAGCACCTTTCTTTCGTCGGCCGAAGGCGCCTCGGACAGGAGCCGCCGGAATGTCAGCATCTCGCCGAACACGCTCGCCGTCTCGGCAAGCGTCAGCGGGGTCGAGGACAGGAGCTGCCCCTGCCCCGCCGCCAAGCGTTGGTGAACGCCGTGGCCGAGTTCATGTGCGAGCGTCATCACGTCGCGCGGTTTTCCGAGATAGTTCAGCATTATGTAAGGGTGCACGTCGACCACGGTCGGATGGGCGAAGGCGCCCGGCGCCTTTCCCGACCTGACAGGCGCGTCAATCCAGCCGTTCCCGAAGAACGGCTCCGCAAGCCTGGCCATCTCCGGATCAAAGTCGCCGTAGGCTGCCAGCACCGTGTCACGCGCCTCATCCCAGGTGACGGTTCGGTCCGACTCCATGGGCAGCGGCGCATTCCGATCCCAAACCTCAAGTGCATCGAGCCCCATCCAGCGTGACTTGAGCCTGTAGTAACGGTGGCTGAGCTTCGGATAGGCCGCCACGACGGCGTCCCGCAGCGCATTGACCACCTCCGGCTCCACGTCGTTTGACAGATGCCGGCTTGTCTGCGGCGTCGGCATCTTGCGCCAGCGATCCTCGACTTCCTTTTCCTTGGCGAGCGTGTTGTGCACCCGGGCGAAGAGCTTGACGTTTGCGCCGAAGACCCGCGCGAGTTCCCGCGCCGCGGCTTCGCGAAGGGCGCGGTCCTTGTCCGTCAGGTGGTCCAGGGTCGATTCAAGGTTCCTTTCCTCACCATTCACGCTGAACGAGAGGCCCGCGACGGTCTCGTCGAACAGCCTGTTCCAGGCGGTCGCGCCCACCGTCGACTGGTCGTGCAGGAACTTCTCCAGCTCGTCGGAGAGCTGGTACGGACGCATGGCACGCATCCGGTCGCAGACGGGCTTGTAGCGGGCAAGTTCAGCGTCCGCGGCAAACCAGCCATCGAGGACATCGTCGTCAATCCTATTGATCTCAAGCGAGAGGAAGACGAGCGAAGTCGTGGCGACCGTGATCCTGTCCTGCGCGTCCGACAGGAACTTGGCGCGGTCGGCATCGGTGGTGTTCTGGTAGTATCTCAACCCGGCGAAGGACATGATCCGACCTGCCGTCAGATCGATCTCCTCGTAGCTCAGGATGCAGTCGCGCATGGCCGCTGCGTCGAGATCCTTGAGCTTGCCTTCGTACGCGGCAGCGAAATCGGCGCATCTCGCTTCCAGGCGTTCCAGGTCCTTCGCGAATTCGGGCGCATCCGGCCCGGAATACAGGTCTGACAGGTCCCATTCCGGCAGGTCGCCAAGTGAGGCGGGTGCGGCCGAAGGCTTGGAATTCGAGTCCATGAGAAGAATGTCCTTTCCGATCTGCCCACGACCTAGCGACGCAACGCGGGCAATTCAAGAAAGGCTGCAGACCAGCTGATTTCCGTCGGCGCGCAGGAGTCGTCAGCCCGCCGCGTTCGGCTGGCGAAGATCCACCAATGATCCTCCGCCGGCCGGGTTTCCCCGACTGCCGGACCGGACAGGCTGCGGGCTCCCGAACTGCTGCGGGCAATCCAGGCAGCGCCTGCCTGGAGCGAAACCCGGCGCTGGCCAGAGACTGCCCGGTCGCACCAGGGCCATTTCCGCTCGGTTCACGGCAGATCGGTCCGAAAGGATTCCGCCCTGGGTCCCGTGTCCCGCCTGTCCGCGAAAGTCGCAAGAAAGCCGTGTTCCGGCGGCACCACCAGGCCGGGTGCCGCCGGCAGGTCTACGCGGCCATTCCTGATGGCGATGATGTCGCCGCAGAGATCGGTTCGCAGGGCATTCGCGTTAACGTCGACTTCACAGGACGAAGTCCCGGAAAGAAGCGCAGTGATGGACAGGGCCGCGACCTGACCGACGGCGGTGCCCATGAAATGCGGCCAGAGACACGCACCCTGCGGCATCGCGTGCGCGAGGTCCAATGCGCCCGTCACGCCGCCCCATTTCGCGACATCCGGCTGCAAGACCCTCAGCCCCGCATTTGCCATCGCGCAGAAGTTCTCGATCCCGTAGATGTTCTCGCCGCCCGCAAGCGGGATGTCCGTGGACGAGGCAAGGTCCTCCCAATCGGCCAGCGGTGCGTTCGCCGGCAGCGGCTCTTCCGCGAAATAGGGCGAGAGGTCCTCCAGTTTGCCAAGCTGTTCCCTGGCCGTCTCGAGTGTCCAGGACTGGTTGTTGTCAACCATGATGCGTGATCCGTGCGGGCACAGCCTTGCAGCCCGTTCGACAATTTCTCGGTTGCCGTGTTCTGCAAATCCTATCTTGAGCTTGAAATGGGTTTGCCCGAGCGACGCGTGATGCGGGATCAGGCGCTCCAGGTCATCCGCGTTGATCGAGGTCGCGTAGGACTGCGCGGACGCCTCGGGGAGCCCCATGAACTCGGCAAAGGATCGACCCGACTTGCGTAGCGCGAGGTCCCATAGCGCGGAATCGATGCCAGCAAGTATGTGCGAGAAAACCTCGAGCTGTCCGACATGGAGAAAGTAGATCGACAGCTGATCGCGAAGGAATTCGCCAATCTCCCGAGGTTCGACAAAGCGCGCGCCGCGCAGGTGCGGCGCCACGACGTCCTCGATGACATGCGCCTTGTGCAGATTGGCGCGTGGCGGGAAATTTGCCCAGACCTCGCCCCAGCCCTGGCAGCCGTCGACGTCCCTGATCCGGACCAGCAAAGCGGGTCGCGTGGGCATCAAGCCGAGCGCCATCTTCGGCGACACGCCGCCCATTGCCCTGATCGGGAAGGTGTCGACGCTCGCCAGGGTTATGTCGTCCCGAAACGCCAAGGCCTACCACGCCATGCAGGCCGAACGCCCGGAGGTGCGGACGTTCACCGCTGTCGGTGCGACCGAATGGGCCCCCACGACGGTTTCACGGGCATCTTCGCCGGATCCGCATTCGTACCGGTAGGCCACGCTCATCCCTTCCGCTTCACGACATCACGGGCAGCCTCCGCGATGGCCGGCGCGTCAAGCCCGAACTTGTTCATCAGGTACGGCGACGTGCCGCCCTCGCAGAATTGATCGCGGACGCCGACACGCCGGAAAGGCAGGCCGATCCCGGCATCGGCCAGCACTTCGGCCACGGCTGAGCCAAGACCGCCGATGATGCTGTGATTTTCCGCCGTGACGAGGGCGCCCGTGGTTGTCGCACGCTCCACGATCAGCGCTTCGTCAATCGGCTTGAGCGAGGCCATGTCGACGACGCCCGCCTCGATCCCGTCACGCGAGAGAATGTCCGCCGCATCCAGCGACTCGGTCACGCAGAGCCCCGCAGACATGATCGTGAGGTCGCCGCCGTCGCGACGGATGACGCCCTTGCCAATCTCCAGCGACTGCGGCGCGAACGGCGGCGGGGTCGTCTCTGGTCGTTTCATCCGCAGATAGGCCGGCCCGTCCCAATCGAGCGCCAGCTTGACCATGGCCGCGTGATATTCCGGCCCGGAGGGCTCGAAGATCGCCATGTTGGGCACCGCGCGAAGGATCGCCACGTCCTCGATGGCCTGGTGCGAGACGCCCAGGAGCGTCGCCACCCCGGGCAGGAACCCGACGATCTTCACGGGCAGGTTCGGATAGGCCGCCTGCATCGTGATCTGGTCGAGCACGCGCTTGGTGATGAAGGCGCAGAACGAATGGCAGAAGGGGATTTCGCCCGAGCGTGCCATGCCGCCGGCCATGCCGATCATGTTCGCCTCCGCAATGCCCACATTGTGGAACCGCCCCGGCAGCTCGTCGCGGAACCGGTCGGTTTCGGTTGGCGGAACGAGGTCGGCGCAAAGGGCGACGATGCGCTCGTCCGCCTTGGCGGCCTCGATCAGCGCGTCGCCGTAGGATCGAGGCAGGGGCTTGAAGGACCGGTTGATGAAATCCGCCGCTTCGAGCTTGGTCAGGGTCTCGGCCATTGCAGTTCACTCGCCCTTTTCGATTCTGCAGACATTGTCACCGACCGGGACATCGTCCCCCTCGTCCGCGAGGTGTTCCAGCATCGTGCCGTTGCAAGGCGCCTCGTACTCGTTCGTCACCTTCTCCGTTTCGACTTCGTAGAGAATGTCGCCCTCCTTGAAGCTCTCGCCCGGATGGACCTTCCACGCGACAAGGGTGCCTTCTTCCATGTTCATGCCGATCCGCGGCATTTTCAGTGCGACCTTCATCTAATCATCCCGTGTTCCGTGCATCGTTGCCGTCTCCTTCATCCGTGACGTGTCGATGTGATATCCGTAGCCGTCGGCGCGCTGGACGACGCGGCAGTGCCGGTGCGAGATCCCCTGCACCGTCCCCTGCGCCGTCCGGACGTTGAAGGAGCCTGTCCGGCGCACCGCGACACGGCCCACGTGGACACCCCTCCTCTTCCCCGAGGGCACGGCCGCGCGCACGATGTCCCCCGTCCGGAAGC
>VXSG01000013.1 GCA_009838075.1 Boseongicola sp. SB0665_bin_10 | reverse complement strand
CTCGAAGCGGCAACGGAAGAGGGCTTGACAATGGACGGCTCATAAGAATTCCCCATGCCAAGCAAGAGGACGGGACAAATGCTCTACAAAAGCGCGCGGGAATGGCGCGACGCGTCGGAAAGGCGGATTTTGCTGTTTGGCATGTCCGGTCTCGGAAAGACACACGTGTCCGACATGCTTCGGGCAACCGGAAAGTGGTTCCATTACTCGGTCGATTATCGCATCGGCACCCGCTACATGGGCGAGGCGATCTCCGACAACCTCAAGCGCGAGGCAATGAAGAGCCCGCTCCTTCGCGAACTGCTGATGACGGATTCGGTGCAGATCCGCTCGAACATCACCTTCGGTAACCTCGCGCCCCTCTCCGCCTATCTCGGCAAGCCCGGAGATCCCGACAAGGGCGGCGTGCCCTGGGAGGAGTACATGCGCCGGCAAAGGCTGCATCGCGACGCGGAACGCGGCGCAATGCTGGACACCGGCCACTTCGCCGCCCGCGCCGCCGAAATTTATGGCTATCCCCATTTCGTGTGCGACACGTCCGGCTCGATCTGCGAGATTGTGTCGCCGGAAGATCCCGACGACCCCATCCTGAGCGCGCTTGAAGGCCAGGTCCTGATGGTATGGATCGAGGGATCTGACCACCACGCCGAGGAACTTTCAAGGCGCTTTGACAAGGCCCCGAAGCCAATGTGCTTCGCCGATGATTTCCTTGCAGAAATATGGGGCGCCTACCTCGCCGAGTCCGGCGCCACGCCCGGGACCGTGGACCCGGACGCCTTCGTGCGCTGGGCATATGCCAAGGCGCTTGCGCACCGCCAGCCCCGCTATCGCGCCATGGCCGAAAACTGGGGCGTGACCGTCAGTGCCGACGCGATCGCCGCCGTCGAAACCGAAGGCGACATGATTGATCTCGTTGCGGAGGCAATCGACCGGTCCGACGCCTGACACTGCACGGCAGAACTTGCCCTGTCTTGTGAAACGGCTGGTCCCTCGCTATCCCGAATGGCCTGAACCGGAGGCGCCAATGCCGATCAAGCTGCCATCAAACCTTCCCGCCTTCCAGATCCTTTCGCGTGAGGGCGTGATGGTGATGGATGAGGAACTGGCGTCACATCAGGACATTCGTCCGCTGAAGATCGGCCTGCTCAACCTGATGCCCAAGAAGATTCAGACAGAGAACCAGTTCGCCCGGCTGATCGGCGCGACGCCGTTGCAGATCGACTTCCGGCTGATCCGCATGTCCGGGCACAAGACCAGGAACACGGCCGCCGAACACATGGCCGAATTCTACAGGCCATTCCAGGACGCCCGCGCCGAAAAGTTCGACGGCCTCATCATCACGGGTGCACCAATCGAACATCTGCCGTTCGAGGACGTTTCGTATTGGGACGAACTCATGGAGGTCATGGACTGGACCCAGACAAACGTGCATTCCACCTTCGGCATCTGCTGGGGCGGAATGGCCATGATCAGCCATTTTCACGGCGTCGAGAAGCACCTGCTCAAGGCCAAGACGTTCGGTTGCTACCGGCAGGCCAACATGGAGCCGGCCTCGCCCTACCTGCGCGGCTTCTCGGACGACTGCTACATTCCCATCAGCCGCTGGACCGAAATGCGAGAGGACGAGATTCGGGCCGCCGGCCTCAAGACGCTGCTTGGCAGTGCGGAGACCGGGCCCTGCCTCGTGTCCGACGAGGCGCATCGGGCCCTGTACATCTTCAACCACTTCGAATACGACAGCGAGACACTCAAGGAGGAATACGAGCGCGACATTGCCAACGGGACGCCGATTGACTTGCCGGTCAACTATTTCATCGGCGACGATCCGGATGCCGAACCGATGAACCGGTGGAGAAGCCATGCGCATCTCCTGTTCGGCAACTGGATTTCGGAAATCTACCTCACGACGCCTTTCGACACGGACCTCATCGGCGAAGAATCGACCGATCTGCGAAATTGATCGAAAACGGGATCCTGGCCAGCAAGAGATCCCGGGCCTCTCCCAAATCCATTGAGGTGACCGGCAGATGAACAGTGCCGGTTTTGCTTCGCGGCCAGATACGGACCCCAGAGCCTCGAATCTCGCCAATTGCAGGCATCTCCTCGGCAAGAAGCGGAACGAGACAATCATTTCCGGGTGCTGGTCGAGTCTCTCCGTCAGCCAGCGTTTCCGACGCCTTTCTTGAATGGAACGATAACGCCGTCGGCGTACCGGAGGCCGGCGGTGCGCGCGAGGGAGGGACGGCGCGGTGCATCAGCCGCCGGTGCTGGCCGGCGCGAAACCGCTTGTTGACTGGCCCGCGGAGAAACCTGTCCTCCATGATCCTGGGCCGGGCCTTGCATCGGTCCCCCGCCGCTTCGGCGCGCAACGGTTCATCTTCGTCCTCAAGCACGGACAGGTCGCGCTCGATCCCGATCCTTCAAGCACCCGCAGTCCGCGACCGCTCTCCGCGTCCCACAGGCGCACCGTCTTGTCGCCCGACCCGCTCGCGATCGTGCCGCCGTTCGGGTTGAACGCGACGCCGCCGTCACCGCCCGCAAGCCTTTGAAACCGCTCCATGATCGACGCCCAGGTGCCGTTCCTGCTCCACCGGTTGTAGCGGTTGAAGCAGGTCGTGTAGGGGCCGTAGCGAAGCACGAATAGGATGCCGTTCATCACCCTCCGGTCATGCACCCGCCGCGGGCCCTGGTGCTTCTGGGGAAGGACCGAGCGGAGGATTTCCCATTCCGCGTCGCTCATGTCGTGCCGGTCGCCGCTCATGCCTTGAACTCCTTGTGAACTGCGCTCGGAAACGGTGACAGTCAGACCAGAATGTCAATATTTGGGTACATAGCCTAGATGAACAAAAAAGCGCAGCACTCGAGTCAACGGGACAGAGATTTCCGCCAAGGCGGCCATGATCTTGTCAGCCAGTGCATGCAGCTTCGTACTTTCGGAGGATGAGCTCGACTGCTGCCAGGAGAATCTCTTCGGCGTCCGTGCCTGTGATATGCGGCAGGTATTGCCTGACCACAGCTGCAGGGATTTGCTTTCTTGCTAGGCGGGACATCAAGCGCGAAACTGCGGATTCTGCAGCCGGAGTAGACCAGTAGTACCGAATGCGGTCGGAGTAGCTGAAGTGCCGCTGCAGCCACAATTCGTTTTCGTCGCCCGCGTAGTACCTCTTCCAGTCGCCGGGGTCGGCGACCATGATGTCTTCCATTGCCGTCATCAGGTCGCCTTTCGGTGGGTGGCCGTGGAGGACGTCTGCTACGGCATCAAGCGCGTAGAGGGCTTCGCGCAACGAAAATGTAAGCCAGGGTCCGACTTTGAGGATCGCGAATCCGTTATCGACGAGTGCGCGCAGCCCGTCACTGGACTGGTAGTCGGTCGAGTGGGCCTCGAACACGAGCCCGGGAAAGTTCGCCAGCGCAGCCGCCAGCGCTTGCGCCTTGCCAGCATCGAAGTGAATGACATCGGTGTGACCGAACTCGAGCCCGGGCTGGACCACAAGCGCGATGACCCGCGCGAACGAATCGTCAAGTCCACGTGCCAGGAATGCTGCCCTGTGAACATCGTGGGTGCGGGCGACAGCATCGGGTGTCGTCACGTCGAGGTGATCGAGTGCATGCGTGGCTCCTCCAGGGACCGGAACCTCGGTTCCGATTACATAGACTGGCGCTAGATCACCTTTGTTCATTTCTGCGATCTCGGCCAGCCGTGCCGCTCGTTTCGCCGTTTCTGCATCGTCAAGCGCGTCGGGCTCGCCCTTGCAACCCATGGACGTGTCTAGGTGCAGCTTGGTAAAGCCTGCCTGCGCGTAGGCCGCGATCATCGCTTCAGCCTTGGCCATCGCCTTGTCGGCCGAAAACTTCTTCCAAGGGCTTGGGCCAAGGTGGTCGCCGCCCAGGACGATCTTGCGACTGTCCAAGCCGACCTTGTCAGCGATGCCTTCCACAAGTCGCCGGAACGCAGTGGGCGTCATGCCGGTATAGCCGCCGTCCTGGTTGACCTGGTTGCAGGTCGCCTCGATCAGAACAGGCTTTCCCTGCCGTTTGGCCCTTCTAAGCGCCGCTTCGATAACCAAGGGGTGAGCGGAGCAGACCGACGTGACCCCAAGGTGCTCGCCTCGGTGACGGGCCTCGGGGATGGCCAGAAGCGGGTGTTTCATCGGGAAGATTCCCCAATGCTTCGGATGAAGTCTTCGAGTTCGGTGGGCGTGGCAGTGCCTTCCATCGGCCCGCGTTTGGTCACGGCCAGAGCACCGCTCGCGGCGGCAAGTCGCAATGCCCTTTGTGCACCCGTGCCTCGCAGCCATAGCGCGATGAAGGTCCCGCCAAAGCAATCGCCTGCGCCAGTCGGATCAATTTCCTTGACCGTCAAGGCGTCCATGGCCAAGGTGCCAAGCTTGTCGTGAAAGCTTGCACCGTCTGCACCGCGCTTGTGGACAATGGCTTGCACGCCGCGTTCGAGCAACTCCTCGATTGCGGCCTCAGGCGCGGTGGACTGTGTCAGAAAGGTCAGTTCGCTGCCACTTGGCAGGAACAGGTCCGTCATTGAGATCATCCGCGACATCGCTTCAGCCATACCTTCGGCGGACAGGATTTCGCGCCTTAGATTGGGGTCGAAAGAGACCGAACCGCCATTGCCACGAATGACTTCTGCGGCGCGAAGGTTCAGCGCGACAAATTCGGGGCTGGACAGCGATGATCCCATGACATGCAAATGGTCAGCCGAATCAAGCAAGGCCTTTACCGTGTCGGTTACGTTCAGACGGCCAGCCGCGCTGTGGAATATGTTGAAGACGAAGTCCCTTTCGCCATTCTCGCGATATCGCACGAAGGCGCTGCCTGTTGGGCGCTCCTTGTCGACAAACACACCTGAGACGTCGACGCCGTCTTGGCGAAGCCGATCGAGGTTCAGGTGCCCGAAGTCGTCGTCCCCGACAGCCGACACGATCGAAACAGGCTGTCCCATCTTGGCAACCTGATCGGCAAAAATCGCCGGCGCGCCGGATGGGAACGGCCCAGTCAGCGACTGAACCTCCCTGAAGCCCTCGCCGATTTTGTCGGCCATGATTTCGGCCAGGACTTCGCCTATGATGACGATCTTCTTCATTTGCCTGGCCGGTACTCGAAACGGCGCCTCCCACCATTCTGTGACGAGGTTACAAGCCGCTGCTCAGCGCTCCGCGGGCGGTCCGTCCCGGAATCGCCCAGCAGTCTGATTGCGGCTTCAACCTGACTCACCAGACGTAGTAGTTAAGTTTTTTTCATGTGTCAAAAATGAATTTGACTGATCTTCGTCAGATGGTCTATCTTGGGGCAAGCGTGCGCGATGTACAGCGTTCTTGGAACCATGGCGAAGCCCAGAATTAACACGATGAAAGAACTGTCAGAGACCATTGGGGTCTCGCGACCGACGCTCTCGAGGTATTTTCGGGATCCATCTGCTGTTCGACCATCGACGGCGAAGAAGATCCAGGAGCGTCTGTCAGAGGTTGACTACGTCTACAACTTTCTGACCACGCGGCAGAACAGGAAGTCGACGGAACTGATCGGCGTGATCGTTCCAAGCTACAAGGACCTTTTCTTTGCAAGCCTGATCGAGAGCATCGAGCAGTCTGCCAGGGAACTGGGGTATACGATCATTACTCAAAGCTCCAACGGCGACTCCGGTGTCGAAGCCCGTGCGGTACGCAAGTTGCGTTCGATGAGCGTCGACGGCGCAATCGTGGCCCCGATTGGTGCAGCTGCCGATCATGATACCTTTGCTGCTGCGAGCGAGGACTTTCCGCTGGTGTTCGTTGATTCGAGACCGGCGAAGTCAATGCCCTTGGCGGACTTTGTTGGCACCGACAACACGCAGAGCATTGGTGCGATAGTGGAATACTTGTGCAGAGTAAGTGTTCCTCCCGTTTTTCTGGGCATGCCGTACTTGAATGCGAACGCTCAGGAGCGAGAGGATGCCTATCGAGCGAAGATGCTGGAGTTGAATCACGTGGCCAAAACGATCGAGCCCGCGATTGCAGGCGGATCCTGGGAATTTGAGGCCTTCGGATATGCGGTCATGGACGACTGCTTTGGACGCCGAGAGTTCACGAATTCCACGATCCTTTGCGCAAATGACCGTGTGGCCATCGGAGCGATCCGCGCGGCCAACAAGCACGGCCTCTTTCCGCGCGGCGGTATTGCGGGCGGGGGTCTGCGAATTGCTGGCCATGACGACCATCCGCTCAGCCAGTACATGTTTCCGGCACTTACAACTGTGGCCCAGGACGTCGAGGGCATAGCCAACGCGGCAGTCCAGCTATTGGCGCAACGTGCGCGGGGCAAACGAAACTCAGAAACCGTTGAGGTCTTTCTCAACGCGGCGATGAAGCCGAGAGAATCCGCTTAGCCAGCCCAATTCGGGCAACCACCGGTGAGAACGGGTTGAGATTCCTGTCAATAACATTTGAAAGTGTCCGGTTTAGGTAACAAGAAAACGGTCCGGTGTGGCGTGTCCTCTTCAGGCACGAAGGAACAATGGACGCTGGCGCTTGACCTGCCACCAAGTCTGAAGTCCGGGTCCGGCTGCTGGACCGGAGGTTCCATCTCTCCGGTTCTCTGCGAGGGAGGCGTTTTCGCCTGGTCCGGGGGTGGGTCAGATTTCAACGCGATTTCGAAGGAGCCGAGTGGAAAGGCCGGGTCAACCCCGCGACCGGAGCCACGCGGAGCCACGCGCAGGGCTTGCCTCCTCTCGAAGAGCTCCTCAAACTTCATCCGCCTTCTCCGCTGCATCGCCCTCGCCAGTCCCATAATCTTTGCTCCCAGGTTTTGGGAGCCATCCTAGGACCGGACAGATGGCATGTTACCTACGGCGGACATACGGCGTGTTATCGACACGGGTTGAGATTCCACTTGACTCCGGGTCTTTCGCTATCATAATATTTACATGTGTCAAAAAAGGAGGACTGACAATGCGTAACTTCATGAAATCTGCGGCATTGGTGGCGGCACTTTGCACCAGCGGTACAGTGCAGGCGCAGGAGGATATCACCATCACTCTTGTTCCCGGCCTGACGACCGATGCGTTTTACATCACGATGAACCGCGGTGCCCAGGCAGCTGCAGATGCGCTTGGGATCACCGTGGATTTCCAAGGTGCCGAGGAATTTGATCCGGTCCTTCAGACGCCGGTTCTGGACGCCGTGATTGCGCGTGGCCCCGACGCCATCCTGATTGCGCCGACCGACACGACCCAGATGATTGAACCACTTCGCCGCGCCCACGACGCCGGCATTACGGTCGTGACTGTCGATACTTTCATTGACGATGGCAAATATCAGGACGGCGCGGGCGACGGTGACTTCCCGATGGCCTACGTGGCTTCCGACAACGTCGGCGGCGGTCGCATGGCGGCTCGTTTCATGGCTGAAGCGATCGGTGGCGAAGGGCAGGTTTATGTGTCGAACGTGCGCCCAGGCATTTCAACCACTGACCAGCGCGAAGAGGGCTTCAAAGCCGAAATGGCCGAGAACTTTCCGAGTGTGACAGTGCTTGACACCCAGTACAATGAAAACGACGCTTCGCTTGCAGCCTCACAATTCAGCGCTGTTTTGGCGCGGAATCCCGACATCAAGGGCGTATTCGGTGCCAATCTCTTTTCGGCCCTTGGTGCCGGCAATGGTGTCGAAGGCGCAGGAAAAGCAGACGATGTGACTGTCATCGCCTTTGATGCGCCGCAAAGCATCGTTGACAATATCTCGTCCGGTCTGGTCGATGCGGCCATCGCTCAGCACCCAGCCGAGATCGGCTACTTCGGCGTCATGGCGGCCTATGCCGTGCTGACCGGAAATTCGGTGCCAGTTTCTATCGGAACCGGGTTCACGGTCATCAATGCTGGCAACGTGGACGATCCCGAGATCACTAAGTTCATCTACTCCGAGTGAGCGACTCAAAGATGTCAACAAACACTGGGGCTTCAATTTTGAAGCCCCTATTCAGCGCATGGTCCTGGATTTTCCTGATCGGAATCCTTGCATTCTTCGAGCTTTACGCCAGAGCCGAGACCGGCCAGACCTTTCTGTTTCGAATCTACAATATGCAATCAATCGCCATCGCCGCCTCGCAGATCCTTCTGCTGGCGCTTGGGCTAACGCTTGTCATTGTGGCCGGCCAAATCGACCTTTCGATAGGCTTCACGACCGGCCTGTCGGCAGTAGTGATGGCCTTGGTTGTACGCGCTATGGGGCCGGATACCGGCTGGGGCGCCGTGATCATGGCCATGATGGTCGGAATTTTTGCCGCCGTGGTTGTCGGGCTACTGAACGGGTGGCTGGTCGCGATACTCAACGTTCCGAGTTTCATCGGCACACTAGGCACCTATGGTATTGCCAGAGGTGGCGCACTAATCGTCGCGGGTGGCGCTACCGTTTCGATCCGCAGTGACGAGGCACGTAGTTTCGGGAACGGCGATATCCTGGGCATTCCGGTTCCTGTCGTTGTTGCAGGGCTGCTTGCGCTCGCGTGCCACTACTTGCTGACACACACTAGATTCGGTGTTCATACCTACGCACTTGGCGCCAATCGCGCCTCGGTTGAACGTGCCGGTGTCAACGTCAAACGGCACCTGATCTGGCTCTTCATAATTTCAGCGGTGACTGCGGGCGTGGGCGGTTTGGTTTACACGGGGCGTTTTTCGGCGGGGGCCGCAAACGCAGGCGAACCCATCCTTCTTTACGCGGTCGCCGCAGTATTTATCGGCGGTGCGTCTTTGACTGGCGGGCAAGGCACGATTACCGGGACTGTCATTGGCGCATTCATCATTGCCGTGATCCAGTTCGGACTCGTGTTTTCGGGGTTGCCACCATACTGGCAGTTCGTCGCCGTGGGACTGGTGATCATCGTAGCAGTTCTGGTGGATCAGTCGAAAGACAAACTGACGGGGGCACAATCATGACGACCGTTCTTGAAGCCCGTGGTTTGAAGAAGCGGTTTGGTGGAAACGAAGCCGTCAAGGACGTGTCTTTCGTCGTCGAAGCTGGCGAATGTGTCGTGCTGGCAGGGGACAACGGAGCAGGCAAATCTACAGTCATCAAGATGATCTCTGCTGTGTACACACCAACCGATGGTGTGGTTCATTTCGACGGCCAACTTCTGACCGGCCAAAGCCCGAACGCTGTACGCGAGGCAGGAATCGAAACGATCTATCAGGACCTTGCACTTGCCGACAATCTGGATCCAGGTCTGAATCTGTATCTGGGGCGCGAAACGACACACCGCATTCTCGGAATCCCGTTCGTTGCAACCACGGAAATGCGGGAACGTGCGGCGGAAGTCCTAAAGGGGCTTGGCATTGCAATTCCCGACCCAAGCGCACCAGTCCGCGATCTTTCTGGCGGCCAACGTCAGGCAATTGCAATCGCCCGTGCCATTCACTGGCAGGCGAAGCTTGTAATTATGGACGAGCCGACGGCCGCGCTTGGCGTCCCCGAGCAGCGCGAGGTGATGGCCCTTATTGAACGCCTGAAGTCCAAAGGTGTCGGCATCATTCTGATTTCGCACAACCTGCCTGATATCTTCGCCGCGGCCGACCGGATCATTGTGCTTGCGCGTGGCGTTGTGGCGGGGGAGCGTCGACCTTCCGAAACCAATGACGAAGAGATAGTGCGCATGATGATGGGCGCGACGCTTTGAGGATCGGGGTGGATAGGCGTCATCGCATGCAATGGGAACCAAATTGAAATGGGAACCCGGTGTCTCAAGTGCCTATCATGACACGCCAATTGCCGTGATCAGGTTCACATAAGATTCGGGCTCAGACGCTTGCAAGCATCGCGGTCAGTTCGTCCTTCACTCCCGTGAAGCGTCCCTTGCCGAAACCTGGCAAACGCCGCTCCGAGAGAGCGCCCAGCGTCTCGGCAGGACCCGCGCGAAGGTACTTCCCCGTGGTTTGGAGGCTCTGGTGCCCCAGCCACCAAGGAGGCGGGTGTCGAGACCCAGCCCGCTGGCTGCCAGCCAGTCCGTAATGCGCTTTGCCGTGACGGTCACTGTGCCGATCTTCCTGTCCGAAGGGGCAAGGCCATCCAGATGCTCCACGTGGTGCCGGACAACGGGAATTTCGCTCCGAAACCACTTCGGGCAATGGCGGCCTGAGTTCTTTCGACGGCATGATCTGTCTCCCGTCAGTGTCAAAACCGAGAGGAGTGGGGCAGAGAACTATGGAAACCTGATCAGGACAAAAGGCGTGTCATGATTGGCACTTGAGGCTCCGGGTTCCCATAGAAATTCGGTTCCCATTATATCCGAAACGGGAACATTCCCGTTTCGCATGATTTGTACGCTAGACGCAATACTGTCGCTTTAAGGAATTTCTTGTGCCACAATGGCGGGGACGGCACAACCTGTGGAGGTTCCCGCGATGGCACGGACGGCGGCCACGTTCACCGGAGGAACACGCCTTTCGGACTATCTCAGCGTGAGCGTGATCGCGCGCGTGTATCCGCGCGAGGCGGTGCGCGCGGCCCTGCGGTCCCTGGGCCGCGACAGCCGGCGGCGGCGCGACCTTCCCGCCGAGGTGATGGTCTACTACGTGATCGCGATGGCGCTGTTCCGGACGGTCTCGGCGCGCGAGGTGCTGCGCTGCCTGGTCGACGGCCTGCGGTGGATATCGCCGGACCTTCCGGTGCGGGTGTCGGGCAAGTCCTCGATCTCGCGGGCGCGGACACGGCTGGGCGCGGCGCCGTTCCTGGCGCTTCGCGACAGTTGCGTGGCCCCGCTGGCGCGTCCCGGGACGCCCGGCGCGTGGTACCGGGGGCTGCGCCTCGTGGCCTTCGACGGCTCGTCGCTGAACCTGCCCGACGAGGCGCGCAACCGCGAGGCGTTCGGCCTGCCGGGATCGTCGCGCGGCAGTTCGGCGTTCCCGCAGGCGCGGGTGACGGCGATGGTGGAGCTCGGCACGCACGCGGCCTTCGCCTGGCATGCGGGGCCGCTTGCGGAAAGCGAGGCGGCACAGGCCGAACGGCTGCTCGGGAACCTGTCGTCCGGCATGCTCGTGCTCGCGGATCGCTGCCATGCGGGCTTTCCGCTGTGGTCGCGGGCCGCGGCAACGGGAGCGGACCTGCTGTGGCGGTTCAAGGGGAACATGAAGTTCCCGGTCGTCGAGGCGCTCGACGACGGCTCGTGGCGGAGCGTGATCCGCGGCAGCGGCCGCGACCGCCGGCGCAGCCGGGGCGAGCTTCCGGTGCGGATCGTCGCCTACCGGATCGAGGGCGGCGGCGAGGCCACGATGCTCGCCACCACCCTTCTCGACCATCGCGCCGCGCCGGCCGCCGAGCTTGCCGCGCTGTACCACGAGAGGTGGGAGATCGAGACCGACTGTGACGAGGTCAAGACCCACATCCTCGGACCCGGTGCCGCGCTGCGCAGCAAGACGCCCGATCTCGTCTACCAGGAGATCGACGGGCTCATGCTCGCCCACTACGCGGTGCGCCGCCTGATCCACGAGGCCGCCGAGAAGGCCGGGGAGGACCCCGACCGGCTTTCCTTCGTGCACGCCGTGCGTGTCATGCGTCGCCGGATCATCAATCCCGGCGCCTTTCCCCCCAGAGGACCGGCCGGCCGGCGTGATTGACGAGATCCCGAGGAGCGCATCGTCTCCAGCCGAGACCAGGCCAGGCCGCGGGGCGTCAGGCAGAAGATGAGCGGCTATCCCCTCCGCAAGCGCGGTCCGGTGTCGCGCCGGCAGCACGGCTGGACCCCCGAAATCATCCCGAATTGCGCTTAAAGCAACAGTATTGCGTTTAAGTCAAGCTCTTAGGCTTTCGGAAGCTCACTCCTTAAAATGTCGCAAACCGCGCAAAGGTCGTCATGCGACACCGAGGTTTCTGTGTCGATCCTTATCACCGGCCCCAAGGAAATCGGACTGGCTTGCTTGGCTAGTTCGAAGAGTTCACCAGCATAGGAGGCGGGCAAGTGCCCTTCATGGCGTGTGGCGGCACGTTCGCGGAAGCGTGTGGCGGCGGTTGTCGGTGAGACAGCGCACCAAACCTCGACGATGCGCTCGATCCCTGCCCGGGAAATATGGTCACGCAGTACTGATTCAGGTTGGAACCCGTGCCAGGCGTCGACGATGGGCAAGATGCCGTCGGGAAACGCAGCGATACTGGCGAAAATTCCATGATAGCTTGCACGACCAAGAATGCGGTTATGCTCACGGCCGCCGGTGCCGATATGCGCGTACAAGCTCTCTTTGAGAGTATCGAGCGAAAGCGGCACCGCGGCGCACCCCTTTTCCAACAAGAATGTGGTCAACATTTTGGTTACAGTCGATTTTCCGCTCGCCGGAACACCGTTTACGAAGATCGCCTGCTTCATGGCGCCTGCTCGCTGAAACAGCGAAGACCCGCGCCGATTATGCCTGCGTCGTCTCCAAGTAGGGCGGGCACCAACGGGATCTGATACCAATCGCTTTCATTGGGAATTCGCTCAAGCGCGCGCATCATGCTTGCTCCAAGCCCACCGCCGATCACGATGAGTTCCGGATCGATGACAGACACCAGCGATTCAAGCGCCCGCTGGAACGGCCTCGCCCAGCGATCAAGCAATTCTGCCGATATCTTGCCCCCATCGGACCGCTGCGCCAGAAGTTCTTCCACTTGGATGTCATGTCGCAGACCGGCCTCACTGACCAGGTGTCGCAGTGCCGTTCCAGAACTGAACGTTTCCACGCATCCACGGCGGCCACAATTGCATATTGGGCCGTCTTCGGCGACGACTATGTGCCCAAACTGGCCAGCCTGCCCGCCCCCGTACCAAGGAGCACCATCTATGAAAGTAGCACCACCGATGCCAGTTCCGACCGTAACCATTAGCAAAACGCCTGAACTTTTCTTGCGGGTATGAGCCTCGGCGAGGAGCGCCATCGTCGCATCGTTCTCGATGCGGAGGGGAAGCCCTGTTTCCATTGCGACCAGCCCCGGCAGGTCCAGACCCGCAATGTCGAGATTGCCGGTCGACTTGATTGCGCCACGGTCGACATCGACCCGCCCCGGGATCCCGACACCGACCCCGTTGCTGGTCTGGTCCCTTACTTCGCCGACCAAACGCAAAAGTTGTGTGCAAAATCCATCGCGGTCACTTGCAACCGGTTCGATCACTCGCTCCAGAATTGTTCCGGCGCGGTCAATTCTTGCGGCACGGATGCGAGTGCCGCCGACATCAATTCCGATCGCTGTTTCCGTACCCGCGAACATGGTTACCCATGCGCTTCAAGGATCGCCTGAATCTCGCGCAGGCGACGGCTGGCGACGTTTTCAAGGCGGGATTCCAGTTTCTCGGGATTAAGAGAGATGCAATCCTTCCAAAGAGCACGGCCGGCAATGACACCGGATGCGCCGTTGTTCATCGACGTTTCTATCTGGCCGAGAAAAATTTCGTGATCGACACCGGAGGAAAGAACCGCCCAAGGAACGCCATTGCAAAGTTCAGTGATTTGCCGACAGGCATCGGCATTTCCGGGATAGGGCAACTTTAGGACTTTCGCTCCCAAGTTCAGCGAAATGCGCGTGCCCTCCACGATCAGCCCAGGAAATGCTTTCGCGTAGTCGACGTTGCTTTCGCCTTCAAGCTGGTAGGTCAGGATTTCGACCACAAGCAGAAGATCCTCTGCCGAAAATTCGGCGATGCAGTCGCGAATTGTTTGCATGTTCACTGAATTTGCGTCGGGCCTGTCGGCCCGCAAATACACCATCAGTTTAGCCCCAGTTCCGCCAAGTTCTCGGACCCTGCGAGCCGTGATGCCCGGCACCAACCTCGATATGCGGTAGCCGTTTTCGTCAGTGTCCCAGCCCGAGGCGTCAAGTCCGATCAATAGTCCCGTATCGCGTGCGAGGATGCCACTATCAACTACGCCAGGGACGGCACAAACTGCGTCCAGAAGTACACAGGCAGCCTTGTTTGCTAGGTGTGTGACAATCGCGGCTTTGATCCTGCCAAGCGTCGGCTCGTCGATGGCTTGCTGTGCGTCCGGCTTGTCAGCCAGAATTCTGCGCATGCCTCCTCGCTGGTCCGCTGCGATCACCATCATCAGCTTGTTCTTGCAACATATCTGCTGATATCCGCGACGTTCGGAGGTCGTCATTTTCGGAGCCATGGCGCAGATCCTCTGTTGGGCAGCATTGCCGCGAATATCCTAACCCGGCATAGCCGGAACCAAATCTCTCCGAGATGATATACTGGATCCTGCGTCCTTGCGAGGGAGTTGGATCATGGCATGCCCATTCGTCGAGCGTCACCAGACTGATGTCGCCGGGGTGGTTTCGTGTTTTGACCGGGTTGTTCTGACAGGCTTTCTGCCGGACATCGGCCATTCCCGGGCGATGGAGAGCTGGCTGCGCATCCACCAGGTTCGGTTGGCGGACTACCCGCGCTGGGCCGAGCCGATGCGCGAGGAGATCCGTGACAACGCCATGAAGGTTGCTGCAGAGGCCGGTGTCCAGATCGAGTTCATCCGCAGGCTCAAGGCCTTTCGCAAGGAGGATCGGGTCAAGAGGGTCCTCGAGGAGCGCGGTGACGCGCCGGGCCTCGTGCACATCTTTTCGGCGATGGAGAGCTGCACGTCGTTCCGCCACTGGCGGAATCCGAAGACCGGCGCCACGACGCTGCGCCCGACTTCGGGAAAGTGCCTGCACTACTACTTCCACTTCATCGATGAGCGCTTCGGGCTGTGTTACGTGCGCGTGCCGACCCGGGCGCCGTTCCGTCTCCAGGCCTGCTTCAACGGACACAACTGGCTGGCGCGACGTCTACAGGATGCCGGGGTCGGCTGCCAGCTCGTCGACAACGCCTTTCTTGCGATCGACGACTTCGAGCAGGCCCAGGCCCTCGCCAGGGACTTCGACGTCCGGGTCCTGCATCGCCGCCTCGATGAATGGGCCCGACGCTTCTGTCCGGCCGCGCGGCATTTCCCGTCCGGGCATCACTGGAGCATCATGCAGGCGGAGTACGCCACGGACATCCTGTTCCATCGTCAGGACCGCTTCCAGCCGCTCTACGACGCCATGACCCGCACCGCCGTGCACAGCGTCAAGGCCGACCAGGTGGCCACCTTCCTCGGGCGCAAGCTCACGAAGGCCTATGCCGGGGAGGCCGGCAACGACTTCTCGACGCGGATCCACGGCACACGGATCCGCCACCACATGGGTCCCGCTTCCATCAAGCTCTACGACAAGTTCGGCATCATCGCGCGGGTCGAATGCACCACCAACGATGCCTCGTTCTTCAAGCTTCACCGCGACGTGAAACAGCGCGACGGAACCTCCGCGTTCAAGCTCGCCCCCTTGCGCAAGTCGATCTACAGCCTGCGCGACCTCGCCACCTGCATGACCAACGCCAACCGGCGCTACCTGGCCTTCCTCGCCGCCATCGACAATCCCGAGACATCGTGGAAGGACATCGACTGCATCGGACGGCCCGCCCGCGACAACAAGCGCTCGCTGCGCGGCTTCAACCTGATGACGGACAGCGATCTCAAGCTGTTCCTCGTCCTCGCACGCCGGGAATGGACCATCTCCGGCCTGCGCGCCGCCAACCTGCGACAGCACCTTCCTCACTGCTCCGCAGCCCAGATCTCCCGCCTGCTCAAGCGCCTGCGCGCTCATGGCCTCATCAAGAAGGTCGGGCGAACCTACAAGTACTTTCTCACCAAACTCGGCCAGCGCGCCATCATCGCCGTCCTCCACCTCCGCGAAACCATCCTCCGGAAGGGGCTCGCTCCGGTGACGCCATGAAATCTTCGCCATTTTGCGAAAGAATGAAGATGTTAGGGACCAAAGGGCGACTCGCGTTGCAAGCCCGTGTGTTGTCAGCACTCTATCTGATACCCTATGGAACATACCTTGGCGACTATGTGTCGAGTGGCCCCGCGGAGTTTTGCCCCACAGGCAGGGCGCCGCGCTGCAACTCGCTCACCGCCACGCCTCTTGAATTCAGCAGCAGTGAGTGGTTTGATCCCTCCGTCGGGACAGCGGCAACGGAGGACCTGCCTCCATCTCTTGCGCAGCATGCCTCTTGGCTACTGAGGCTCTTCAACCTCTTCGTGCCTTAGTGGCACACAGTCATCCACGGAATTGGATTGCCTACGGAGGAGACCAGCATGTCAGAATTCGGAAATGGTCCTGTACTTGTCACGGGTGCAAGCGGCGGCATAGGCGGTGCAACGGTAAGTCATCTGGTCAAGTCAGGCGCCGAGGTGATCGCCAGCGGTCGGGACGAGGATAAGCTCGACCAACTGGCGGCAAAGACAGGTTGCCGGACCTTGGCGTTCGATGTGACCTCCGAGGACAGCGTGAAAGGTGCAGTGGAAGGTCTCGACTTATGGGGCGTGGTGAATTGCGCAGGCTTTGGCGGCGAGATCGCCACTCCCATGGATACCGACATCACCATTTTCGACAAGGTCATCGCCATCAACGCGCGCGGGGCGCTCTTGGTGACAAAATATGCTTCGCAATCCATGGTTCGCCTTGGTCAGGGTGGTGCAATCGTCAACGTGTCAAGTCAGGCCGGTCTGGTTGCCTTGAAGGGACACATCTCCTATGGGTCGTCGAAGGCTGCGCTGGACAATATCACGCGTGTCTCAGCCCTTGAGCTTGGCGAATACGGCATCCGAGTAAACAGTGTTCATCCCACAGTTGTCATGACACCCATGTCTGCATGGTATTGGGGACGCCCAGAGATCGAAGGGCCTTTCCTGTCGCGGATGCCGCTTGGCCGTTGGGCGACCGAAGGCGAAATTGCGGCTCCCATTGTGTTCCTGCTGTCCGATGGTGCCTCGATGATAAGTGGCGTCTCTTTGCCAATCGACGGCGGATATACCGCCATCTGATCGGCAGACCGAACACCCATCCGATCTATTCGAAGCGCTGTTTCAGGAAGTAAGAATGCTGGGTCCATCCCAACAAAGATCCTACGAGGCGTGGAGAAATGGTGTTAATGTTCTGTATCTGTTCCATCTACAGGAGATCTTGAAATGCCATCACATGATGATATCGCCACTCCGGTCAATCTGGAGGATGCCACGCTCTACGTCGCGATTGAACTCAGCGGAAAGAGCTGAGATAACACCGCCTATCTCGTGCACGAGATAGGCGGTGCTCTCCACGTACAAACTATCCGATGGGGCCTGAAGGCGGCGGTGCACGCAAGGCACGGAGGCCCGCGACGTGCTTCAGGGCATCGTTGCCTCATCCTGTCGCTGGACCGACGTCTCTCGCGTTGCCTTCCGCTCGGTGGATCATGTGCATTTTCGGTGCGTGCCCGAGGCGCGGCCCATGCGCGCGCCAGGTGATGTCCTCCAGTTCGGCCCCCTCAAGGGACAGGCACTCGATGACAATGCCGAGCCGAGCTTCGAGTCGGGCCGACAGTTCGAAGAACCGCGGTTCCCACTGGCCGGCAGCCCTCCGCGTGCTTGCCGACATGTCCCGCCACCCGTCCCACCAGCTCTCGGGACCCAGAACCTGCACGATTGGCGGCTCGTCGGACACCTCGATGTCGAAGCGGGTCCTTGCCTCGGCGGCGATGTCGCGGTCGTTGGCGTGAACGACGGCCGCGTAGCGCAAGCCTTCCATCAGGGCCAGCACCGGAGCATCGCCTCTGGAGGAACGCGCCCGCCGCACCTTCAGCTCGACGACGACCAAACGCCCTTGATCCGTTGCACCGAGCAGGTCCACCTTGCCGAGACCCCGGTCCGCTCTCGCCGAGCCCTGCAACGGAAACTGGTAGTCCAGGACGAGCTCCCAGCCGCCACCGGGCCGAGGCAATCGCTTCTTGAGGTTCCAGAGCGCAATTGCCAGATGTTCCTCCGATGGCCGGTCCGGATCCTTCGCCTGGAGACTCCCGTCGTGCCCGACGAAGTAGCGCTTGCCAGCGGCGGACCGACTCGGCGCCGCGTTTCGCAACTTGTCGAACTCCGCGCACAAGCCATTCACGTCGATCCCCTGGATCTGCTTCGCCAGACAGGTTGTCTTCCAACGCTCGCGGAACAGGATGGGGAACTGTCGAGAGGAGAATTCGATCACTGAGCAATCTTCGACCAATTCGCGTTCACTGTCGCCCGGGAAAGCACCGCCTATCTCGTGCACGAGATAGGCGGTGCTCTCCATTTTGGGAATCACTCCGTCCAGACGGCTGCATGCGACGTGTGCGTAGCCCTGCGCCAGCCCGCTTGCAGGATCGATGAAATCCGTGATGTCCAAGGATTCGGCGTCGATTGCGAAGAGCAGTTCCTCCCGGTCCTTCCGCAATTCGCCATGATTGAGGTTCAGGAGAGCGATCATCGTCTCCGCAGCCATGTCGCCGACCTCATGCGGTGCGGCATTCCCATTCAGTAGGAAACGGAATCGCCCGGTGCATTGCGGATATTCCGGTTCGACATGGCAATGCTCGTTGAAGTCGTTATCCTTCGCCGTGCCGCACGTCTCGGCAACGTTGCCGTCGCGTGTCTCCTGTCCGCAACTGAGGAACAGGTTGGCGAAATCGGTCGAGAGTTCCTCAAATCTGAGTTGCGGCCGGAAGTGCTCGATGTGGTACGACTTTCCCGGGCGCCGCATGTCGAGCCTGCAGCCGCAATAGACGCAAAGGCCGCGTTGTGCAATGTGCAAAGCACCGACGACAGCCTGTCTTATGTTGCCAGGAAACGGATAGTACGGCGACCAGTCTTCGCTTTCCAGTGCCAGCCAGTCCTCCAGTTCCCGGGGCATCTCCTTCGCATGACAGCCTCTCATTCGGCGGCGCGCAAGGTCTTCAGCCGCTTGTGCAGCACAAGTAGCGTCGCCGCGTCGGCTCCGATCTCCCGTTCGATCGCCGCAAGCCTGTCGGCGGCCGCATCGGAGTCGCCGTCGTCTATTGCGGCGTTGAAGCTCTCGATCTCCGCGTCGATCGGCGGGAAGCGCTCGGACGCGCCAAGCACGCCTTCGAGGAGATAGTTGCTGGTGCGGCCGCGTGTGCTGCGGGGCACCGTAACCTTCGACAATCCGTCGCTCTCGTTCACCTCGACGATGCGCACCTGCCTGCTCTCGACGCCGGACAGCACCTGCGGGGAATGCGTCGTCACGATGAACTGGCAGGACGCGAAGGCCTCGGAAAGCATCGGCACGATCCGGCTCTGCCAAGCCGGGTGCAGGTTGAGCTCGATCTCGTCGATCAGCACCGTCGCGGAAATCTCCTCCAGCGGCCTGTCGGGCGCAAACACCTGAAGCCGGCGCGCCAAGTCGGCAAGCAGCACGATGAACGAGCGCTCGCCGCTTGAAAGGGCGCGGACGTGCACACGCGTGCCGTCGTCCTTGACGAAATGCAGCCCGGGGGGATAGGCGGCGGAATCGAACGCGACGCCGGAAAACCCGTCCATCCTCGCCACCAGCCTGCGAATCGCCTGCAGTTGCGGGTTGCGATACTCGCGATCACCGTCCCGCACCCTGCGCGCCTCCTGGGCGTCGTGCCGGTCCCACCATGCCTCCAGGTCCACGATCGCCCGAAGATCCCTTTCCAGGGACGAGTCCTGCACCGCTTCCGGATCGAGCAGTCGCGCGTCTCCCTTCCTGGATCCGACGGCATCCGCTGAATCGAAACCTCGCTCCTGCCGGAAATAGATGAACCGAGGTCTTGGGGCATCCGACCTGGACCACTCATCGAAAAGTCCGGTGGGAGTGTGAACGTTCAAAACGGAACCCTCTTCTTTCGATTCAATCCTTGCGCTGACTTCACCTCGTGGCGATTCCAGCCGGCGCCCTTTCAACTCGTCCGACATGTCGAACGTCAACCTTATGCAAATGCTCGCCGCACCCTTGCGAAAATCAAGCCTGGTATACGGAGCGCGCTGAACAGGATGACCTTCGTCAGGCCGCCGTGCCCTGCTCAGCGCGTCCCGCAGAAAGGATATCGTTATGCAAAGAGCGTCGAGGATCGAGGTCTTGCCGGCGCCGTTGCGGCCGACGATTACGGTCACGTCCAGCTCGAAGCCGATCTCCAGTTCGCGCGTGGCGCGAAAGTCCGTCATCTGCAGGCCCGTTAACCGCATCCAGCTTGTCCCTTGAGTGCGGCCAAATGGATGGACCGCCGCTGCCGCCTGACTTCTACATGCGTGTCCCGGCCATTCCAAGTGCGCTGCGTCGGTTCTCCACTTTTCTCCTTGCAAGAATGACCTTGCCCCTTTTAGGCGAGCGGCCGCACGAAGGGAGTCCGCCACTCTCGTCCACATGGCGAAAGCCAGCCCGCTCGGCTGCTCCTTCCCCCTGCCCTTGCACTCACCTGCCTGCCACGCTGGGTTTGGCACCCTGATCGCTGCTGCCGAGAGAGGTTTCCGACGTCCCCTGAGACGTAAGTCCCAGCCGTTCCGCCCGGTCAAGGAGCGCCTTGACGGAGGACGGGTACCAGGTCGCGCGTCCGCGGGGCGTCGGCACGTGCATCTCCTCGAGCATGTCGCACATCTCCTGCAGGGTGACGTCCGGACGCGCCGCCCGCATCGCGGCCACCAGCGTCGGCAGGCGGTCGTCCTTCCGCCGCGCGGCGGCCCGTTCCAGAACGGCCTCTGGCAACAGCCCCTCGGTGACGAAGGCCTTGGCTGCGCGCATCAGGCGCTGCAGCGTCCAGCGCCGCGAGTCCGGCAGGCGTGAATTCACGACCGCCAGCACGTCCTGCCAGGGCATGTCGGGGCGCAGCCTGCGCACGTCCGGCGCCCAGTCGCCCGCGCTGCGGTTCAGGCGCTCCAGGAACGCGTCCCTGCGCGCAAGGCGAAGGCGCGACAGCATCGTCCGGTCGCCCGACACCAACCCCGGATTGCCGCCTATGCGGCCTTCGGCACGCGCCGCGGCAAGTCCCGACATGGTGCGCTCGCGGATCAGCGCCCGCTCGAACTCGGCCATCGCGCCCAGAATCTGAAGCGTGAAACGGCCCTGCGGCGATGCTGTGTCAACCGGATCCCCCAGCGACCGGAAATGTACGCCCCGATCCTGAAGGGCGGTGATCGTCTCGAGCAGGTGCAGCAGGGACCGGCCAAGGCGGTCGAGCCGCACGACGACGAGCGTGTCGCCGACGGCCAGACGGTCGAGAAGGTCGGCCTGGACCGGACGCGACGGGTCCCCGCCCGAGGCGCGTTCCTCGGCCACGGTCACGCAGCCCGCCGCCCTGAGCTCGCGAAGTTGCGATTCCAGCGTCTGTTCGCCCGTGGAGACGCGCGCATATCCATGCAGGGCGCCTGCCCGGGCCATCAAGCCACTCCTGCAATGGTTGAGGGACGGCCAGCCGAACCTGACAGGGCACGAAGATGTCCGCGCTCGCTTCCAAATAGACAGGGTCGCAGCAATGCGGCCTTGCACGACTCCATATCTGCCCCGATTTCGATCATGGTCTCATCTCGTGACTCTGAAACGGTTGCGTCACTCCTGCTCGGCGGTTGCGAGGGAAAGGCCCTTGGGAACATTGAACTCCCGTCTGTAGTGTCTCTTGCGCCCTGCCCCGCCGATCGGGTTGCAGGACCGTCTGCTCCCTGTAACACTGGATTTCCAATTTGACAAGTTTTATTCAAATGCCTGTTTGAAACCGCATACAATTGTCTGAAGACGAAGGCACCCGAGTCGACGTCCAGAGCCGAGAACCCGTGATCCCATCAGAAATTCTAGCCTTGCGGAAAGTGACCCACGACGCACAATCACCGGTGCCAGCAGTCGCCAAGGACCTTCATGGATTGCGCCTGCGCCGCTCCATGCCTAGATACTGGACAAATTAAGGCGCTTAACATGTTCCGTCCTTGCGAAGGAATCATACTGGCTTTCCGAAGAGCCGTCGGTCAGGGCGGCACGTGTTTCGGCGCCACGGGCATTGGCCCCGGCATCGAATGGATCGGACCCGACCATGTGTCACGAAACGTGATCGCGCGGAAGCTCTTCAAGTTTTCCGCCCACCGGAATGGCTAAACGCGGCTATCATCACGGCGACCTCCGCCGGGCGCTCGTTGACGCGGCGCTGAAGCTGATCGAGGAAAAGGGACCGACGGGCTTCACGCTTTCGGAAGCGGCGAAGCTGGCTGGCGTGACGCCTGCTGCCGTCTACCGCCACTTTGAAGGTCGCGATGACCTGATTGCCGAGATCGCCCGGCAGGGTTTCGAGACCTTCGCCGACCTCATGGAATATGCATACGAAACCGGGCAGCCCTCGTCCCTTGCGTCGTTCGAGGCGACAGGCCACGCATATCTCGCGTTTGCCCGACGGCATCCTGGACACTACGTTGCCATGTTCGAAAGCGGGATCTCGATCAACCGCACGCCAGAGCTCGCACAGGTCGCACAACGTGCGTTCGACGTCCTGGAGAAAGCCGCCGCCGAACTGTCAATGAACATCCCTTACGACAAGCGGCCGCCACCGCAAATGTTCTCGGCACATGTCTGGGCGCTCAGCCATGGTGTTGTCGAGCTCTTTGCGCGCGGCGCACCCGGGACCAAATCGCCCTTTCCGCCGGAAGACCTGCTCGAAGCCGGCATCGGGATCTACCTGCGTGGGCTCGGGTTGATCGACCGGGACGAGTGACCGTGAAGGCTACCCGGCCCGTCCTGTCGGCAATCCGGGCAAGCAGGCACGGCCAGGACGCAAAGGCAGCCAGGCAAGACGCGGATTGCCGGGAACGGGTTCCAGCTTGCAGCAATGCCGGCGGACGGGCTGGCAAAGGATACAGACGCTGCCTATCTACATGACATGGACTTCGAACAGTTTCCGCGCCTCGTCTACCTGCTGCTCCTGCTGACCGCCGTCGGCGGGTGGTTCATTGCGGAGAACAGGGCCTCGCTTGGCAGGTCGCTGCGCATGTTCCTGGCGTGGGGGCTGATTTTCCTTGGTATCGTGGCCGTATACGGGCTTTGGGGCGACATTCGCCGCGACCTAGTTCCGCGCCAATCCGTGCTTTCGGACGGATCGTCGATTCACGTGCCTCGCGGACCTGGCGGACATTTTTTCCTCCGGGTCGACGTGAACGGCGCGCCAGTGGACTTCATCGTCGACACGGGGGCTACCGAAGTGGTGCTGTCCCTGGAAGACGCGCGCCGCGCGGGATTTGACCCGGACAACCTGGCGTTCCTGGGCACGGCCCGCACGGCAAACGGACCGGTGAAGACCGCATTTGCCACTGCAGATGTCATGTCTCTGGGGCCGGTTCGCTTCAATCGCGTTCGCGTGGCGGTGAACAGCGGAGACATGGACGACTCGCTTCTTGGAATGAGCTTTCTTTCGCGATTTGAGCGGCTCGAGATATCCGACGATGGCTTGATCCTGACGCCTTGAGATGCATGTTCCCCGAGAGGGACAATCGTTGCACGCCGCTATTTCGGTTTCGGATTGCTCTCCGCCTTCTTGGTCCAGCGCCCCTGATCCTCAGTCCAGTATTGCGCCTCCGCACCTGCCCCGATCAGTGTCCGCCACTGCTCACGCGCACGCTCGACGGCTTCGGCATCTGCGCCGTTGAACAGAATGCAGACCCTGTCATTCGCCTCGACTTCCCTGACGCTGACATCCGCCCCGTCCACGCTGATCAGGCATGCAGGATCGTTGTCGGGCTCTCCCGTCGTCAGGAGCACGGGCTGCTCCCTGTCATGCGAACCGCCGGCAACGCCATGGGGAAGGAACCCGTCGCCCAGCCAGAGTTGCCGGTCCAGACGTTCCAGAAGGGACTCGTCGCGCGCCCGAACCGCAACCCGCCAGCCCGCTTCAAGCGACTTGCCGATCAGGACCGGCAGCGTCGCCTCAAGCGGACGCTTGGTCAGGTGATAGAAATAGACAGCGCCCATCAGCGGTCTCCACCACATTCCAAACCGCCGAATGGCATGGGGCCTCGCCCTGCCGGGGCGGGCGTGCATCCAACGGCGGTCTCGACGGGTGCGGAACGACGGTTCATGGCGAATTCGATTCCCGTTCGGGTCCGCCCCTGCGTAAAGGACTTCGCGGGCAAGTGAAATCTCCGTCTTCGGCGGGGCGCCGCAAATGCGCAGCCGTGTCCGAATGGCCAGGTCACGGCCCTTCCCGGCGCCTGACCCTGAACCCTCGACTCTTGCTCGAATCCCTCCGGCGAAGAACCCGGCCTTGCTGCCGGCCGCCGGTCACTCGATCGAACCCAAGGTGACAGGACCATCATGTCGCGCAGAAAGCGCTCACCTGCCCGCGACCGCCCAAGAGGGGCGCTGCCGCCCCTCGTTGCCGCGTCCGGTGCCCGGAGAGGCATGCCCGAACGCAATGCCAGTCACCCGGCAAGACAGCCGCCATGGTCACGCCCCGATCCGCGATCCGGGCCCGGACATGGGCGTGCATGCACCGTGCGCCTTCATCACGACGCCCGTTCTGCAGGTTCGCCAGAGATGATCCCGTGCCGAATCTTCCAGGCATTCCAGGAATTGCACATTCCGTCGCGACAATCTTGACCTCCTAGGCAAGCCTACAATGTTTCAACTGCCCGGCCTATGGTCTAGACTCCAGACGGATCGTGATGGACCTCATGCTCAGGCGATTTGACAGATACATGCTTGCCCAGTTGCTGATGCTCTTCGGCTTCTTCGCACTTGTGCTCGTGCTGATCTACTGGATCAACCGGGCGGTCGTGCTCTTCGACCAGCTCATCGCCAACGGCGAGTCAGCCGTGGTCTTCCTGGAATTCACGGCACTTTCGCTTCCCAACGTGGTTCGGCTTGTACTTCCCGTCGCAGCCTTCGCGGCCTCGCTCTACATGACGAACAGGCTGATGTCGGAAAGCGAACTCATGGTTGTCCAGGCGACCGGGCTCTCCCCTGGACGGCTGGTCCGTCCGGTCCTGATCTTCGGATTCATCGTGTTTGTCATGTCGTCTGTTCTCGCCCACATCCTGGTACCAGCAAGTCAGGCCCGCCTCAGCGAGCGGAGCGCCGAAATTGCCGAGAACATGACTGCCCGGCTTCTACGCGAGGGACAGTTCCTGCACCCTGCCGCCGGAATCACATTCTACATCCGCGAAATCTCCAGTATCGGAGCGCTTCAGGACGTTTTCCTGTCCGACTCGCGCAACCCCGCCCGCCCGGTCGCCTATTCGGCCCGCGAAGCCCTTCTGATTCGAGGCGAGCAAGCGCCCAGCCTTGTCATGATCGACGGCATGGCGCAAAGCTATGGCGTCGGCAGCAAACGGCTCTCGGTCACCCGATTTGACGATTTTACCTTTGATCTCTCCGATCTGGTCGAAAGCGGCGCCTTGACGCAACGCAGTCCCAGAGAACTTCCCACGCCCGCACTGCTCGACGCCGGCGACGATATCCAGGCCCTGACGGGAGCGTCTCATTCGACCTTGGTCGCGGAGGCACATGAACGATTCAGCGACGCGTTGAACGGGCTGGTGGCACCGCTCTTTGCCTTCGCTGCGTTGATGGCGGGCGGGTTTTCCCGATTTGGTGTCTGGCGCCAGAGCATCGGGACGGTCATCGGACTGATCCTGATTCAACTGATCACGCAATTGGGCCAAGGCACCGTTCGAACCGACGCCGCCAATTGGCCCCTCGCCTACACTGGTCCCCTCGTGGGGCTGCTCGCAACAGTCGGGCTCCTCTACATCGCGGCACGGCCAGGTCTTCTGGTTCGCGCGAGGCAGGCCGCACAATGACGCTCCACCTCTATTTCGCACGCAAGTTCCTGAAGAACTTCCTATACGTGTTCCTCGTCCTCTTTGCGATTCTGACACTTACGGCCCTCATCGAGCAGATCCGACGGTTCGGTGGCTTCGACGATGCCGGCTTTGGCACGCTGCTCGTTCTCGCGTTCCTTAGCGTGCCCGAAGACCTGTACAAGATACTTCCGCTCATCATGATCCTGGCGACGGTCAGCATGGTTCTCGGGCTTGCCCGGTCTTCCGAACTCGTGGTCGCCCGCGCCGCCGGGCGTCCGGCGCTCGAGAGCCTGGTGACGCCGGTCCTGCTGGCTTTCCTTATCGGCATCTTCGCCGTGGCAGCCATGAACCCGATCGTGGCGGCGACGCAAAGACAGTATGAGGCCCAGGTGGCCCGCCTTTCCGGCGCGTCGTCAACACTCTCGGTCACGGCTGACGGATTCTGGCTTCGCCAGGGCTCGCGCGAAGGACAGACGGTCATTCGCGCGAGCAGTTCGAACCTCGACGGCACAAGCCTCTTCGACGTCACGTTTCTCGGCTACGCACCCGACAGCAAGCCGATATACCGCATCGAAGCAGAGCGCGCATTGCTCGTCCCCGGCGCGTGGCGGATTTCCGGTGCGAAGGAGTGGCGATTCGATACCGGCGCGCCCATCCCGGAAGTCGAAAGCGTCGAGATGCAGGAGATGGTCCTCGCATCGAACCTGACGCCCGACCAGATTCTCGACAGCTTCGGCACGCCAAGCGCCATTCCGATCTGGGAGTTGCCCGCCTTCATCGCCCGGCTGGACGCGGCCGGCTTCTCGGCCCGAAATCACCGGACGTTCTTCCACATGGAGCTTGCGCTGCCGCTGCTTCTGACCGCAATGGTGCTCGTCGGCGCCGGCTTCACGATGCGCCACACGCGAATGGGACGCACCGGGCTGATGGTCATGACGGCGCTCGGTCTCGGGTTTCTCTTCTATTTCATCAGGAACTTTGTCGCGGTCCTCGGGGAAAACGGACAGATCCCGGTCGTCATGGCCGCATGGCTGCCACCCATCGCGATACTGCTGCTGCCGCTTGCCCTGCTCCTGCACCTGGAGGATGGATGACGAGGCGACTCTCAGCGTGCCTTGCCGCGATTGTCCTGTGCCTGTGCACGGTCGACCTGCGGGCGCAGGAATTCGCTTCACTGATCGCGGACTCGATTTCCATTGATCCGTCCGGGCGCCTGACCGCCTCGGGCAATGTCGAGATTCTCGTCCAGGGCACACGGCTCACGGCAACTTCCGTCACCTACCAGAGCGATGGCGATCAGTTGACCCTTTCCGGACCGATCCATGTCACGGACGAAGACGGCACGGTCTTTCTGGCCGATCACGCCGATCTCGACCGGCGCCTGCGTGACGGAGTGCTGGTATCCGCGAGGATGGTGCTTGAACAGCACTTCCAGATCGCCGCGAATCGCATTGCACGCACCAGCGATCGCTACACCCGGCTCGACAGGGTGGTCGCCTCGTCCTGCGAAGTCTGCGCGGCCAATCCCGTGCCGCTCTGGGAGATCCGTTCCTCAAGAGTCGTGCACGATGACGTCGAGAACCAGCTCTACTTCACGAATGCCCGGCTGCGCTTCTCGGGCGTGCCGATCCTCTACGTGCCACGACTCCGCCTTCCCGATCCCAGCCTCGATCGTGCCGACGGCTTCCTCATTCCGCAGTTCAAGGCCACGTCCGATCTCGGAACCGGCGTCAAGCTGCCTTACTTCCTTGCATTCGGGAACCACCGCGACATTACCGTGACTCCCTATCTCTCCAGTTCAACGACGACAGTCGAGTTTCGATATCGTCAAGAGCTGGAACGCGGGCGCATCGAGGCGAACGGCGCAGTCTCCAGAGACGACATAGCCGGGTCACGCAACTATCTCCTCGGAAACGCGCGCCATCTCCTGCCCCGCGGATTCCTGTTCGAGGCGCAGGCGGAGTTCGCATCGGATCCGGGGTACCTTTTCACGTACGACTATGCCGACCGGGACAGGCTGACCAATCAGCTGTCGGTCACGCGCGTGCGGAACAAGGATCTCTTTCGATCCGAATTCACCGAGTACCGCTCGCTCCGGGATGCCGAGATCGAAAGCCGCGACACGCTGCCGGCCCGCTTCCTCGACATCTACTACGAACGCGCGTTGCCGAAGCTTTCGTTTGGCGGCCGCACGTTTGCCGGCATCTCTTCCAGTTCGCTCATCCGGCCGTCGTCTGAAAGCACGATTGAAGGCGTGGGCCGGGACGTCAGCCGCATCGGTGCGTCCGTCGACTGGTCACGTACGCGGACGTTTTCGTCCGGTCTCGTCGCAAGGGCCGAGCTCGGATTTCGCGGAGACGCCTACACGGTCGCGCAGGACAGGAAACTCGAGAACAATCTCTCGCGCCTGGCATCACGGACCGCACTCGAGTTGCGGTTCCCGATGGGTCGCAGGAACGCAAGTGGGCGCCGCGAACTCCTCGAACCGATCCTGCGAATCGACGCATCCGGCACGAACGGGGACGCTGTGCCCAACGAAGACAGCAGGGTGGTCGAAATCGACGAAGCCAACCTCTTCGCCCCCACAAGATATCCCGGCGTCGACAGAAGAGACGACGGCTTACGGGTCGCTGTCGGCGGAGTCTGGCGCCGCGAGAATCCCGGGCAGTGGGACATTGACCTCGCCTTGGGCCGCGTCTTCAGCGTTTCCGGCGGTCAGGAACCTGACGGTTCCGCAGACGAATCCGACTGGCTGGTTTCGGGCCGGCTTGGATTCGGCCGCGACCTTGCCGTCCTTTCGCGATCGCTCGTGGCCGACGGGCTGGACATCACGCTGTCCGAGACTCGCCTTGACTGGTCTGCGAGCCGCCACACGCTCTCGTCCAGCTTTTTTCACGCCGTGCCGGATGCTGCCAAGGGCCGGGACGACCGCCTTTCGGAATGGTCTTTCGAGGGTGCCTACGATGTCGGTGACGGATGGACCGCGCGCACAGACTGGCGCTATGACTTTGCCGCCGACCGCTCGGCGCGGACCGAACTGGGTCTTGACTATCGGACGGAGTGCGTGCACCTCGCGCTTTCTCTCTCGCGTCGCTTCGCCAATTCGACTAGTGTCGATTCAACAACCGAAATAGGCTTTCATGTATCTCTTCTGGGCATCGGAAGCCGGGATGATGGTCGCGCTGGGCAGCGCATTTGCAGAGGATAGGAACCTTGAGAGGACGCTGGTTGCTTGCAGCTGTTGTCGCGCTTTCTGTGCATCTTCCGGTTTCGGCGGAAGCCCAGGGACGCTTCGCGCCGGAACTTCAGGTGGGCGACAGGGTCATCACGCGCTACCAGATTGACCAGCGCGCGCGGTTTCTTGCGCTTCTCGGCGCGAGCGGCGATGTGCGTCGGCGTGCACGGGAGCAGTTGATCAACGAGACCGTGCAACGCATCGCCGCGCAGGACGCCGGTGTCAGCGTCGCCCCTGGACAGGTCGATGCGGGCATGGCGGAATTCGCCGCGCGGGGCAACCTCCAGGTCGAGGAGGTCATGGCCATTCTGGAGGCCTCGGGCATTGAAAGAGAGTCCTTCCGTGCGTTCGTTGAAGCTGGCGTTGCATGGCGCGAGCTTGTCCGGAACCAGTTTGGGCCATCCGTCCGTGCCTCGATTCCCGATCACCAGATTCGTCGCACTCTTGCAACGACCGGAACCGAAGGTGGCGTAAGGGTCCTTGTGTCGGAGATCGTTCTCCCCGCACAGGATCCGAACACTGCCGCTGCTTCACGCGAGCGCGCCGCGCGTATTGCGGCGCTTCAAGACGAAGACGAATTCGCCGCGGCAGCCCGGAGGTACTCTGTTGCCGCGTCGGCGGACCGGGGCGGCGAGATCGGCTGGGAAGCGCTGGATGCGCTGCCGGAAGGCATCAGCGACACCGTGGCCGGGCTCGAGGTTGGCGAGATCAGCAGGCCGATGGATTACGAAGGCAACATCGCGATTTTCCTGCTGCGAGACATTGAGCGCGTTCAGGAGGGCACCAAGGAAGCCCTGCTCATCGACTATGCGCTCCTCCGTCTCGAAGGCGGCGCTTCCGAAGCTGCGGAAATCGCGAATGCGGTGGACGATTGCGGTGACCTCTACGGCGTTGCCCGCGACTTGCCCGAAGACCGGCTCGTCCGCGAGGTCGTGCCGTCTGCGGAACTGCCCGCGGACGTGCGCGCGGCGGTCGCCGTTCTTGACGTCAACGAGAGCGCGATCGAACGGGGCCGCGACGGCAACGCAGCGCTGCTGATGCTCTGCGAGCGCCGCCCGGCCTTGAAGAGCAACATCGACATCGACATTGTTGGCGGGCGACTCCTGAACGTTCGGCTCAGCAACACTGCAGCCCATTACCTTGCAGAGCTCCGTGCATCGACCAACGTGATTGACCTTACGAATTGACGCATGACCGGATCTGACCTGCTTCCCGTCGCAGTCAGTTGCGGTGACCCTTCCGGCGTCGGCCCCGAAGTCATCGTTGCGGCATGGGAGGCCCTGCGGGACGAATTGCCGTTCTTCATGATCGGTGATTCGAGGCATGTGCCCGCCGGCGCAAGGACCGTCACGATCGACTCCCCCTCCGACGCTCCCGACGCCATGGCAGACGGCCTGCCGGTGCTGCATCTTGCATTCCCGAGTCCGGCCAGGCCAGGTCATCCCGATCCAAAAAACGCATCCGGAGTTGTTGCGGCCATCCAGCGAGCCGTTGCGCTTGTTCGCGGGGGCGCGGCATCCGCGCTCTGTACCGCGCCGGTCTCGAAACGGGAACTCGTTTCTCACGCCGGCTTTGCCTTTCCGGGGCAGACCGAGTTTCTTGCCCATTGTGCCGGCTGCGGGCATGGCGTCATGATGATTGCCAGCGCCGAATTGAGGGTCGTGCCCGTCACGACGCACATTCCGATATCGGATGTTCCCGGAGCACTGAACGCCGAACTTCTCGAATCGACGATCCGGGTCACCGAACGCGCCCTCCGGGAAGACTTCGGAATTCCCGAACGGCCGCGGATTGCCGTTGCGGGCCTCAACCCGCATGCCGGCGAAAACGGTGTCCTGGGAGATGAGGACGCAATTGTCATTGCTCCGGCATGCGACCGGCTCCGCGCCGATGGAATGTCAATTGCGGGACCGCTTTCCGCCGACACGATGTTCAGCGCTTCGGCCCGGGCAGGCTACGATGCAGCGATCGCGATGTATCACGATCAGGCACTGATACCGATCAAGACGCTGGAATTCGAAGGCGGCGTCAACGTGACCCTCGGGCTTCCCTTCGTGCGCACATCACCGGATCACGGCACCGCCTTTGACATAGCGGGGACCGGCAAGGCCAGTCCGGCGTCGATGATCTCGGCCCTCCGACTTGCACGGAAGATCGCTGCGGCACGTCTTGCGAACAAGCGCAAGTGAACGCGCTTGATGCACTCCCTCCGCTTCGCGACGTGATTGCGACGCACGGGCTCGCCGCGCGGAGATCATTGGGCCAGAACTTTCTCCTGGATCTCAACCTGACGGCGAAGATCGCTCGGGCGGCGGGCGCCCTGTCTGATGCAGACGTGCTCGAGATTGGACCTGGTCCGGGAGGCCTTACGCGGAGCCTTCTCGCCGAAGGCGCCCGCCGGATCCTCGCGGTCGAAACGGACCGGCGATGCATTCCGGCCCTGTCGGACATTGCCCGGGCCTGTCCCGGTCGCCTCAAAGTCGTTCACGCCGATGCATTGCGGTTTGACCCGCGTCAACATCTTTCGCCCCCGGTCAAGGTGGCGGCCAACCTGCCATACAATGTTGGCACCCAACTGCTGACACGCTGGCTGTCGCCTCCCGAATGGCCACCTTTCTGGCAAAGCCTCACGCTCATGTTCCAGCGCGAGGTGGCGGAGCGAATTGTGGCCGGGCCAGGCAGCAAGTCCTATGGCCGCCTTTCGATCCTGGCCGGGTGGCGCAGCGAGGCACATCTCGTCATGGACATTCCAGCCCGGGCATTCACGCCGCAGCCCAAGGTCGATTCGGCGGTGGTTCACATCGAGGCACTGCCCGCACCGCGCTTTCCCGCCGACGCAAGTTCGCTGGGCAAGGTGGTCGCCTCCGCCTTCCGTCATCGCAGGAAGATGTTGCGTTCCAGCCTGAAGAGTCTTGCCCCGGACATCGAAGACAGGCTTCGCATGGCTGGCATCAGGCCGACCGACCGGCCCGAAACCGTCGACATCGAGCGCTTCTGCGCGCTGTCCGGGATTCTCGACAAGGGCTGAGTGCGGTGCGCGACCGCCAAACGGACGGCGAACTGCCTGTCGCTGCGCTCTATTCCGCCGCGTCGGATGCCGCCAAGGCCGGCTCGTCCAAACGCGTCGAGCTGCGCGGCGGACGCGGCTTCCGTGGCGGAACTATGCTTTCTTCGGGCGTTTCGACCAATTCGCTGTCCCCCGACGCAACACCCATGACGTCGCTCGTGGCGGCGGCTGCAGCGATCTCGGAAGCGGGCACCGTGGCCTGCCTGCCGTCGGGAGCCGTGGTCTCGTCCCCCTTCTCCTCGGCACGCGTTGCGCCCTGATGCGCACCTCGGCGCTCCTGTTGCTGCGCCTGGCGTTCCGCCTGCTCGCGCTGGGCCTCCGCCAGCATGCGCAGGTAATGTTCGGCATGTTGCTGGAAGTTCTCGGCCGCAACGCGGTCATTCGACAGCTGGGCGTCTCGTGCCATCAGGTTGTACTTGTCGATGATCTGCTGCGGGGTGCCCCGCACCTTGCCCTCCGGACCTGACGAGTCGAAGACCCGGTTGACGACATTGCCCATCGAACGGTTGCGGTTCGACTTTGACCGCGATCGTGACTTGGAAGTTCTCATGTCTTAATTTGTCCAGCTTCTTGTCTGGTCATGCGTGGAAGTTCCAAAGTTTCACCCGCTCCCCGGGCGCCGTTCCTTGCATGGATTTCGCAGAAACATCAGGGGAGACACAGGCGCTCCCGCCGTCTGCAGGCCCTTGTCTATCCAGTGATGATGCGGTTGCCAAGTAGTTTTTTTGCAAAATCCACGAATTCTTCCGGCGCCGCGCGCCTCGTCCTGCGGCAGTTCATGCCGAATTCCGCGCGGCGACGACCCTGTCCCTTCCATCCAGGTCGGCATGAACCGCCAGGATATCGAGGCCCGCGTCCGCCATCAGGCTCCGGACCCCATCGGCCTGGGCTGGACCGATTTCGACCAGCAGCCGCCCTCCCGGAGTCAGGTGCTTCCGCGCCCCCGCCGCGATTGCGCGATATGCCGAAAGCCCGTCGATGCCGCCGGCCAACGCCACACGCGGTTCATGACACCGGACCTCGGGTGGCAGGTCCCCGATTTCTTCTGACGCGACGTAAGGCGGATTGGACACGACGAGATCGTAACGCCCGTCCACATCGTCGAACCAGTCCGAAACCGGCAGGATCACGCGCTCAGCCACGCCCATGGATTCGGCATTTTCCCTGGCGACCCGCAATGCCCGCTTCGAGATGTCGGTGCCGACACCACGTGCGTTCGGGCGTTCCATCAGGAGCGATATGACAACGCAGCCGGATCCGGTTCCAAGATCCAACACGCGCGCGAACGGTTCCTGAAGGCCGAGTTCGACCAGCAGTTCCGTTTCAGGACGGGGGTCCAGCACATCGTGCGTGACCTTGAACGTTCCCTTCCAGAACTCCCGCTTGCCGATGATTTGCGACAGCGGCCGCCTCGTTTCTCTTTCGGAAACACCGAATTCCAGCATCCGGAGCGCAAGGGCGCCCGGGTCTTCACGAACCTGTGGCCCGGAATCGGTCGTGCCCGTGTCACAGGCCCAACGGAAGATCCGCCGGAAATCGCCTGCCGCGTCGGGCACGCCTGCGGCGCGCAAGCGGGCAATCCAGCTCTCCTGCCTGGTCACCGGGCACCCGGTGCGTGGATTGCGGTCACTTGGCGACATCGCATCCCGCGCATCACAGCCCCTGTTCCGCGAGCCTTTCAGCCTGGTCCGCCGCGATGAGGGCATCTATGACTTCATCGAGATCGCCGCCAAGAACTTCGGAAAGGCGGTAGGTCGTCAATCCAATGCGGTGATCCGTCATCCGACCCTGGGGGAAATTGTAGGTCCGGATTCTTTCCGAACGGTCCCCGGACCCCACCTTGGCCTTCCTGTCGCTCGCACGCTCTTCCGCCTGCCTTTGCCGCTCCATGTCGTAGAGTTTCGCGCGCAGCCGGGTCATGGCGATCGCGCGGTTCTGATGTTGGGACTTTTCCGAGGACGTCACCACGATGCCAGACGGAACATGCGTGATCCTGACGGCCGAATCGGTCGTGTTCACGTGCTGCCCTCCGGATCCGCTTGCCCGCATCGTGTCGATGCGAATGTCGCCCGCCGGAATGTCGACATCGACCGCCTCGGCTTCCGGCAGGACTGCGACAGTGGCGGCGGAAGTGTGGATTCGCCCGCCGGATTCCGTCTCCGGCACGCGCTGGACCCTGTGGACGCCACTCTCGAACTTCAAGCGTGCAAACACGCCGTCCCCCTCGACATTGGCAACGGCCTCCTTGACGCCGCCAAGTTCGGATTCCGACAACTCGATCATTGAGAACTTCCAGCCCCGATCCTCCGCGTATCGCTGGTACATCCGCAGCAGTTCCCTGGCAAAGAGCGCGGCTTCCTCACCGCCGGTGCCGGGACGAATCTCGACGATTGCGGGCCGCGCATCGGCGGCGTCCCTTGGCAGAAGCGCAATCTTCAGGCGCTGTTCGAGGATCGGGAGTTCGCCCTTCACCTTGGCAAGCTCCTCCTGGGCAAGCACGCGCATTTCCGGATCTTCGAGCATCGCCTCCGCTTCGTCGCGCGCGGCAAGCGACGCTCGATAGGCGTCAATCTCGGTCACGAGCAGCTTCAGTTCGGCATACTCCCGAGAAAGTTTCGCGAATTCGCTTCCCTGCACTCCGCTCGCCATCTTTGCCTCCAGGAACTGAAAGCGCTCACGGATCTGCTCAAGCGTGTCGAGTGGTACCATGCCTTCGTCTCACGCATTGACCGCGCCGCGTCAAGATTGGCAACCGTTGCGGTGGTGGTCAAAAAGGGCGCATTCCTGCTTCACGGCCAGGTGAAACGTCTTCCAATTCGACCTGAATCGGATACAATCGTTCCATGTTTCGCGCGGTCGTTCTCCTGGCCCTGTTGGCCACGCCTGCCTTCGGCGACGTCAAGTCGCCAAGCGGCAAGACCGTCGAATGCTATTGCACGGACACGCAGGGACTGCGCGTATCTCTTGGCGAGACCGTTTGCCTGACCGTCAATGGCCGGTCTTTCATGGCGCAATGCGACATGTCGTTGAATGTCCCGACCTGGCGTGACACCGGGCAGGGTTGCCTGTCATCGGACCTGCGGCTGACACCCCTCGAACGCCTGCGTCGCCTCGCTCCGCCACCAACCTGAGGCCGGTCCGGCATATGCTTCGGGAGGGCACGGCTGCACCAATTCAATGCGAGACCGGTTTCGCGAAGTGGCTGGTTCTTCGGTGCCGGTTCCATCCCCGGAGCAAGACCAGGTCGCAGGCGGCATGTGCGGTGTCACGTATCGACGCGCCGGCGTGACCAAGCTGCCACGCCACCCCTTCGGGGAAATCGCGCTTGCAGGGATTCCACTCGTGGCCGTGCACCCCGTCAACCGCGATGCCGGCAGCTTCCTCGGCCATTGAACCGCCGCGCGTTTCCGGCGAAAGCTGCGCATGCCTGACAACCGAGCAAAGGGCTGACATGGCCATCGACGATCCCATTCACGGCATGCCCGACGGCACATTGAAGCTGATCGAAGTCATGCGCCGCCTCCGCGATTCCGAGACCGGCTGCCCTTGGGACATCGAGCAGGACTTCGCTTCGATAGCGCCCTTCACGATCGAGGAAGCCTACGAGGTTGCCGATGCCATCGCGCGCGAATCCTGGGACGACCTGGAAGGCGAACTGGGCGATCTGCTTCTGCAGGTCGTCTATCACAGCCAGATGGGCAGCGAGGACGGGCATTTCGACCTCGCCAGCGTGACACGGAGAATCTGCGCCAAGATGATTTCCCGTCATCCGCATGTCTTCGGTTCCGACAGTCGAGACAAGACCGCGGGCGAACAGTCCCGGGACTGGGAAACCGCCAAGGCGGCGGAGCGCACGGCATTGGGCGAGACACGGACCCTCGACGGCGTCGCGCTCGGGCTCCCGGCCCTGCTCAGGGCCATGAAGCTGCAAGGACGCCTGGCGGCAGTCGGCTTTGACTGGGAGGATTCCCGTCCGGTTCTGGACAAGGTTGCGGAAGAGATCGCGGAATTGAACGAGGCATTCAGCGTTGCAGCTGACGGCATCGATGAAGAGTTCGGCGATCTACTGTTTTCGCTGGTCAACCTGGCCCGACACTGGGGCGTCGATCCTGAAGCCGCGCTACGGCACGCCAACGCCAAGGTGGAACGGCGCTTTGCATCTGTCGAGGACCGGCTGGCCGCGACCGGCAGGTCCCCCGCGGAAGCCACGCCTGCCGAAATGGACAGCCTCTGGGAGGACATCAAGCTCGAAGAGAGGGCGCAACCAGCGCAACCCCGGGACGGCACCTGAGGCGCCCGCCACCCTGCCCGGCTGCACGAAGGGCACCGAAGCCAGAGCGCGTTCGCTAGGTCTCGAAACCGTGCCGTTGCGCTGCATCGCAAGCTTCGGGAGCAAGCGTCCGCGACCGCGTTTCATTTCCGATCAAAATTGTCACCTATTGATCTTAGTAAAATACTCAAGTATTTGGAGCATGCGAATCAACTGAAAGGAACCTCGCCATGCGCATGACAGCCCTCGCCGTCGCGGCCATGACTTCGGTTGCACCGGCATTTGCCGACCAGGTCAACGTCTACTCCTATCGGCAGCCTGAACTGATCCAGCCGCTCTTCGACGTCTTCACCCGGAAAACAGGGATCGAGGTCAATGTCGCGTTTCTCAACAAGGGAATGGCCGAACGCCTGAAAGCGGAAGGCGACCGTTCCCCGGCCGACCTGGCCTTCACGGTCGACATAGGCCGGCTTGACGCGCTCAAGTCCGCCGGCGTGCTCGACCCGCTCGTCACCGACAGCATCACGGCCAACGTGCCGGAACAATACCGCGACCCGGCCGGCGACTGGACGGCGCTCACGACCCGTGCGCGCATCGTGTACGCCTCGAAGGAACGGGTCGCAGACGGACAGGTCACGACCTTCGAAGACCTGGCTGATCCCAAGTGGAAGGGCAAGATCTGCACGCGTTCCGGCACCCATGTCTACATGCTGGCGCTCACCGCGGGCATAATTGAGCAACACGGTGAAGACTATGCCCGGGACTGGCTTGCGGGTCTCAAGGCCAACCTGGCCAGGAAGCCGCAAGGCAACGACCGCGCACAGGTCAAGGCGATCTGGGCCGGGGAATGCGACATCTCGATCGGCAACACCTACTACATGGCCCTCATGCTGAAGAACGACGAGCAGAAGGCTTGGGCCGACAGTGTCCGCATCATCTTCCCGACATTCGAAAACGGTGGAACGCACGTGAATGTCTCGGGTGTTGCGCTCACCAAGGCGGCGCCGAACCGCGAAGCCGCAATCCAGCTGGTCGAGTTCCTGGCGTCTGAAGAAGGCCAGAGGCTCTATGCTGAAATCAACAGCGAATACCCCGTGAACCCGAACGTTTCGGCACTCGCCGTGGTTGAGGCGTTCGGCGAGTTCGATGCCGATGACGCGAATCTCCAGACGATCGCCGACTTCCGGGACGAAGCGCTGCGCATCACCGAGGAGGTCGACTACGACGGCTGAACGACGCCCCAGGGCGACAGCCGTGCACGGACACGGACCCGTCCCTGCGTTTCCCGGGAGCGCGGGGGCGGGTGGACACGATGGCCGCGACGTGTTCAATCTCTTCTCCGGAAGGAACAATGGCGCGGCGCAAGATCATCATCGACACCGATCCCGGCCAGGACGACGCGGTGGCCATCCTGCTGGCCCTTGCATCGCCGGACGAGATCGAAGTCCTGGGCGTGACTGCCGTAGCGGGCAATGTCCCGCTCCCGCTCACGCAAAGAAACGCCCGGATCGTCTGCGAACTCGCCGGTCACGCCGACACGCCCGTCTTTGCAGGCTCGGACAGGCCGCTTTCAAGGCCCCTGGTCACGGCGGAACATGTCCATGGAAAGACCGGACTTGACGGGCCAACGCTTCCGGATCCGGAAATGCCGCTCCAGCAAGGCCATGCCGTCAACTTCATCTTGGACACGTTGCGCAGCGAACCGGCCGGAACGGTCACGCTCGTTCCGATCGGCCCGCTGACCAACATTGCCCGCGCGTTCCAGGACGCGCCCGACATCATGCAGCGCGTTCAGGAAGTCGTTCTGATGGGAGGCGCCTATTTCGAGGTGGGCAACATCACGCCCACGGCCGAATTCAACGTCTATGTCGACCCGGAAGCCGCAGACATCGTGTTCAAGTCGGGTGTGCCGCTTACCGTCATGCCCCTGGACGTGACGCACAAGGCGCTGATCACGGCGGACAGGGTCGAGGCGTTTCGCCGAATGGGCACGAGAGCGGGCAAGCTGGTCGCGGCGTGGACAGACTTCTTCGAGCGCTTCGACAAGGAAAAGTACGGCTCCGAGGGTGCGCCGCTTCACGATCCGTGCACGATTGCATATCTTCTGGAACCTCGGCTCTTTTCCGGCCGTCACATCAATGTCGAGATTGAAACCGAATCCGAACTTACGCGCGGCATGACAGTCGCCGACTGGTGGCGCGTGACCGAACGTCCCGCCAACGCCACATTCATGGGAGACCTGGATGCAACGGGCTATTTCGATCTATTGTCGGAACGCATCGCCCGCCTCTGACACCGCCCCCGCTTCAGTGGCCCGGACCGGCGGCCGGATCCCGCGTCCGACCCGTCCAGCGAGTCCGTACCCATGAACCTCGCCCTGCCCTTCGACAACTCGTACGGGCGGTTGCCGAACCGCTTCTATACCAGGATGGCCCCGTCGCCGGTGGCTTCGCCGGCAATGATGGCCCTGAACGTGCCACTTGCGAAACGCCTGGGAATTGACGCGGACGCACTGGCAACACCGGAAGGCGTCTCCGTCCTGGCAGGCAACGCGGTGCCGGAAGGTGCCGACCCGTTGGCCCAGGTCTATGCCGGCCATCAGTTCGGCGGCTGGTCTCCGCAGCTCGGCGACGGCCGCGCCATCCTGCTCGGCGAGATCGTGGCGCCCGACGAGGCCCGCTTCGACATCCAGCTCAAGGGTTCGGGCCAAACGCCGTATTCGCGAATGGGGGACGGTCGCGCGTGGCTCGGGCCGGTGCTGCGCGAATACGTCGTCTCAGAGGCCATGGCGGCACTCGGCGTGCCGACGACGCGGGCGCTCGCTGCCGTGACAACGGGAGAGACGGTCTTTCGCGAGGCGCCCCTGCCAGGTGCGGTTCTGACCCGCGTTGCTGCCAGCCATATCCGGGTCGGCACCTTCCAGTACTTTTTCGCGAGAAGCGACCACGAGGCGCTGGAAGCGCTTGTCAGCCATGCCATCAGGCGCCATGCCCAGGAAGCGGACGGTGCGCTGGGTCTTCTGAACCATGTCGTGGAAAGACAGGCGACGCTGGTCGCGGCATGGCTCGGAATCGGATTCATCCATGGTGTCATGAACACGGACAACATGACCGTATCAGGCGAAACCATCGACTACGGCCCCTGCGCATTCATGGATGACTTCAGCCCGATGCGCGTGTTTTCGTCGATCGACCACCAGGGCAGGTATGCATATTCGCGCCAGCCCGACATCGCGATGTGGAATCTGGCACAGTTGGCAACTGCGCTCCTCCCGCTCATTGAAGACGTGAAGGACGCGCAGGCGGCTGTCGACCGGTTCCCGGCGCTCTTCCGCGATGCCTGGCTGACGGTCTTCCGTGCAAAGCTCGGCCTGCAGGCGGCAGGCGAGGGAGATGAGGAGCTGATTCTCGCGCTTCTTGACGCGATGGCAAAGGGGAAGGCCGACTTCACCAACACGTTCCGGTCCCTCGGCAGCCCCAGGGCACGGGACGCATTCTCTGAACCTGAACTCTACGATGCATGGGAGAAGTCCTGGAAGAGGCGCCTGGGAATGGAAAGTGCGATGCCGGAGGACCGGGCGGTCACAATGCATGCGGCGAATCCGGCGCTCATCCCTCGCAACCATCTGATCGAGCAAGCGATACAGGCTGCGGTTGCGGGCGACCTGAGCACGTTCGAGCATCTGAATGCCGCCCTTCTGGCGCCGTTTTCCGATCCCGGAGAATTCGCCGACCTTGCAAGGCCCCCGACCGAAGGCGAAGTTATCCGTCAGACCTTCTGCGGCACCTGAGGGCGATTGATCAGCACGAGGCCCGTGCAGACAAGCCCGAGGGCCGCAAGGATCGGCAACCCCAGCGTCTCGTCCAGCAGCCACCACCCAAGGAATACGCCGAAAACAGGCACGAGAAAGCTGAATGCGGCTACGCTGGCCGCCGGATAGATCGCCAGCAGCCACAGCCAGAAGGAAAACCCGAAGGTCACCACGACCACGATCTGGAACGCCAGTCCCCAGAGGTGGATGGGTTCGAGCTCGCGCACGAAGGGACCGAAGAAGACTGCGGCAACGAGGAGGATCGGGGCCGAAACAAGCACCTGCCAGAACAGCTGCCGGTCGGGCGAAACATCCTTGAGCCCGGTGCGCGCGATCAGTGCCAGCGTGGCCCACCCAATGGCTCCGAGCAAGGCCAGCAGATCGCCGAGCAATGACCCCTCTCCGCTGTCGCCACGCCAGGCGATTGCAATGGCAGCGCCAAGAAATGCCAGCACCTGGCCGACAGCCTTGACGCGAGTGATTCGCTCGCCGGGAATGAACTGGTGAGCAAGGAGCGCCATCCATATTGGCATCGTGTTGAACAGGACCGATGTCCGCGAAACTGTCGTGAGGTCGAGTGCAACAAACAGGAGGACGAACTCGAGCGCGAAAAGCGTCCCCATGAGGCAGCCAAAAAACAGGTTCTTGCGCCTGAGTCCCAACGGTCGGCGCCGGACGGCAAACCAGAGCCAGAGGCAAATGACGACGCCCACGGACCGCACCCCGGCGAAAAAGACCGGTTGCAGCCCTTCGTTCACAACCCTGATGACAACCTGGTTGAATGCCAGCAGTAGCGAGAAGCCGACAAGCGCCAACGCTCCCGCCACGTCGATTCGGTCCTTTCGCATCATTCCGGCGTCCATCCTGTTCGCGCAACCGTGTTGAGTGAATCCGTCATGCGAGGTGTCTTGCCGGAACCAAGCCCCGGACGGCATCTTCCCGCGGCTCGCTGGCGCGCATTGCAACGAGACGGATGAACCAACCTGGAGGAATCGCTCCGTGTCGCCGTCGATGCCCCGCGTATTGCCATGCGGGCAACGAGGCAAGACAGTGTTGCGCCATTGATCCCGTGCGCCGCGGACGACAATCATCCATTTCCTGCAAGGCGCCTCGCTTTTCTTTGCCGCCGCCGCCGCATTCGGGACTCCCAACGATGTTCTTTCCGGCGCCGGAACTGGCAAGAGTGTCGTGACCGGCGGGCCGGCGTCGAATCCGGGAAGCCTTCCGATGACTGCACGCGCTTGACGGGACCATGGCATGGCGCGTTCCGGCATCGCCATGCTGGCAAGCCCCCCCGGCGCGAAGCCATGGGAAACAATCATGTCCGACGTGACGCCTCCGGATGACCGGATCGGACAGGCCGGGTGGGAAATCGGCCCTTCAGGCTGTCGCGGCGCGTCCGGGGATGTTCTTGCATCACATGTCGCCGGATTGCCGGGGCAGGACGCGGAACGGTATGCGGGTGAGCATGATGGTCACTCCTTTATATAGATGCCATGAGCCGTGTCGGGCTTTTCGCTTGCGGCTGATTCGCCTCGC
>VXSG01000056.1 GCA_009838075.1 Boseongicola sp. SB0665_bin_10 | reverse complement strand
CCCCGTCCGTCTGCTGGCCGTCCGCGAGATCAGCGATAGCGTGGGAAAGTCCTGACCCGGGAAGCGGCCCACAACCGCATCAAGGGTCCTTCGCGGGCTCCGCTTCCACCAGACTTTCGCAGAGAATACACCGGCTTCGCACGTCCCCCGGAAGCTGCACCTCTTGCAGCTTGCCGAATTTCGTGAGTGGCTGCAGCTACTTCGAACTTCCCGGTTCACTTGCAGTCCGCAGCTTTCGAGTCCGGAACCCGCTGACTGGTAAAACACGGCGACGCGGCTGAACACCCTTTCCCATTCGACAGCTGCGACGCAAATTCGGATTTGCCCAATGCTTCGTTCATGCCCTTGCCCTGCCCTTGGCGACGACGTCGGCACCCCGGAATTTCACCGATGACGCCTGACCGGAAAAACCTCTTGCCGGATCGTCGCGCGCCATTTAACTAACCAGACAGTTACTTGAGGAGAAACGCGCATGCAACCTGATTCCTTGGTGCAGTTCGGTCGCGTCGACCTGGAGGTCACGGCATTCGGATTCGGCACGGCGCCCATTGGCAACATCTTTCGCGAGATCGACGAAGAGACCTCTGACGGGATGATACAGGCTTCATGGGCCGCTGGAGTCCGCTACTATGACACAGCACCGATGTACGGCCATGGACTCTCGGAGCTGCGCACCGGCCACGGCCTGCGCTGGAAGAACCGCGATGACTTCGTGCTGTCATCCAAGGTGGGCCGCGTCCTGAAGCCTGCCCGAAGGGACGACATAGACTTTGCGCCCTGGACCAATGCAGGCCGGTTCACGTTGCATTTCGATTACAGCTACGACGGCACGATGAGGGCGTTCGAGGACAGCCTGCAGAGGCTGAATCTCGAAAGGATGGACATTTGCTTCATCCACGACGTCGATCGCTTCACGCGGGGCGACGAACAGCCCGATGTCTTTCGTCAAGCCATGGACACGTGTTGGGCCGCCCTGGAAGAACTGCGCAATCAAGGCGTGGTCAAGGCCATCGGTGTCGGCGTCAACGAGTGGGAGGTCTGCCACGAGGCGCTCAAGCAACGTGATTTCGACTGCTTTCTTCTTGCCGGACGCTACACGCTTCTGGAGCAGGAATCGCTGGAAGAATTCCTGCCGCTCTGTGAGGAACGCGGCGCTGCCGTGGTCATCGGCGGTGGTTTCAACTCGGGGGTCCTCGCAACCGGTGCGATCGAAGGTGCAAAGTACAACTACGCGCCGGCACCGCCGGAAATCATGGAAAGGGTCGGAAAGATCGAACAGGTCTGTGCCGACCACGGCGTGCCCCTGCCCGCCGCTGCGCTGCAATTCGTTGTCGCCCATCCCGCGATACCGAGCTTCATCGCCGGCACGCGCACGGTCGAGCAACTGCAAGAAAACCTGGCGTGGTTCAGTCATCCGATCCCGGCCGACTTCTGGTCGGAGCTCAAGGAAATGAATCTGCTGCGCGAAGATGCACCCGTGCCGGCCTGAAACGAGACCGGCACGACAGGACGGCATCGCGATGCGCCTCCTTCCTCCGGGCCGCCACGGCGCAGCCACTCTTGCACGCGGGGATCGCATCGATTGCGGGTCCATGACCGTCACGGCGGAGATGATCGACGCCTTCGCCGACATGACGGGCGACAGGTTCGAGATTCACATGTCCGACGAGGCAGCCCGCCGCCATGGATTTGATGCGCGGGTCGCGCACGGGCTGCTCGTGCTTTCCTTGATCGACGGGTTGAAGAACCGGGCGCCTGCACAGTTTCGCGCCAGGGCTTCGTTGGACTGGCACTGGAGCTTCCATCGGCCCGTGCTCGCCGGGGACCGGATTGCAGTGACAATCACCATTGCGGCAATTGAAAGGGCAAGACAGGAAAATCAGGCCGTCCTGACGCTCGATTTCGATGTCACCAACCAGCACGGCGAGAGCGTGCAATCCGGCACCAACCGCCTGCTGGCCTATCGCTGATCGGCGTCACATCTCGAAATCGAGAACGAACACGCCATCCGAACCACCTTCGAGCTCGGCGACAAGCCGTGCACCGATCCTCTGATGCACTTCGTCAGCGAGATATGCGTCGCGCACGGATGCATCCCGGAAATCGAACCAGAAAAGATCGCGATAGCCGCGCACCAGCGGATCCTCGACACTGATGTTCGGGCACGCCCGAAATTCGAGAATGCCGTCGATCCGTTGGTCCAGCCGGGCAAGATCGTTCATGAGCCCCCGCTTCACGTCTTCGGGCGTGCCGGCCTTGAACCTCAGGGCGACCAGATGTCGAATCAAGTGTCGCCCTTTCCAAAGTCGGGCTTGCGGCCTTCCCGAAACGCCGCAAGCCCCTCGGCCAGTTCATCCGTGCCTGCCGCCAGGGCACCCGAGATTGCCTCGAGAACGCGCTCGCGTTCCTCGCCTTCGGCCGCGTTGATCGTCATCTTCACGAGTTCCGTCGCCCGCGACCCACGTCTCAGGACGGCCCGCGCCAACTCCGCCGCCGCCGCCGCACCGGTCCCGGCGGGCACGACTTGGTCAACGATGCCGAGCTTCAACGCCTCTTCGGCCGCAAGCACCTCGCCGAACAACGCCATGCGTCGCACGGTCTGCGCGCCAAAGCGCCGGACGGCACGTTGCGTGCCTGACCAGCCGGGAACAATGCCAAGGCCGGATTCCGGTTGACCGATCTTCACTTGTTCCTCCGCGATGCGAATGTCCGCGCAGGCCGCCAGTTCAAGTCCGCCGCCCAAGGCGTGCCCGTCCAGGACGGCAATGACAGGCTGGCGCAGTCTCGCCAGGGCGTCGAAGGCCGCATGCCCGTCGCGAATCCAGTGCCGCCCGAACCGTTCCGGACTCGCCGCGGACCAGGCCTCGATGTCTCCGCCGGCGGAGAATGCCTTGCCCGCGCCCGAAAGAACGACAACCCGGATGCCGTCGTGGTGCTCGATCTCCCTGCACCGCGCGGCAAGATCGTCCACCATGGCAGCGTCCAGCGCGTTCAGCTTTTCGGGCCTGGCAATCCGAAGTTGCCCGATCGCACCGTCAATCGTCAGCGATATCCGTGACTCGCTCATGGCATGAGCCCGAACGGGGCCGGATCAAAGAGCGCCGCGTCCATCACGCGCAGGTCGTCAGCCACCTTTAGCGGCGTTTCCGCCTGATCAAGCACGTCACGCTGCACGTCCACGCCCTGCGCGATCTCGCACACTTCGAGCCCATCCTCCATCAGCCGCATGACACAGCGCTCGGTGACATAGGTGACTTCCTGGCCCGTTGCGACCGCACGCCGTCCGGAGAACGAGACATGGTCCACCTTGGGCACGACCTTGGCCGTGTGTCCCTCGGCGTCGATCACCAGCCTGCCGTTTTCGATGCGCATTTTCGCGCCGGCGTTGAAAGTTCCGGAGAACACGATCCGCCGAGCCCGAGCCGTGATGTCGACGAATCCACCGGCGCCCGCCGTCCTGTGCGGGGTCGATTTCAGCCTGGACACGTTGACCGAGCCGTCCGCGTCGATTTCGAGAAACGACAATAGCGATGCGTCGAAGCCCCCGGCCTGGAAGTAGGTGAACTGGTGCGGCGAAGTCACGAAGGCGTCGGCATTGGCCGCGCAACCAAACTTGAAGTCCAGCAATGGTACGCCGCCGATCGCGCCCTGCTCGATCACCCAGGTGACATCGCCGTGGCAGCCTTCCTCGATGAACACGCGCGGCACGTTGGCCGACACGCCGAAACCGATGTTCACCGCCCATCCCTTGCAAAGTTCCTGTGCCACGCGCCGCGCAATGATCTTGGGTACGCCGAAGTCCATTTTCCGGAAACTGTCGATCGGGCGGATGAGCTCACCGGATATCGCCGGATCGTAGGTCGTTGCGGTGGTCTGCAGCATGTCCGGCGCCTCGACCAGTGCATCGACAAGAATGCCGGGCACATGGACATCGTGGGGACGCAGCGAGCCATTTTGCGTCACATGCCGCACCTGGGCAATGACGGTTCCGCCACAATTGTGCGCGGCGAGCGCCAACTCCATCGCGCCGAGATAGGCGCCTTCGGACTTGAAGCCGAGATTGCCGCGTTCGTCGCCGGTCGTCGCGCGAATGATGGCGACGTCAGGGCGCAACGCGGCGAAGTAAAGCCAGTCTTCGCCCTCGAATTCCACGCGCTTGACGATGGGCTCGGCGGCGGCGGCGGCGTTCATGGCGCCGCCTTCCTGGTCGGGGTCCACGAACGTGTCCATGCCGACCTTGGTAAGGACCCCGGGGCGATGCCCGGCTCCCTCCCGCAACATGTCGAAGACGATGCCTGAAGGCAGGTTGTAAGCCTTGACCTGGTTCGAAGCGATCATCTGCCAGATGAGCGGCGGGTCGGACCTGGATGGGCCCGACGGATAGCTACCGCCGATGATCTTCGACAGGCATCCGGGCTTCGCGATATGGTCCACACCCTTGACGCCGAACATGTCCCCGGCGGCGATGGGATGAATCGACGTGAGGTTGGTCGGAGATCCTTCGGCTTCAAATCTTTCGCCTAGCGCCTGTAGCACCAGGTCAGGGCAGCACAACCCGCTCGAGGAGTTGATGGCGACAATTGCGTTGTCCGGGATCAATGCGACGGCATCGGCTGCACTCTTCTGCTTTGTCAAAACGGCCTCCCCAAAGATGCGCTGCTGCCATAAGTAACCAGTTGGTTATATGAACTATGCCAAGCCCGGAGTTTCGAAACAAGCACGGAATGCCGGAAAAAAGTCAACCCTCGGGCATGCGGGCCTTCCCTTCAAGTAACCAGTGAGTTACAACGGGATGGATTTGGAGGAGCGACCGATGAACATATACTTCCAAAAGACCCATCAGCGCGCCTTCGGCACTTTTCCGCTGGAAGGAGATGTCGCGAAACGGGCGATTCTTGCCGCGGCCGAAGCAGGTTACCGGGCATTCGACACTGCGCAGATGTACGGAAACGAGCGCGAGACCGGTGGAGCATTGAAGGCAACGGGCATCCCGCGCGAAGATCTCTGCATCACGACAAAGGTTCATCCGGACAATTTCGGAGAGGACGGATTCATGGCGTCGGTCGAGCAGAGCCTGAAGGCGTTGCAGGTCGACTGCGTGGACGTTCTGCTGCTGCACTGGCCTCCGATGGACGGCAACATTGCGCCGTCGCTGAAGCTTCTGCAGGCCGCACATGACCAGGGGCTGGCAAGGTACATCGGCGTGTCGAACTACACGGCCCAGATGATGAAGGACGCGACATCCATCGTCGACGCACCAATCGTGACCAACCAGGTCGAGTTCCATCCGCTCCTTAACCAGGACCGGCTGCTCGCTGGCGCCAACGAGGTTGGCATTCCGCTGTCATCCTATTGCTCGGTCGCTCGCGGCGAGGTGTTCAAGCACCCCGACTTCGCCGAGATCGGCGCTGCATACGGAAAGACGGCGGGCCAGGTGGTGCTGCGATGGATCGTCCAGAAAGGCGTCAGCGTGAACACCATGTCGACCAATCCCGAGAACATCCGGGCGAATTTCGACATCATGGACTTCACTCTGTCCAGCGTGGACATGGCGCGAATCGAGAAGCTCACCAAGACAGGCTATCGGATCGTCGGCGAAGACCTGGTGCCTTGGGCGCCCAAGTGGGACTGACCGCTCCGTTCCGTGCAAGACCGGTTGCATTCACCGATTGCGGATTCTTTCCGGAGAAGGTGGATCTCGTCCGGAACTTCCTTGGCGACAGCGCTCTCGATCAGTGATTGCCCCGGATCATGTCGCTTGCCTTCTCGGCAATCATGATCGTTGGTGCATTCGTGTTCGATCCCACGAGACTCGGCATGATCGAACTGTCGCAGACGCGTATCCCGTCCAGGCCGCGAACCCGGCATTGCGGGTCGACCACTGACATCTCGTCGCTGCCCATCTTGCACGTGCAGGTCGGATGGTAGGATGTGCGCCCGTACTGCCGCGCGTAAGCTTCGTAGTCCGCCTGTGTCTTCACGCCATCATCAGGACACCTGATGGTCCTGATGTGCTTTTGAAGCGAGGGCTGCGAGAAGATCTCGCGACTGATCTTCACGCCTTCAACGCTCGTCCTGAGATCGTCCGGCTCGGCCAGGAAATTCGGGTCCACGACAGGCGGCGACGACGGGTCGGCAGAGCGCAGCCGCACAGTGCCGCGGCTCTTTGGCCTGACCGTGTAGGAATTGAGCGTGATGCCCGACGAGCCCTTGGGCACGCTAGGAACTCCGGCCTCGGCTCCGGCACCCGCGAGGAAGTGGAACTGCAGGTCGGGCACCGACCTGTCATCACCAGCGAACCAGAACGCACCGCCCTCGACCACGTTGGACGTGATCGGGCCCGAGCGGAACAGCACGTATTCCATGCCCGCCCAAAGCGCCCAATGCGGCTTGTTGTACTTGTCCAGGCTGTAGTGCCCGTTCAGCTCGGCCACGATGTCGATGCCGAAATGATCGTTCAGGTTTTCGCCGACACCCGGCAGGTCATGCACGACATCGATGCCGTGCTCGCGCAGGTGCGCCGCGGGTCCGACGCCTGAAAGCATCATGATCTTCGGCGTCCCGACCGCCCCGGAAGTCACCAGGATCTCGATCTCCGCCCGTACCGTCTTGCGTGCGCGGCCGCGCGAATACGCGACACCTACGGCGCGCGTGCCATCGAACTTGATTCGCTCGACGAGGCAGCCGGTCTCCACGGTGAGGTTCGACCGGTCCAGAACCGGCCTCAGGTAGCCGACGGCGGCAGAGCAGCGCCGACCGTATCTGGTCGTGGTCTGGTATACGCCGCACCCCGCCTGAACCGGTCCGTTGAAGTCCGGGTTGTACGGAATGCCGAGTTCCTGGCACGACTGCACGAATGCGCGCGTCATCGGTTGCGGGTCGGGGATGTTCGAGACCGCGAGCGGTCCGTCGGTCCCGTGCCAGTCTCCCGAGAGAATGGCATTGCCCTCCGAGCGGAGAAAGTATGGCTGTATGTCCTTGAACGTCCAGCCGTCACAGCCTTCCTGTTCCGCCCAGCGGTCGTAGTCCACCGGGTTGCCGCGCGTGAAAACCTCCGCATTGATTGAAGAGCCACCTCCGATCACCCGTGCCTGCGCGTAGGCGATTTCGCGGTTGTTCGCGTTTTTCTGCGGCGCCGTCGCATATCCCCAGGTATGCGGTCCGTCCGTCATCTTCGCGAAACCGACAGGCATGTGAATGAGCGGATGTCGGTCCCTGCCGCCCGCCTCAAGAAGAAGAACCCGCACGTCCGGATCCTCGCTCAGCCTGTTCGCCAGGACGCAGCCCGCTGACCCGCCACCGACAATCACGTAATCGAAGCCCGCTTCCGTCATCTATCCAACCCCATGGTTGCCGGCCGCATTCGCGGCCGTGCAAGAGAGATTTCGTGCACCGGAACCAGACTTGCCGGCGAGTGCAAGTGAATTCAGGCCTGAAGTGGCAGCGGCAATGCACTTGCTCCCCGGCGATGCGTGATGGCGTGACCTTCGACGCATGAAGCCTCGTCCCCTCTATGACGTGGCATCCAGCCCGTCACGAAAATCGTTCCAGCCGCCATCCACCGAAGACGGCGCGTCAAGCCACTGGTGAAGCGCCTCTCCTGTCACCGGATCCCTTGGCGGAATCGGCAGCATCATGATCCGCTTCGCCGCCTGGCGAAACAGCTCGTCCGTCAAGAACCTCTCCTGGATGTTGTCCCAGTCGCGTCCATCTGGATAGCCGCCTACCATCATTATGTCGTCGGAACAGTCCACCATCTCATGGCTCACCCCGGCGGGCATCACGATGACGTCGCCGACACCGAGCCTCACGCGCGTCCAGCCCTCGACGGAAAGCGAAAACTCCATCCAGCCACCGGCACATCCCAGGCACTCATGGCTCGTGGAATGGAAATGGGCATACCTGTAGATCCCGGGATACTCCCAGTTGTTCGACCAGCAGTTCTCGCGAAACCGGGCCTTGATCGCGTCGGCGCCGCCTCCCGGGATGGCATCACGATGCACCAGCAACGGAAAGCGGCTGTTGGGAATGCGGCCTTCCGGCCTGGAGCCGTATGCTTCTGTCTTCATGGGGCTTTCTCCTGATCCTGATGCATCACGATTTGGGTCTTCAGATCCTGTGGCCGATCGGCAAAGCTGTCGAATGCCGCCTGGATGTCGCCGAGCGGATAGGCCGCACCCGTGAAGGGCGCGGTCATGATCCTGCCATGGACGAGCAGTGTCAGCGCGTCATGCATGTCCTCGCCCATGCCGGCGACCGAACCCCGAACCGAGTTTTCCTCCAGGATCGTCGTCAGAATGTCCAGGTCGAGGGACTCGCCCGGCTCGGTCAGTCCGAAGGCCATGAGATGACCGCCCTTGCGCACGAGTTCCTGAGCTTCCGCGTAGAGCGCCGGACTGCCGACGCTTTCGATCACGATGTCCGCGCCACGCCCGGCGGTGGCGCCCATCACGGCCGCATTCAGCTCCGCGGGTTCACTGACGCCGACATCGGCTCCGGCATCGAGAGCCATCTGCACACGCTCGGGACTGATGTCCGAAACGATGATCGGGGCCGCACCGATCGTGCGCATGAGCTGGACGTGGAGGTTGCCGATGGGACCGGCACCGATGACGGCTACCGATCGGCCGAATGTGACCTTCGATTTGCGCGCGGCGCGCACGACGCAGGCGAGCGGCTCGGTAAGCGCAAGGACCTCGGGCGCCACGTGTCCCGGGGCGGGTATGACCAGCCGGGCTGGCACCGAGAGGAATTCCGCGAAGGCGCCGTCGATTGTGATGCCCATCTGCTGCATCTTCGGGCAGTTCAGGATCTCGTTCTGGCGGCACCAGTAGCAGCGGGTGCAGCCGATGTTCATGTCGACGACGACGGGCAGGCCTTCCTCGATGCCCTCGACATCCTGTCCGAGCGCAGCGACATGGCCGGTGAACTCATGACCCGGCACCATCGGCAGGCTCTCGGACGCGTAGGCCCCGTGGAAAATGTGCATGTCTGTGCCGCAGATGCCAGTGCGCGCGATGCGGATCAGCGCTTCGCCCGGCCCCGGATCGGGACGGGCAACCTCGCGCAGCTCGAACCGGCCCGGCTCGACAAGCACCGCCGCGCGCATTGAACCCGTCACTTGACGACCCCGCTGAGCTTGCTGCGATCGATGGTCAGCGCGATCGCGACGATCAAGACGACGCCAAAGACCATCTGCTGCTGCGTCGCGCTGATTTCGAGGTAGACCATGGCCGCGCGGATCACCATGACGATCAACGTTCCGATGGCCGTGTTGACCACGCCGCCAACCCCGCCCGTCAGAGGCGTGCCGCCGACGAGCACGGCCACGATGGCCAGCAGCAGGAAGCCGTTCGCCAGGTTCGCGTCGCCGCCCGACAGCTTGACCGAGAACAGCAGCCCGGCAATCCCCGCAAAGGCTCCGGAGATCGCAAACGCGAGGATCTTCACGCGATCGACGTTCAGCCCCGAGGCCACCGCCGCGAGTTCCCCTGAACCGACGGCCTTCAGCGCGCGCCCGAAGCTCGTCCGCGTCTGGAGAAACCACGCGAAAGCCAGGAGTGCGGCCGCGATGGCCAGTTGGTGCGGCACGCCGACGGTGCTGTCGAACATCCAGCCAAAGCTCGTGTTTCTCTCGGTCACGTCCATGGAAAGCGCCCGCTGGCCGGACAGGTACTTGGCGGCAGACAGCGCAACGAAGCCCATCGCGAGCGTCGAGACGAATGACGGCACGTAGAGCCGGGTGGTCACGTAACCCGACACCGCCCCGAAGACGAAGCCTGCGAGAATGCAGATCCCCGCCACGCCGATGCCAAACTGCGAAAGATATACCGTAGCCACGACCGTTACCATGTTCGCCACCTGCTGCGCCGACAGGTCGATGCCGCCGATGTAGATCGCGAATGTCATGCCGAGCGCCATGATGAAGAGCGGCACGACGTCGGTGACCAGCGACAGGAGGCCAAGCGGGTCGAAGAACGCCGGGTTCGCCGCCCCGACAACGCAGACCAGCGCCAGCAACGTCATCCAAGGGAAGTGCGGCTTGATGCGTTCTAGATTCATGGACCGGATCCTCAGATCATGTGGTGGACGAGGTCATAGAGCGATGGCTTCGCGCCGGGCGTCCCGTCGAAGCGCTTCTGGAACTCGCCGTCCTTGATGACGATGATCGTGTGCGAAAGGCCGATCGCCTCTTCCAGCGTGTCGGCCACCAGAACGATGCCAACGCCGGCGCCGCTCATTTCGCGAACCATCTCGTAGACGTCTTCCTTGGCGCCGATGTCCAGCCCGCGCGTGGGATGGTCGAGAAGGATGATGTCCGACCCGCCCGAACGCCATTTTGCCAGCACGACCTTCTGCTGGTTGCCTCCGGACAGGCCGCCACAATCCTTGCGGATGTCCGGCGTCTTGATCGCAAGCCTGTCCACCCAGTCCCTTGCCATCTCCTTTTCGTCGCCAACGCGCAGAACGCCAAGGTCCGAGTACTTCTTCAACTGGCTGAGCGTCATGTTCTCGTAGACGTTCATGCCGTTCACGATTCCCTCGACCTTGCGTTCTCGCGGCACGTACCCGACACCCCGTGCCACCCCGTCGGCGGCGGCAAAACGCGTGACCTGCTCGCCCTTGATCGTGACGGTGCCGGATGTCGGTGCCTCAAGCCCGTAGATCGTGCGCAGGATCGCCTCGCGACCGGAACCCTCCGTGCCGACGAGACACAGGACTTCGCCGCGATGCAGGTCGAAAGAGATGTCCCGGTAGCGTTTGTCCATGCTCACGTTGTCAAATCGAATCAATGGCTTGTCGGTCGCGTACGGGGCTTGCTTCTGCTCGCGGTAATACTCCTTGTCGACTTCCCGGCCCACCATCTTGTGCTGGATGTCGTCCACGTCGGCCGCGTCGCTGCCAACCACGTCGACAACCGCACCGTCCTTCATGACGTAGATGCGGTCCGAAAGCTCCAGGACCTCGTCGATGCGATGGCTGACGAAAATGAAGGACGCCCGCTTTGCCAGGTCGCGAACAAGCCGGAACAGAAGCTCCACCTCTTCCTTGGCGAGCACTGACGTTGGCTCGTCCAGCAAGATGACCAGATCTCCGTCGATCCGCTCCTCGAGCGTCAGCACCTTCGCCAGCTCCACGAGCTGGCGCTGCGCAAAGGAAAGCTGCGACGTCACGGCGGAGGGATCGACGTCAAGCTTGACCTTTGCCAACTGGTGACGCGCCGCCTTCGCCATGGCCCTCCAGTCGACGATGCCGAACTTCACGAACTGCTGCTCGTAGCCCAGGAAGATGTTCTCCATGACCGTCAGGTTGGTGATCAGCGACTGTTCCTGGAACACCATCCCGATCCCGTGATTCATGGCCTGGCGCGGGTTCTGGAAGCGCATGGTCGTGTCGTCGATCGTGATCGAGCCGCTGTCGGGCTGGTAGGCGCCGTAAATGATCTTCATCAGGGTGGACTTTCCGGCACCGTTCTCGCCAACGAGACCCACGATCTCGCCTCGGCCGACCTGGAAATCCACGGCCTTCAGCGCGTGAACGCCAGGAAAGTGCTTGTCTACCTTGTTCAGGGCATACATGGAGCCGGTCCTACTTGACGAAGGTGACGGACTTGCGGTTGGTCGAAAGCGCGACCGCCAGGATCACGAGCGTGCCGAGCACGCCGTCCTGCACGTACGACGGCAACCCGATCACGACCATTCCGTTGTTGATGACATTGACGATCAGCACGCCGACGAGAGTGTTCCAGACGCCGCCGATCCCGCCCCATAGTGCCGTGCCGCCGACCACGACGGCAGTGATCGACACGAACATGAAGTTGTTGCCGGTTGCAGTCTCGGCAATGCCGATGCGGCCCACGGCCAGCAGGGCGCCCACGGCGAAGAAGATGCCGGCAAGCGTGAATCCCATGACCCGCACGCGGGCCACGTTCAGGCCGCTGGATTGCGCCAACTGCTCGCCGCCGCCCACCGCATAGAAGTTCCGACCGAGAGCGGTGTGGGACTGGATGAACCAGGCAAGCAGAAGGAAGGCGAGCGCCACGTGGCACATGATCGGGAAATTCAGCCAGCGCTCCGTCAGGAGCGAACGGAAGAGTTCGTCCTCGACGCGCAGGCGGTCGCCGCCGGTCAGGACCAAGGCGAACCCCGTGCCCACGAAACCCATGGCCAGGGACGCCATGAAGCTCGGGATCTTGAGCCGGACATGGATCAGCCCGTTGACGAAGCCCAGCAGCGCCCCGACCAGGAGGGCCGTCGGGATCGCCAGCCAGGCCCAGCTGGCCAAGGTGCCGCCCCAGCCCAGGAATGCGAAGGCGAAGAGCACGGCGCAGACCGAGATCGTGCCTTCCATCGAAAGGTCGATGGAGCCCATGATGATGATGAAGGTCACGCCGACGGCCACCATGAGCGCCGGCGCGGCCGCGATGCCGATGCGAGCCGCGTTTCGAATGGAGAAGAACCGCGAATCGAGAAGGTAGAAGTGATCCTTGCCCTCGAGAAGATCTTCCAGGAATTCAAAGAACGGAAACAGCAGCACCAGCGCGACGAGCACGAGGATCGGAGCCCATTTGACGATGCGGTCCCTCGTCAGCAGGCCTCCGAGCGGTTCCGTCTGTGCGGACATGTCGGTCATCGTCCGGCCCTCCGTGCCTGACCCGCTCGTTGGAAGGGCCGCAACAGGGTTCCTGTCAAGTGTCAAGGCGACGCGACCGGCTTGCCCGGCCGCGCCCACGGGTCACCTTGTCACTTGTACATGATCTGGCCGTTCGACGGGCCCCAGAAGTCCTGCCAGTCGTAGGTCGGCACGTTGTCAAGGTAGTTCGCCTTGAATTCACGCGCGTCGTCCGGCGTGATGAAGATCGTCGGCCCGTAGAACTCCCGATGCTCGTGCGGTTCGTCCGACGGCTTGAAGTGCCCGACGGCAGCGTGATAGGCGAGCGACGCGGTGATGCCGCCGCCCCAATGCGGGTTGGTGAAGACGGTTGCCAGGATCTTGCCCTCGGCGACCAGGTCGACCGCCTGCGGGTTGCCGTCGTAGGTGACGATCGGTATGTCCATGCCCTCGGCGCGAAGCGCCTCGAGAACGCCGTAGCCGATCGTGTCGTTTGCGCAGTGCACGCCGGTGATTTCGTCGCCGTAGCGCGTGATGAACGAGGCCATGATCTGCGCCGCCTTCTGGGTGTCCCAGTCGGCCGGCTGCGCGTCGAGAAGCTCGACGTCCGGATAGTCCTTCAGCGCGTTCTTCAGGCCGTCCAGGCGCTCGATCGCAGGGTTGTTCGAGGCGATGCCGCCAAGATGCACGACGCCGCCCTTTCCGCCGATCGCATCGAGCAGAATGCGCGCAGTGCGTTCCGCTGGGCCTTCGTCCGACCAGGACATGTGGCTGACATAGTTGTCCCCGAAATCCCACGGGTGCAGGTCGTCCGTCTTGTTCCAGAGCGTGGACACATAGGCCCCCGCCTCGACGCAGGCCTCGACCACCGGGCGAGCGTTCGGAGCGTCGTTGGTGTCGATGGCAAGAGCCAGTTCGCCGTTGGTCTTTGCCAGCAGCGCCTTGACGTCGGCCAGCGACTTCTCCGATGAGCCCTCGTTGATCAGGTGCGTCAGGAATTCCTTAGGTTTGCCGAGGCTCTCGACGAAGGCCTCCCCGCCGGACACGATCTCGTTCCAGTAGGGGTTCGTCCGGTTGCGGTAGGACCAGGCAATGGTCGGATCGGCAAAGGTTGCCGCCTGCACCGGCGATGGGCCGAACATGCGCATCGCCGCGGCGCCGGAAATGCCATAGGCCGAGGCAAGCAGGAAGTTCCGACGTGATACCGTCTCCTGCTCAATGAAGTTCTTGATGAAGGACATAGACGTTCCTCTCCCATTTTCACGAGCCCAAGATGAGGCTCTGATTCAGTCTCGCTTGCGGCCGAATTCCCCCCGGCATGCCCGGCCAGCGGGCAGCAGCGGCGATTCGGTCAGTAGCGCACCAGTTAGTTACTTCTTGCTTCTCTTTCCTGTCAAGTGGGTTATAAGTTGAACGTGACGCGATCCCCGGACTTGAAGGAACGCATGTGAGAGTTGTGGAGGAACAGCCTCGGACCCGCGACGCAAGCGCAACAAGGGCCAGGATTCTTGCGGCCGCCAAGTCGGAGTTTGCGCGACTCGGCCTCGCCGGCGCGCGCGTGGACGAGATCGCCAAGAGGGCCTGTGCCAACAAGCGCATGATCTATCACTATTTTGGAGGCAAGGAGGACCTGTTTCGCACGGTCCTCGTGGAAGCCTACCTTGACATTCGCAGCGCCGAACAGGATCTGGAGCTTGACCACCTGCCTCCTCGCGAGGCCCTTGAACGTCTTGTCCGTTTCACATGGGCGTATTGCCTCGACAACCCGGAATTCATCACCCTGGTCAACAGCGCGAACCTGCATCGTGGCAAGCACCTGAAGGAGTCCGAGCGATTGCGGTCAGCGAGCCGCAGGTTTGTCAGCATGGTTCAGGAAGTCCTTGACCGCGGCGTTGCCGACGGAGTCTTCCGTCCGGGCATCGATCCCGTGCAACTCAACATCACGATCGCGGCCATCGGCTACTACTACCTGACAAACCGGTTCACCGGCACGATTCTTTTCGAACGCGACTTCATGAACTCGAAGGCGCTCGAAAGCCGTCTCGACTTCAACATCGACACAGTCATGCGGCTCGTGCTCTCCTGACAACGCCGCCTTGTCCTGCTGCCGCCTGAATTGCCGGGATTCCGGGTTCGCAATCCGGAGTCTTCGGCGTCCGTCGTGAAGCTTCCGGCCGCCTCCTGCGCCGGGGACGCTGCCGGAGGCGGCGCAGGGTTGCGGCGCCAACCATGCAATCAGGCTGACGGCATTCCAGGCCGCCATTCCGGAGAAGCGAGTTCAAAGCCGGAGAATTCGAAGGCGGGCGCGACCGTGCAACCTACAAGCGTCCATTCGCCCAAGGATACAGCGCTCTGCCAGCAGCCGACAGGCACGACCGCCTGCGGTGCAGCGCCATCGCTCGAACCGAGCAGGCGCTCGGAAACGGTCGTGCCATCGGAACACAGCGAGAGACGCAGCGGTGCGCCGGCATAGTGGTGCCAGATTTCGACAGCGTCGATGCGGTGCCACGCCGAAGTCTCTCCGGCTTTCAGGAGGTAGTAGATCGCCGAGACGGACCCTCTCCCGCCATTGGCTGCCGAGGCACGGAATGTCTCGCGATAGTGGCCGCCCTCGGGATGCGGCTCCAGCCTGTAGCGCGCAATCACTTCATCGGCATCCATCGCCTTCTCCGTCTGCAAGTGCGGCCGGCTCTCTGCGCCCGTCCCGCGGCGGCATCCAGTTCACTCGATTCGTCCGACTGGAACATGCCTGCCTTTGCCGGCATGCATGTCGATCTCTTGGGCCTGCAGGCGCGGCATTCTGCACCTGCGTCCGGAATGCACTTCCGAATCCAGTCAGCATTGGGTCCTGAACCGCTCGACAACCGTGTCCAGGACTTCCGCCGGATCACGTTGCCACCAGTTGCCGGCCGAAAACACCTCGACTTCGCACGCGCCCTCGTATCCCGCGCCTTCGACGGCACGCCGGATGTTCTTCAGGTCCGCGACACCGTCGCCCATCATGCCGCGGTCCAGAAGCATGTCGCCGGTATCGGCGAGCCAATCGCACAAATGGTATCCGAGAATCCGATGCGAGCCTGCCCCATGCAGCGTAGCGGTCAGGGTCGTGTCCCACCAGACATGGTAGACATCGATTGCCACGCCAGCATTTGGCGCGCCAATCTGGTCGCAGACGCGGATTGCCTCGGCCACTGTGAACAGGCATGTCCTGCTGCCGCCAAACATTGGGTTGAGTGGCTCCAGGGCCAGATGGACGCCGCACTTTGCCGCGTATTCCGCAAGGCTTGCGACGCGCTCAGCCAGAAGTTTCTGGCTTTCCTCGACACCCTTGGTGCCAAGTTCGGTGCCGCCGGTCACGATTGTGACCACATCGGTCCCAAGCGCAGCCGCCATGTCGACGGACTCGCGTGCCTCGTCAAGCGTTGAGGGGGCGCCGGGACCGGTGATGTACGGGGTTCGACAAAGCCCCACGACCTTCATGCCGCTGGCGCGGACGCGCTCGCCAATTTCATGCGCGCGCGTACCGATCTCGCGCCGCCAAAACACCAGGCCGGCAAAGCCGCGCTCGGCACAGGCGTCGATCACGCGTTCCACAGGCCAGCCCGCACCGTAACCGTCGAGGTTATGGCCAAGCGTAGCCGTGTTCAGGGCCAACGCGCCGAGGTCGCCCGTAAAGTCACGCAATGCCATAGAGCCCCATGAGCGCCCTCATCCGCGCAATGGCACGATCCGGGTCCGAAAGGAGCCCGGCCTGATCCGCCAACCGGAAGCAGTCGACAAAATATGGCAAGGGCCGCATCGACTGGGCTCCCCCCGGCATCACGAAATGCTCCTGGAATCCGTTCAGCCATGCAAGGAACACGATGCCCGCCTTGTAATGCTGCGTCGGCGCACGGAAAATGAGGCGCGCCAATGGCACCGTCGGTTCCAGTGTCGCGTGGAAGCCCGCCACATCCCCACGCCCCAGCTGGCCAACGGCCTTGGCGGCGGCAACGGCCAGCGGGTCGAAGATGCCAAGCAGCGCATGGCTGTACCCGATTTCGTCGCCGGCAATCAGCTCTGGGTAGTTGAAGTCGTCGCCAGTGTACATCTTCACGCCTTCGGGCAGGCGGCGGCGCATGACGATCTCCTTCTCCTTGTCCAGGAGGGAGATCTTGATGCCGTCAACCTTCGCAGCGTTCGCTCCGATTACGGCGAGCACCGTCTCGAGCGCGGCCTCGAAGCGATCGCTGCCCCAATAACCGGCAAGCGCCGGATCGAACATGTCACCCAGCCAATGAAGGATCACGGGCCGCTCGCAGGTCGCCAACACGTCCTCGTAGACCCGGACGTAATCTTCCGGCGTTTTCGCGACCTGCACCAAGGCACGACTGGCCATGACGACCACGCGTCCGCCAATGTCCTGAACTGCCTCGACCTGTTCCAGGTACGCGCGCCGAACGTCGTCGAGGCTTTGCGCGTCGCCCGGCATCAGGTGGTCTGTGCCACAGCCATTGAACACCAGGGCGTCAGGAAACTCCGCCTTCGTTCGCCGAATGAGTTCCAGCGCCTCCGGCCAGCCGAGACCCATTCCTCGCTGCGCCGTATCCATCGCTTCGGCGATGCCAAGGCCCAGACCTGCCAAGTGGCGGCGAAACGCCATTGTCGCTTCCCAGTCGAGCGTTGCCGGCCCGGACGGATCGTTGCCAGTGAAGGGATCTGCCACCACGTGCGCGGCCGAAAGCACGACCCGGACCGGATCGGGGCCCAACGGCTCGGCCTCGATCGGCGTGCCCTGCATGACGTAGTCCTCAAGTGAGCCACCGGCGCCAGGAAGCGAAATCTTCATTTCAGAACCTCGACACCAGCATGCCGCCATCGGCATGTATGACCTGACCGGTCGTGTAGGGGAGCTTCCCGGATGCGAGCGACGCGATGACTTCGCCGACTTCCCCGGGTTGTCCCACGCGCGGAACGAGCGTCAGCCCCTCCCCGGCCCTGCGCGCATACTCGTTGATCATCGGCGAAGTCATGTCCGTGTCAATGACGCCGGGCCGCACGTCGTAGACCGCAATGCCCTCGGCTCCGAGCCGCACTGCCCAAGCCTTGGACACCATTGCCGCCCCCGCCTTTGAGGCACAATACTCCACGCGCGCGACTGCGACCGCCTCCGCATTGGACGACGTGACGTTGATGATTGAATGGAAGAGCGACGCGTCCCGATTCCGAGCCAGCAGCCTCCTTGCAAACGCCTGCGTCATGAAGAACATCGCCTTGGCATTGACCGCCATGCACCGATCCCAGCTTTGTTCGGAAACGTCGACGGGATCGCCACGAGTCATCACGCTGACGCCAGCGTTGTTCACGAGCGTGGTCAGGGGACCGATTGCGTCTTCCGCGTCGGCAATGGCAGCGCCGTGAGCGTCGAGATCCGCCACGTCAAGCGGGATGGCGGCAACACGTGCGCCCGTTGCGGCGACCTGCTCCGCAGCCGCCGCCAATTCGCCATCATCGGCCGGCCCGTTCACCGCCACCGCAAATCCCTGCCGCGCGAGGGCCAAGGCGCTTCCCAAGCCGATTCCTCGGGTCGATCCAGTCACCAGTGCCGCCTGACCGCTCACGATCATGCCCCGTTCTTCAGGAGTTCGCGCGCGATGATCGTGCGCTGAATCTGGTTCGTGCCCTCGTAGATCTGCGTGATCTTCGCATCTCGGTACAGTCGCTCCACTTCCATGCCCCTGATATATCCCGAACCGCCGAAAACCTGAACCGCATCAGCCGTCCGCTGCACCGCCATGTCGCTTGCGAAGCACTTCGCCATGCTGCAAGCCATTGTCGGATCCTGATCCCGGTCAACCCTTTCCGCCGCCGAATGAACGAGGAGACGCGCGGCCTCGATGTCCTTTGCCATGTCAGCGAGCATGAACTGGATCCCCTGGAATTCCGAAATCGCCTGCTTGAACTGGTGACGTTCCTGCGCGTATCCCAGCGCGGCCTCCAGACCCGCCTGGGCAATGCCTACGGCGAGCGCACCAATGCCAACGCGCCCCTTGTTGAGCACGCTCATCATGACGTGAAAGCCCCGGCCCTCTTCGCCCAGGAGCGCATCTTCAGCGAGTCGCACGTCGGAGAAGGACAGCGCCCCTACCTGGCTGGCCCGCTGTCCCATCTTGTGCTCCCTGGGGCCCTTCTCGACTCCCGAGGCGTGGAGGTCGACAATGAAGATTGACATGCCCCGGTGCCCGGCTTCCCGGTCCGTACGGGCCAGAACAAAGCCGACATCAGCCACCGGCGCATTGTGTATCCAGATCTTGCTGCCGTTGAGGATCCACCCTTCGCCGTCACGAACCGCTTCGGTGCGGATTGCTGCAACATCGGTCCCCGCCTCCGCCTCCGTTATGCAGTACGCGACCCTGGTCCTTGCCGCCATCACGTCGCCGAGCAGGCGCTCGCGCTGCGCCGCGGTGCCATGTTGCACAAGAAGGGTTGCGACCAACTCGATCAACCCGCACTGGTCTGCGACCGAGGCATATCCACGCGAAAGCTCTTCCATCACCAGGGCGTAGGCCAGCGTGTCCAGTCCAGGGCCTCCCATCTCTTCCGGAACGCTGATCCCGAAGAGGCCGAGTTGGCCCATCTCTTCGTAGAGCTCGCCCGGAAACCGCTCTTCCGCGTCAAGTTCCACCGCGACGGGGCGTATCGCGTTTTCGGCAAAGGCACGTGCCGCGTCACGAACCTGTGCATTCGTGTCGGATATCCGCATCGCAAGTCCCGCTAGTAACTGTATGGTTACATTAGCCGCGCGCGACAGTTGCCGTCAAGATCATGTCTCTCACCCTGCAGCTCCATTTGACTTGGCCATCCGGCATTCGTCTGACCGACCAGCGCATCGCAAGCCGTAACGATGGCGAAGCCATCAGGCCCGTGGCCAATTGACCCGCCCGTGACTTCCATTCCGTGCGTGCGGGCGACCATCCGCAGGGCGCCAGTCGCCGGACACGGCGAGCACGTCCAGAAAGGCTCGCGTTCGACAAGTCGACTCGTCGGTCACGTGTCCTGTGGCTCTCCTGTCGGTCGCCCTTCGGGGGTGAAGTTGGCCAAGTTCAGCCCACAGGGGGCAGATTTCAATTGGGTCGCTGCGACGGCCGCTTGCCTTTCCGGCGCAGTTCCGCAGCCTGCTTTCGGGACCACGAAGCCTCAATGAAGTCCCCGCAGTTCAGGGCGGAGAGGCGGCTGGCGACCAATGACAGCCGAAGGTGATGCGATGACCGGAAATTCACGCCAGGAAATGCGGGATGCGTTTCATGAAGCGTACCGTCGTTACGGGACCAGATGTCTCTGGAACATGAGTCCGGTTGACAATCCCAACACCGAAAATCTCCGAATTGTTGCCTGTCGCCTCAAGCTGCACGGCTGAAAGGAGGAATACGCTTTCGCCCGCAAGCTCGAGGGGATCTGCAATGCCATTGACGGATCTGCAGAAGCGCATCCTCAGAGCTGACGCCGCCAACAGGGATCCGGAGAACTACGTCGCGGGCGGAGCCGTTCTCAACGTGGACACGGACCGCTTTTCCGATGACATCGACCCTTTTCCGACAGGAAGGAGGACCTGGACCGCGTGGCGGATTGGGACGGGAATTCGCTGCGGCAGGCAGGTCTTTCCCTAAAGTGGCACAGAAGGAACGATACGTTCCGTCGTGCCCTGGTCGGCACGGACCGGGACTCGACTCGCGTAGACCGGAGTTCCGACAGTGACTACAGGTTTTTCCCGACGGAGAAGGATGAAACTTTCGGATACCGACTCCATCCGGTTGACCAGGCGTGCAACAAGATCATCGCCGCCATTGACAGGAACGAAACGCGAGGCATCCTTGACCTGAAGACGATTACCGAAAGAATCCTTCCGCTTGGCCCTGTCGCATGGGCGGCGGCGGAGAAGAGTCCAGGTCGCAGCCCGGACATGATCATCCAGGAACTTCGCAGGAAAGCGGCTCTGCGCCAGGAGCAGATTGACGAGGAAAGCCTGATCCGGAAGGTTGATGCCGGAGACCTCAACAATTGGCTTCGCGAGACCTGCGACAGCGCGCAAGCGTGGATTGGCTCCATTCCGCCGCAGTTCGAATTCGGCCTGTTTGCAAGTCTCCAAGGAACTCCCTGCGCCCCGGAATTCGGGAATGTCGACCCGGGACACTACAGAATTCATGCCGGCGCCAGGACGGGTGCCTGGCCAACCTCTCCAGAAATTTCCAGCGAGATGCCAAAGGCGTCTGTTGCGACGGACGGCGCCGATCTTGGGTTCTGACGCCAAGCCTGCAAGGAAATGGCTCGGACTTGTGCCCTGTCCGAGCCGGCAGACTTCAAGGTGCCGGCAACATGGATCACGGCGACCGCAGCGGCAAAGGACCTTTCCACCCTGACGCGAAGACGTTCAGCTTCGCCATTCCGGACGACGTGACCCGCGCATAGGGGTTGCATCCCTGTCGCGGCAACGAAATCGGGAAGATGGGCATGCAGGCGACCTGCGGCCAACGGGACCGTTCACCGAAGGCCCGACGGGACCGAGCAGTGACGCGAAAGACGGCACGCGGCTCAACCGGCTGCGGGCGCAGTTTCAAATTGCTGCTCAAATTGTGACAGTTTACGCTTGGAGCCTGTAAGCTGACGATCCAACACCGCGACAAGGGCAATGCAGGACGGCACCGAACGGACAAATCCAGATCTTCCCGGCTGGCATCATGTGCCAGAGGTGCCGATAGAGGTGTCTCCATTTTTCAGCTGGCCATTGGATCCAGGGCGAATGCTGGGTTGGGTCGCTGCACGATGGTTCCGGCTTGCCGAGAATTCGATCCTGACCGTACTGGCGCTGATCTGCTGGCTGTGGCTGCAACCTTCCCTTGAAGTGACCAAGTCGCTCTCATGGGATTGGATAGGCGCCCTCCTGCTGCGGAACCTGGCGCTGATGACGATCGTCGCGGGCGGCCTGCACTGGTTTCTCTATCGAGCCAAGCTGCAGGGAGACAGGCTGAAATTTGATCCACGCGCCTTGATGGTGAAGGGGCGTCAATTCACCTTCGGCGGCCAGGTGCGTGACAACATGTTCTGGACGCTGACCAGCGGGGTCGGAACATGGACTGCATACGAGGTGCTCCTGTTCTGGGCGATGGGAAACGGATTGGCGCCAGTGCTGGCCTGGTCGGACAGCCCGATTTGGTTCATGGCCCTTTTCGCGCTGACGCCGGTCTGGATCTCTTTGCATTTCTACTGGATTCACCGTGCGCTGCACTGGGGGCCGCTCTATCGACTGGCTCACGCCCTGCACCATCGGAACGTCAATGTCGGCCCGTGGTCGGGTCTGTCGATGCACCCGGTCGAGCATGTCCTGTTCTTCAGTTCCATTCTCATACACGTCGTTGTGCCGGCAAGTCCGGTGCACATCCTGTTTCACATGCAGCATCAAGCGCTGACCGCCGCGACGTCCCATGCAGGATTCGAGAACCTCCTGGTCAAGGACCGAAAGCGGCTCGCACTTGGAACGTTTCACCACCAGATGCATCATCGGTATTTCGAGGTGAACTACGGAAATCTCGAAATGCCCTGGGACAAGTGGTTCGGCACCTTCCACGACGGGACGACCGGCGCGCACGAACGGCTCAAGGACAGGCGGCAGCGCCAGGCCTGACTTCATTCTGCGCTGCATTGGCAATGGTGAACGAACGATGCGTCCCAAGATTTTCTCGCCGCAGGGCGCAGCCACTCCGAAACACCTGAAATGCGCCGTGCCGTCCGGAATGTTTCATGCCAGAATTGCACCACGCAAGAGACCGAGATGAGGAAACCATGCTGAAAAATCTGCTGATAACCGGCGCAAACGGAAACCTGGGCGCCGTCTGCCGCGATCGGCTGACCCACATCGCGGAAAGGATGCGGGTCGCCGCCCGCAGGGGGCTGGGCGAGGCACGCGAAAACGAGGAGGTTGTCTACTGCTCGCTCGAAGACAGGGCAGCTGTTGAGACGATGGTCGAAGGCTGCGACGGCATCGTCCACATGGGTGGCCAGGCCACCGAGGCACCATGGTCGACGATCCGGGCCGCGAACCTGGATGGCATGTACAATCTCTACGAGGCCGCGCGAAAGTCCTCGGTGACGCCGAGGATCATATTCGCCTCGTCAAACCACGCAATCGGCTTTCACAAGCAGTCGGAACGGCTTGACGCGAATGCGCTCACGCGCCCCGACGGACTCTACGGCGTGTCCAAGGTGTTCGGGGAGGCTCTGGCCAGCATGTATCACGACAAGTTCGGGATCGAGACCGCGTCGATCCGCATTGGATCCTGCTTTCCCGAACCCCTCAGTCACCGCATGCTGTCGACGTGGATGAGCCACGACGACTTCATCCGCCTGATCGAGCGGATTTTCATGGTCCCTCGCCTGGGCTGTCCGATCATTTATGGCGCCTCGGCCAACTCTGCGAACTGGTGGGACAACCGCGAGGTGTCCTACCTCGGCTGGCAACCCAAGGACAACGCCGAAGTGTTCCGCGACAAGCTCGACGCCGAAATGGACCCGCCACCCGGCGACGATGTGAACGCCGTCTTCCAGGGCGGCGCCTTCTGTGCCGACGGGATCCACGACGAAGCGCCGGACTGACCAGAGCCAGATGCAACTCCTGCGGCGGAAACGAGACCGGCCGTCATCGTTCCGCGAGACCTGAAACCCGTCACCCGCTTCGGGCCACGGTCCGTCCCCGTGACTCAGCTTGAACCAGAAGGCGACCTCACGACTCTTGGCCGTGTCCGTGCGCGTCGGCAATTTCCTTGATTGCATTTCCCACGGGCCGTTCCGGGTCGCAGGATTTCCGGGTCTCAAGGCTCACATGCAAGAGAAACTGCTCGCAGGTCGCCAGCACGCTCCCGTCGGATGCGCGCCGCATTTCGTGGCCAAGCTTGAGCTTCTTGCCCTCGCCGATCAGAACCCGCGTCAAGACCTGGACGGTTTCGCCCGCACGTGTCTCCAATAGGTAATCTATCTTGGTAGAAACGGTGAAGAAGCTCCGCCCGGACGACACGTAGTCCGGGCCCGCCCCAACGTGGGCAAGAACCGCGTCTGCGGCATCCGAGAAAACCTGCCCGTAACGGCTCTCGTTCATGTGCCCGTTGTAGTCGGTCCAGTCCGACGGCACCATGCGTCGCACGGTGATCATTGGGATCCGCCCCAGATCCTCGCCGCCGAGATTCGCTTCGTGGTCGGCGATCACGCGGCCCGCCGCGCTGCCCTCGCGCTTCAGGGCTCGCAGCAACGCCACCAGGTTGCGGTCCCGCAGCGCTTCGAGTTCGCGGATCGAGCGCCCCCCGGATTGCACGTCGGACTGATCACCAATCTTCTTCACGAGGCCCGGCGTCAGTTCCGGGACATCCGTGAGCTTGGTCCACGGCCACTCGAGCGCCGGGCCGAACTGCTCCACGAAATGCGCCATCCCGCCCTCGCCGCCAGCAATCCTGTAAGTCTCGAAGAGGCCCATCTGCGCCCATCTGAGACCCAGCCCAAGCCTGATCGCGTCATCGATCTCGCCGGTGGTCGCAATGTCATCCCTTACCAGCCAAAGCGCTTCACGCCAGACCGCTTCAAGAAACCGATCCGCTATATGGGCGTCAATCTCCGCGCGAACGACCAAGGGCCGCATTCCGATTGACGTCAAGATCCGCGACGCTGACGCCAGGATGTCTGCGTCGCCGCCGCCGGACACCAGTTCCACGAGGGGAAGCAGGTAGACCGGATTGAACGGATGGGCGACAAGCAACCGAGATCCAGACGCAAGCCCCTTCCGCAGATCGGAAGGCTTGAAGCCGGACGTGGACGATCCCAGGGGCACGCTCGGGGCCGCTGACTCGATTTCGGCGTAGACCTTGCGCTTCAGGTCCAGCCGTTCCGGCACGCTCTCCTGAACAAAATCGACGCCGAGGACGGCCTCGGCGACGGACTTCGCAAAAACGAGTTCACCTTCTTCCGGCAGCGAGCGCTCATACAGCATCGGCAGCGATTGCCGGGCATTCCCGATCACTTCGCCGACCTTGCGCCTCGCCTCCGGATCCGGGTCGAACACCTTGACATTCCAGCCGTTCAGCAGGAATCGCGCGGCCCATCCGCCGCCAATCACGCCGCCGCCGATGATTGCCGTCGTACCCTTCCTCACGGCTCCACCAGTCCTTTCACGACATCGATCAGCGCCAGACCCAACTTGCCATGCGCGGACTCGCTCCAATGAATTCCGTCCAGCGGATCCACGTCGATCACGGTACCGGCGTCAAAGAACGCGGCGCCCTCTTCCCCCGCGAATCGTTCCATCCGGTCCGACAGTCCTTCCCCCCGCGCCTCCGCGCCGGAGAACATTTCGGCAAAGTCGCCTGCGGGTCGAAGCGGCGGCGGTGCGATGGCCAACGTCATTCCGACCGCACCCGAGAGCCGCGCTTCCCTGACCAGGCGCGCGACGCACAGCGCAATGTCCTGTGCGTTCATGCCAAACGCGTGTTTCTGGTCATTCGTGCCCAGGCAGATGGCAAGCACGTCGATCGGCTCGTGGGAATGCAGGATTGCGGGCAGCACGGTCAGCCCGTTGCGGAACGCCCCTTCAACCGGATCGTCAAGGACGGACGTTCTGCCCGGCAATCCCTCCACCACGACGTCCCAATCCGCGCCAAGGCCGGTGGCCAGCACGTCGCCCCAGCGGGCGCCCGGCGGATGCACGGGCCGCGATTCCAGGTACTTCTGCGGTGCGGTTCCGAAGCTGTTGCTGTCGCCATAAATCAAGAGTCGTCTGGTCATTTCACAGGATATCCCAAGTCACGAGTTCATCCGACGAAGCGACGGAATCAATCCGAATTGTCGAAGTGACTAGCATCCTATCGATGGCGACAACAACGGACCCGGAGCCCCTCCCGATCGCTGGCGGCACTTCATGCCCCTCGCTGACGTCCATCCAGCCGGCCAGTCGCCCTGCCACCCGTCCGGGTGACCCTGCAAGTCCGCCCGTGGCCCTGAGCTTGCCGTCGTCTCAAGCGCGGCGACGCGCCCGTGCACCGCCACGCCGACCGACTTGCAAGGCAGGCTGCATGGCGGCTTCCAGGACCTTGGTCATTGGATGGTCCGGAAAATCCTTGCCGTGACGGTCAAGCAGCAAGGCCACGACATCGGTCGCCTCGCGGCCTTCCGGGCTTGAAATCGCCCATTCGAGAAAAATCGAGCGGCACTCAGGCGCCTTGATGCCCTCGATCCGATAGCTCTCGCGGATCAATCCCTTCGGATCAATGTCGTCGCGCATCTTTCCGTGGTCCGTTCCTGCACATTGCGCAAAGCTATCCAATCGACGCGATCCTGCCAACAGCCCATGCAAGCTCGAACTCCGGAATTTCTGCTCAGGCCTGGCCAGCCGCGAGCCGCCGCGATCGCCCTTGCAACGAACCGGGAAACCTTGCAGCAAAATCACATGAGCACGAGTCTGGCACGAGTCACCGCAGCGCTGGGATCCGCAGGTCTCGCCTGCGAGATACTCGAAATGTCGGGCGAGACCCGGACGGCGGGCGACGCCGCCCGAGAGGCAGGTTGCGAAATCGACCAGATAGCCAAGTCAATCGTCTTTCGCGGCGAAGAAAGCGAATCGGTCGTCCTCTTCATCACCGCAGGCGGGAATCGCGTCGATGGCGAGAAGGCTTCCGCGGCTGCCGGAGAGGCGCTTGGTCGCGCCGACGCCGGCTTCGTTCGCGACAAGACCGGATTTGCGATCGGCGGGGTCGCGCCGGTCGGCCACCTGACGCCTTCGCTCGTGTTCCTCGACCCGAAGCTCCTGGAATTCGCCCTCGTCTACGCGGCCGCCGGAACGCCGAGGCACATCTTTGCCGTGGCGCCGGAGCGGCTGACCGAGATCTCCGGCGCCAGGGTGGCGGAATTCACGACCTGATGCGTTGCGCCGACTGCATGACCCGCAACCCGGCCAAGTGGCCGCCAATGCCCGACGCAGGCCCGCCCGCAGGCATGGCCCGACCTGCCTCCGCATATTCGCGCCGTCACGACGCGCTTGGCAGGATGTGCCTGGCAGGATGTTGAAAATCTGGACAGGCTCGCTTACGCTTGCACGGAGCCGGCCTTGGGCCGTACGTCGGGCATCAGCAACGGGAGACAGAACCCAAGCACCCGTTCCGGGAGAGACAGCGCGCCTCGTGCGGACCGTCGCCGTCAATTTGGGCCGGATTTGCCGTCACGCATGCGGATTCGCCCCTTGCCGCGGCAGAGCGGCGCATGACCGACAACCTCCGCACGGCGGCAATGGCGAGACTCCGCGGAGGGTTCTGGAGGTGGAATTCATGATCAAGAAGCTATCGAAGGCAGTCCTCGCCGGGCTCGTGGCAACGATTTCCCTGGCCGGCGTCGGCATTGCCGAACCTGCGGGCGTATGGCTGACCCCGGACGGAAATTCGCATATCGAGATCTGGAACTGCGGCGGGAAGCTCTGTGGCAAGATCGCCTGGTTCACCGAGCCGCACAATTCGGACGGCACGCTGAAGCTCGACGAAAAGAACAAGAACGAGGCGCTGCGGACCCGGCCTCTTCTCGGGCTTGTAATGATGTCGGGCTTCACCGAAACCGGCGACGGCAAGTGGACAAAGGGCCGGATCTACAATCCCGAGGACGGCCAAGTCTACCGTTCCAAACTTGAAGTGAAGGACCACGACACGCTGAATGTCTCAGGCTGCGTGCTGGTCTTCTGCAAGGCGCAAACCTGGACGCGGGTCAAGTAGGGGCCGAACAGCGGAACGTCGACGGAGAATCCAGTCGAATGCCTGGCGTCTGCGCGCCTGGTCCCCGACCTGAGGCTCCCCGAAAGCGCTGTCGGCTGCGTCGCTGCCGCAGCACCGAAGCACATGCTTGGGCCGCGCCCGGCCCGCATCACATGATGGCGTCGCCGATCTCGAGTTCACGCCGGGCAATGAAGTCACGCAGATGCTCGTCAATTGCCGGATCCAGGGCAGGCGCTTCATATTCCGCCAGCATGGACCTTGTCTTTCGGACGGCTCGTTCGTTTGCGTCCAGCCGACCTTCTGCCTCCCACTGCTCGTAACTGTCGTGATGCATGAGTTCGGGAATGATGAACGCCTCTTCGAAGTGTTCCAGCGTGTGCCTTGTGCCGAGAAAATGCGCTCCAGGCTCGACTTCGCGTATCGTCGCCAACGCGTCGTCAAGCTCCGAAAAGTCTATCCCCCTCAAGAACCTGTGCGTCATTTCCGCCTGCTCGGCATCAACCGTGAATTTCGCGAAGCTCTGGCACAGGGCGCCTTCGAGATAACCTGCGGTCGACAGTATGAAGTTGGCGCCAGCCAGCGCGGCTCCAAAGAGATTCCGCGCGGCCTCGTACCCGGCCTGAGCGTCAAGGATCTTGGAGCTCGAGCAAGCGCCGCTGCAACGCCATGGCAGCTTGTAGTGACGCGCCATCTGGCCAACCAGCAGATTGATGTGATCGATCTCCGGGGTGCCGGCCATCGGGGCGCCAGACCTCATCGAAACCGCTCCGATCCACTGCCCGAACACTCCTGGCGTCCCTGGACGGATGATCTGCGAGAATGCAATTCCGGCAAGTGCTTCGGCGCTGATCTGCACAAGCGAACCGATCGTGCTGGCCGGCGTGCTGGCTCCGCTGAGAACAAACGGCGTGAACAGCACCGCCTGGTTCGCCGCCGCGTAGACCTTGATCGCGTCCAGCATGGTCTGGTCCCAGACCAGTGGCGAGTTGCAGTTGGCAATCGACGTCATGACCGTGTGTTCGTGAACAAAGTCCTTGCCAAACACGATTTCGGCCATGCTGACGCTGTCCTCCGCCCGCTCGCGGGCGGTAACCATGCCCATGAAGGGCTTGTCGGAATGTCGGATCAAGCCGTAGACCATGTGCAGGTGCCGCTTGGGCACGGGAACGTCCAACGGCTCGCACAACACGCCGCCCGACATCTGCATGCCAGGCGACATATGTGCCAGCTTCGCGAAGTCGTTGAAGTCCGCGATGGTCGGAGATCGGCGAACCCCGTCGAGGTCGAGCACGTTTGGCGCACCATAGGCCGGGGTCAGTATCTGCTTGCGCCCGCCAAGCGAGACAGACCTTTCCGGATTTCGCGCATGCATCGTGTAGCTCTCGGGTGCCGTCGAAAGCAGTTGCATCAACAGCTGTTCATCGATCCGGACGCGATGACCCTGAACCTCCGCTCCCGCGCGCCGCCAAGCCTGGACCGCTTCGTCATCTCGGAACTCCACGCCCTTCTCCCGAAGCAGGGTCATGGTCTCACGGTGAATTCGGTCAACCTGATCAGGCGTCAACAAGTCCACGTAGGGGATGCCTCGCTCCGTCTCCGGCATGAATCGAAGCTGCTTCGACATGCGGGAGTCGCGTCTCGCGTCGCGGCCGCGCCGCCCTGGCCGAGTCAACGCGCCGCTCATGAGCCTGGCCTAAACATTGAATGCGGCCGGGAGCGGCAGCTTCGCCATGCGTCCTCCCTCGACCCGAATGACTTGCCCTGTCACGAATTTCGATTGGCCACCGGCCAACCAGACCGCGACATCACCGATGTCCGACGGAGATCCAATCCACCCCAGCGGATGCAGACTGCACAACTGCCTTTCTGCCGCGGCACGATCCGGAATTCGCGCCAAGTACCCTTCGTTCATCTCGGTGTCGACCCAGCTCGGTGCAATGGCGTTCACGCGGATGCTCTCGTGCGCATGGTCAAGCGCCATGGCTCGAGTCAGGTTCACGATTGCGCCCTTGCCGGCACAATAGGCTGCAAGGTCCGGGCAGCCGAACAGCCCTGCAGTGGACCCCAGATTGACAATGCTGCCGCCCCCGGACCGACGCAGCGCGGGAATGGCTGCCCGGGACATGAAGAACGTGCCAGTGACGTTGACGGACATCATCCTGTTCCATTCATCGTCGGACGTTTCCCCAACCGTGCCCCTGATGATCGCGCCGGCGGCGTTGACAAGAACATGCAGCCCGCCGAACCGGCTTTCTGAGGCACTGACTGCCGCAGCGGCGAATTCAGGGTCCACGACATCGCCAAGCACGTATGTCGCCTGACGATCTTCTCCGGAAATCTCATGGCAAAGCTCTCTGGCAGCGCCTTCGTTGCGGCCGGCGACGACAACGTTTGCCCGACCTCGGCCAGCACTCGAGCGGTTGCCGCACCGGTCCCCGAGGTTCCGCCAGTCACCAAGGCTGTCTTGCCAAGGAAGTCCAATCCTACATCTCCAATCCTGCGTCATGGCGACGCTTGGCGAAATTCAGCCGCACGCCCCAGCCGAGAAACGGCTGCGGCGGCGTCCCGGACGGTCGCCCCGCCTTCAGCATGATGTCGAGCAAGGGAGTCGAGACGCCCACGACCATCTCTGCCAGGAGCTTTCCGTATATCGTCCCGCGCGCGATCCCGACCCCGTTGAGGCAGAAAGCCCCGAAGACGTCGGTCTCCAGCGCTCCGAAGACCGGTTCGCCGTTGCGGGAAAGGCACAACGGGCCGCCCCAGGTGTGATCGAAGTGCAGGCCAGGCAGCATCGGGAAACGGTTGCGCAGGGACGTCTCGTGCCGCGCCCGCGACCATGTCCGGTCCCGCTCCACGGGATTCAGGCCGGGATTGTAGCTGTAAACGTTCCTGATCAGGATTCGGCCATCGGTCATTCGCCGTACAGAGGTGCCGAACGGGTCGGCAGGAACGATGCCCCAGCTGCTCCTGCCGCCCAGGATCCTGGCTTCGTCGCCGGTCAGCGGTCGGGTCAGGCTGCCCCAGGTGGCAATGGGCAGCAGCTCCTTTCGGTAGTAGCCGAACTGCCCGGCAAACCCGTTGTTGGCCAGTATCAGGGTGCGAGCCTGGACAGCCGCCCCCGGCAGGGTCAGCCGGTGCGGGACCCCGAGATCCATCGCTGTTACCGGGCTGTCTTCGAAGAGCGTCACATTGCCAGGCAGGGTCGTTGCAAGTCCGCGAACCAGTGCGGCCGGCTGCACCAGGATTGTGCCCGGGGTGTAAAGACCGGCGATGTAGAATTCCGAGCCCGTGATCTCCTTCAACCGGTCGGCATCAAGCCTGTCATACTCCGCGCCAAGAAGGTCCAGCGACTTGGCATACGCGTTCAGCCTGGAGGCTCCGCGAACGGTCGCGGCCGCATGGATCTTGCCGGCCTCGTCCCAGTCGCATGGAATCCGATGAGATCGAACCGCCTCGCGCAGGTAGTCCTGCCCTGCCCGGTTGACGGCAAGCTGCTCCCTTTCGGCATCAACGACGCCGGCGAAGTCCCTTGCGCGAATGTTGTGCGCCTGGTCGATGGCAAAGCCCGAGCTGCGTCCCGCCGCGTTGTTTCCGACCCGCCCGGCATCCAGCAGGACGATGCTGCAATCCGGCAACAGTTCACCCAGGCGGCGCGCTGCGGCCAGGCCGACATACCCGGCTCCGACAATGGCGAAATCGAACCGGAATTCGCCCAGGGCCGAATCGGGTGGCGGCAATGGCGGCAGGATGTTCAGCCAGCCGTTGTTGTCATCCATTTTCGGAAGCCGCTTGATCTTCATCGTCGGCCTCAGCCGAGATCCATCCACACGGTCTTCAATTCGCAGTACTGGTCGTGGGCGGCGAGCGACTTGTCGCGCCCGCCGAATCCGGACAGCTTGTAGCCGCCGAAGGGCGTGCCTTGATCGCCCTCGCCATAGCAGTTGACCGATACCGTTCCGGCCCGCAACTGCCGCGCCGCATTGTGCGCGGTCTTGTTCGACTGCGCGAATACCGACGCGGCCAGACCGTAGTCGGTGTCATTGGCCATCGCGATGGCCTCCTCCGGCGTCCTGAAGGTCATGACGGCAAGCACCGGGCCAAACACCTCTTCGCGCGCGAGCGGCATCTCGGGAGTGACTTCGTCGAAAATGGTCGGCTCGACGAAGTAGCCGCCCGTCTCCGCGAGCACCCGCCTGCCACCATGGACCAGTTTGGCCCCGTCCTTCTTGGCCTGTTCGATATGGCCCAGGACCTTGTCCAAATGCGCCTTCTCGATAAGCGGCCCAACGCGGCACGCTGCCTTCAGGGGATCATCGACCACCCAGCACTGTGCACGCTCGACGATCAGGTCGACCAGTTCGCCGTGCAGGCCCTCGTGTACCAGCAGGCGGCTGTTCGACGAGCAGTTCTCTCCCATGTTCCAGAAGGCGGCGTTCACGGCATGGTCCGCGACCAGGTCGAGGTCCTCGACATCCGGCATGACGATCATCGGGTTCTTGCCACCGCATTCGAGCAGGACCCGCTTCAGGTTCGAGTCCGCCGCGTATTGCAGGAACAGCCGCCCTGTTTCCGTTGAACCCGTGAACCCGACGCAATCAACCTGCATGTGCTCGCCAAGCGCCTTGCCCACCACCTCGCCGAACCCGGGCACGACGTTGATCACGCCGTCGGGAACGCCCGCTTCGGTCGCGAGTTCGGCCAGGCGGATCGTCGACATCGATGTCTGCTCGGCCGGCTTCAGCACCATCGTGTTGCCTTCGGCAAGCGCGGGGCCGAGTTTCCAGGCCGCCATCATGACGGGAAAGTTCCATGGCAGAACCGCTGCCACCACGCCAATGGGCTCGCGCACCACCATGGAAAGAGTGCCGGGACCGGACGGCGTGATCTTGTCGCAGATCTTGTCGACGGCTTCGGCATGCCAGCGAATCGTGGCGACCGTCTCTGGCAGGTCGATGCCCAGTGCGTCGGCGATCGGCTTGCCCCCTTCCATGGCTTCCAGTTCGGCAAGCTCGTCGGCATTCGCCTCGATTACCGTCGCGAAACGGTGCAATGTCGTCTTGCGTTCGGCTGGCGACATCCGTGGCCAAGGCCCTTCATCGAAGGCCTGGCGCGCCGCGGCCACCGCCTTGTCAACGTCGGCGGCCGTGCATTCGGAGATCTCCGCCAGGACCCTGCCGGTCGAGGGGTTGACGGTTTCGAACGTCTTGCGCCCTGTCGCGTCGACGGACCGCCCGCCGATCACGGCCTTTGTGGGATAGGATTTCTTGTTCTCGGCCATTTTGGGCAAGCCTCAGTTGTTGCGATAGGACTGGACGAGCCAGTCACGTTCTTCCTGCCAGTCACGCCAGACCAGCCGATCGACCTTGGTGCGGTTCACTGGCAATTTGCTGAGCGCCAGCTTGATGTCGTGGCGGGCGGCGCCCGGCACCGGAGGCAGAGGCTTGCGTGCTCCGCCCATGTCCCGGCCGGTCAGGCGCGTGGCCGCCTTGACGCCCGTCAGGTAGTCCACGTCATGCACGTTGCCCGAAAGCCAGAGACAGATGGCCTTCATTTTGTCCCAAAGCGCGAGAGCTTCGGCATGCTTGCCCGCCGCAACCAGATCGTAGAGCTGCGCACATTCGTGCGGCATGAAGTTCGCGGCGCCCCATATCATGCCGACGCACCCGGACATCAGGCTGTGGACCGCGTAGGGATCGGATCCGTTCATCACGTTGCCGCCGATGCCGATCAGCTTCTGGAGCGCCACGAAGTCTCCCGAACTGTCCTTTATGTAGTCGAGATTCTCGACCGCCAGCAGCCTGCGGTACAGGTCTTCCGTCATCGGGGCGGCCTGTTCAGGGACGTTGTACATCACGATCGGGATGCTCACCGACTTGGCGATCGCGGTGTAATGGTACATGACGCCACGTTCGTTCGGGGGCTCTAGAAAGGGAGGCAGGACCATCAGCGCATCGGCGCCCGCGTCCTGCGCGAACAGTGCGCTGTCGATGCAGTCCCGCGTGCTCATCGCCGTGGTCTGCGCAATCGTCGGAACCCGGCCGCTCACATGCTTGGCACCTTCCTTGATCAAGCGGCGGCGTTCGTCGTCCGCCAGATAGGCGTATTCGCCCGTACCCGAACCAAGCACGAGCCCGTGCAGTCCGGCCTCGATCATGTCATCCACGTGCGCCCGGTAGCGACCAAGATCTATCGCGTCGCCCTGGTCATCCATCGGCGTGCACATCGCCGCGAAAATGCCTTTCAGCTTGGTCATGTCTGCCATTCCCGGCCCTGGAATTCGCTCGGCAAACTATATGTCCCGCCCGAGAACTCAAGGCAACAAGACATCCCCTTTTGCGATCTTCCGGGTTGTCCCCAGAAATTGCACGGACGTCGGCCCTTCGCCGATTGGAGACCACCGCACGACGCGAATGACGCTCGGTCGCGGCACGCTGGATCCGCGTCTTCGAATCCGCCGTGTCCAGGCGAATCCGGCAGTTCGAGAATGGCGCCAAGGATCCCGAAGCCCGAAGTGCGCCGCTGGCCTGGTGCCGGGCGCACATCGCATCTTGGCACGTCTCTGTCCCCTTGATCACGGAATGAGCGCAAGGACACGTGGCAGGCTTGCCAAGATCACGGAGCAATTGGCATAGGTCTGTCGGTGGCAGGCCATGCTGGTCACGGACGCGGAGCCGGTGTCGTCGTTGGGTGACACTGAGTGACGGGCGACGGCGACCTTGCACGGCACGATGACGGCAGAGCGACATGGACCGGGAGCGGTTCTGAATGCAGCAGGAAAGAGATCGGGACGAAGTTGCCGATGCAGGCGAACTCATTGCCCTGGAAAGGCCAGTCACTGGGTCCATCACCTTGATGCCCGAGGCAACCGCCGGCAGCGTCGGCGGCGACGTGATGATCCGACGATCAATTGACACTGCGAATGACGACGGGCAGACCGCAGTGGGCGGAAACGTCGCCCCTTGCCCATGGCCGACTTGCAATCCGAGAGGACCGCATCGTCTGGATCAAGGGAATCATGAGGACGATGCGGCACCGTTGCCGACGCGTGCGGACCGTGTCGCCGTCATGCGGCCTTTGCAACAGCGGCGTGCAGTGCTTGCTTCGATCGGTTCGGATGCCCTATGTCCTCCCAGGTTACAACGTCAACGTCCGTGGAGGCTGTTTTCCATGCGCCTGACTGCGGCCGCGGCCAGCCTGATACTGTTTGCAATGTTGTCGAGTCATGCGGCTTCCGAACCGATTTTCCCGAACTCGGTGGTCTCAAACGACCTAGACTTCATTATGTCCAGCGATCCCGGAGTCTTTGCCTGCATCAAGTACGAAGGGAGGATTCGTGCGGAAATGCCCGACCGCCGTCGAGACGAGCTGCATGCCGATGGCGTGTTCTCCTTTTCCGCAAAGTACAAGGATGGAACTTCCGTGGGGATCTGGGTGCATCCTGACGTCGGCTCGCGGGACGCCGCCCGCAAGCTCGCCCTGCAGTCGGCGGGCCCGGTAGGAAAGCTCCCGACGATCATGAGATCGAAGCTGGATCATGTGGTCATACATCAGGGGGGCCTGACGGCCTATGCTGAAGACAAGGGCCGCTTCTTCGTGCTGTATTCCGGAAACATGGCAAGGCGGCTGCGGAACAATGACCTCGAGGAGACCGTGTTCCACGAAGCCGTGCATGCAACCATGGATTATCCGATGTCGGCGAGCGCGGAATGGAAACGGGCACAGCGCGCCGACGGCGATTTCGTGACCGAGTATGCCAGGGAGAGGCCGGACCAGGAGGACATGGCGGAGTCAGCCTTGTTCGCTTGGGCTCTTCTGTTCCATCCCGGGCGCCTGCCCGGCGCCGTCGAGGAACGGGTGCGGAAAATCATGCCGAACCGCCTGGCATTCTTCAGGAATGTCTTCGTGGAGAGGCGCCCGACCTTTTATCGCGTTGGCCCGGCAGAAAGCTGTTGAACGGCACATGGTCTTGAAGCCCTTGCCGAGTCTGCGCAGGAGAGGGCAGTCCCCGGCCGCGCCAGAGGATCCTTGAGTCAGATGACACATGTTTGGTGCATTCGGGATCGCAGGCGCACGGTGGGCACCGCTCTGCCCGAATCCGGGAACGAATCGCGCAGACCTTAGGCTGCCGTCTCGACGCAGAGGCCCATGCCGAAGCGTGCTGGAATGTTCCGAACCGCCGGTCAAGACTTTCCTGTCGCGCTGGAGCGCAGAGCTAGCCGACCGTGAACGCCGCATTCGGAACGCCGAGATCGATCCTTGTGGCCTCACGTTGGCGACTGGCAGCCAACCGCGAGATTCGTGCCGCGACATGCTCCTTGAACAAATTTGTTCTCCGTCTTTTCAGCAAGTTACGCAAATAATGTTAAAATAGGTCACATTCTGCCTTGAACTTCGCGGCGCACGCACGATATCGAAGATGTGAAAGACATTCACATCTGCAAACCCAAGGAGCACAAGGGATGACAAACGCGACACTCAATGCCACCACTTCCGGCTTCGCAAGCTGGTTCAGCCGTTTCGAGCGGTGGATGGACGAGCGTGGCAAGGGAGCCTGGATCGCGGCGATGATCCTCGGCTTCATCTTCTTCTGGCCAATCGGCCTGGCACTCTTGGCCTACATGATCTGGAGCAAGGGCATGTTCGACAAAAAGCGCAAGAAATACGGCAACATTCGTGCCGCCATGAAGTCCAGCGGCAACGCCGCCTTCGACGCATACAAGGCAGACACGCTGCGACGCCTGGAAGAGGAACAGGATTCGTTCGAGACCTTCCTGCAGCGTCTGCGTGACGCGAAGGACAAGGCGGAGTTCGACCAGTTCATGGCCGATCGCGCCAGAAAGGCTCGTGACGCCGACATCGACCCCGACACTGTCAGGGCGTGAGCCCGGCATCCGAATCCCAGGAGCGGCGGCCCTTCCGATGCGGAACGGGCCGCCAGCGATTCCAAGACGGAGGAATTCCGACATGACGTCCCTGGAGCACCCGATCGACCAGTCAGGCGCTGAGCACGACAACGGCCTCTATCGAAACGTGCCCTTGAAGCGGTTTCTCGCCTGGTGCCTGGATGTCTTCCTGATCTCGCTGGCCACCGCCGCGATTGTGGCTTTCACACTGTTGACAGCGCTGCTTTTCCTGCCGGCCGTCTATGCATGCATCAGCTTTCTCTACCGCTGGGCGACGCTCGCGTCATCCTCGGCGACGCCGGGAATGATCCTCGTGGGAATCGAGATCCGGGGGCTGGACGGCTCGAGGCTCGATGGAACAACCGCGCTGCTGCACACTGCAGGCTACTTCGCCTCGGTGCTGACCTTTCCGCTGCAGATGATCTCCATCGGAATGATGCTTCTCACGGCAAGAAGGCAAGGCCTGACCGACGTGGTTCTCCGCACGGTTGCCGTCAATCGTCGCAGGTCCGGAACGGCCTGACCTGTTTTGGATTGGCGGCGCGGCTTCCGCTTGCTAGTCTCGTGTCGAGCAAGACAAGCGGAAGGCCATGCGGCATACTCTTCCCATCGCGCCGCAGTTCTACGTGACTGCGCCCCAGACCTGCCCTTACCTCGATGGCCGGATGGAGCGAAAGCTGTTCACGTCACTTCAGGGCAACTATGCGGAACAACTGAACAATTCCCTTTCGAAGCAGGGGTTCCGCCGATCCCAGAACGTGCTTTATCGACCTTCCTGCGCCGAGTGCTCGGCATGCCTCTCCGCCCGCATCCGGGTGAAGGACTTCGCTCCGTCTCGAAGCCAGAGCCGGACGTTCCGGAGAAATTCTTCGCTCGTCCGTGAAGCAATGTCGCCTTGGGCGACGGAGGAGCAGTACGCCCTGTTTCGCGCCTATCTTGACAGCCGGCACGCGGACGGCGGCATGGCCGACATGGACATCTTCGAGTTCGCGGCGATGATCGAGGAAACGCCGGTTCGCTCGCGGGTGGTGGAGTACACATCCAGAAAGGGGGACAACATCACGCTCCGCGCCGTATGCCTGACCGACGTGCTCGATGACGGGTTGAGCATGGTCTACAGCTTCTATGATCCGGAAATGGCAGGCCGCAGCCTCGGAACCTACGTGATTCTGGACCACATACGGATCGCACGGGATGCCGGAATTCCCTATGTCTATCTCGGCTACTGGGTGCCCGGTTCGGCGAAGATGACATACAAGGCAAACTTTGCGGCCGTCGAGATATACTCCGACGGCGAGTGGAAAGATCTTGGCGACCCGAAGCAGCACTCGCCGAACCAGGATCGTACGGCTTCCCCGCCGGTTGCGGAACAGGTGGCGCGCATCAGCCTTCCAGACACCCGGCCGGTTCGTCCTGAAGCGCCGCGCGGGCCAAGGCCCGCGGCACAGCAGCCAAGCAACCGGAAGGCTGCACGCCCCCGGAACGGTCGTGGCGGCCACGCCAGCAATTGGTAAGGCGGCACGACAGATCGCGAAGGATGTTTCGCATGCGGCAGGCGAAACGCAAGAAATGCAAATTTACCGGTTGACGCCAATTTCGACGCTGCTAGTGTCTTGGCCTTGAATTGGAGTCCGACGATGGGAACAATGGCCGTAGTACTTGTGGGGACATGGCGCATGGACCGGTAACGGAATCCCTGAACGGACACCCATGCGCCCCCGAAACTCGGGGGCTTTTTTTGTGCGTGGTACACAGAGGACAAGCGCAATGGAACAAGAGCAGATGACCGGCGCGAGCATGGTCGTGAGAGCGTTGCAGGACCAGGGAGTCGACGTCGTATTCGGCTATCCGGGCGGAGCCGTGCTCCCAATCTATGACGAGGTTTTTCAGCAGAACCGGATCCGGCACGTCCTCGTGCGCCACGAACAGGGCGCGGTCCACGCCGCCGAAGGCTATGCCCGCTCCACGGGGCGCCCCGGCGTGGTCCTGGTCACGTCCGGGCCAGGCGCGACGAACGCCGTCACGGGCCTGACCGACGCACTCATGGACTCGGTCCCGATCGTCCTGCTTTCCGGACAGGTTCCGACATTCATGATTGGCAACGACGCCTTCCAGGAGGCGGATACTGTCGGAATCACGCGACCTTGCACGAAGCACAATTGGCTGGTGAAGGAAACGGACAGGCTCGCAAGCACGATCCACGAGGCCTTTCATGTCGCCATGAACGGCAGGCCCGGTCCGGTGCTCGTCGACATCCCGAAGGACGTCCAGTTCGCCTCGGGGACATATGTCGGACCCGAGGCTGCCCAGACGGGCCACTATGCGCCGAAAGTCAAGGGAGACATCGAGGTCATCACGTCGTTGGCGGAAGCGATCGAGACCGCAAGGCGTCCGATCTTCTATACCGGTGGCGGCGTCATCAATTCCGGCGACCGGGCATGCGAACTTCTGCGGCGGCTGGTGGACAAGACGGGCTTTCCCGTTACGTCCACGCTCATGGGGCTGGGCGCCTATCCGGCCAACGGACAGAACTGGCTTGGAATGCTTGGCATGCACGGGCTCTACGAGGCGAACCTCGCCATGCACGACTGCGACCTCATGATAAACGTCGGCGCACGTTTCGACGACCGGATCACCGGTCGGGTCCAGGACTTCAGCCCGGACTCCGTGAAGGCCCATATCGACATCGACCCTTCCTCGATCAACAAGGTCATCCATGTCGAATTGCCGATCATCGGCGACGTCGGGCATGTGCTGGAAGACCTGCTGAAAGTCTGGAACTCGCGAGGCGCGACGACAGACGCCCCGGCGATAAAGGAGTGGTGGGAGCGGATCAACGAATGGCGCAAGGTCGATTGCCTCAAGTTCGAGCAGACGGGCAGCACCATCCGGCCGCAACATGCAATTCAGCGACTGGAGGCCCTGACCAAGGACCATCCCGATCGCTACATCTGCACGGAAGTCGGCCAGCACCAGATGTGGGCTGCCCAGTACATGGGCATGAACGACCCCAAGCGATGGATGACCAGCGGCGGGCTCGGAACCATGGGCTACGGCTTTCCCTCCTCCATCGGCGTTCAGATGGCACATCCCGACGCCCTGGTCATCAACGTGGCCGGAGAGGCGTCCTGGCTCATGAACATGCAGGAAATGGGCACGGCGGTGCAGTATCGCCTGCCCGTGAAGCAGTTCATCCTGAACAATGAGCGGCTCGGCATGGTCCGCCAGTGGCAGGAATTGCTGCACGGCGAGCGCTATTCGCACTCCTGGTCGGAAGCCCTGCCGGATTTCGTCAAGCTCGCCGATGCCTTCGGGGCGAAGGGCATAATGATCGACGATGCGGCGGATCTGGACGACGGGATCAAGGAAATGCTGGCCCATGACGGACCTGTCGTCGTGGATTGCGTGGTCGAGAAGCACGAAAACTGCTTTCCGATGATCCCGTCCGGCGAGCCGCACAACAAGATGCTGCTCGGCGAGAATGCGGACACGGGCAACGCGATCAAGGAAGGCGGCGCCGTGCTGGTCTAGGGCATGCATATGCGGCCTGTGCACGGGCGGCATCGCGTGCGCCTGCAAGAACACCGGAACTCCATCGGGACAGAAGAAGCGACATGTCACAATTGAACATCAAGAAAGGTTCGTCGAGCCATTCCGCATACGATCTCCGTGACTACCATGAGCAGGGAATGGAACGGCACACGCTAGCCCTGATCGTTGACAACGAGGCAGGTGTCCTTGCGCGCGTCATCGGTCTCTTTTCGGGACGTGGCTACAACATCGAAAGCCTGACAGTGGCGGAAATCGACCACACCGGACACCGCAGCCGGATCACCGTCGTGACGACCGGCACGCCATCGGTCATCGAGCAGATCAAGGCGCAGCTCGGCAGGGTGGTGCCGGTTCACGACGTGCACGACCTGACAACCGAGGGCGTGGCGGTCGAACGGGAGCTTGCCCTCTTCCGCGTTGTAGGAAGGGGCGATGTCCGCGTCGAGGCCCTGCGGCTCGCGGACATCTTCCGCGCACAGGTCGTGGATTCAACGCTCGACAGTTTCGTGTTCGAGGTGACCGGCACGTCCCGCAAGATCGACGCATTCGCGGATCTCATGCGGCCTTTGGGCCTCGAGGAACTGGCACGTACCGGCGTCGTGGCACTTGCGAGAGGCGAAATTGACGCGGAAGGCGGGCTGACCTGAACGCGCCGGCAACGAGGACAGGGTCGCGGGGTTTCCGCCCCCGAACCGTCATTCTCGCCCTGACCGCCCTGTCAAATGGACTTGGCAGCGACCCTGGTCAACGGGACACCTTGCGAGACACATGGAGGTCGCTCGCCCGTCGAGGATCACCCCAACCCTTGGCTACGGGACCTATATGCCCAACTTGACGGACCGTCAGGCTGTCGCAAGCAATGATTTCACGGGTCAGTAGAGGTTGCCAGCGCAAGCGCCGCTCGCCGTGCAGGCGCGCCAGTCCCTGACGCCTCGTTGATCGGAGCGATGCGCCGGAAGGTCCTGTCCCAAATGTTCCTCGCCGCATTGAAATCTGCATGGACTGCATGGCCGCAGGCGTCGAGAGGCAAGAGACGGTTTTCCCACAGGAATCCGCGTCCAACTTGCCCACAGCCACCTCTTGGTTCATTTCCGATTCTCGAAGCGCACGAGGCCATGCGAGCGAAGCCGTCCCGAGTCCTGCGGCTCGCGGCTTTGACCGCCCCGCACTCGTGGCATTTACGAGAAATGTGCATGGCGGGAACGACGATCACGTTCGCCGGCTTGTCGCCAATTGTCCCCTTCAGCGCCGTCCAGCCCGTGCCCAGAATCACGCGGTTGGTTCCGGATGCTTCTGCGCCAACATCTGGCCAGGCGCCTCGACCTCTCCCGACGCCTGCTCCCCTTCTGGCGCCGCGTCGCGTGGGCCGCTGCGGCAGGAACAGCCGCCCGCACCCCGATCTAGAACAGGGAGCGGGCAAGATTTGGGAATCTATACCGTTGGCTGAAACGTGTTCGTTCCGGCCCCGGCTGATTTCACGGGTCGGTGAAGTGGGCAACCCCAACGCTTCTCGCCGTGCAGACGCGTCAATCCCGGACGCCTCGTCATGTCTTCCCGCCCACGCGGCGGTCTTCCACGGGGCCATTGGCCCGATGCCCTTGCGAAGATCGGCAGGAACCCCGCCCTTCTGGCTGTCCCGAACATGCCGCGTTCCGAAGTTTCAGTCAACGATCCCCCAATATTTCGCAGGGCCTTCCCACGCTAGATTTTGTCGGATTTTCCTTGACGCCGGGCAT